>JAURZI010000036.1 GCA_030653435.1 Methylovulum sp.
CTATGTGCTGACCGAGCAGGAAGTAGGCAAAACCATCACGGTTGAAGTCAGTTACACCGATGGCCACAGCACCGCCGAAGGCCCGTTGTCCAGTACCGCAACAGCGACAGTGGCGAATGTCAACGACGCGCCGGTTGGCATACCTGTCATTACCGGCAGCGTCACGCAAGGTGCAACGCTGACCGCCGACACCAGCGGCATCAGCGACGTTGACGGCCTGGGCGTGTTCAGCTATGTCTGGAAGGCCAACGGTACGGTCATAGGCGGTGCAAGCGCCAACACCTATGTACTGACCGAACAGGAAGTGGGCAAAACCATCACGGTTGAAGTCAGTTATACCGATGGCCACAGCACTGCCGAAGGCCCGTTGTCCAGCGCAGCAACAGCAACAGTGACCAATGCTAACGAAGCGCCGGTTGGCATACCTGTCATTACCGGCAGCGTCACGCAAGGCGCAACGCTGACTGCCGATACCAGCGGTATTACCGACGCCGATGGCCTGGGTGTGTTCAGTTATGTCTGGAAGGCCGGCGGCACCGTCATCGGTAGCGCAAGCGGCAGCACTTATACGTTAACGGAAGCTGAGGTGGGCAAAACCATCACGGTGGAAGTCAGCTATACCGACGGACACGGCACGGCTGAGCACACCACTAGCATAGCCACGCCAGTGGTTGCCAATGTCAACGATGCGCCAGTCGGTTTGCCGACAATCACCGGCACTGCCCAACAAGGGCAAACCTTGACTGCGGCGACCGCTGGTATCAGTGATGCCGACGGCTTGGGCATCTTCAGCTATATCTGGAAAGCGGATAGCACGACAATCGGCAGCGCAACAGGCAACACTTATACGCTAACCGCTGCGGAAGTGGGAAAAACCATTACCGTCGTGGTCAGCTATACCGATGGGCACGGCACGGCTGAAAGCATTACCAGCAATGCCACGGCAGCCGTCGCCAGCCTCGGCGAATCGAACAATGCGCCGACTAACCTAAACCTGAGCGCGACTAACCTGGACGAGAACGTTGCCGCCAACACTGCAATCGGCAGCTTCACCAGCACTGACCCCGATACTGGCAACACCTTCACTTACAGCCTGGTCGGCGGTGTTGGCAGCACCGATAACAACGCCTTTACCATCAGCGGCAACCAATTGCTGATTAACGGTTCGCCTGATTTTGAAAGTCGGTCCAGTTACAGCATCCGCGTCCGCAGCACCGACCAGAGCGGTTTGTTTGTCGATAAGGTCTTGAACATTAATGTCAATGATCAAAATGATGCGCCGCTAGCCGCCCGTGCGTTAAGCGACCAATCCGCCAGCGAAAACAGCGCGTTCAGCTATACCATACCGGCCAATAGTTTTAGCGATGTCGATGCCGGAGATACCCTCAGCTATAGCGCCACGTTGCTGGACGGTTCGGCGTTGCCATCTTGGTTGGCCTTTAACGGCAGCACCCGGACGTTTACCGGCACGCCAAGCGCCGCAGATGCCGGTGCCATCGTCATTAAAATCACCGCCACCGATGAGGCAAATGCCAGCGTCAGCAGCACATTCGAATTGGATGTTGACGATACCCATAGCAACACCGCGCCGGTATTAAATCTCGGCGGTGGCAGCAATGCTGCAGCTTATGGGCTTGCGTTACAGGCGGACGGCAAGCTGCTCGTCGTAGGCTATAGCCAAACTGTCGGCAATAAGGACATCGTGTTGCTGCGTTATGACAGTAACGGGCATCTGGACAGCGGCTTCGCCGACGGCGGCAAGGCCAGCACCGCCTTGGGTGCGTTTGATGATATAGGCCGCGCCGTCGCCATCCAGGCTGATGGCAAAATTCTGGTGGCCGGAACTAGCGACAACGGCAGCAATAGCGATTTTGCCTTATTGCGTTATAACATCGATGGCAGCCTGGACAGCAGTTTTTCCGGTGACGGCAAACTGACGACAGCACTGGGCTCAGGTGAAGATTATGCTTATGCTGTCAGTGTGCAGGCCGACGGTAAAATTCTGGTCGCAGGTTACAGCAGCAATGGCGGCAACGAAGATTTTGCCCTGGTGCGTTATAACAGCAATGGCAGTTTGGATAGCAGTTTTTCCGGTGACGGCAAAGTCAGCACCGATTTCGGTACCAGCAGTGACTATGCCTACGACATGATTTTGCAAGCCGACGGCAAAATTCTGGTAGTCGGCACCAGCCACGGCAGCGGCGGCACCCGTTTCGCGCTGGCACGCTATAACACGGACGGCAGTTTGGACACCGGTTTTAGCGGCGACGGCAAAACGACTACCGAATTAGGCCTTTTCGGTGATGAAGGCTATGCCGTTAGCGTCCAAAGCGACGGTAAAATCCTGGTCGCAGGCGAAACCTGGAATGGTAGCGGCAACGATTTTTCGTTGGTGCGTTATCACAGCGACGGCAGCCTGGATACCAGCTTCGACGGCGATGGTAAATTGGTCACCGCATTAAACCTAAGTTATGACTATGCTCGCAGCATGACACTGCAAAGCGACGGTAAAATCCTCATCGCCGGTTTTAGCCAAGTCGTCGGCCACGCCGAGTTTGCTCTGTTACGCTATAACAGCGATGGCAGCCTGGACAGCAGTTTTGGCGACGGCGGTCAAGTGACGGCCGAAATAAGCGCTGTGAATGCTTACGGCTATGCCCTCACGGCACAAAGCGATGGCAAAATTCTGCTGGCGGGCTATAGCAACGACGGCAGCGGTCAAGCTATTGTCGTCGCGCGCTACAACGCCGACGGCAGCCTAGACAACATCTTCGAAAATTCAGGCAATCCCAGCCCAAGCGGCCCGGCAACCGTGATTAACGCCAATGCACATCTCTACGATGCCGAATTGGCGGCGCTAGGCCATTACAATGGCACAACGCTAACGTTGGTGCGCCACGGCGGCGCGGACAGCAGCGATATTTTCAGCGGTAGCGGCCAGCTCAGCCTGGACGGCGGCTTAGCCGTGTTGGCGGGTATCAACATCGGTACTGTCAGCAACCATGACGGCAGTTTGACCATCAGCTTCAACAGTAACGCGACCCAGGAGCGGGTGGATGATGCCTTGTCGGCACTGGCTTACCGTAATACGTCCGGCGGGCCGTCCGCAGCGGTGGTCATAGAATGGCTGGTGAGCGACGGTAACAACGGTGCACAAGGGCAGGGCGGGGCGATGGTCGTGCACGCCAGCAGCACGGTATACACCGGCGGCGTCAACACCGTGCTGACGCTTAATAACCCGGCAGCCATCGCCTATACCGATACAATGTTCGACGATAACTATGCGACCGTCAACAGCCAGTTCACCAGCAATGGCGCCAGTGGCGCAAGCCTTAGCTACGGCATAATAGGCGGCTTTGACAACGGCGATGGCAGCATCAGCAAACAAGACAGCTACGGATTATTGACGGTAGACCAAAGCACCGGTAGCTACCGCTTCGTGCCCAATGATGCGGCGATAGAACCTTTGCACAGCGCGGCATCCGCCCTCTTTACCATCACCGTCAGCAATGGCACGGAAACGGACAGCAAACCCTTGTCCATTACCATTAGCCAAAGCGGCAGCACCGAATCAAACGGCAAAGACAGCCTGGTCGGCAGTGCAGGCAATGATGTCATCAATGGCTTGGGAGGCAACGACCGCATCAATGGAGCCGCCGGCAAGGATACGGTTGTCGGCGGTAACGGCAACGATCTTATTAATGGTGGCAACGGAGTTGATAGGCTAACCGGCGGCAACGGTAAAGACGGTTTTGTTTTTAATACGGCGCTAACTGGTGGCATGGACACCGTCACCGATTTTTCGCCGGTGGCTGACACAATCCGGCTGGACAACAGCATTTTCAGTCAATTGACCGATACCGGCCGCTTAAAAGCCGAAAACTTTGTGATCGCCAGCGCGGCGCAAGACAGTAATGATTACCTTGTTTACCAATCCGGCACCGGCACCTTGTTTTATGATGCCGATGCCAATGGCGTCGGTGCAGCCGTGGCCATTGCCAAGCTAGGGGTCAATCTGAATTTGGGGCATGCGGATTTTGTCGTGATTTAGCGTTGCAGCGGGTACGGATGGATTGCCTTTTCGGGATGGTGGTCGCGTTATTTTTCAAGGAAATCAATAACCCGACCATTCATTATGCCGAGCTAGAGGCAAGTCCAGTGATAGTTGAAATATCATTTATGCTGACCTAATACTCCTGACACAGGTGTTGGTTTCCAACTGCCGCCTAAGCTTTTGTAGACGGCGATTAAATTCTGTGCAGTTTGTGCTTGGGCTAAGATCAATTGGCTTTGGGCTGTATAGAGATTGCGTTGTACATCCAGGACTTCCAAAAAAGAGGCCAAACCTTGTTCGTAACGCCCACGAGCTATTTTGTAAACAGTAAGCTCGGCAGCGACCGCATTTTCGACAGATTGAGTGTATTTTTCCTGTTCGATATAGGCAGAAAATGAACGTTCGACATCTGATAAGGCACGGATAACGGATTTTTGATAGTTCGCCAAGGCTTCCTGCTGTTTGGCATCGGCTGTAGCCAGGTTGGCTGATAAGGAACCGTAGCTTAAAATGGGCCACAACACATTCCCTCCCACGCTCCATGATTTGCTGCTGACGTTTAACAGATTCCCTGCATTGGTGTTAAACAACCCGATAAATCCTATCAAGGAAATATCGGGAAAAAATTTTGCCATAGCAACTCCTTGTTGCGCCGTCGCGGAGGCGAGCTTGCGTTCTGCGTTGCGGATATCAGGACGCTGGGCGATCACCGAAGCAGGTGCAGCCAAAAGCAGTTGCTTGTCGCCAACGGGCAGATCTGGAATTGGCTTAATAAGGCCGTGTGCCGCACCAGATTGTTCTCCCAACAAAACATCCAGACTAAATTCCGATTGCGCCAGCAGACTGCGGTAATAAGGAATTTGCGCCTGAACTTGTTGCTGCTGTGCCTCAGCTATGGAGACATTCATGCCTGCCGTTTCACCCATATTAAATACCTGATGGGTAATGCTTGTAGTTTGCTTGTTCGAGTCGGCAATTTGTTGTGCTATTTGTAATTGGGTTTGAGACTGACGAATCTCAATATAAGTACGGGCGACTTCAGCCAAGACGCTTATCACGATATCGTCGTGAGCAAGGGACGAAGCTTCCAGTTCCGCTTGCGCTGATTCGGCTTCGCGGCGATGGCCTCCGAATAGATCAAGCTCCCAACTGGCATCGAAGCCCATTTTGAAAATATTGAACGGTTGCTTCACGGCACTGGATAAACTGGCCGGAGCGCTATCAGGGAAACCGATTTGGTTGGCCTGACGGTTCGCGCTCGCCATCATATCACCGACCGGAAACAACGCCGCATCCGAGGAAGCACGCACGGCACGGGCTTCGGCAATCCGCGCACTAGCCATCTTCACGTCCCAATTGCCACGGGTGGCTTTGGTTATCAATTGGTTTAACACAGGATCATGGAAATGCCGCCACCAAGCCAGTTCGGTCTCAGCGCCATTTAAAATTTGTCGGCCTTGTGAGGCCAGCCACGCCTTAGGCAAAGAAGTAGCGGGTTGCCGATAATCAGGCCCAACCATGCACGCGGGCAATAAAAGGCCCAGACCGATTATGCCAATGGCACGTCGTTTACTGGCATGGATTATGGTGATGCCCATAATTAAAAACAGCATCTTTAGGCTGTTTGATAAACGGCTAATGTCGCGCATGTGTTGATATCCTTGGAATTATCCCAAATGTCGACGAAACATCCAGTTGGCGGCACTTAAGGTTCCGGTGGCAATGACCGCTAAAGGCCACAGGCTTTGCCATAGCGTCGGCAAGTCGATGTCTTTAAGAAACACGCCTTTCACAATAATAATGAAATGGCGTAAGGGATTCACCCAATCCAGATATTGCAACCCTATCGGCATATTCTCAATCGGCGAGACAAAACCCGAAAGCAAAACGGCTGGCATCACAAAACTAAACACGCCGAGAAACGCCTGTTGTTGAGTGGCGCAGATGGAAGAAATCAATAGCCCGAATCCGGCTAAGGCAAGGATATAGAACACCATGCTGATATAAAGCAGTACAAAAGAACCGACGAAAGGAATCTGATAGATAAAAATGCCCGCCAACAGAATGATCGTGGCTTGAAGCATGGCGACCAACATCGCCGGAATGGTTTTACCGACCATAATCATGCCGGGTGTCAATGGCGAGACCAGCAGTTGGTCGAAGGTGCCTTGTTCGCGCTCACGGGCGACCGAAAGCGCGGTGACGATCAGGGTGCTGATGGTCGTGATAATCGCTACCAGACTGGGGACAATATGGCGCACATAATCAAGGTTCGGATTGTACCAATTTCGGATAATCAAGCTGCTGGGGGAGACTCGTTTTTGTCCGGCCAGCCTTTCACTGTTGTAGGCCATAAGCATTTGCTGCACATATCCCAAGGCAATCTGACCGCTGTTCGAACGGCGGCCATCCAACAAGGCTTGAAGGTTTACCGAACGCCCTGCAGCAATATTGCGCGAAAAATCGGCGGGAAAACGAATGACAATCAAGGCTTGCTGGTTGTCGAGAACTTGGCGCACGTCCGTTTCACTGTAAAGCGGGATAAGCTCGCTAAAAGCCTGGGCTTTGGCAAAGCGCTGAATGAGTTCAATAGATGCTTTGCCGCCGTCCTCATTAAAAATCGCCAGCGTATTATTGGTGACTTCCAGCGTCGCGGCAAAGGGAAACAGCACCAGTTGTAGTAACACCGGCACAATGAGGATTACGCGTCCCTGAGGGTCTCTCAGAAGGGCCTGCAATTCTTTGATTACCAGCGTGACAATACGGGAAAACATGCTTACTCCAACCTGCGGCGAGTTTTCAATGCCGTCAAACCAATGAAAAAAACCGATGCCAATAGCAAGAACAGCCCGCTGCTCAGCAGCAAAGGCCAGACATTTCCGGCCTGAAAAAGTGTTTGCATTGCGGTCACAAAATATCGGGCAGGAATGAGATAGGTAGTGGCCTGGATCAACGGCGGCATACTGCGGATTTCATAAACAAAACCTGACAGCATCAGCGCAGGCAAAAATGCGGCATTCAATGCGGCTTGGGCGGCATTGAACTGGTTGCGTAACACCGTTGACAGCAACAGGCCCATACCCAGACTGCTGGCCAAAAACAACGAACCTATGCCCCACAATACCAGCAACGAACCACGAAACGGAACTTTCAGGATAAACACCGAAACCCCGACACATAAGAATAAAGACACGATCCCCAGAGCATAATAAGGCAGCAATTTGCTGAGCAACAGTTCGGTGCGGGTCACAGGCGAGGCCAGCAAGGCTTCCATCGTGCCGCGTTCCCATTCGCGGGCGACCACCAAGGACGTCAGCAAGGTGCCAATCACTGTCATAATGATGGTAATTGAGCCGGGGATCAGGTAATTGCGGCTCTCGGCAGAGGCGTTATACCAAAAGCGGGATTCAATGCCAATCTCGGCGGTGGGCATCTCGCCCCGCTCGGCAGCGCGTTGCAGCAACCAGCCGTTCCAGATGCCGCGCACATAATTTTGCACAAAAGTGGCCGTGTTCGGTTCGGCGCCGTCGGTAATCACCTGGAGTGGCGCGGAATCCATCGGACGTTTGAGTTTTTCGGCAAAATCCGTAGGCACAACGACGAAGCCCCGCACTTGGCCTGCGGACATGGCGTGTTCCAGCTCTGTTCGGGTCAATCCTGTGGTCACTTGAAAATAGGGGGAACCGTATAGATTGTTGGCAAAACGCCGCGCTTCCGGGCTGGTGTCTTCGAGCACCAGGCCAATATGCACGGCCTTCGAGTCGAAATTAATACCATAACCAAAAATGAACAGCAACAGCACCGGAAGCACAAAAGCGATGATGTTGCTGCTGGGGTCGCGCAGGATTTGCAGGGTTTCTTTGCGGCAAAGGGCGCTAAGACGGCGGAAGGAAATGCTGCTGCTCATGATGTTACCCCTTCAGATTGCCCCTGCACCAAACTGATGAAGGCATCCTCCATGGTCGGGTCTGGATTTTCAGGTGTCGCCACTTGCGCCTTAAGTTGGTCGGGCGTACCTGCCGTGATAATTTTGCCACGGAACACCAAAGCGATGCGGTCACAATATTCGGCCTCGTCCATAAAATGGGTAGTGACCATTACCGTGACCCCTTTTTCTACCACGCCGTTGATATGCGTCCAAAATTCACGCCGTGTCACCGGATCGACACCCGAAGTCGGCTCGTCAAGGAAGAGAATGGGCGGTTCGTGCATAATTGCACAAGCCAAAGCCAGACGTTGCTTGAATCCCAGCGGCAGGGTATCTGGCGTAGTATCCAAAAACGGCTGTAATTTGAAAACATCGACCATCCCATTGACAACCTCTCTTTGCCGTTCACCTTTCAAGCCATAAACACCGGAGAAAAATTTTAGGTTTTGTTTAACGCTCAAACCGCCATACAGGGAAAACTTTTGCGCCATATAGCCGAGCTGTTGGCGCGCCAAGCTCGCGCTGGTTTTCAAATCAATACCCAGCACACGTGCAGTACCCGATGTAGGTGGCAGCAGTCCGCACATCATCCTGAATGTGGTGGATTTTCCCGCGCCATTCGGGCCGAGCAATCCGAATATTTCCCCGCGTTTGACCGCGAAATTAACATGGTCGGTGGCGACAAAATCACCAAACATTTTAGTCAGATCGACCGCTTCAACCACCGTGTCTTGTTCACCAACGATAGTTTTCAAACGCTGTGCCAGCACCGAATCGCCCCCAGGCCCGCCACCCAAAGCTTCGATAAACGCATCTTCAAAGCGCGGGGCTACCGGGACAAGTTCCGCTTGCCCCCCGGCATCCAAGGCAAGCAGATCAGGAGGCTGGGCATCCGCACGCAACACCAGCCGGACATTATGGCCTTGTATCACGCCGTCCATCACTTCAGGGCAACGCAAAGCGCGGGCGAGCAACTGGCGGTGACTACCACTGGCATGGCGGATTTGAAAACTGCGGTCACGGATACGGTGGGTCATGTCCGATGGTTTGCCATAAAAAAGCAACTGGCCTTCGTTCATCAACAAGACGTCCTCGCATAACTCCGCTTCATCAAGATAAGCCGTACTCCAAACCACAGTAATACCTTGTCCGATCAGCTCGTGGACCATCTTCCATAGTTCCCGCCGCGAAATCGGATCGACTCCCACACCCGGCTCATCCAACAACAATAAACGCGGCTGCCCCAGAAGGGCGCAAGCCAATCCTAGCTTTTGCTTCATACCGCCGGACAATTTTCCGGCAAATCGGCTGCTGAAGCGCGCCAAATCGGTGAATTCCAACAGGCGTTTGAATGTGGCAATGCGTTCATCACCGAGCACACCGCGCAAGTCCGCATGGAGTTCAAGATTTTCCTGTACGGTCAAATCTTCGTAAAGACCGAATTTTTGCGGCATATAACCGACGAATTCGCGCAGTTTCACGGCATCTTGGATGGGGTCAAGGCCATCAACACGGATAGTGCCGGATGTGGTTTGCAGCAAGCCCGCCATCAAGCGTATCAGCGTTGTTTTACCGGCACCGTCCGGGCCGACTAGGCCAGTAATCCGGCCTGTCCATAAGGTTGCGGAAATGCCGTTCAAAGCGGGTTTATGGGATTTTGGAAAAATTTTCTGGACGGCTTCAAGAGTGACCAGCGCGTCATTCATAAGGTTTTCGCGGCAATAGGCGATGCCGGAGCCGCCGTAGCTAATTTGACAGTTACTGGCATACCTTGGCGCAGGCCATCATCGGGATTGGTTACGATGATACGCAGTCGATAAACCAGAGCGGTACGCAATTCCGTGGTTTCCACCGATTTGGGGGTGAATTCCGCACGGGGCGAGATGAAACCAATTTGCCCATGGTAGGGTTGCTTAGGACGCGAATCGGTATAAACGTCAACTTGGGTGCCAGGATGGAGCTGACCGAGATCGGGTTCATGCACATAGGCGCGGACCCAAACCGGATTTTGCAAAGACAGCGAGAATACGGTTGTTCCGGCCGGCAGGATCGCGCCCGCTTCTTGGGCGCGGGTGAGAATGACACCATCCGACGGGGCGGTCAAAACGGCATCTTTCACCTGAAGCTCGGCACTGGCTAACGCGGCTTCGGCTTGCGCGAGGTCAGCCTTGGCTTGGGCAATGTCTTCAACCCGAAATCCGGCTTCGAGCAAGGCAAGACTTTGCCGTGCAGAAGTAAGCCGCGCTTCAGCTTCACTATAACTGGCTTCGGCATTGTCGCGGTCTTGGGTCGATATGCCTTTTATGGCTAGCGTGTTTTCCGAACGTTGGAACAAGCGTTTGGCATTAGCCGCTACTGCCTCGCGCTCGCGCACCAGAGACTTGGCTTGCGCTATTTCTTGTGGACGGTTGCCCGTCTCACGTAACTTCAGACGTTCCCGCATTGATTTGACTTGTGCGGCAGCACTGGCGGCTTGGTTACGGTAAGGTTCAGCATCAAGCTCGGCAATCACCTCGCCTTGTTTTATCTTATCGCCTTCGTCATAAACGAGTCTGGCTAATCTCCCTGCAACACGAAAGCCCAGATTAACTTCCCGTATATCGACGTTACCGTAAAGTACCAGCGCGATTTCTTGTTCGGCACGATGTTTCTGATAAAACCAGCCGATACCTGCAACGGCAGCCAAAATTACGGCAGCTAGGATTATTTTTTTCATAAGATGTCTTCGTCTATGATTTGCGTTAACAAGATCCGAAGCTTCGCCAAATCAACCGGATTGGGTTCATGTAACTGGAATATCCGCCAAAACTTTATACCATCTAATGCCGCCAGAACCAGCCAGCTTCTATCTGCGGACAGACCGTCGTCCAGCATCCCTTGCCGGACATCTTGAAAGAATTGGCGCATAGGGTCTAGCAGTTGTGAATTTCCTGCCATTGCCGCCAGTAAAGGGGCGGCAACCCGCTGCAGCCTTGGAAACAAAGAACTTTCGTTGTCTAGCATGAGCCGCAGCAAGGTCCGAGCATGACGCCCCCGCCCAATAGGCTCATTCACTAACTCGGAAGTGAAGCTGTCTTCAAGGATTGAGGCTATCCGAAAAACCATGCCTTGCACAATCGCATCTTTCGAGGGGAAGTGATACAAAAGTCCCCCTTTGCTCAGGCCAGCCCTGGCGGCAACGGTTTCAAGCGTCATATCTCTGACCCCGCGCTCGATCACGACAGCTTCCGCCGCATCCAGTATTTGTTCTTGTGTATCGGTTAATTGGGTATTTTTCATATATCAAAGACTATACCGACCAGTCGGTATAGTCAATATTTACATTTTTGATTAACACATTGATTTGTATTTAATAATTATCAGATATTTTCAGCAGGAAGGATGCTTGCCCGATATGAATGAGCCATGATCAATTTCCAGGTTGTCCATTATCCCAAAGTCATCATTACCCATAGCTTATTTTATATGACCGGTACGGTAGCATCCCTTACGAATAGAATGCACCAGATCGGTTAATACCCTTTTGGCCTATGTGTGTTTGCGAACAGACTATCCGGTCAGAAATATAGATCATGACCGCTTAGATGTGCCTTAACCCAAAACCCTGGAGTAATACGATGTCCCAAACACACAATTCAGCCGTAGGTTTGTTTAGCAACCATGAAGATGCCGAAAACGCGGTCAAGGAACTGGAGAAGTCCGGTTACGATATGAAAAAGCTTTCCGTGGTCGGTAAGGACTATCAAACCGAAGAAAATGTCGTGGGTTACTACAACACTGGAGATCGTGTCGCGATGTGGGGGAAATTCGGTCTATTTTGGGGCTCGATTTGGGGTCTGCTATTCGGCTCTGCTTTCTTCCTGATTCCAGGAATAGGCCCGGTCATGGTCGGTGGCCCTCTGGTGGCCTGGATTGTCGGTGCGCTGGAAACGGCTGTTGTCACCGGCGGACTCACTGCCTTGGGCGGTGCGCTTGCGAGCATTGGCATCCCGAAAGACAGCATCATCCAATATGAAACGGCACTCAAGGCCCATAAGTTCATGCTCATTGTCCACGGAACGGTAGCTGAAGTCGAAAAAGCCAAAGACATCTTGATGCAAAGCAAGGCGGAAGAAGCGAGTGTACATGCTGATGCGATGGGCTAAGTCTTCAGGCTAGACTCATTTTTGACTGTCTATCCTACTACTCCCATCTGATCGAGAAAACGTCTAAGTTTTGAAACCGGCAACGCCTACCGTTACACGAAACGTAGGGCGCGCCGCGCGCCTTTTCCGGTACCGAGCCGCCGATGGTGCGAACAGGCTGAATAATGACCTCTGACAAATACTTCAACGCTTTTGGACTCAGATGGGAGGAGCAAACCAGGTAACTCTTCTTTAATGTAAGGTATGCTTGCCAGGATTGTGAGTCGTAAACATATCCGTGCGAAGTATGCCGTTCGCGCTATTCCATTGGAGCACTATCCGCTATTCCGTCAAACAGGGAACTACTATGCCAGCTATAAAAAAAACGTCTTTTGCTATTGTCCCTTTTATCATCTTCGGCATTATTTTGATAACGGCATTGTTCTTAAAGTATTTTCAACCCATGTTGCCGGAGGTGCTGCAAAATTGGGCGGAACACTTATCCATTGCCTTAATTGTGGCTGTGGTTATCGGTTTAACGTATGAATATACATCCCATTTATTTCGTGAAGAGATTCTGAAAAATCTTCTACACGATAGCCAAGAGCAGGTTTACCAAGCCCTTAAAGCTTATAATGTGCTCACGCCTGTTGAAGTTTTTCGTTTATTAAAAGAGATAGCGGCGCAGATCAACCAGACGCCCACGCTGCTTTATCCCGCCCGACCGGACAGCGGGGAATGCACGTTCACGGAAAGCGTAGATTTTTTTGACACGCTGGTCAATATGCAGCCTAAAGAAATCGTCAAAATACTCAGTACCTGGATAGAGCCGAAAAGCCATAAGAACCTAAAATACCTGGCCAGTGATTTTATCGGCAAATATCAGCTTGTTGAACTCGCAGATGAGCTTTGCCGACAGGCCGAGCCCGTTTTACATCTGGGTAACCTAAGCGAAGACGACAGGGGGTGGGTGTTGAATTATATCTGGGCTTATTCTCGTTGTGAAAAACCCATGTACAAGATTCTTGGTGATGTGCTGCGTAGCACGTCAGACCACGACATCGAAAAGTGGCTGCTGTTCCTGCCGGTGCAAATGCCGTCAATTGAGTTTGGAGCTATGATTAATGCCTATCTGGAACGCGAAGCGCCGATCGCTGACGATAATTTATTGTTGGTCATTCAGGCTGTTGCTGCTTTACATCGCGCACAAGTGATTGATGGCGTCGCATTGCTGAAAAAATTCCCTGATCGTTTTGGGCTGCATCACCAGGAAGATGTTGAACGTATTTGGAGAAATTACGCCTTAGTGCCCGAAGATTTGAAAGGCATTTTTTTGTCAGCGTGAGTTAAACTCTGATATGTCATCGGCGCTGATGTTTGGGAACCAATAAACGAAGGCAGCGCGGATCCATTTGAATCCATGCTGCCAGCACTTAACGGCTAAACGGGTTAAGCTGTTGCCGCGTCTAAAAGCCGTGCCAACGTGTCGATATGTGCTTGTTGGGCGGACAGTAGTTTGGGTTCAACCAGCGAACGGATGTCTGGAAGCAGCTCAGTATCCTGCAACACTTCCTGATAGTCGGCCAAACCGCTTTTTTCGCCTTCCAGCAACGTTTTCAGAACCGCTTCCTTACCTATCATATTGGCTCCACCCAGGATTATTTTTGCCCAAGTGCCCCAAACCCCTGAAGTTTCAGCCGGCGTTCCGCCAAGCCGACTGGTTAGTGACTGTAAACTGGCAACCGCTTCTTTATGTTGTTCGTAAATGGGCATTAAATGCTCCGAATCGCCTAATTCGACATCTTCGCGAAATTTATCCAGGGCTTGTTGATATGTTTCTGTTGCCGATAATTCGTTTTTTAACAATTTTTCGATAGTTTTAAGGTTGTGCATGAGAATTCCTCTGTGATTATTTATGGATTGAGTGGTTGGTGTATCGTCAAACTTAAACATCATCGACCGATGCTTCCTCAGTCGATGAAATATCCTCGGCATGAGCTTGCTCGAAGATAGCTTTCGCATTCTTTTGTGCATCGCTGCTTGCCGTATGTACTGAAATCAAGGCATTTCCTCCCGTGATTTTCCCTTCATAACGTTTGGCTTCAAATTCGGGGATACCCACTCCGATTAACGCGCCAGTCAGTCCACCGGTCGCAGCCCCTACTGCCGCACCGCTTAAGGCACCCATAATAGGGCCTGCGGCGATAAACGGACCGATGCCCGGAATGGCCAAGCTGCCAATTCCGGCTAACCAGCCAAGCACAGCGCCCGCGCCTAAACCTATAGTCCCGCCAATAGCCGTGCCTTCCGGAGCCTTGGTGTGCGCTTCATGGGCAAAATCCTGGGTAGTGGATTTGTCAGGAAACAGCACGGATATGTCATTATTCGAAAAACCAGCTATCTTCAGGTGGCTAACAATGATTTCTGTCTGGTCGATACTTTGGGCTATACAAAAAACGGCTTTAGTCATGACATTCTCCTTAGCCTTTATGGGGCTTTGCTTTCAAGTTGGTTATCCAGTTGCACGACACCAGCCATTTGCTTGACGATGTGTTGTAACTGCATTTTTTCGGCTTCATTTTCAACAGGCCCGCGCAACGTCACCGTGCCGTTACGGGTGATAATTTTTACGTTTTTGGCATTGACGGATAGCCATTTATCTTCAACTAAGGCTTTACGGATATTAGCCGTAATATTGAGGTCGCTTGGATTTTCCTGTTGATCTTCCGGGGTTAATGTCGTGTCGTTCTTATCACGGACATTTATCCGGGTATTTTCCAATTTCGTGTCTAACGTCGGAGCAATTGGGGCTTCCTGGCCGGCCCGAACAGGGCCGGTCAGCATCATTAAACTGCCTGTTATGGTGAACAGAACTGACAATAATCGTATGGACATAGTGGTCTCCTTAATGTTAAGTGTTATTTATACCGGTTAAACGGCATCCTTACTGGCTTGCTCCCGCTTATCCAACAAACGGCCTGCCAACTGCCCAACGGTATCGTTAGTGAACAACTGCATTAGACTTTTGTTGTGCGGAAAAACTTGTCGTCGCATCGGCAACAAGACTGATGCTCCAGCGATTACTCGACAGACGGTTTAAAAGAAAGTCCGATCCCAATGCGATGCCTAAGGAAACAATCGGACTGTTATGCAGATAAGAACGGTAATGTGCTAACCAGCATTGCTCCGGTTTTTTTAATGGCCTGTTGGCATCGGCGCTTTTGTCCATAGCGTCATGAATGCCCGATGTAAGCCGGATCCTATCGGCGTAGCCGATCCTGTCTGTCGCATCTATCATGATTGCTTTTAAATAGCCAAACAGGAGCCGATGAATTTTAAAATCTGCTGATTTTAAAAAATGTCTAAGCGGGGAGGGTATGTCAGCCCTTGTCGCCTCATTTAAAGAACGACAGCTAATCTGCTCAAAGTTCTGGGCGATTAATGATTGAAAAAATAGATAAATGACGACTAAAACGATGACCGGAACGCCGATCAGACAGCCTATGAAGCCTTTACCCATGACACACTCCCCTAAGGTATTTGGTGTAAGTTGAACCCCACTCATAGTTCCGACATTTTTCAGGCATTCCCGAAAGATACTAAAAGACAGGCTGATCCAAGCTGGTAAAAAGTGTACTGAAAAAGCGCGTTAGCGTCGGTGCGCTGTCGCACATTGGTGACAAACTGATTTCTGTTTGGAAACGATGGTCGGATTATGGGTGACGACGTATGACCATGAATGGCACAAACACCGATAATCCAGTTTGGTTTATTACCGGCTGTTCAACGGCTTTGGCCGCGAACTTGCCAGTTGGATGCCGGCACTCGAGAGTATTGTTGTTAGCACGTACAGTGCTTACGAAAAACACCAGGCGCGGTAGTGATGGCGGGCATATCAGCTATAACCGGGGTTGAAACGGCTATCTTGGTTTGTTAAATAAGAGGCGCTACCCACTCGCACAGCACGCCCACACCGGCGGTGATCGCCATCGCTAATGCACCCCAGAAAGTTACCCGCCCGGCGCCTATCAGCGTATTTGCGCCGCCGGCTTTAGCGGCAATTGCGCCTAGCAGCATCAGGAACGCGAGCGAGGTTACAGATACCCAGAGCATCAGGCTAGTTTCAGGCGCTAAAGCCGTTACCGCCATCGGCAGCGCTGCACCCACGGCAAAACTGGCGGCCGATGCCAGCGCAGCTTGTATGGGTTTGGCGCTAAAGGTTTCCGAGATACCCAATTCGTCGCGGGCATGCGTGGCCAGCGCATCATATGCCATCAATTGTTTGGCGACTTGCGCCGCGAGGTCTGGCGTAAGTCCCCTCGCGATGTAAATGCCGGCCAGTTCACGGTGTTCCGCAGCAGGGTCTTTTTGAAGTTCGGCGCGTTCGCGCATCAGGTCGGCGTTCTCGGTGTCGGCCTGGGAATGGACAGATACATATTCACCCGCCGCCATCGACATCGCTCCAGCTACCAGGCCGGCAATGCCGGTCACCAGGATGCTGCTATGGCTGGCATTGGCGGCGGCAACACCGAGCACCAAGCTGGCGGTAGAGACTATGCCATCGTTAGCCCCCAACACCGCTGCACGCAACCAGCCGATGCGGTCAGTGCGGTGGCGTTCGGGGTGTCGGCGCAAAAATACCATATTTAAACCTCGTCTGTTGGTATGCGTTACTGGGGTAGTGATGCTGGTTTCATGGACATTACTCCCATATGAGTCAAAAAGCGTTGAAGTTTTTGCCAGAGGTCATTATTCAGCCTGTTCGCACCGTAGGGCGCGCTGTGCGCGCCATCGGCGGCTCGGTACCGGAAAAGGCGCGCGCGGCGCGCCCTACGTTTCTGGTTTCATGGACATTAGGTTCCGGCACGTTGCCGCAAGTTTTCCGGCATATAACTGCGGTCGCCCAAAACCTCCAGCATCGGTCCATACGTTCCAAACTTGACGATGCTGACAGAAGCTGCCATTGCGTTGATGCGGTCACGGTAACGACCTATGTCTATGCCCAGCAGGCTACAGAGTATGATGCGTATCGTGGCTTTATGGGAGACGACCAGCATGTTGCCGGTCTGATGTGTGGATTCTATTTCTGTGATGACGGCGAGTGCGCGGGCCGCTACCTGGATGGCGGTTTCGCCATGGGTAGGCGGATTCCAGGCCGGATCGGTCTGCCAACGGATATAGTCTTGTCCATAGTGTTGCCGGACATAATCGGGTTCCTGGTCTTCCCAGGCGCCGTAATTGATTTCTTTAAGGCCATCCCTAAACTGCATGGGCAAACCTAAGGCATCACATAAAGGCTGCGCCGTCGCGATGGCCCTCTTCATCGGGCTGATGTAAGCCGCTGTCCAACTCATACTACGGTAGGCGTCGGAGAAAGCTTGCGCCATTTGCCTGCCTTCAGTCGTCAATTCAGCATCCAATGTTCCGCAAAAAGCGCCGCGTTGGCTGTATGTGGTTTCACCGTGGCGTAGTAAATATAGTTTCAGGCTCATAATTTAGCTTGCTCCATGGTTTGGTCACCGGCTATGTTTCTACACAAAATGAATAGGGTACGCACTGCGTACCCTATATAAAAAGCAAACCCGCACAACATAAGCGATGGCAGGGGAACTTGCTTACTGGCGCGAAAGCCCTAGTAAGGCCATTGCCATTGGTCGTCTTCCGGCCTGTCGATACCGTATTCATAAGCGTAGTTACGGCATTCGATCTGCCGGTCGCGCAGCTTTTCCTTAACATGGGCGCCCGATATCCGTAGCGCCGGGATACGGTCGATAGCATCTATAGCTAGGCTGAAGCGGTCGGTTTCGTTTTGAATCGCCAGTTCCAGCGGCGTGTTGATGCTGCCTTTTTCCTTGTAACCACGCACATGCAGGTTATTGTGGTTGGTGCGGCGATAGGCTAGTCTATGGATTAACCACGGGTAACCATGAAAGTTAAAGATGACGGGTTTATCCAGTGTGAACAAACTGTCAAAGTCGCGATCCGAGAGGCCATGCGGATGCTCCATGCTGGGCACTAATTTGTACAGGTCAACGACATTGATAAAGCGGATTTTAAGTTGCGGGAAGTGTTCGCGCAGCAGCACGGTTGCGGCCAAGGCTTCTTTGGTGGGTATATCGCCGGCGCTCGCCATGACCAGATCCGGTTCATAGCCTTCGTCGTTACTGGCCCACTCCCAGATGCCTATGCCTTTAGTGCAATGTTTAATTGCCGCATCCATATCCAGGTATTGCAGATGTTTTTGCTTGTCGCAGACGATGACATTGATGTAATCGGTGCTTTTCAAGCAATGGTCGGCGACCGAGAGCAGGCAGTTCACATCCGGTGGCAGGTAGATACGGGTCACCGAAGGGCTTTTGTTCACGACCAGATCCAGGAAGCCCGGATCCTGATGGGTGAAGCCATTATGGTCTTGTCGCCAAACGGTGGAGGTGATGAGCAGGTTTAGCGATGATACCGGCGCGCGCCAAGGCACATCTCTGGACATGTCCAGCCATTTGGCATGCTGGTTGAACATGGAATCAATCACATGTACAAATGCTTCGTAAGTGGAAAAGAAGCCATGCCGCCCGGTCAGCAAATAACCTTCCAGCCAGCCTTCCAAGGTGTGCTCGGACAGCATTTCCATGACCCGGCCATCAGCCGACAGTTCGCCGCCGTCGGCATCTTCAGGCAGGAAGTCCGCCAGCCAGGTTTTCTTGCTTGCTGCATAGATGTCATCGAGCTTGTTGGAGCTGTTCTCATCAGGGCCGAACACACGGAAATTGCTCATGTTGGCGCTCATGATATCGCGCAGGAATTTGCCCAAAGGACGGGTGTTTTCTGCCGAGACTTTGCCTGGGCTTTCCAATGCCAGCGCATAATCCTGGAAAGCGGGCATCCGCAACGCCTTACGCAATAGGCCGCCGTTGGCGTGCGGGTTCGCGCTCATGCGCCGTATGCCTTTGGGCGCAAGCGCTTTAAGTTCCGGGATTAATTTTCCACTGGCATCAAACAGCTTTTCAGGTTGGTAGCTGTGCAGCCAGTCTTCCAGCATTTTCATGTGCGCGGGATTTTCTTTCATGCCGGCCAGCGGTACCTGATGCGAACGCCAAAAGCCTTCCACTTTGTGCCCGTCCACGGTTTTTGGCCCGGTCCAACCTTTGGGGCTACGCAAGACAATCATCGGCCAGCGTGGTCGCGTTGGGATGCCGGTGCTGCGCGCTTCCGCCTGAATTCGGCGGATTTCCAGCACGCAGGTTTCCAGCACGCCTGCCATCAGTTGGTGCATCGTTTCAGGGTCGCTGCCTTCGACGAAGTAAGGGGTGTAGCCGTAACCTTGAAACAATTGTTCCAGTTCTTCGTGGGAAATGCGTGATAACAGGCTGGGATTGTTGATCTTGTAACCGTTCAGGTGCAGTATCGGCAACACTGCGCCATCGCGTATCGGGTTAAGAAATTTATTGGAATGCCAGGATGTCGCCAGCGGGCCGGTTTCCGATTCGCCATCGCCTACGACGACCGCTACCAGTAAATCGGGGTTATCGTATGCCGCGCCGTAAGCATGGGATATGCTGTAGCCCAGTTCGCCGCCTTCATGGATGGAGCCGGGCAGTTCCGGTGTGCAATGGCTGCCTATGCCACCCGGAAAAGAAAACTCCTTGAAGAATTGCAACAGGCCTTCTTCATCTTCGCCCTTGTTGGGGTAAATTTCCGCATAAGTCCCTTCCAGATAGACCGGCGCTAACACGCCCGGTGCACCGTGACCGGGGCCGGCCAGAAAGATGGCGTTCAGGTCGTATCGGTTAATAAGCCGGTTGATATGGATATAGATGAAGCTCAAGCCAGGGCTGGAGCCCCAATGCCCTAACAGCCGGTTTTTGATATGTTCCGGTTTGAGCGGTTCTTTCAGTAGCGGGTTGTCCCGCAGATAAATCATACCGGCAGCCAGATAAGTGCAGGCTTGCCAATAGGCGTTAATATGCTGTAGCTCTTCCGGGCTCAGGGTTACCGGTGTTGTTGGATCTGTAGTTGTCATAGGTTGGCTCTTTAAGTGTTGAAGGAATAAAAAATTAAGCGTAGACGGCTGGTAAGCCATAGTAAAGCGGTGGTGGAGCTGATGCACTAGCGTTTAGCCAATAGCCGTAACGATGGGCATCCGATGCCGATAATGGCTATAGTATAAACATAGAATGATGACGTTTATGTGAGCGATATCAATAAATATCGCCTAATGCGCCAAGAAAGTCAGCAGTGGCATTGCCCCGGCTATTCGTGATGATGGGTTTGGCACCATAACATCACGTCATCTGCCGGCATCGGGCGGGCAATGCCATAACCTTGACCGATGTGACAGCCCATTTCGCGTAATGCCTGAAAATGTTCAGGCGTTTCGACGCCTTCAGCGACAGTCGTGCGTTTGAAGGTATGCGCCAAAGCAATAACACCCGCCACTATGGCGCAATCTCCCTGATCCACCAGCATATCCCTGACAAAACTTTGATCGATTTTGAGCGTGTCGGCAGGAAGCCTACGCAAATAAGACAGCGATGAATAACCGGTGCCAAAATCATCCAGCGCGAAACGAATGCCCAGGGCCACGCAGGCGTCGATGATTCCGGTCACCGTGGCAATATCCGCCAAGGCAGCGGTTTCGAGAATTTCTATCTGAAGTTGACGGGGCTGCACATCGGGGTACTGGGCCAGTTTTTGTTGCAATATTTCTACAAAACCAGCGGCTTGCAAATGACTGGCGTCGATATTGATGCTGACATCAAGGTTAAGCCCTTGCTGATTCCAGTAGTCCATTTGCGCCAAGGCGGTATCGATGACCCATTCCCCAACCTGGATTTCCAACACGGAATTTTCGATAAGCGGGAGAAATTTAGCGGGCGGCAACAACCCACGCTCTGGATGACGCCAGCGGATCAATGCTTCAGCACCGACTACTCGATGGTTTTCCAGGGCGACCTTCGGCTGATAAAACAGTTCAAATTCATTGGCCCGCAGTCCCTGTTCGAGACGTGTCCTTTGTTCGTGGTTAATTCTGATGCGTGCATCTTCATGGGGATCAAAAATGTGGTAACAGTTTTTCCCCCTCTGTTTGGCTAAATACATCGCCTGATCGGCATGACGCAGCAAGGTGTCCGGATCTTCATTATCCAGGGGGTAAAGTGTCACGCCGATACTGGCGGTGACCGTAAACGAATGGTCGTCAACAATAATGGCTTGCCCAATGCCTGCTAACAGCCGATCCAGGCTGATCTTGCAGGCATCGGCGTTGTCTATGCCCATCAACAGGATGACAAATTCATCCCCCCCTAAACGGGCTACGGTATCGCCACCGCGTAAACCGCCGCCAATCCGCGCTGCGGTTTCGATCAGCACCTTATCCCCGGCATTATGTCCATAGCTATCGTTGATAGGTTTAAATCCATCGAGATCGAGATAGCAGATTGCCAGTAATTTCTGTTCGCGCCGGGTCTGGGCCAGCGCCTGCTGCATACGGTCGACCAGCAAAACCCGATTCGGGATACCCGTCAGCGCATCATAGTGGGCGATGAATTCGAGCTGTTTTTCATGTTGTTTGAGCAGGCTGATATCGGAGGAGACACCCACATAATGGGTCACAACGCCTTTATCATTGGTAATGGCAGAAATAGTCGCCCATACCGGATATACGGCACCGTCTTTATGGCGGTTCCACATCTCACCGGTCCAATGGCCGGTGTTATTAATGGCTTGCCATATTGCGGTATAAAATGTCGCTTCCTGATGACCGGATTTCAGGATGCGCGGATTCTTGCCTATTACTTCCTGACGCGTATAGCCGGTGATATGGGTAAAGGCAGCATTGACATCAACAATAGTGCTTTGGGCATCGGTAATAATGATGCCCTCCTGCGTGCTTTCGAATACCTGTGCGGTTAAGCGCAGCTTTTCGTCGCGTTGTTTGCGTTCGGTGATGTCCTGGTGTATGGAAACCCACACCTTGCCCAGCTCGGCATGATCGAAGGTGCTGACTGCGGCAAGGCACCAGAACAGGGTGCCATTTTTATGGATGTTGGCTATTTCCCCCCGCCAGTTCCCCGTCCGCTCCAGACTATCGATAATGTCTAAAGCGACGGCTTCAGGTGTTTTATCCTGATGAGCATTTAAGATAGCAACAGGTTTGCCCAGTAATTCATCCGGCGCATAAGCAAACATCTGTTCAAACGACGGGTTAACATAAACAATGCTGGCGTCGTCCGCACGGATAAGACAGAGCCCTTCAGCCATGTTGTTAACCATCTCGGCATACAATCTCAACCAGTTTTCCGCATGTTTGCGTTCTGTAATGTCGGTGTTAATACCATACCACTTGACAATGCCGCCTTGCTCATCGAAGGCGGGCAAGGCCCTGGCGACACACCAACGGTATTCGCCGCTATGATGCAGGACCCGAAATTCCATCTCATAAAGCTGCCCGAATTGTAAGGCGGCCGACCAGCGCTGAAGGGAGTTAGGCAAGTCTTCTGGATGAACGGTGGTTTGCCAGTTATCCTCTATCATGGCATCAAAGGTACATCCGAAAAAATCGAGCATGCGCTGGTTGACATAATCCACACGCCCGTCTGGCCGAGCCGTCCAGATTTGATCGGGTATCAGGTCGCTCAGTGTCCGAAAACGCTGTTCACTTTCGCGTAAGGCCTGCGTGGCTATGCGACTTGCGGCGTCTTTGTCGAGGACATCCAGCGTAAAACCGATATCCGCCACCATCGCGTCAAGCAGACTGATAATCAGCTCATCGAAAACATTTTCTTCGTCATGGTAGATGGTCAGCACGACATAAGGAAGGCCGCACCGTAAAATCGGCAAAGCCGCACTGGCATGCCAATTACCGACCTGGCTGGCACGATTTTGCCAGGGTTGGGTTAAAGGGCTGGTTGCGAAATCCTGGAGCACGACAGCGCGTCTTTCACGCCACGCAGTACCGGTAGGGCCGCAGCCTTCCGGCGCATCCGGGTTAATAGAAATGATAATATCGTCCAGATAATCAATATGGGCGCCATGACTCGCAACGGGTTGGATCAAATCACCATCTGCTTGCCTCATGCCGATCCATGCCATTTTCATGCCGCCGTGTTCAACGGCGATGCGGCAGACCGCGTCAAAGAGCTCGTTTTCGGTGTCGGCACGGCGGGCCACACGATTGGTTTCTGCTAAGGCCGCATAGGCTTGGGTCAGTCTATGGATCTGGGCTTCATGTTGTCTGCGCTCGGTGACATCCCTGAAAATGCCCATGATATGTGGTTTTCCGGCCAGTTCCAGACTGGCCGCGCTGTTGTCGGCAAACACAATGCTGGCGTCTTTGCGTTTGAACGGCAGTTCGGGGATTAAGCCCGCTTTACCCCGTAGCAGCTGTTCAATTTCAGCGGTTATGCGGGGCATATCATCGGCATCATGTATATCGCCTACCGTCAGCCTGCCAAGCTCTTCCCGGCTGTAACCGAGCATGCGGCAGATGGCTTGGTTAAAGTAAACAAAACGTAAGGTTTCTGCATCCGCCACCGCAATGCCGTCTTCACTGCTTTCAAATATAGCCTTCAACATCCGCTCGGAGTTTTTGAGCGCTTCTTCGGCCTGTTTACGCTGGGTTATATCCTGCACGGTGCCTATCGCACGGTAAGATTGCCATTGCGTCGCAGGCTGCACA
Organism: Methylovulum sp.; assembly: GCA_030653435.1. Lineage (GTDB taxonomy): Bacteria > Pseudomonadota > Gammaproteobacteria > Methylococcales > Methylomonadaceae > Methylovulum. The sequence continues at coordinate 23,781 of JAURZI010000036.1, forward strand.
TCACCTTGCCCATATAAATAGCGGATCTCGCCGTCTGGCCGAAAAATGCGGAATTCAATGCCGACCGGATGCTTGAGGGACAGGCAATCGTCCAGCCATTGTTGTATCGGGAGTAGATCTTCCGGATGAAGGCAAGGTAGTAAATGGTCCGGGATAGGGTCGAAATTCAGTGGCGACACGCCGTAAATGCGATAGGTTTCCTCGCTCCAGGTGATCTTGCCGGTATCGCTGTGCCATAACCAGCTGCCAATCGTTGCCAGGCGTTGCGAGTCCGACAGCCATTGTTCTTTTTCTTGCAGCACAGTAAACATTTGTGCGCGTTGCTTGATGACCAACGCCAACGTCATGCCGGTCGCCGTCAGTACCAGCAGGTAATACCAGAAATTTTGCAAGCCGGTATCGGCCAAGTCCATGCCAAAATAACCAATGTCTTGCGTCGCACCCAGCAAGGCCTGGATGGCGGTCATCACAATAATGAACAAGACACCGTGCCGACCAAACTGTACAGCAGCCCAAACGACGAACAGAAACATCCAGTAGCCTCTGGCAAAAGGCCCCACGCTGTCATCAAACCAGCCGAGAAAAACCACCTGTCCGGTCAAAAAAGCCAGTAGAAAAAAAACGCAGGTGTAGGGCATACGCTGACGGCTGAACCAGCCATCTGGCCATTGCCGCCAAACCAATAACAAAGGCGTACCCAATAAAATGCCGAGGGTGTCCGCTTGCCACCAATGCAAAATATGATTGAACACCGTTTGTGGTGTCAGATAGTCGCTTATCAGTAGCGTTAGCGGGCCGATCAATGCACTGATGACGGCGCTAGCTGCGCCAACCAGGGCAATGGCTAGCAAATCACTGGTTTTCGTCAGTGCGATATTAAAACCGGGTATTCGCCGCAAGAGCTCAAGCGCTGCCAGCGACTCTAGCGTATTGCCCAAGGCAAGAAAAACAGAGGCCAAAAACGGATCATCGACCATCAGTCCGGCAGCTAACGCGCCAATGAAAACAGCGGGCCAAAAGCGTTTACCCCATAGCAACAATGCCGCCAGAGCCAGTCCGCCGGGTATCCAGAAAATGGTGACGTTGCCATTAGCCGTTGAAAATGTCAGCACCAGTCTGGCGAGCAAAGCATAAGCCATCGCCAATCCTAGCATGCGTAGCCAGTCACCTCGTCGATAATTAAATTGGAAGCGATTCATGAGCATGGTTAAATAGTGTTAGTTTTTCACTCATCTGACTTTTGGGTGCTTGTGTAAAATATATCGTTATGCACTATTCTACGCTATGCACAGAATTATCCTGCTACTCCCATCTGAGTCAAAAAGCGTTGAAGATTTTGCCAGAGGTCATTATTCAGCCTTTCCCCACCGTAGGGCGCGCTGTGCGCGCCATCGACAGCTCGGTACCGGAAAAGGCGCGCACGGCGCGCCCTACGTTTCGTGTGACGGTAAAAGCGTTGCCGATTTTCAAAACTTAGACGTTTTCTCGATCAGATGGGAGTAAAACCACAGTGGGTTTATAGTATGGAAAGTTTTCCTCAAAGCGCTAAGCGTTGCCGATGGCGCGCTAATGTTTTGAGTCACGGAGCTGAACATCCTGTACTGCCGTCTAAAATGCAGAAATAGCGGCTTATGTTCGACACCGAACCGATGGTGGGCAGTTTTTAAGTCAGAGTGTTGATAGGTTCAGGCGCTCAATTGGCTAATCGCTTAGCGTCAATAGGTGATTGTAGTTGGCGAGAGCAGGCCTTAATCTGAATGACAGCGATTTCAATAACCCCGTACCAAGCTTAAAAAATAATTCCACTTATCCGACAGGTAAACATTATGAATGAGATAGTCACTACAGAAAAAGAAGATAAAGACCCCGAAAATTTTGACGCCCTAAAAAAGCTGACCACAACGGTGTATTTGTGCCAGATTTTGACTTTTGCGTTGGCAGGATTACCGTTGTTGGTCGGTGTCGGCATTAATTTTTTTAATCGCAATGAAGTGCAGGGGACCTGGCTACAGTCGCATTTTGACTGGCAAATCAAAACGGTTTGGATGACGCTGGCTGGGTTCGCGTTATCCGGACTGGCTTTTAACATGGGCATGGAGCTGGGTTTATTTATTTTGCTTCCGACACTGCTGTTATTGGTCTACAGGATAGTCATCGGCTGGGCGGCGTTGACGGCTAATAAACCCGTCAGTGAAAAGAACTGAGTCGTGTTAGGGTTGCCGTTTCGGCAAAACCCGTTGTGTGCCAGGACCGGCGCATGGTTTAGCGTTGATATATATCGGTTATTTCATCGCACCGTATCGGTGAGTGCTGCTACGCCGGGCAGGGCGGGAAGCAGGCGATCAAATTCAGTTTTAACTACGCGGTAACACTCACAAACCCGCTTTTCCAACCCCGGCCGATCCAGCACATTGATGTGGCCTCGGCGGTAATGGATCAAACCCGCTTGCTGCAATTTAGCGGCTGCCTCGGTGACGCCTTCACGGCGCACACCCAGCATATTGGCGATCAATTCCTGGGTCATAACCAGCTCGTTTGAATCGAGCCGGTCAAGGCTTAACAGCAGCCAACGGCAGAGTTGCTGGTCTATTGAATGATGCCGGTTGCAAACCGCCGTTTGTGCCATCTGGGTAATCAGCGCCTGGGTGTAGCGCAACAACAAACGGAGCATCGGCCCATTTTGACCGGTCTCCTGCAACATTAATCCTCCCCTTAGCCGATAGGCGAAGCCCGCACTCTGCACCACGGCGCGATTTGGCATGGAGCGGCCCCCCATAAACAGAGCGACGCCGACAACCCCCTCATTACCAACCACGGCAATTTCGGCGGACGCACCATTCTCCATAACGTAAAGCAACGATACGATGCAGGTCGATGGAAAATAGGCGTGGCGCAATTCAGCGCCTGACTCGTATAAAACCTGGCCGAGCGGCATAGGCACCTGCTCCAGATAAGGTAAAAGACGTTCATATGCCTCTGACGGCAGGGCGTCGAGGAGATGGTTTTGTCGCGGGTTGCCCATATTAGTTATTAGCTTCTTTCATAGTTGTCGGTTAAAGCATGTATAAAACCATATTATTTAACGGGTAAAAAGCAATAGGCTAAAGTTGTCCCTGCCGCCTAAATAACGCCGAAAAGCTGTTGCTTGGAACCGGCTAGTGGTAAGGTAGCAGCCTTATGCGTGCTACCGCACAGACAGCGGTTCATGTTGTGTTAAGCTAATCGTCAGCGACTTTAACGACGAGACGGCAACTTGCCAAAAAACAACTCTTTGTGCGTCGAACTAAGCCCTCACAGCAAAGTGAAATCAGAGAAAACTAAATATGTTTAGAGAAAACACTTCGCTTTCCGGTTCGGATGCTGTCTGTACCGGTTCGTCTTATACGCCGTCGAAACTGGATAGGGCGATTGCCGAAGCCCAAACGCAACTGCTTAGCCTGCAAAACAAGGCCGGCTATTGGGTTTTTGAGCTGGAAGCGGACTGCACGATACCTGCAGAGTACATCTTAATGATGCACTATATGGATGAGATTAACGAGGAAATCCAAGCTAAAATTGCAAATTTTTTGCGTACACAGCAAGGCGTTGACGGCAGTTATCCGCTATATAAAGGTGGGGCAGGTGACATCAGTTGTACTATCAAAGCCTACTACGCAATGAAAATGGCTGGCGACGGTATCCAGGCACTGCATATGGTCAATGCCCGTAAGTGGATATTGGCGCAGGGAGGAGCCGCGAAGGCCAATGTCTTTACGCGCATCATGCTGGCGATGTTTGAACAGCTGCCTTGGCGGGCTGTTCCCTTCATGCCCGTGGAAATCATGTTGCTGCCCAAGTGGTTCCCGTTTCATTTGGACAAGGTGTCTTATTGGTCGCGTACGGTAATGGTGCCCTTGTTTATTCTTTGCACTTACAAGGTCAAAGCCCGTAACCCACGCAAAATAAACGTGGTCGAGTTGTTTGTCACCAGGCCGGATCAAGAAAAAAATTATTTTTCCCACGTAAAAACGCCGCTAGGCAAGGGCATTTTGATTGCTGAACGCATGGGACGGTTGATGGAACCGCTGATCCCCGGCTTTGTCCGCCGGAAAGCCACCGCCAAGGCGCAGGCTTGGTTCACGGCAAGATTGAATGGCTATGATGGTTTGGGCGCGATTTTTACCGCGATGGTCAATGCTTACGAAGCCATGGATTACTTGGGACTGCCAGCTGACCACGAACAGCGGATAGTCGCCAGGGCGGCCATCGACCGCTTGTTGGTCATCAAGGACGACACCGCCTATTGCCAGCCTTGCGTGTCGCCTATTTGGGATACCGGACTGGCTGTGCTGGCGTTACAGGAGGTTGACAGTTACGAGGGTAATCCACGCACCCGGCAAGCGCTTAGCGCTGCGTTGCATTGGCTGGCGGCCAAACAATTGCAGGATGAGCCCGGCGACTGGAGGATTCAGCGCCCCCAGTTGGCTGGCGGCGGCTGGGCTTTCCAGTTCGGCAACAGTTATTATCCCGATGTTGACGATACGGCAGTGGTTGCCCTAGCCCTGCTCCGGTCCGAAGACCAAGCCTTTGCCGAGCATATCAGGCGGGCGGGGGTATGGATTGCGGGCATGCAATCCAAAAATGGCGGCTATGGCGCATTTGATGCCGACAACACCAGTTACTATCTCAACCATATACCGTTTGCCGATCATGGCGCACTTCTGGATCCGCCAACCGTCGATGTCAGCGCCCGTTGCATCTTATTCCTGGGCAAGCTGCAAAACCAGCATCAGGAGTACAGGGCGGTTATCGACAACAGCATCGCTTATTTGCGTAAAGAGCAGGAAACCGATGGCTCCTGGTTCGGTCGTTGGGGTACCAACTATATTTATGGCACGTGGTCTGTGTTGACCGGTTTTGAAAATGCCGGTGTCGCTAAACACGACCCCGGCATACGTAAAGCCGTGGTCTGGTTGAAATCCAAGCAACGCGCCGACGGTGGCTGGGGTGAGGGCAACAATAGCTACCACGATCCCAGCGTGCGCGGTGAATACGTTGCCAGCACAGCCTTCCATACGGCGCTGGCCGTTTTGGCATTGTTAGCGGCGGGAGAAACGGGTTGCTCTGAAATCGAAGCCGGTGTGGTTTATTTGTTGAAAAACCAGCAGCCTGACGGCTGCTGGCAAGACGACAGCTTTAATGCCCCCGGTTTCCCAAGAGTGTTCTATCTGAAATACCATGGTTATGATAAATTTTTCCCGCTCTGGGCGCTGGGACGCTATCGTAATGGGCAACACGCGGGCTGAAGATTAACGCATTATGCTTAGGCATGCGTGTTATGGCGCATTTTTCTCGGATACGATCTTAATCGCGCTGGGGTGGCGTATCAGCATAGATGTATGCCCCTTGCTGCGGTTCAGCCAGCCGCGCACTTCAAGCATTTTGCCCACATAGCCGTTAAGGTCGGTAAACAAGGGCAACCATTGCCGTTCGATACGAACATCAAACTGGCGGGAAAACTCCAGGTACACGAATTTTCGGGTATCGCGCAGCCCGGTCACGTTGCCGGTCAAACGCCGCCATTGATAGCCCGGATAGTTGGCTGCGCTAAATGCGGCCACCGGTATCGGCGCATATTCCGGACGTTGCCACAGCCCGCGTCCAGCTTGCTGCGCCTGCTCTTCAGCGGCAACCAACGCCTTGGCATAAAGCAGGTTAGGCGGATAAAGATTAACGCTGGCAAGGCCCGCTTCCACCAATTGCAGATTGATGTGGTCTTTGTTTTCGGTGAATACATGCGCCAATGTACGCCCGTATTTATCGGTCTTTTCGGCGCTGGTTTCCAGGCGCACAGCAGTATTTTTAAGCTTGTCTATCAGCCACTGCTTAGCCTCTTCGCCGCCCGCATCGGCAGGCTGGTTGCGGTGCGCCACCTCCGGTGTATTGATGCCGAGCAAGCGAATTTTTCGACCATCCTCCAATACTAGCGTATCCCCATCGTAAACCGTTTTCACACGGGAATAGCCATAGCCTGGCTTGATATCGATTGGGATGGCGCCGGCAGACGCCCGATCTGAATAATGCCGACTGCCGTTGCTATCCTGCCATTGGTAAATGCCTGCGTTTGTCGATGCAGGTAGCGATAATAATAAGATTAACAAAAACATCATGAAACCTATCCGCTGGCGATAAAGTTGGTGGGGCGGGTTTTTATAAACCGCGCGGCCCTGCTAAGATAGAAGCAAAATTACTTACCGGAATACTGACTATGAGCAAGCATCAACCCTCACTTAATGGCAACCCTGCATCGCCCGATGATCGGAACAGCGCAGCCCAGGTTAAATTGCCTTATTTTGACTTTTTACTGGATTTATTGAAAGCAGGTAATGAATCGGTGGTCAAAAGTTTCGGCAAACATGTGCATTGGGGGTATTGGGAATATCCCAAGCTGGCCACATTAACCGCAGATGATTTCGAGCAAGCCGCAGAAAACCTAAGCGAGCAGGTGTGCTTGGCGGGTGATGTCCATAACGGCTTGAAAGTGCTGGATGTAGGCTGCGGTTTTGGCGGCACTGTCGCGCATATCAATGAACGTTTTGTGCGTATGGAGTTGGTCGGCCTGAACCTTGACGAACGTCAGTTGCAGCGTGCACGGGAAACAATCGAGCCTGATATCCATAACCGCATCAGTTTTCAGCAAGGTGATGCCTGTGCCTTGCCTTTCCCTGACCAGTCATTTGATGTGGTCTTGGCGGTTGAATGTATTTTTCATTTCCCTGACCGCAAACAGTTTTTCAAAGAAGCTTACCGAGTCCTCAAACCGGGCGGATATCTGGCCTTATCCGATTTTGTAGCCAGCCCGCAATTACTGCCGCTGACTAAAATTAAACTGCCTGAATGGGGGTTTTACGGGAAGTGCAATTTGCAGTTTACCGCCGCGCACTATAAAAAGCTGGCCGAACAAACCCAGTTCGATGTTCAGGTTGCACGCAATATTACCGAAAATACCTTGCCGACTTACAGCTATTTAAGGCGTCTGGCCCGCCAGCAGCGCATCACCAGCAAAAGCGCCGTATTTGAGACCATAGCCGTTGAAGCGCTGAGCAGGTTAGGGTTGTTGCACTATTATATTTATGGATTGCAAAAGTGACGCCCTAAAAAAGACGCAAACAACAAATAACACCTAGTAAATTCAGGGTGTGTAGCGATACACGCCCTTTTTTGTTGCTGTTATTTAGCTGTTGTTTTGCTCTTTTTTACACCTACAATATACCTCATGACGAAATGAGGTGTATTGTAGGTGTAAAAAATGCTAATTTCTATTGAAAAACCGAAGGTTGCGGGTGGAAAGCTATCACTTTTGATGACTTGGGCACTTGATGCGGGCATCAATAAAAAAATCACTTTTCACACCGTGCGACATACTTTTGCCGTTGTCCAACTCATGCAAGGCGCATCCGTTTATACCTTGCAAAGGCTTATGGGACATACCAGCATTGCGACTACACAAAAATACGCCGACATTATAAACAGTGAACGTAAAACAGCGATGAATGCTATACCATCGATAAATTTATAACCGATAACTCTGAAAATAATACCATGATAACCATAAGCCTTGATGATGATTTAGAAGCATTACTTAACAACATGGCGGATAAAGCGCATACCAAACCAGAGCAGCTTGTTAAAGATTTAATCAAGCGTTATGCGGAAACTATTACAGCATCAGAAAGTGATTTTTTTGATTGCGCCGGTATTTGGCAAGACCGGGACATCGACCAAGAAACCATACGCGCTGGCGCATGGCGGGAAGAACAAAGATGATTCTGTGTGACACCAGTATCCTGATTGAATTTTACAAAGGTAATGCGGAAATTGTTCAGGCACTGCGGGCCATAGGCAAGGCTAGGAGTCTGTCGGTCTTTCTGCTATCCCTCATTATAAAGGGTTAGAATAGCGTAGGATTAGCAATTACGGAAAAGGTAATAAGGCCATTAGCAATCATTTTATCGACATTAACCGAAACGATCCGATCAACGTGCCAGGGAACTGCGAGGGTTGGATGGACGAAAACAGTCTGGCTCGTTTTGTGGTGGAGATTATGGAGCAACTGGACACCCGTGCGATAGAGCAGGCGTATGGAGGTGGCGGAAGTCCGCCGTACCCGCCCAAGATGATGCTGGCCCTGTTGTTTTACTGTTACGCCAGGGGCATTTTCTCCAGTCGCAAAATGGAGCGGGCCACCTATGAATTGATCCCCGTCCTGTTCATAACGGGCGGAACCCATCCAGACCATGACAGCATCAACACCTTCCGCAAGCGTTTTTTGAATACGTTATCCGACTTGTTTGTCCAGGTGTTACAGATAGCGCATGGCATGGGTGTGTTAAAACTGGGTGACATCAGCCTGGATGGCACCAAGATCAAGGCCAACGCGAGTAAACACAAAGCCATGAGTTGGGACTATGCGGGTAAGCTGGAAGCCCAACTGCGTAGCGAAATTGACGAACTGATCAGACGAGCCGAGTCGGAAAGTGGTCAGGGTCAGCAAGAGATCACTATTCCAGCCGAATTACAACGACGGGAAGTCCGGTTGGCAAAAATTGCTGAAGTCAAAGCCGAGTTGAAACGGCGTGCTGCCGAGCGTTACGCTCAAGAACAAGCCGACTACGTAGCCAAGTTGAAAGAGCGGGAAGAGAAAGAACAGCAACGCGGTCGAAAGCTGGGCGGTAAAGCGCCAAAAGCCCCCGAACCTGGTCCACAGGCCAAGGATCAAGCTAACTTTACCGACGGTGATTCACGCATCATGCCAACCGCGAGTGGCTTTGAGCAGGCCTACAACGCACAGGCCTCAGTGGACATCGCTACGATGCTGATTGTAGGCCAACATGTGAGCCAGAACCCGAATGACAAACAAGAAGTGGCCCCGGCATTAGCCGTGCTTTCGCGCTTGCCGGACGACCTCGGTAGCATCGCCAAAGCAGCAGCCGATAGTGGTTATTTCAGCAAAGATAACACCCGACAATTTGAGAAGGCAGCCATTGAGCCTTACATGCCCAATGGCCGACAACATCACAACCCAACGCTGGAGGAGCGTTTTGCCCAAGTCCCCGAAGCACCGAAAGACCCTGATTCAGTGGACGCGATGGCGCACCGGATGAAGACCGAAGCCGGTAAAAAATTCTATGCCCAACGTAAATCTACCGTAGAACCGGTGTTTGGGATTATCAAAGAAGTCATGAACTTTCGACGTTTTATGCTACGGGGCTTGGACTTCGTACGAGGAGAGTGGACACTGGTGTGTCTGGCTTTCAATCTGAAGCGTCTTTGCGTCTTACGTTTAGTGTAAGGGAAAATAATGCCAAAAAAAGTGTAATCTTGGCCGATTTGTATGATTTTTTTATGTGTATTTTGAATCAGGACAAGCATGAGCCTTAAGACCGACAGACTCCTAGGTTTTTTGCCGTAGCAACTGGTTTTATCGACTCTGGGAGTTCTTTTTGCTGAACGAAAATACGGAGTGTCAGTTTTAAAATGATCTTGTGATATTTTTGAGGATTTGTAAATTGACACCCCTCAACAATTGCAGATATTCGTGTTCGATCAGGATACTATCCAACTGAAGAAAGGCTGAGTTTTGTTTTGTTAGTGTTTGATTAAATAATCATCCACATAAACCATGTGGGGGGTAAAGATAAATTGTAGCCAATCCAATGTATTTAAAATAAGGGAGAGTTGATGAGTTCACTATATTTAAACCGCCTCAGCGCAGACGATCGCAAGGTATTGATTGAAAAACTGCACCAAGCTCAGCATGGCAGTTGCTTTATTTGTGAAAAACCTGTGGATTTGGTGTTGCACAAGGATGGTATTGACATCGATCATGTAGTCCCTTTGAAAAATGGTGGCAAGGATGATCCCTGCAATTTTGCATTAACCCATGCTAGTTGTAATCGTTCTAAGCAAGCATCGAATCTTGAGGTGGCTAGGGTATTACAGCGTTTTTCCGCGCTCAAAGAATGCTTGGAAGTGGAAAATCGTAGTCCTAACCTGGGTGATATTCTTAAGCAAGCGGGTGGTGGTAATGCTCAACTGGTTTTTAAGTTGGATGGTGAACGTCTAAGCTATAGCTTGAGTGCGATAGGCGATGAAAATATCCATTGCGTTCCTGTTTACACCGATGAGTTAAGTGGGTTTCGTTATTTCTTTGCTAAGTTGCCTATTCAGTATTTAGCTCATGATGATCGGATAAATCCGCGTGCTATTGGCTCCAATATCAGCAAACTGGTTGATGAGTTTTATCTGAAACGCCCTCAATTACATGTTCCTTTAGCATGGTTGTCATCGCCAGAAAGCAAGTGTGCAATTCACGTATTCGATGGTCAGCACAAAGCAGCGGCACAAATCATGTTGGGTGCTACGGCTCTGCCAGTACGAGTGTTCATTGATCCAAACCCTGACACCTTGATCACTACTAATACTAATGCGGGTACTACGCTGAAGCAGGTTGCATTTGATAAGTCGGTGCAACGCCATTTAGGTAGCACGCTTTATTGGAATCGCGTCGAACGTTATCGCACAGAAACGGGTCGTAAAGAAGATGATTTTGGTTTTAGTGAACGCGATCTTGTGACTTACTTTAAGGGACAGTCACGCGAAATGAAACGTTACATCCTTGACGCTGTGCGAGATGGAGTGACTTCCTCACCTGAAAACAAACTGCGTGATTTTATCGATTATGGTGGGCGTGGAAAAGAACGCCCATTGTCTTATAGCTCTATCGATAAGACATTCTATTCTTTCTTCGTGCATCAAGAAGTATTAACTACACCGCTAAATTACGGAATGGAGAACGGAAATAATCCACGTGAGTTGGAAATGTTACAAATCATCAAACTGATGAACTTGGTTGCAGAGGAAATCTATATAGACAAATTTGATCCAGACATTGGCACCGATAAAATTGAAAGTCGTCTTCAAAAAGGTGATAACTTTGCGCTAGACCACTTACGTGCTTATCGCATGAGCAAGGAAGAAGTGTTGTATAACTGGCTAAGATACATTCAGCAAATAGCCAAGTTTTACTTTATCAACACTGGAAAGCCCATTCAAGAAGAAAAGTTGTTTCAATATCAATTTCCAGAACAGTTGTGGGAGAACATTCGGCACTTTGTGCGTAATCTTTCTACGCTTCCTTTATGGGCCAACAAGGAGCTTTCAGAAACTGTTTTTGGTGGCAAGCAGAATAATAGCTTTTGGCAAACAGTGTTTGAAACAGGCAAAAGCCCTCATGGTGTGCAGGTGATGGCACAGGCTATTAATCTGGTTGAAATGATTAAATGAACAAAGTAGGGTTTAATAAATTAGACGAAGCGAATGACTGTTCGATATAGCCTGCCACCCTTTAAGCACTGATTCCATGCGTATGAGTACAACTATTGCCGTCCAATTGTACGCTGCAAAATGACTGTTTATTGCCAATATGCAAAATAAGTGAATAGCGCTGTTGCTGTATACTCCGCATCCTAGATTATGCTTGATTAATAAAAACAAACTTAGATAAATTTATGGGATTTCACAAAGTTAACCTGGAAATGCAGGAATGCCTTTCTTGTATTGATGAATATACGAATAGTTATGAACTGATTGAGAGTTTATTTGCTGGTATAAAAGGCTTAAATGATATTTTTCTTTCAGATCTCTTAGAAAGTATAGCTTCTGTAATTGAAGAGATTTACAACGATTACGTTAACTTGGGTTTGCTCACTGAAGATGAGGAACCTTATGACGAGGATTCATTTAAAATCACCAAGATCGAAAGAAATTTAGCTGATCGTAAGATTAGATCTTATGAAAGCATACCTGAAAATATGAAACCTTATTTCCCAAGCGACGAAAAAGAAACAAGTGATCCTAGTGAATTTGAGGTTTACATAGCTGGCTTGATAGATTCAGATTCTGCTTGGGGTAATATAAAAGATGGGCGGGAATTCTTGGATGAGGCAATTCAAATTATAGGAGATGAACCGTTCGAGAGGCTATTATGTGACGTTGATGATAATGCCTATACGTTGGCGGAAAATTTAGATCGCCTATACGCTGACTTCATTAATAAAGCAAAAAGAGTCGCATATTTCTTTTAGTCAATAAAACCGCCGACAGGCTGGGGCACGACCCACGCCTCTTTAACATTAACGGCTCTGTTATCGGGGAACACATGCAGCCCCTTGAGGGTTGCCGCCATGCGGTCTTTGTATCCGGAAAAATAATCAACCGGTAAACCGGTGACCAATAAATCGATGTCTGGCTCGTCCAGGTAATGCAATGCGCCCCTAAAAAAGGCAAGATGTTGTGGGGTGTTAATATAATCACTCCCCAGAATCCTGCCGGCGTCGTCCTGCCCGGACAGCGTGTCGATGGCGTCCACACCGACAATATAAAGCGTCCCGTCGGAACTGAGCACTTCAACCGTGTCCCTTTTTGCCATCACCCCTGCCCCAATCTCGCTTTTTAGTAATTGCGTGGCGACAGAGGGGAAATGACTGCAACGGATAGCCCCGTTTTCCTGCTTGCCATAACAAAATTTAGTGTTTCCATAGCCCACGTCAATCGCCCGAACAATCATTAATCACTCCCTTAACAAGAAAAATACGCCTCAGCTACGCAAACAAAGACAGCAATGCGCCACTGGGCGTCTAAGTGCTTCACAGGTCATCACAGAACGCCTGTCTGTTTCTGCAAAAACGCTTTTGAAGCTCACAAAGGCCCACTGAAATCCTCAGAAACTCTACAGCGTTTAGCCGACAGCCTGCCCTGATCGATGTTAAATGCCACAGAAGCTCTGTGAAACTCAGTGAGCCTCTATGGAGGCCAGTGGCACTTCAACGAATCCTGTTTATCCCGCACCTTGATTAGTTTATCCAGATTTCAAGCATCACATCGGGTCGAAAAACACCCTAAAACAGGCATAACTCAACCCGCCCCGCCGTTTAAATACCGGCGGTTGACAACCTGTGCCAGAATCGGGAAAATTTGTCCCGCTTAAAACAAGATCAGGGAGATCTCGTTCGCAGTGCCAGTTCAGCACTTTAAATAAGGAATCATCGCACCTGGCTATCAGTCTGAGGACGGCATGAAGCCGCCGGGGGAGTTTTTGAACCTGATAAATAATGATGACTAAGCCGCGGACACTGCGTGTGCCATGATTAAACTGCTGGATTTGATGGCCTGCCGTTTATACCTTCCACTCTACATCCATAGCCTGCCTTGCCAGGCTTTCCTAACTACGTCTGAAACCGAGGTTTCAACGTTTATCTATCCGCAACCCAAACGCGGTTGCCGTTTGTTTTGATAACGGGTTCGCCCCCAAGAAATTTAGTCACCTAGGCGTTAAACATCCGTTTACCCTTCACTATTCACATCGAAATCGCATGCACTCCGTGTCCATTTCGAATCACCCATCACCCGATTCTTTTAACAGGTTACCCGCCTTTAAACAGAGACGTTTCAAATATTAGGGCTGTACGCCTTAATTACCGGACACTTAGGCCGCCTGCACTTGGGGCATAACGGGTCTTTTTATGAATTCCTGTCGTGAAAACGGTAAAACCCGTGTCCTAACCGGACACCGGGCATGACTGACACACGCCGGACAGATGGGAAACTTCATTATTCTCGCCTCGCGCCGCGAGTAAGAAATGGTGCAAATCCACTGCCTTTCCACGCAATTTGTCGGGAGTTTTGTCCTGTGCACCTGCGCTTACCATCGCGAGAACGTGTCCGCGTAGAAAGAGGGATTTAGAGCCGTAGGGAACCCTGCTCGTGATGTAAAAAAACTTAGGACAACCCACGGCTCCACCCCATAACGGTTATTTTCCAACCGTTTCGGAGTGGGGCTGACGAGCAAACTGATTAAGCCATTACCTGTATTGATACAGAAATGATAGGGGCACTTCTATTTATTGCCAACAGAAAGACACCTTTATGGATTTAACACAGACGCTGTTTTTACGGCCCGTTTCCGTTATGAAATTTATTGGCATCCAACAAACTGTCAGGCGGCTTCGCTTTAACTGTTCCGGCGGTCAAATTCTAATTAAGCATGCCCATGTCTAGGAATTACGGCATCGGTTCGCGGGACATGGCGGTCGCGGGCAGGCTGGTGGTCAACGGCAAGTTCCACGGCGGCTACCAGTCCAAATACAACCTCGGGCAACGTTGGGGTTATTTCTGCAAATGGGCGGCAGAAAAAGGCGTGAAGAAAATGGAAAACGTCACTTTTGAACGGGTTGTCGAATACGGACAACAGCTTCAACGCGAATTGGAGGCTGGCGAGCGCAGTTCTTCGTCGGCACCCAAAAACTATGTGTCCGCCGTGAACACAGTGATGCGCTTGGCGACTGATGGGCAATGGCGATCGGTACAACCTGGTAAAGATTGCGGCATCGACAAGCGGGTGTATATCCCGACGGAAAGCAAAGCGATGGCCGAGGCGACCCACCAAACCGCACAGCGCGTCGTCGGTGAACGGATCGCTTGTTTGCTCGAATTACAACGGGCATTCGGTCTGCGCTTTAAAGAGTCCTGTCTGCTGAATGCAAAACTGGCATTGAAGGAAGCCAAAAAATACGGGCGTATCACTTTAAAGGCCGGCACCAAAGGCGGAAAATGTCGGATCATCCCCTGCCGTCCGTGCGGCATTACCGCGTTGGAACAGGCTATGTCCCTACAGGACGGCCGTTCCATGATCCCCAAACATAAAGGCTATGGTGAATTCCGTACGGAATGTTACGAGCAATCCCGTCTTGCCGGAATTTCCTTCCACCCTGAACGCCACGCTTATGCCCAAGAGCGTTACACTGAAATCACTGGCGCACCTTCCCCCATTCATGCCGGATGGCCTAGGAAAGAACGTATTTTGCGCCTTGCCAGGTATCTAAAAATCAGCGGGGGCGAGGCGAAAGGGATAGACCATGATGCCCGCCTACAAATATCCATTGAACTCGGACATAACCGGGTAGGAATATCGAATGCTTACCTTGGCTAGCAAAGCGGAAGACTATTTTAGAAATTATGTGCGCGGCGGCGGCAAAGACAACCGCAAAAAACAG
>JAURZI010000051.1 GCA_030653435.1 Methylovulum sp.
GTTGATCGGACTCATTGGCTAGCTTGACCGATGACGCTTTAAATTCTGCTGTGTACGTTTTAGGTTTTTCTTGGCTCATTTTGGCTCACACTCTTTTTAGGATATTTTAATTCGTGTGTCCGGTTTAGTGTAGCCACATCATGCTTTGGCGGTGATTCGTTACCAGATTGGTAAACACGACACCTATGTTTTTACTTACAAAGGTGAACCGGTCACGCGGGCAAATAACCATGCTTGGCGAAAAGCGTTAATACGGGCAGGCATTAAAAACTTCAGGTGGCATGATTTAAGGCATACTTGGGCAAGCCGTCATATTCAAAACGGCACACCTTTAAATGTATTAAGGGAATTGGGTGGATGGGCAGACCTGAGTTGGTGCTCAGATATGCCCATTTATCGAGCAAACATCTTGAAGATTATTCAGGGAATTCAAAGATTCTTGAGACAAATTTACTACATTTGAAATTAAACGCTTAACAAAAACAGATAAGTATTTGATTTAATGGAGCCGATGAACGGAATCGAACCGTTGACCCACACATTACGAATGTGTTGCTCTACCGACTGAGCTACACCGGCACCTCTGGTGAAGTATAAAGCATTTCCTCTATAAATGGTATGGTAACCGTGTCTGCCATCATGTTTTCCGCAATCGTGCCTCATAGCAGCACGAACGTGCAAGCCGATAGTTTAATAACCGTATTAAAGACTGGTATTTAGATATAATACCGTGCACATGCTGGCCCAAACTGATATAGGCAACTTTATGACATTAGTAATCGACACTTTAACAGCTTTACAACGCTATCTTGAAAATCAGCTTGTGAGAGTAACCACAGGAAGGTTTTATCAACAATTGCTGGCAATGCCGTTTTTCAAGCGCTGGGCAATCCTGTCGGGGTTGTTTTTGTTGTCACAAATACTGGTGTTTGGCGTTTTATATCTGGTGTTTGGCAAGATTGTGGTTATTGGTTTTGTTGCCAGCATACTGGCCGGTTTAGCGACCGGTGTTGGCGCCCTGCCTGCACTGTTTTTTAAAAAAATATCCAATAATCTGTTCAATAGTATGCTGGGTGCGGCGGCTGGGGTTATGCTTGCGGCGACGGCATTTTCGCTATTAGTTCCTGGTATCGCTTATGGCAACCTGATTTGGCCGGGAAATGGCATTTATATTGTGGCCATCGGGATGTTAGTAGGAGCCTTGTTTTTGCATTATGCCGATAGCCAGTTACCCCATATACATTTCGACAGCACTTCAGACCAGCAGTTGAACTCATTGAAGAAAGTATGGTTGTTTATTATAGCTATCACGATTCATAATTTTCCTGAAGGCATGTCCGTGGGTGTGAGTTTTGGCACTGGGGATATGAAAAATGGGCTGGTCCTGGCGATTGCCATTGCGTTGCAGAATATCCCGGAGGGCCTAGCGGTGGCTTTGCCCTTAGTGGGTTTGGGCTATAACAAGTGGAAGGCAGTCGGTATTGCTGCGGTGACCGGCTTGGTGGAACCTGTAGGCGGTTTGCTGGGCATCACAATGGTTACTGTTTTCCAGCCTATTTTGCCGGTTGCAATGGGTTTTGCGGCCGGTGCTATGCTGTTTGTTATCAGCGAAGAAATTATCCCTGAAACGCATGCCAATGGCCGTTCGCGTTATGCGACATTTGCTTTAATGGTGGGCTTTATTATTATGATGGTATTGGACAATATGCTGGGTTGAGGCTCCTCTGGGTAGCTTAGGCTTAACGGAGGTCTTGCTTGGTTCCTGCCTTTGTTACTTAAGGATTGATGCCCGGCTTTTTGACCGATTATTTTTCAGGGTTCAAATGGATTACTTATTAACGCAGTTTGAAGGCTTGTCCACACTGTGGGGCATGGTCAACTTTGCGCCCAGCCTATCGGATGCGTTGCAACATGTTCTGTTGTTGCTTGACACACATGATTTGCCCGAATTGTCGGCGACGGCGGCAACCAGCTTTGCGCTGATTGTGGCGGCGGAAATGGGGGATAAAAGCCAGTTGGTCTGCATGACGCTGGCATCCCGGCATAGGGCGATGCCGGTGATGTTAGGCGCTACTGCGGCGTTTGCGTTGCTAAATACCTTGGCCGTCATTTTTGGCGCGGCCATTGCCAGTTGGCTGCCTGGCTGGGTGGTAGCGTTAACTGTTGCTTTTTTGTTCGCTACGTTTGGCATCCAGTCCTTACGTGCAAAAGCGGAAGACGACGACGGCGAGGTTAAGGAAAAAAGCGGCCATGGTATTTTTTTTACCACGTTTTTGTTGATTACTGTCGCTGAATTCGGTGATAAAACCCAGCTTGCTGTTGTTGCGCTAAGCAGCGCGTCAGTGCCGGTCGCCGTGTGGCTGGGAGCCACAGTGGCATTGGCGACAACCTCGGCGCTAGGGATACTGGCAGGGCGCACATTATTGAAGAAAGTGCCGCTAATACTGCTGCATAGGGTTAGCGGCGTGATTTTTCTGGTGTTGTCGGTTATTGCCGGTTGGCGAGCCTATAGCGAGTGGGTTAGCATATAGGTCGCGCTGGACTGATATCCGGTTTATTCGGTAAAAATGCCAAAGTTCATAATCCGTTTGTAGCGGCTTTCCAATATGTCATCTATTGGCTGTTGTTTCAGTTCTTCGAGATGGCGCATTAATGCGGCTTTTAAATTAACGGCAATGCTTTTAAAGTCTCTGTGTCCGCCACCTAAGGGTTCCCTGACGACTTCATCAAGGAAGCCTTGTTCGCGGATACGGTCAGATGTAATGCCCATGGCTTCAGCCGCCAACTGTGATTTGTCCGCGCTTTTCCATAGAATCGACGCGCAGCCCTCCGGTGAAATAACGGAATAAGTGCTGTATTCCAGCATGATTAAGCGGTCCCCCACGCCGATTGCCAGTGCGCCGCCTGAGCCACCCTCGCCAATAATAGTGCAGATAATCGGGGTTTTTAATTGGGCCATTTCAAACAGATTTCTGGCGATGGCTTCACTTTGCCCTCGTTCTTCTGCGCCAATGCCGGGATAGGCGCCCGGAGTGTCAATCAGGCACAGCACAGGCAAGTTAAAGCGTTCTGCCATTTTCATAGCCCGCAATGCCTTACGATAGCCTTCGGGACGAGGCATGCCAAAATTACGGTAAATCTTTTCCTTGGTGTCACGGCCTTTTTGATGGCCAATGACCATCACGGGTTGCCCGTTAAGACGGGCCAGGCCACAGACAATAGCCGGATCGTCGGCATAAGCCCGGTCTCCATGCAGTTCATGGAAGTCGGTGAACATCAGTTCGATATAGTCTAAGGTGTAAGGTCGGCCTGGATGCCTTGATAATTGCGAGATCTGCCAATCGGTAAGCTCGGAAAAAATGGTTTCGGTCAGCGTACGGCTTCTGTCTTCCAGTTGCTTGATGGCATCGGAAATATTAATGTTATTATCAAACTCCACATTGCGGAGTTCTTTTATTTTCGCTTCTAGTTCAGCGATAGGTTGTTCGAAATCAAGAAATTTTAAATCCATGAATGTGATATGAGGAATTAAGGGTAAACGTAAGATTTTATAGAAATTCGCTTATTTATTCTAAATAAATTCCAGAATTTATCGACTTAATTATAAATCGTAGGCTATATCCCGATATTTTTATAGTACACTGCGCGGCTGTTAGCCATTGCCCGACGCCGGAATTCCCATTATGTTTACAATTACCAAAGAAGTGTATTTTTGTTATGGGCATCGATTAATGAATCATGCTGGAAAATGCCGCCATTTGCATGGGCATAGCGTCAAAGCATCAATTTCTATAGAGAGCGGTGAGCTTAACGGTCAAGGTATGGTCTGTGATTTTGCCGATATTAGGGATTGCGTTGAAGCGTATGTTGATCAGCATCTGGACCATAATTTCCTGTTACATAAAGATGACCCTATCATTCCTATGCTGATTGCAGGCAAAGAGCGTTTCCTGGCGCTGGACGAGCATCCTACCGCAGAAGTGTTAAGCAAAATGCTATATCGGCATTTGCAGCAATCGGGGTTTAATGTGGTTCAGGTTGCGCTTTGGGAGACTGCCAGCGCTTATGCCTGCTATCGGGAAGATTGACAGTTACAGCCATGAGCTTCATTAACCCGGTTAACAAATCATTTTGTCTGGAACAAATTTGCGAATCTAATTACCAGAAGTTGTTTAAGTTAATACCAGATTTGCTGGATATTCAAGAAACGGCTGTCGGACTGGCCGCGCAGCATACTACCTTGCATCTTAAAGTCATTGAGCAAACGCCGTATACGATGACGGTGGAGCTCAGCCATTGTTTTAATAAAAATCTGGGCGGGTTGTTGGAGCCCGCCGTCGTTATCCGTATTTATCTGGACGCACAACTTGCCGAGGTGTTAAGCGATCACGCCAGGCTGAGTGTTTCGCGGGTTTTTCAGGATCCCGGATTAAGCCGTGAGATCATGAATTACAAATGGCGCTTAAATTATTTTTTGCAAAAATGGTTGGATCATTGCCTGAAAAAGAATTATCAGTTCAACCCAATACCTGTAAAAGCGGGTGCTTTGATGCAATAAGCCCGCTGCACATGGATAGAGGCTTTTTTTGCTTGATGGACGCGCTGCTGTTTTAACCAATATAAACTGAAGGTATATGTTGGCGCTTATCACTTTTATTTAGGGCATACAGATGTTAATTTCCGTCCATGATCTTGAAACCGTCGTTCGTGCAGCAGGGGCGATTGCCTTAGCGCATTTTAACGATTTAAAAAACCTTGCGGTCAATAAAAAAAGTCCCCGCGATTTTGTCACCGATGCCGACGTTGCGGTTGAGGCTTTTTTAAAAGCAGAGCTGACCCAAAAATACCCCGAATACGGTTTTTGGGGAGAAGAAAGCGGACAATCAGCCGACCAGTCTGCGCGTTGGGTAGTTGATCCGATTGATGGCACGCACTCTTTTTCCAGAGGCCAGTATTTCTGGTCTATCAGTGTCGCTCTGGAAATCGATCAGGAATTGATCATCGGTGCCGTTTTTGCGCCAGCCTTGGGTGATTACTATACGGCGGTAAAGGGTAAGGGTGCCTGGAAAAACGGGTCGCCCATTAGCGTATCGTCTGAAAGTCATTTGGCCGATGCCATGGTAGCTACCGGCTTTGCCTGTTTGCGCTCTTATTTGCCCGATAATAACCTGGACCGGTTTGCCAGGATTGCACAAAGCACAACAGGGCAGCGTCGTTTTGGTTCGGCGGCTATGGATTTGTGCCTGGTGGCTGACGGCCAGGTCGATGCGTTTTGGGAGCAGGAATTAAACCTTTATGATGTCGCTGCCGGTGCCCTGATTGCCCAGGAAGCGGGGGCGACAGTGACCGATTTTCAAGGTAATAAAGGTATTTTCCCAAAACAGATTTTAGTGACTAACGGTAAAATTTTGGATCAGATACTTCCGCTAATGTGAGGCCTTTAATACCCGAAAGGGGGGCACTACCCGTATCGTGTCTTGATACGCTGTTGGTTTATACACAGAATATTATTATCGGGTCAATCAGTTAACCTAATGGGGAACACGTCTGCAAGTAACTGATGTGTATTTATAACTAATTGATTAAAAATGAATAATTGGTATTGTATAAATATGCGACAAGTTGACAAAAGGTGGGATGGATCAAGGTTTAACGCGGTTATCCCAGGTTTATGCACAAAGTTATCCACAGGGTTGTGGGTAAGCTCGTAGGTGATTGATTATTAGGTCGGGAGCCGGTTGGGATAAACGAGTGGGCGCAATAGCTGCTGCCCACCCGTCCAGTTAGGCTTATTTCAAGTTCATGCAGTTTGCATAATAAGTGACTGTAGCGGCCCAGTCAGAGAAAATGCCCATAACGCCTACGTCTTTCGCAAGTACGTCCAGCATTACCATCGTATCGCCGTCGGTTTTAATACCGTCAGTAACCGATTGGTAGTAATAGCCGCCGCCGTCTTTCAAAAGCCCAGAGCGTTCCAGCGTCCAGGTAATGATTTTTAGTCCGGCGGCTTTGGCCGCTATGGCGTATTCGGAGGGTACGATTTTGTTATTTGCATCGAGTGTAACCAGTACCCACATAGCAGGCGCGACAATTTTTACGCCTTCAGCCGCCAATGACGGCAATTTGGCAATTGCAGCAGGAACTTGTTCGGGTACATCGAGGGTTTCAAGATAAACGGCTTGCTTACCGAAAGCGGGTTCATTGGCAATCCAATAACGCACGTCTTCCAGGTTAAAAGATTGTGGGAAAACGCGTCTAGGGTTAACACCGGCTTCTTTGTACTCATTAATCATTTTTTGGGCATAAGCTTCTTGTGTGAAGCCGTCGAATGGCATTGCCACGCTAGGCGACTTTAACTCAGGCGTCATTTTTACACCCAGTTTTTTGAACAGCTCTATGCTTTCTTTATGCGTCATCAACTTGCCGTTTCCAGAATAGGTGTCGGTACGGAAGCTGGGGGTTGCATTCATGTATTCAGCAACAGTTGTTGCTTTGGCATTGCCTGCATCCATTTTGCCTTTCAGTGTTTTGAACTCAGCCAAGGTGATGTCGCTAGTGCAGCATTGAACTTTGGCGAATGGTGTGGCGCTCGTGAAATCAGGCTGTACCGAGCATTTTGCGGCCAAATCTGTGGCTAGAATATCCGTTGTTGTATGTAAATCACATTGGGAGTGGCGGCATACCAATTCTTTATCTTTTGTGAACGTCACGTCGCATTCAACTATGCCTGCGCCCATTTTGGCAGCGGCCTTATAAGATTGCTCGGTGTGTTCAGGAAATTGCAAGGCCGCGCCGCGGTGCCCAATCGAAAAATCTGTTTTATAGAAAGGGCCTTTCTCACACTGTTTAAGTTTTGTTTTCAGCGGGCTCTTTTCCATATCATCAACCAGGAAAAAAGGTCTTGGGCCTAACTGTACATTTTCATTGGCATGGGCAGCCAAAGGCGACAGCGCCGCAGTTAGCGCGGCAACGGCCAGCAGGGTTCTAATCAATCGCATGGTAATCTCCAAAAAATAAGTTGATAAAGTCTTCTTAGCGGTGAAACGGGTTCACCCCCTCACTTTACGGTCCTTTTACGTCGGGTTGATGTCAATTTTGTTACCAGTTAATGAAAGGACGGGGTTGCCAACTGTATTTTCCGATACTAATAGGGGGCTATGTTGCTTGGTGACAGGAACTGCTTGCTGTTGTGCTGTTCATACTGTGTTACTATGAGTACCCGCATTTATGACTGTTTTATGACTGAGCCTTCCCAACCTGCCCAATTAATTGACCGTTTCGGTAGAACGGTTGACTATTTAAGAATTTCCATCACTGACCGTTGTGATTTCCGTTGCGTGTATTGCATGGCGGAGGATATGGTGTTTCTACCCCGTGCACAGGTATTGTCGCTGGAAGAGATTTATACCTTGGCTCAGGTGTTTGTTGAGTTAGGCGTAAAAAAAATCAGGATTACCGGTGGCGAACCCTTGGTTAGGAAAGGCGTGTTAGCCTTATTGCAAAACATAGGCCAGCTTGCCGGCCTTGATGAGCTAGTGCTGACCACGAATGGCTCTCAGCTGGAAAACATGGCGGCCGGGCTGAAAGAGGCTGGCGTAAAGCGCATCAATATCAGTCTGGATACGCTGGATGCCGACAAGTTTAAGGTGATCACCCGAACTGGCGATTTGCATCAGGTCATCAGAGGTATTCATGCGGCAAAATCGGTTGGTTTCAAGCGCATAAAAATCAACGCCGTTATCCTTAAAAACCGAAACCATCTCGAAGTCACCGACCTGGTGCAGTTTGCCATTGATAACGGCATTGACATCAGTTTTATCGAGGAAATGCCGTTAGGCGTGGTGAGCCAGCACGACCGCTCTGAAGCCTATTATGCCAGTGATTTGATCAAGGCCGATTTATACCCTCATTTTACACTGATCCAAAGCCTTGAAAAAACCGGTGGACCATCCAATTATTTTCATGTTGCCGGCACACAAACCCGGATCGGTTTTATTTCTCCGCACAGCGAAAACTTTTGCAGCAGCTGTAACCGTGTGCGCCTGACAGTTGAAGGGCGTTTGCTGCTTTGCCTCGGTAATGAACATTCAGTTGATTTAAAACAGCAACTTAGGGCCAATCCCGGCAATATGGCGCTGTTAAGGCAGGCCATTGTTGATGCCATGCTGATTAAGCCGGAAAAGCATGAATTTAACATTCATGAGCAACCGGTCATCTTACGCTATATGAATATGACGGGAGGCTAGGGCGGTTATGCCATATGTTCTGATTATCCATGAGGTGGCAGATTATCACGCGTGGAAAATAATATTCGATGAAGCTGCCAATATCAGAAAAGACGCCGGGGAAATCAGTTACCAGCTATTAAAATATGAGCACGATGCACATAACATTGTGCATTTTTCAAGATGGTCGTCTTTAGATCATGCCAGAACATTTTTTGAGTCTCCTGAATTGGTGGAGATCAGAAACAAAGCAGGCGTAAAAGCGCCTGAATTTATTTATCTAAACGAATTGGAAAACGGGGTTTTGTAAATTTAACAAGCGTTCGGGGCAGACGCGCCGCTGTGCCGATGACTTAAGGCCAAGCCATTAGTTTTTTTTCAGCTAGGCCGACTGCCAGACCACCCTTTTCCCCTTCGGACCCAAACAAAGATTTTTTTGTTAGCGGATTTGAGGCCTGCGGGTGCCGAACATAACGCCGTCCATCACCAGTTAGCTGGCACACCTGCACTGGTGTGCATTATTTTCCAGAGGTTTTTGATGTCTTTTAAGCAACTCGGTTTAACCGAAGCACTTCTTAACGCCGTAGCCGAACAAGGTTACACCACACCAACTCCGGTACAGCAAAAAACCATACCGTTGATTCTCGACGGCAAGGATATTCTGGCCGGGGCGCAAACCGGAACCGGTAAAACGGCCAGTTTTACCTTGCCGCTCTTGCAGCGACTAGCTGAAAATATCGATTTGCATCAAAAACCGCGCAGGATCAGGGCGTTAATTTTAACGCCAACCCGTGAATTGACGATGCAAGTGTATGAAAGTGTCAAAACCTACGGCAAATATCTTCCCCTACACGCGGAAGCGGTTGTCGGCGGTGCCAGTATAGGTATGCAGACCCGCAATCTGCGCCGGGGTTGCGATATTGTGGTGGCAACGCCGGGGCGTTTGATTGACCATGTACAACAAAGGAATATCAATTTGTCTTCGGTAGATATATTAGTGCTGGATGAGGCGGACCGCATGCTTGATATGGGCTTTTTGCCCGATATCCGGCGCATCATGGCGTTGCTTCCGAAACAACGGCAAAGCCTGCTGTTTTCTGCGACGGTAGCGGATGCGGTAAAGGCACTGGCGGCGCAATTGCTTAACCAGCCGGTGGAAGTGAATGTCGCCAAGCAGAACGCCACGGCAGACAATGTTACCGAACAGATTTACGGTATTGGCCGGGAATACAAGCGTGAACTACTGTCTTATTTGATAGGCAGCAACAACTGGAAACAGGTGCTGGTCTTTGTACGTACCCGACATGGCGCAGATCGCCTGGAAAAACAGTTGATTAGCGATGGCATCCGTACGGCGGCCTTACATGGCGACAAAACCCAGGGCGCGCGTAATAAGGCGCTAGAGTCTTTTAAAAATGGCAAGGTGGCGGTGTTGGTCGCCACGGATATTGCGGCGCGTGGCTTGGATATCGATGACTTGCCGCATGTGGTCAACTTCGATTTGCCGCAAGTGCCGGAAGATTATGTTCACCGTATAGGCCGCACCGGACGCGCTGGTTCTTCAGGAATCGCGTTATCGCTGGTGTCTCCTGAAGACGCGTATATGTTGGCAGACATTGAAAAGTTTTTGAAACGGCAAATCCCGCGTGTCGCCGATACCGGTTATGAACCCGTGTCGTTAAAAGTGATGGACCAGCCTAAAAAGCATGCGCCCAACAAAACGACCGGGAAAAAAGATTTTCGGCACAGTAAAAAAACGGAACCCCGGAAAGTCAAGGCAGGGCAGGGCGAACAACGCAAGCCGCAACGCGAACAGCGCCGGGGCAAACGGTAGTTATTCCTGCACCAGTATCCACGGCTTAACAACGACCGCCCATACATAGGCATCGGTTTCCAGCCAGTTGAGGGCTTGCTGGTCGGACACGGCGAACAATTGATTGTTTTCCAGCCACAGCGCAACCTGATGCCGATTGTCTATGGAAAATTGGTAGGCGACATCGACCAAATCGAGATCGGCGGCGACAAATATGGTGGAGCCGCTGGCAAAGAAACGCAGTAGTTCCCGCCACGGAATCTGTGATGTTTCCCAGTTTATTTTTTGCTTACTATCTATTATGCCGGCTGTCATTGAAGGTTTAAATATGTTGTCGTTAGAAAATGGCTTGTTATTCTATAATGATTAGCTAGGACGCTATTTAATTATAATAATTTAACGAGGAGGAACTATGTCACTGTTATCATCGTTCACAAAACGCAACAAACTTACCGCAACTATTAAGCAAACCGCACAGGCGCGCAAAAGCGAAGGCACAGCCGCCGACCACTTGTTTAAAGGCGCTTATCAAGGCTATGCAGAATTGTTGCTTGATGATCCGTTGCGGGCTGATGCGCTTTATAACTGGGGATTTGCATTATTGCACCAAGCGAAAACCAAAGCCGGTTTTGAAGCTGCAAAAATTTACCAGGATGCCGTCAATAAGTTCGCATTCTGCATGCTGATCAACCCCAACTATTTAGCCGCAGCGATTAATGGCGGCGTTGCCTACATGGACTTAGCCCGGCTTACTCAAGTGGAGCCCGATGATGAATTATACCATCTGGCTAAAAAACAGTTCGAAACCGCCAATGCCATCCACAAGGGCACGGCTTCATATAATTTGGCCTGTATTTATGCCTTGCGCGGTGACCAGGATGCTTGTTTGACAGCCTTGGAAAATTCCCGGGATAACGGCAGTTTGCCAGAGTTTGATGACATCATGGGCGATCCTGATTTGGACCTTGTCAAAGGACAGCAATGGTTTGTTGATTTTGTTGAGGCCTTGGGTAAAAAGACGGAAAGCCCAGTTGTCGCGGCCGATGCAGCGCCTGTTGAAGAAGCCGCAGTTGGGGAGCTTGCCGATATCGAAACAATGCCGACTGAAGACTAAGCTATGGTGTTCCGAGCGTTATGATGGCGATGATTCCCGGATGGAGCGGGCTGCCGAATTTGGCGAAACGCGTGGTGACCCTGCTGTACGGTTATTTGTCCAGTATATAACATGCTTTCAGTAAAGCCTGCATTGTTGTAAGGCCTAGGCTACGCGTCAGTTCAATATTGCGTTGCGGAATGGCTTCAGGTTGCGGGTAGCTGTCTATAGCCAGTTCTAGGCTAGCTTCCCGTAACAGATGCAGCATAGGGTAAGGGGAGCGGTTGGTGTAATTGGCGGCATCATCAGGCCGTGCACCATCAAAACAGTAGTGAGGATGAAAGCTGGCCAATTGGTATATGCCCTCATAGCCCTGTTCCAGCATTAACGCTTCGGCAATTTCAAGGAAATCCAGATAGCTGTCAAAGTCTGCAAAAGCTTTGGCATAGATGAGTAACGTGGTTTCTATGCGCTCATCAGCATCCAATAAGCCGCACTCGTCAATTAAATCAAGCAGACAGCTTTCAGTATCGGTGTTATGGTTGACAGTAAAGCGGATGCTTCCGCAGTCAAGCTCACGTTTTGCAAATGGACAGATACTGTGTTCGATTACGACGGTTTTTAGCCATGTCTGCGTGGCGTTGAGAAAAGGGGCAGATTTGTTGTCGGGCATGATGGCTAGGCTCGCTGATGGGTATGTTGTTGATGAATGTATTGTTGATCAATTGATCAGTGCCTACCGATAATATCAAGGATAGTGATGTGATGGAATTTGCCAAAACCGGGATGTCTTGCCCTGATTGCAGGCTGGCCGACTTATGCCTGCCTTATGGCCTACATGTCAACGAAGTACAGCAGCTTGCCCGTATTGTAAAAAATAAGCGGCCGCTTAAAACAGATGAATATTTGTACTTGCAAGGTGATGAATGCCAAAGTTTGTATGCGGTCAAATCGGGCTCATTCCGCAGCTTTATTGCCCATGCGGATGGGTCTGAGCAAACGATAGGCTTTTATTTGCCTGGTGAGCTGATGGGTCTGGATTCTTTACAGCACGGGCGCTTTACGTGTTCTACTGTTGCGCTGGAAACTGGGGCAGTGTGTGATGTGCCTTTATCTCGCCTTAACGAGCTATGCAGCGAAATACCAGGGCTACAGATTCAAATGATGCGTATGCTAAGCAAGGAAATTGTTGCCGATCATGACAAAATTGTGTTATTGGGGCATCGTACGGCGAAAGAAAAAATGGCGACATTTATATTGATGCTGTCAATACGTTACGGTGCTTTAGGTTTTTCAAACACGGTTTTTAATTTAAGCATGCGTCGCCAAGATATTGCCAATTTTCTTGGCCTGACAATCGAGACGGTTAGCCGTCAACTCGCTGAACTCAGCAAGCAAGGCATTATCACCGTTAAGCAGCGTGGGGTGCAAATTAACAATCTCGATTTATTAAAAGCAATTGTCGATATTGTCCCGCAGACTGATTGTATTTCGGACAGCCGTTGAGTTGATGGCTGCACGGACTGCGCCTCCGTCAACTCAATCCGCCGTAGCAGCGTTTATTTTGCAGGTTGTGCAGATGCGCTTGCTGGTTTATCAGGGCCTTTACCTGAATCACAAGCAGTAAGGGTTGCAGCGGCAATGGCTAGTATAAATAAATAGCTAACAGTTTTCATAGGCGTGTCTCTCCAAGTTTAAATTGTTCTCTTACCTGACTGGAAAGAGAATCTTTATGACCCTTGCTAGGGTTTAGTTATTGTGGCACGAAGTGCTGGGGCGCATTTGATCCAAATCAAAAGCGCTTCAGATGACCGCTAAAAAATTTTCCACTTGCGCGACAAATGCCGTCGGCTGTTGCACATGCAGCCAGTGCCCGGCTTCGGCAATGGACCTCAACGTGGCGTCGGGGAATAACTCATGGAGATCTGCGGCGTTGACATAGCTGGAGTCTGCACCGGAGACAAACAGGGAGGCTTTGTCAAACGGCATTAAATGCTTGGTGTCTGGAAAGGCAACAATATTCGGTGCTGTTTGCCGGAAAATATCCAGATCTATCCGCCAGCTGTATGCGCCGTTTTTAAGGATGAGATTTTGCAGTAGGAACTGGCGATAACTTAAGTCGGGTATGGCAGCGGCAAGATGATTGTCCGCCTGTTTGCGGTTGCTGATGGTTGTTAGCGGCAAGGTTTTGAGCGCAGCAATTAGCGGGTCAAAGCTATGCTGGTAAGTGACTGGCGCAATATCGGCAATAATCAGCTTGTTGATGCGGTCAGGATGGTTAAGGGCAAACCACATCGCCAGTTTTCCGCCCATGCTGTGCCCTAACAAGCTGGCTGTCGCCAAGTCTTGCTGGTCAAGAAAAAGCAATAAATCAGCCGCCATCGCCGGGTAATCCATAAGTGGATGATGCGGTGACGCGCCGTGGTTACGCAGATCCGGCACATAAACATGGTGATGGTCTGCCAGCCTTTCCGCCACTTGCCGCCAGTTACGCGACGACGCGAAAAAACCGTGCAGGATAAGCAGCGGTGGTAGGGTCCGGTCGCCAAAGTCTTCAAATGCTAAGCTGATGACCGCCATTATGCAAACGCAAACAATGCGCCCATCAATCCACCGAAAATGCCCCCCCAAACCACCAGCCAGCCCAGATGTTCGTGGATAATCGCCTGCACCATTTCCTTAACCAGTTGCGGTGTCAGTTCGCTGAGCCGCTTGTCGATGACGGTTTCAATTTTACCGACGATGTCGCTGCTGATTTTATGGGCATCCAGCCCTTGTTGCAACGCATCTTTAAATGGCTCGGAGTCCGCCATTTCAGCCAGGGTTACGCGCATTTTTTCGGTAAACGGCTCTTTTAATGGCGTTAGCGCTTCGTTACCGCCCATCATCAGCAACATGCCGCCGAAAGACGATTCCATGATGGATGAGACTAAGCCTTCATAAATTTTGTCGTAATTGACGGCGTTTAATAATGGTTCAAGGTTTAGCAGCTTGCCACCTTCACGCTCTTCATCTTCGATAAACTGGCCGATGTTTTTTTCGGTGAAAAACTGTTCCATCATCAATTGCTTGATGGATTGTTTAAAATCTTCAAAGCGTTCGGGGATAACGCCTGAGCCGTACAAATAAGGCACTTTCTCAAACAGCATGTGTATGGCCAGCCAGTTTGTCATTGCTCCGGATAATGCAAAAAAACCTATGGATTTGATGAGTGGCACGGAGAACATAGTGCCGATAGCAATAATAACAACAGCGGTAACATTGGTGGCAAAGCTTTTGTTCAATCGTTCTTTCATGGTTGTCAGCTAGAATGCGGTTATTAAACGTATAGTTAAAGTATAAACAAGCAGATACCACGATCCCTTGCATCTGATGGCCTTGTTGGCGAACCGATGGTTATCCCGAGTTTTTTAACACTATTTTTGCTTCATTCCAGTACGCGTCGAGTTCGATCAGTTCGCAGTCCTTAAGCGCCCTGCCGGAAGCACCTACCTGCCGTTCGATATAATGAAAACGTTTGGAGAATTTTTTTGTGCTTTGCTTCAGCGCGATTTCAGGATTGACCTTTAAGTGCCGGGCCAGGTTGACGGCAACCAGCAATAAATCACCGACCTCTTCCTGAATATGCGCCTGATCGCCGGACGCCACGGCTTCCTTAATTTCGTCCAGCTCTTCCAGTACCTTGGCAAATACGGGTTCCACATCGGGCCAGTCGAAGCCGTGCTGTGCAGCCCTATCCTGAATTTTTTCACATTCCATCAGTGCCGGGAGACTGCTTGCGACACCAGCTAAGACGCTGTGTTGTGCCGGTGCTTTGCTTTTTTCGAGGCGTTCTTCGGCCTTGGCTTGTTCCCAAGCTTGATGGCGTTCCTCATCACTGTAAAAAACGGCATCGGCAAAAACATGTGGATGCCTGCGGATCAACTTGTCGCTTATGCTTGAGGAAACCTGTTCAAACGTAAACAAGCCGCGTTCCTCGGCAATTTGGGCGTGAAAAACAACTTGCAGCAATAAATCGCCCAGTTCCGAGCGCAGGTCATCGACATCGTTGCGTTCAATGGCGTCGACGACTTCATAGGCTTCTTCTATCACATACGGTATCAAACTGGCGAAGTCCTGTTTGACATCCCACGCACACCCGGTTTCCGGGTGGCGCAGCTTAGCCATAATATTCAGCAGTTGTTGGGTATTTTTCAGCATGGCTAAATAACCCCCCTTAAAAGCTGCTGCCAAAGTTTTCGTGGTAGCGCTGCCTGAATGTGGGGATGTCAAAACTATGGTTCTGGGTGCCGTGGTGTTCGATTTTAATGGCGCCCATTAACGAGGCGATGCGCCCGGTAGTTTCCCAATCGAATTCATTCATCAAACCATATAATAAACCTGCGCGGTAAGCGTCGCCACAACCGGTGGGGTCATTGACTGTTTTAGGTAGTGCTGCCGGAATCGAGATGCACCGGCCTTGGGTGTAGATTTTGGAACCTTGGGCGCCTAACGTAATGATTAATGCGCCGACGCGCTCGGCTATTTGTTCGAGCGATAGTCCTGTGCGCTCCTGCATGAGTTCGGATTCATAGTCGTTTAAGGTCACCCACGTCGCCTGATCAATAAACGTGAGCAATTCGGCGCCGCTAAACATCGGCATGCCTTGGCCAGGATCAAAAATAAACGGTATGCCCAGTTCGGCAAACTGTCCGGCATGCTGGATCATGCCGTCTTTGCCGTCAGGCGATACGATGCCTATGGTGATGTCGCCCCTATCGGTAGGGATGGCGTTGACCTCTGAAAAACTCATCGCGCCGGGATGGAAGGCGGTGATTTGGTTGCCGTCCTGGTCGGTGGTGATATAAGCCTGGCCCGTGTACTGATTATCCAGAATGTGGATGAATTCGCTGGACAAGCTGTTTTGGCTCAACCATTGGCTATAAGGCTCGAAATCATGACCTACCACAGCCATGATCAGCGGCTCTTCACCGAGCAAATTCAGGTTATAAGCGATGTTGCCGGCACAGCCGCCGTACTCACGGCGCAGCACGGGCACCAAAAAGGAGACGTTCAGGATATGGACTTTTTCCGGCAAGATATGATGTTTGAATTTGTCATGAAAGACCATGATGGTGTCGTAAGCCATCGAACCGCAGATTAAAGCGCTCATTATAAAGATTCCTAAAGTAAAAGTGTTGCCCAGGTAATAGCCGCCCAAGCCAAGGACATCATGACGGCGGCAGAGCCTATATCTTTGGCCCGGCCTGATAATTCGTGGTGTTCAAAACCGACTCTGTCAACGACCGCTTCCACGGCCGAGTTTAATAATTCAACTAGCAGGACAAGCACCATACTGCCGATCAGCAGCAGTTTTTCAATCGCCGTGCCGCCTAGCCAGATGGCTAAGGGTGTACTGATGACAAATAGCATCACTTCCTGTCTGAATGCTTCTTCGTGTTCCCAAGTTGCCTTAAAGCCGGCGGCGGAAAAAAAACAAGCGTTAATGAGGCGTTTAAACCCCTTTGCATTTTGATTGGCCATGTTTGCTTACAATGTTTGCGCTAGAAAAGTAAAAATATGCGGTTGATTATTATCAGCCGCGCTGGATAGAGGCAGGGACGGTCATTGCCCGATCATGGCTAGATAGCCATCAGCATCCATTAAGCTATCAAGTTCGGACAGGTCATCTGCTTTTACGCAAAACAGCCAGGACTCGTAAGGCGTGTCGTTGACTTGTTCCGGCTGATCCATCAGTGCTTCATTGACGGCAATGATGGTGCCCGAAACGGGGCTAAACAAATCTGATGCCGTTTTAACCGACTCCACGGTGGCACATTGTTCCTGTGCGGCGACTTGGCGACCTAATTCAGGTAATTGGATATACATCAAATCGCCCAAGGCTTGTTGGGCAAAATCAGTAATGCCCACCCGCAGGATATTATTATCTTCCTGTTGTACCCATTCATGGGATGCCGCGTATTTTAGTTGTTCTGGTAAATCACGCATGTTTTATTGCTCATAAATGTAGGGTTAATTGCTCGATACTCAACCGCAGCGAGCGGTGTTCGTCGGGCCGCCGTGGTTAAACATTGGCTATCATTCTGTTTTTGAAGATGCCCAGGCCGCTGTTTTATTCCGGATTTTTCAAGCTATGGCTGTCACTTTAGTTGGCATAGGGCCAGTCTTATTATGGATGGCTCCGTCTGTTGACGGTAGCGATGTCCGTTCTGTTTTGCCAAAGGGGCAGAGCGCGCCTGGGTGGCATAAACAGCTTGTGCCTGTCCGCCGGATGCTGCTCTTAACGTCGCCATTAAAACCGAAAAGCCCTCTCACTAGCCATCGACATTGAATAACAATATCTTTACCGATAGAATGAGCTTATATATTAACAAACATTGATGACACATGCCTGAGATACTGATCTATACCACTCATATTTGCCCTTACTGCATCATGGCCAAGCGTTTGCTCGATAAAAAAGGGGTGGCTTATACCGAGATCAATGTCGATGGCAACGCTCAGTTAAGGGAAGACATGATGCGTAAGACCAAACGCAGGACCGTGCCACAGATCTATATCGGCGATTTCCATGTCGGTGGGTTTGACGAATTGCACGCGCTGGAACAGCAAAAAAAGCTGGATGTCTTGCTGGCAGCGTAAGTTATCTATCCGCAGCCATGTTGGCCTGTTCCAAATCAAGACAAAAGGCACGGAAACGGGCGTTTTTTCTTCGGGTCTATTGTCCGGTTCATCGCGGAACAGATAGTGCGGCTCTGTCCATGCTTTAATTTTACGGTTGCTACCCATGGTTGCAGATAACAGGCCGATGGGTTCGCCCTGTATCAGAAATTGCTGTTTGAACGCGGACGATGTTTGTCTGGGTTGTTTCCGCTCGCTTTATGAAATTATGCAGTGGGCGCAAGTTGATGATGCTATGCGTAAGGAGTACCTAAAAAATGCCGACAGCCGCCGAAGCCAATATGACAGCAACATAAGCAAGCGGTAGTTTGTACGGTTTTGATTACGCTATTCAGGGAGAACTCATGAAACAATTACATAGAAAAGATTTATTTGGCTGGTCGGTTTTTAATGAAGAGCGCAATATCGATTTTCATAGTGTGCTCTGGGTGCGGGACGAAGGCAATGTCTTGATTGACCCGCTGCCGATGTCAGAGCACGATCATCATCATTTGCAACGCTTGGGTGGCGTCAGGTTTATCGTGGTCACTAACAGCGACCATTGCCGCGATGCAGGCCATGTTGCCCATACTACGGGTGCAATGCTTTACGGACCGGCCGCAGA
Organism: Methylovulum sp.; assembly: GCA_030653435.1. Lineage (GTDB taxonomy): Bacteria > Pseudomonadota > Gammaproteobacteria > Methylococcales > Methylomonadaceae > Methylovulum. Next base: position 18,417 of record JAURZI010000051.1, read on the forward strand.
AGAAGATTCATTTCCCTTGTATTGTGACCGTTGGCTTTATGATGGCGATGAAGTCGTTCCGGGCTTGCAGACGTATGTGCTTAACGGCTCCAAAACCCCCGGCGAGCTGGCCTTGTTGCTGGAGCACAGCACCTTAATCACTGGCGATTTAATTCGCAGCCATGTCGGCGGCGAACTTTGTTTATTGCCCGACGCCAAACTTAGCGACCGCAAACAAGCCGTACAGTCAGTCAAACGTCTGGCTCATATCACCAATATTCAGGCCGTTTTAACAGGCGACGGCTGGCCAATATTTAACCATGGCAGCGAAGCCTTGCACCATTTGGCAAGATCGCTGTAAACCACGGCATCAGGCACCATCATAAGCTATTTGGCGAATCCCGCAACAGGGTTTGCAGACGGCAACACCTACGGATAGCAAATCTTACGACCTCCATGAACAAAATATTTTATAGTCTATTAGCCCTTATTATTGTTAGCGGCCTTATCGCAGTTTTCGGTGATGTTAATTTGCCATCCATCGGCAACGATACGGCCGAACCTAAAATACACACGGTCATACCGATTGATTCCACTCATAAACCGGGCCAGATATCCTATATTAACGATGTCAAGCCAATACTGGATAAGCGTTGTGTAGGCTGCCATGCCGGTTACGACGCACCTTGCCAGCTTAAGTTGGCTTCGTTTGAAGGTTTGTTGCGGGGGGCGACGAAACAACGGGTTTTGGGGCATTTCAGACTCGACGCCATCAAGCCTACACGGCTTTTTATCGATGAAACAACGGCTGCTGGTTGGCGGGAGCAAGGCTTTTTTTCAGTGCTGAATGAAAAAGCGCATTTCCCGGAAATAAATCTAAACCACTCGCTGCTGGCAAAATTTGTGGCGTTAAAAGCCAACAACCCGCTGTCACCGGTAGGTAAATTGCCCGCTGCTATCGTGCTGGATGATGCCGATTCGTGGGTATGCCCGAATTTGGACGAAGTTGCCGATTTCCAAAACAAGCACCCGCTCTCAGGCATGCCTTATGCGCTGCCGCCGTTGACTGACTCAGAGCAAAGCACCTTGCTAAATTGGCTGCAAGATGGCGCAAAAGCAAGCGTGCAAGCAGCTGCACCATCGGCTTTAGCTTTAACCGAGATCAAAAAATGGGAACAGTTTTTTAACGATAACCCATTAAAAAGTCGCTTGAGTGCGCGGTATCTTTATGAACACTTATACAGTGGCGATCTGCATTTCAAAGACCAACCAGCCGATGAATTTTATAAATTAGTGCGTTCAAAAACGCCCCCCGGTCAGGCTATTGACGAGCTTAAAACGGTTCGGCCTACGGATGCTCCCGGCCTCAACACTTTTTATTACCGCTTACGCCCTGTAGTCGAAACCGTAGTCGATAAAAACCATATCGTCTATGAATTAAGCGATAGCCGGATGGAACGGTTTAAGACCTTGTTTTTAAAGCCTGAGTTTGCAGTCACAGCGTTGCCTGCTTATGATGGTGAAGCTGCGGCTAATCCGTTTAAAACTTTTAGGGAATTGCCGGCAGCATCCAGATACCAGTTTCTGCTTGATGATGCGGGTTATTTCATGGCTGCTGTGGTCAAGACCCCGGCGTTTGCCCATAACACGATACCCATTCAGGATCAGTTATGGATTGCTTTCAGCAAACCGCAGCTTGAACAGGACCTGCAATACACACAGTTTTTGGCTGACAATAGCGAAGTGTTGCAATTGCCTGCTACGGAAGTGGAGGGCACAGGTTTTAGTGCATGGCATAGGCTGTATGCTTTGCAGCAGCAGTATTTGGTCAGCAAGCAAGCTTTTAGCACGGATGTGTTGTTAAAACAGCAAACTATGGATTTGAACCGGCTTTGGGATGGCGACGGCAACAACCCGAATGCGTTGCTCAGTGTTTTTCGGCACAATGATAATGCGTCGGTCGTCCGGGGGCTGCTGGGAAAAATTCCGTTAACGGCCTGGGTGCTGGATTATCCATTGTTTGAACGGATGCAGTATGCACTGGCTGCCGGATTCAATGTTTACGGCAGCGCGCGGCAGCATATATCGGTGCGCTGGTATATGTACTCGCTACGGCAGGAAGCGGAAAGCAATTTTTTGCAGTTCATGCCGAAAAGTGCGCGCAAAGATCTCTATGACAGCGGGCAGCAAAGCGCCGATATGGCGCTTTTAAGTCTGCTTGGCATGTCGTCTGGATTGGGGATAGATAAAGAATCGGCTATCAGCTATCAAACCAGTGATTATAAAACCGAGTTTTTTGAACAACTCCGGCAATACGCCGCAGCCGCAGGGCAAGCTGATGTGTTCAACCGCTGCATCCCATCCTCTTGTCCAGTTGGCGATAGTGCGCCTGAGCAGCAGCGCATCGACAGGCTCATCCGAAAGCTGGCCGACATGCAAGGCGACAGGATAGCCGCTTTGCCGGAACTGGCTTTTCTACGCATAAAAATGGCTGACCCTGAGAAACATGCGATTTATACGTTGATACGCAATAAAAAACGCCCCGGTTTGCCCATGCTGGTTGCGGAGCAGCTGGGGCGCGGCGTGCGCCAGGACACCTTGACCGTAATTGCAGGCCTTACCGGCAGCTACCCCAACGTGTTCTTTGATGTCTATGAAGGGCAATTGGAGAATTTTATCGAGCAATTACAGTACGCGCAGACAGCCGCTGAAATTGACAGTTTTTATAGCCGTTATGGCGTGCGCCGGAACAATCCTGAAATCTGGGCTTATTATGACTGGATTAACAAAAAATACCGCGCTGACCGGGCTGAACAGGCAGGCCTTTTTGATCTTAGCCATTATGGCAACTTTTAACGGCCTGCTTTAAGGGCGCAGCCCAAGCGTGCCCTGTCATCCGATGTTTTTTAATCCAGCTGTAGGGCAATCGCCAAACTCAATATAGCCATGCCGGTTGCCTCATCCGTCTCACAAAACGCGACACCGGCACCGGCTGGAAACGTTTCATTGTCGGCTGTTGCCACATAGACCACTTCAGATTTGAAAGACAGGCTCTCATCCCTGACCTTGATGTTAAGTAAGCCCGACTGGGACGTGCAGGCAGGCGGTAATTCAGGTTCCGGTCTGAGCAGGAACGCCCCGTTTAAGCTGATATTAGCGGTTTTTCCGGTATATTCCACAGAGTCTATAAGAAAATGGTATTCAACTTCGATAGGTGCTCTTTCATGTTTACGTCTGTTTGGTGGTGTCATGTTTTGTATGTGATTCTGTCGAAGCGGTGGGTAGTCGATAGGTTGCAGGACTACAACCTTGGAAATAATAGCTTGGTTATAGAATACAAGCTTGAAAAAATTATGCAATACAAACGGAGCGTTCGCGTAAGCACCGGTGATTAAGGGCTGTCTTCGTCGGTGGGTAATTTCAAGCTGTTTGGCTTAGCACCCACACGATTCCCGTCGCTGACGGAAATGCTGTGGGTGCTAAGGATGTGGTGTTACGTCAAGTATAAAAACGTACGGCTAATACAGTGTTGCGCCGCTGTTTTTAGCGCTGACGAAGTCGGTGTAATCCTGTTTCACCTGGGCGGCATAGCTGAGTGCGTAGTTCAAGGTTTCGGTCTTTAAGCCGGATACATCACCGTTAATGACATCGGTAATTTCTTTATCCATGCTGTACGTGATCAAAGTTGCATCGTAATCTTTATCGGCCAGCGCATGGTTTTTTGCAATTACTTTACCCATGTACTTGATGGCATCATTGAACTTGGCATAAGTGGTCAATAAGGTGTAATCGAAGTCTTCCTGGTAAGGCGAGCGTTCGTATAGCGAGAACGGCAAGCTGTTCATCGTTGTATAACCGGCCAGTACATCGGTGTTGCTGAGCATGGCTTTCATGCTTTTGATCGCACGTGAGCCGTTGTGGTAATCGTAGACCCAGGCCGGCATGTTGCCCGATGCGGCGATAGACACAGCGCTCTCCGTTTGCTGTTTCATTTCCAGGATAACATCGTCGCTGGTTGCCGTGCTGGGGCCATCGATCAATAGATAATAACGGTAACGACCTAAGCTGCCGGTGCCTGCGCCTAAACGCAAGGCCGCATCTTTCAGCAGATAATAACTGCTGCTTTTACGCTTGGAAGACGCTATGGAATTAATATAGCCCGTCATTGATGTGTTGAGTGCAGAAAATGTGCTGCTGTTGACCGGTTGCAAAGAACCGCTGAGGGTTAAAAAATAACGTAGCCCTGAGCTGACGGCGGTATATTTTGCGAGCAGGCTGGAGCGGGTTTTGCCGTCGGCGGCTTGTATCGTGTCTTTAACGATACCGCTGGTGTTGCTAGAGGTTAGGCGATAGCTTAATTCGGTGTCGTTGCCTTTAAACGCGGCTACTTGGGTGGCATAACTATCCACGAAGTTTTTTACCAAGTTTTGGCGATCCGTGCTGCTGATGCCTTTTTCTTCAGCAGCCAGCAAAATGGCAACGGCCATACGGCGCAAATCCCAGGTATAAGAACCCCAATAACCTTCATCGAAGTCATTGGTATCCAATACGGCATTACCGTTGGCATCGCGAAATCCGCCCATGTTCTGCATGTGCATGTCGCCGGCTAGCCAGACGCCGTTGGTGATGGTGTTGGTGTACCAGGAAACTGGCCAGGTGGCGGTGTTCTTGGTGTCTTGATAAAACAAATGCGCTGTGCCTCGGTAAAAATAAAAGGCGCTGGTAGCCATTTTGGTCATTTTGGTGGCCAATTCGCTGGTCAGATTGGCGGCAAACGGGTGATTGTAGTTATAGATTTGTTGAACTAGCCAAGGTTTACGGCTGCTTGCCGCGTCCGCTTGAGTAGGTAGTATGGCGGTGCACAAGGTCGACAGGACAAGGCCTGCGGCGAATAAACGGCGTAATTTCATAAAAGATCCTGGGGTGGATGCCGGTTTGGCGTCAAAAAACCTCTGAATTCTAGTTAGAGTTTGTGACTATTTGATGACAAAAGGCTGGCTGGTTTCCGACATCGCCAAAGTCTGGGGGAGCGGACATGCCGTAGATTTAGTTGGTGGGTTCATAATGGGTTAGGGGTAACAGTCTCCCAGCCACCGCCCAGGGCTTTGTAGACCGCGACTAGCGCAGTGGCGGTGGCGGTTTCGCTTTGTGCGAGCAGTTCTTGGTCCTGCAACAGGCGCAGCTCGGTGTCCAGTACGGTCAGAAAATCCGCCACGCCTTCTTCGAAGCGTAAATGCGCCAGAGCATCAGCTTTCTCGCTCGCTTGTGCGGCAGTAACCAGTAATGCCCGTCGCGCCCGTTCACGATTGTAGTTTACCAGTGCGTTTTCGGTTTCTTCCAGCGCATTCAGCACGGTTTGTCGGTATTGGGCAAGGCTGGCTTCCGCATGAGCATCGGCGGCCTTGATGCGTGCATATACCCGGCCTAAATCCAGCGCCGCCCAGCTGATACGAGGGCCTAACGAATAAGCGTCAGATCCGCTTGCCCCTAGGCCGGACAGCGTGTTGGCCTCTAGCGCCAGGGTACCGACGAAGCTGACGCGAGGGAACAGGTCGGCAGTCGCGATGCCGATGCGTTCGGTCGCCGCCGCCAGGCTGCGTTCGGCGATGCGGATGTCGGGACGGCGGCGCAACAGCTCGGCAGGGTCGCCGATATGGATGGTCTTGGGGATTTTCGGCAAGGGTGCAGGCGCGGCCAACTGTTGCGCCAGTGCGCCCGGAAGTTGGCCGGTGAGTACGCTGAGCCTGTGTATCGTGCGGTAGACAGCGCTTTCCAGCGCCGGCACGGTCGCACGGGTGGAGTCGAGTTGGGCGGACGCCCTTGAGGTGTCGAGTTCAGTGCCGCGCCCGCTGTCTAGCCGGGTGCGGGTAATGTCCAGGGTTAGGGACTGGTTGTGGATGTTCTTTTTGGCGACGTCCAGCTGATTTTGCAGTCCCCGTAATTCAAAATAGTTTCTGGCGAGTTCGGCGATCAGGCTGATGCTTAAATCCCTGAGACTGGCCTCCTGTGCATCGGTTTCGTTGCTGCTTGCCGTCACATTACGGCCTACGCGGCCAAAGAAGTCGATTTCCCAGTAGGCATCGAAACCCGTGTTGTAGAGCTTCAGTTCGCGGGGCACGAAGGCGCGGTTATTCAGCGCTGCGGTGCTGCGTTGTTGCTCCGTATAATTGGCATGTGCCGTTATCGTTGGCGCCAGGTTCAAACCGGCTTCCAGGTAGAGCGCCCGTGCTTCGCGCAGGCTGGCAGCGGCACTCTTGATGTCGTAGTTGTGCTGCACGGTCTGATCGACGAGCCGGGTTAGCAGCGGGTCGCTGAACAACTTCCACCACGCCAGTTCGACACCCTGAGCGGAAAACTCAGGCGTTGCGGCATGGCTGAAATGATGACCGGTGTCGATGGACGGCGGCCGGTAGTCAGGGCCTACGGCACAGGCGTTCAATAGCAAAGCGGCTAGCCATGCCATGCGGAATGGTTTATTCGGGGTGTGTGCAATTAGTTTCATAGCTCATGACCGGAAGTGGCGTCGCTGCTGGGTTGTGCTTTATGACTGGATGGGCGTAAGCCTTGCGCTAAAGCTTGTGCAAGCACATAAAATACCGGGGTCAGCAAGAGTCCAAAAAAAGTTACCCCCAACATGCCGCTGAACACCGCTGTACCTAAGAGCCGCCGTGATTCTGCACCGGCGCCCTGGGCGATGACCAAGGGAAATACGCCCATGATAAAGGCAAAGGAGGTCATTAAAATAGGACGCAGGCGGATGCCGGCGGCTTCCACGGCGGCGGCGTAGCTGCCTAGCCCGCTTTCCTGGCGACGTTTTGCGAATTCCACGATCAGGATCGCATTCTTGCTGGCCAGCCCGACCAGTACAATAAAGCCGATTTGCGTAAATATATTGTTGTCCATGCCGCTTAAGCCTACGCCGACCATCGACGACAGGATACACATAGGCACAATCAGTATCACGGCAAAGGGGAGCGACCAGCTTTCGTATTGGGCGGCCAGCGCTAAAAACACAAAGACAACACTTAACGGGAAAACCAGCCAAGCGACGTTACCGGCCAGAACCTGCTGCAAGCTCAGTTCGGTCCATTCGAAATCAAACCCAGGCGGCAGCTCGGCCGCCATCAATCGGCTCATAATACTGATGGCTTGGCCGGTACTGATGCCCGGTAATGTGCTGCCATTGATTTCCGCAGCAGGGTACATATTGTAATGGGTGATTTTGTCGGGGCCTTCCATTTCCTTGACGTCTATAAGCGAGCCCAGGGGTACCATGCCGCCCTGGCGGTTTCTCGTTTTCAGCTCGCCAACATCTTTAGGACCCATGCGAAATTCTGAATCCGCCTGGGCAACCACCTGGTAAGTCCGGCCAAAACCGTTGTAGTCATTCACGTACAGCGAACCGAGATAGATTTGCAAGGTGTCGAACACGTCTTTTAGCCGGACATCCATCGCTTTGGTGCGGCTGCGGTCCACGTCCAGGAATAGTTGCGGCACACTCGCCCGAAATGTCGTGAACAAACCGGTTAGTCCCGCTTGCTGGTTGCCTTTGGCAATGAGCTCAGACGTTGTCTTTTGCAGTTCGGCGATGCCGGCGTTACTACGATCCTGTATTTGCAGTTTGAATCCGCCTACCGAACTCATGCCGCGGATAGGTGGCGGTGCAAATACGGCAATGTGTGCATCAGGGATTTGGGCGAGGCGCTGGCTCAAACGTTTGATAACGGCGTCGGCATGGAGTGCGGGATGGTCGGCCCGCAGCTCGAAGTCATCCAGCCGTGCAAACATCGTCGCGACATTGGACTGGCTGGCGCCGCTCAGAATCGACCAGCCGGCATAGGCATTGACATGCTTGACGCCTTCAGTCGCCAGCATGATGCCGGTGGCCTGCTGGACGACGGCCTGGGTGCGGCCCAAGGCGGCCGCATCGGGCAGTTGTGCATAAAGGATCAGATAGCCTTGATCCTGCGATGGAATAAAGCCGGTCGGGACTTTTTCGAAAGCCAGGAAATTGAGTGCGCTAAGGCCAGCGTAAAGCACGAGCACCGTGGCGGTCATGCGTATCAGCCTACCGACCAGGCGGGCATAGCCTTTACTGAAACGGTCGAAAAAACGGTTAAACAGGCCGAAGAACCAGCCGAACAGCCGGTCAAACAATTGAGTGAAGCGGTCTTTATCGCCATGTGCCTTATCTAACAGCAATGCACACAGTGCGGGGCTCAAGGTCAGGGAATTGAATGCCGATATGACGGTGGACACGGCAATCGTCAAAGCAAATTGTTTGTAGAAAGCGCCCGAAACGCCGGTAATAAATGCAGTGGGCACGAATACGGCAACCAAAACCAACGCTGTCGCGAGAATCGGTCCGACGACTTCGTCCATCGCCTTGCGGGTGGCGTCCCTGGCGCTAAGGCCCAGCCCGATGTGGCGCTCCACGTTTTCGACCACGACGATGGCGTCATCGACGACGATGCCGATAGCCAGTACCAGTCCGAACAATGATAGGGTGTTCAGCGACAAGCCCAAGGCCGACATCACCGCGAAAGTGCCGATCAGCGAAACCGGCACGGCCAGCAACGGGATGAGGGTCGCACGCCAGTTTTGCAGGAACACGACGATGACCAACACTACCAGCAGGATGGCTTCGAACAGCGTCTTGACCACGGCGGTTATGGATTCCTGTATGAAGACGACGGTGTCATAAACCATCAGGTAATCGAGGCCTTCAGGGAAGCGGGTTTTTAATTTCTCCATCGCTACCACCACGGCTTTTTTGGTATCTAGCGCGTTGGATCCGGGTAGTTGGAAAATGGCTAGGCCTACGGTGGGTTCGCCATCCAGAAACAGGCTGGCGTTGTAATCTTTGGCGCCCAGTTCGATACGGGCGACGTCTTTAAGACGGGTCAGCTGGCCGTCGGCACCCTGTTTGATGACGATGTCGGCAAACTGTTCAGGTTCTGTCAATCGTCCCAAGGTGCTGACGGTGTACTGAAAATCCGTGTTCCCCGACGACGGTTGTTGCCCCAGCACACCCGCAGCAACCTGGATGTTTTGCTCGCGGATTGCCGTGACCACATCGCTTGCCGTCATGTTGCGGGCGGCAATCTGTTCAGGGTTCAGCCAAAGGCGCATGCTGTAGTCGCGGGCGCCGAACACCAGGATATCGCCGACGCCGGGCAACCTCGCCAGAGTGTCTTTCAGCTGCAATAGCGCATAATTGCTGAGATATATGCTGTCGTAGCGTTTGTCGGGGGAAACCAGATTGACGACCAGGCTCAAATCCGGGCTGCGTTTTTTTACACTGACACCTTGCCGACTGACTTCTTCCGGCAGCCTGGGTTCGGCCAATGCCACCCTGTTTTGCACCAGCACTTGGGCTTTATCCAGATTGGTGCCGGGCCTGAAGGTGATGGTCAGCGACATGGTTCCGCTATTGGTGGATTGTGACGACATGTACAACATATCTTCGACGCCGTTAACTTCCTGTTCGATAGGCGTAGCTACCGTTTCCGCGACGACTTTGGCATTGGCGCCGGGATAAGTGGCGCTGACGACGACGGTAGGCGGCGCGATCTCTGGATATTGCGTAATCGGCAAGTTGACCAGTGCGAGCCCGCCGACCAGTACGATCACAATCGATAATACGGCGGCAAAAATCGGGCGGTCGATAAAAAAATGTGTGAATCGGTTCATGGCGTTTGTTTCACCTAGTCAATGTTTGGTCCAGCGAGATGCGCTCGGGATTCACGTTAATGCCCGGTTTCAGTTTTTGCAGGCCCTCGATAACGGCCCATTCCTGTGCCTTGAGCCCTGCTGCGATAACCCGTGCTTGGCCGATATGTGCGCCTAGCGCTACTTTACGGTATTCCACCCGATTGTCCTGATTGACCACCCATACGTAATGCTGCCCCTGGTCTGTACCTATGGCCCGGTCCGGCAGCAGCAGGGCGGGGTAGGGCGCACTGCCCCGCACCCGTATCCTGGCAAAAAAACCGGGATTTAGCAGGCCATCGGTATTGGCGAAGACGCCACGCAACGTGATAGTGCCGGTGACGGTGTTTTCACGTGGCGAGATATAGTCGAGATGGCCCTGGTGCGGAAACTGGGTTTCATCAGCTAAAGCCAGTTCTACCGGGGTCTGCTCGGACTGGTGATGGTCTGTTTGGCGGGTCATGCGCCGGTATTTCAGTACCGAGCGTTCATCGGCATCGACATACACATAGACCGGATCGGTGGAGACGATAAAAGTCAATAGGGTGGCATCGCTGCCCCCGCCGTTGACGACATTGCCTACCGTGAGCAGTTCGCGGCCTATGCGTCCGTTTATCGGGGCGCGTACTTGGGTGTAGTCCAGGTTTAACCGGGCGCTGTACACATTGGCTTCCGCTGATTGGACGGCTGCCGCCGTTTCGCGTAGCCCTTTGCTGCGCGCATCATGTTCTTCGCCGGAAATGGCTTTGGCGCGGAACAGACGCTCTGCCCTGGCCAAATCATTTTTGGCCAGCTCCTGGCGGGATTTGGCCCGCTCCAGCTCAGCTACCGCAAAGTTCAGCTGTGCTTTGAACGGTTTTGGATCAATCTGGAATAACAGGTCGCCTTTATGGACGCGTTCGCCCGCCTTGAAATGGACTTGTTCCAGATAGCCGCTCACGCGGGCGCGGACGTCCACGGATTCAACGGCCTCGATACGGCCAGTATAGGCATCCCATTCGGTAACGTCCTGTGCCGAAGGTTGTGCGATGATGACTTTGGGCGGTTGACTGGATGGGGGGCTAGCGGCGGTGCCGCCCTGATTTTTGCAGCCGGCCAAGGCGACCAGCGTGATAGCGATAAGCAAGCTGCCGCTAAGGGGAGGCCGGCGATGGACGGCTGCCCACAGGCCTCTATTGTTTTTCATCATGTTGCGCTCCTTAGACGGCAGAAAAATTAATGGTAAAACATATTATCATTTAATTTAAGGTATTATCCTAACCAGAGTCAACTATTTTGTGAGCACGACATGATGATTAAATGCGGACGGCCTCGTAAAGGAGAGGAGCAGTTAAGCCGCGACCGCTTACTGGACACGACGACCGCGCTGGTTCTTGAGCATGGTTACGGCAATCTGAGTTTGGAAACGATTGCGCGGGATGCCCGCGTATCCATGCGTACTATTTATAGCCAGTTTGGCGGCAAGGCGGGGTTGTTCGGGGCCGTGATAAGGCGTTGCAGTGACCAGTTTGTCGCCTGCCTGTCGGAAGAACAAGCCCTGGATTGTTCGCCGGAAGACGTGCTGGTGGCTTTTGCCAAACAATTTCTGTTCCGCATTACGCGTTCTGACGCGATGCGTATACGCGCGCTAATAATTGGCGAATCGCTACGCTTTCCCGATGTTGCGGCACAATACTATGAGCAGGGGCCGCAACGTACACTCGAACATCTGGCGCAATTTTTTGCGCGGCATGCGGAGTATTTTGCAGTTGAAGATGCCCATGTGCTGGCTGATCAGTTTTTGAGCGTGTTGCGTAGCGAACGTTTTCAAAAACTGCAACTAGGTCTGGAACAGACCCCGGACGAGGCGGAAATCGATGCGTGGGCGCAGCAAAACACGCGATTATTTCTGCAGGGTAGTCGGCGGTAACGCCGTGATCGTGCAATAACACGCGACAAATTTTAACGGAGATGGCTATGCCGAAACATAACAAGTTATCACCATCAGCTTCGATTCTACTGCTGTTGTTTTTTTGTGCGTTACCAGTGCGGGCTGAATGGGTGGAATGGTTGTCCGACAGCAGGCTAGCTGTGCAGTTCGATGACAACATCAACACTTCGCTCTCTTCTGCACAAGCCGAAGAAGATTATGTCTGGTCGAGTTTTTTGTCGGGCGGGCGGGCCTATCAGCTGGATACTTACACACGCGGTTACATCAATGCGTTATTCAGCGGTGATTTACATCATCGTTTTGCATTGCTGGACCAATATACGCTGGGCGGCAATGCGTTGCTGACGCACAAATTCGGCTTAGGCTGGGCGGCCCCGGTCATCAGTTTAGGCACCTCGGCAGAATCTATTTTTTCCTCTAGCGAATTGCGTAGCGGCGAGAAAATACAGGGTAGCCTGAGGCTTTCTAAATGGTTGCACCATGATGTCCTGCATGCCCATATAGCCTATCGGTTTGATTATCGGGACGGCCCTGATTTGACCCATCCCGAACATCCTGAACTTGCCGCGATTCCGGGTTCGGTGTTTGATATTCAGGGGCATACGGTCGAAGCGTTGCTTAACCTATCCCTTTCCGACCAGCTGCGCTTTAATGTCTCTTACGGCTGGCGTTGGGGGGATGTGACCAGCAATAATATGCTCAGCAGCGTTTACGGCAGTGTGCTGGGCAGCGTTGATGCCGTGCATAAGGATGATGCGTTGCCGGGCTGGATTTATCGTACTTACGGGACTACACAAACCTACGATGTCGGTTTAAGTTATAGTTTTTGGGGTGGGCACGGGCTGTCAACCCTGGGTTACCGACATCTGGAAACCCAGGCGTTGGGCGCAGACTATGATAGTAATCAAGTGCGGTTGGGTGTGAATTACACCTATTGATCTGACGGCAACAACTCGCGGAGCTGAATAATGTTAAATGCACGGTACGCTATGATTTTTTATATGTTTTTGTTATCGCCCGAACTGGTGACGGCTGGGACATTGCACGTTCAAGTGCGGGACCAGGCCGCCAATGTCGTGCCTGATGCTGTCGTTTATGCCTTGTCTGCCGGGCCGATGCCCGCAGCTCCTAGCCAAACGGATGTGGTTATCGATCAGATCGACAAGGAATTCGTCCATCCTGTTACGGTTATCAGGCCGGGGACGTCGGTTATTTTTCCTAATCATGACAATATTCGCCATCACGTTTATTCTTTTTCACCCAGTAAAACCTTTGAGCTTCCGCTTTATAAAGACGCGACGCCACAGCCGGTGCGTTTTGACCAGCCCGGTGTGGTGGCGTTAGGTTGTAATATCCATGATTGGATGTCGGCTTATATCTATGTGGTCGATAGCCCTTATACCGCGTTGACAGACGCCCAAGGGCAGGCGGTGTTGACGCTGCCTGCAGGGCAGTATGTGCTGCATGTCTGGCATCCCAGGATTAAGGATGACGAAGAGGATCAACGCGGCAAAACTACTGTTCCAACTGAAGGTAAGGTGGGCCTGGAACTCGCCGTCGCATTGAAAAAAAGTTTTAGATCCAGTGCGCGTGCAACATCGGGCGGGTTTGACGGCGGGGCTTATCGTTGAGACGATTTGCCTTTAAGCATTTTCGCAGCCGTTTGCTGTTTTATTTTGTCGGCTTGTTTGCGCTGACGCTGGCCAGTATTTTTGTTTTTGTTGACCGAGTGTTCCAGCAAAATACCGAGTCGGCTATCCGCAACGAGTTAATTGTCACCGAGCGTGTATTTTCAAAGTTGTTACAGGATCGTAGCGCACAATTGACGCAATGGGGTATTGCGCTGGCAGGAGATTTTGCTTTTAAGGGTGTTATGGCGACGCACGACCATGATACCTTGCTGTCGGCATTGCTTAATTTAAGTAAACGTGTGGGTGCTGATGCGGCTATGCTGGTTTCAGTGGATTATGAGTTGTTGGCGGACATCGCCCGCCCTGACGATAAAGGTCGTGGACCTTTTTTTGCGGCCGACATGATACGGCAGGCAGAAGAATACGGTACGGCGTCAACCCTGGTGCTGATGGGGCAGCTGCCTTATCAGTTAATTGCCGTGCCTATCCTGGCACCCGACCCGATTGCGTGGTTGTGTATCGGTTTTAAAATCGATCAGGGCGTGCTAAACCAATTGAAACAATTGACACAGCTGGAAATCAGTATCTTAAGCCTGGGTAAAACCGGCACTATCCTGCATGCGTCAACCTTGCTGGACGGGAATAAGGCAACGCTCAACAATGACTGGCAGCAAGTCATAGACAAGGAGAGTTTTTTTGGGAGTTACCGTGACAGCCTGTATTTAAGCCGCTTGGTTGTGCTGCATAAGCAGGGTGATTTTACTATGGTCGCGTTGATTCAGCGCTCATGGCACGATGCCCTGGCTAATTTTTATCATTTGCGCTGGTTGATGATGGGCATCGCATTGTCGGGTATGGCGATTGTATTATTGGTCAGCAGCTGGCTTGCCAAAACGGTTAGCAGGCCCATGCAGATATTGGTTAAAGGGGTGCGCGCCATAGGCTTGGGTGATTACCGCTATAAGGTGCAATTGACGGCTAGCGATGAAATCGGTGAGTTGGGGCGGGCTTTTAATGACATGAGCGGACAATTGGCGGAAAAGGAAAAAATCCGCAATTTGTTGGGCAAGGTGGTTTCGCCCGCTGTGGTTAACGAATTGATGAACAGTGAGGTTAAATTAGGCGGTGAGCTGCGTGAAATTACCGCATTATTCTCCGATTTGGCGGGTTTTACGTCGATTGCTGAAGCCATGCAGCCGGAGCCGTTGGTGGCGTTGTTAAATGATTATTTGACGCAGATGAGTAACCAGATCAATGCAAACGATGGTGTTATCGATAAATTTATAGGCGATGCTGTCGTGGCATTCTGGGGCGCGCCTGTCATAGAAGGGCGCCATGCCGTGCTGGCGCTGAAAAGCGCCTTGGCCATGCAGCATGCCTTGGCACAATTGCGTACCCACTGGTCCTCGCTGGGCCTGCCGCTATTGACCATGCGTATTGGCGTCAATACAGGGCCCGCGGTAGTCGGCAATATGGGTTCGATTGATCGCATGGATTATACGATGATGGGTGATACCGTTAATTTGGCCGCGCGACTGGAAGGTGCCAATAAGTATTACGGCACTGATATTTTATTGTCTGAGTACACTTATGCCCAAGTTAAGGAAGTGTTTTTGTGCCGGGAGCTGGATAAGGTGCGGGTGCAGGGCAAGAGGCTACCCGTGCGGGTATTTGAGTTGCTGGGCGAACATAGCCAAGTGGAGTCGGCCAGTAAGGTCTTGTGCGAGATGTTTGCTGAGGCGCTTGCGGAATTTCGACAATGCCGCTGGGGTAAGGCTGAAAGTCTATTTGTGTCAATTCTAGGGGATTATGATGATGCCGTGAGCCGGTTGTATCTTCATCGTTTGCAATACTACCGTACAGCACCTCCCGAAGCTTCATGGGACGGTGTTTACGATTTGGGGAAATAGACTTTGGGGAAGTAGACTAACGTAGTGCGGGGTTATTTGAATTTAGAAAAAACACCCCCCCGCCGGACGACACGGGAGGGTAGTCTTTTTATTTTCCTGAAATTTGCTCAGCAGTGCTGTTGTTGCTGGTATGTCTTTTTTCTATTTTAGAAAATGTTTCTTGTTGCAGTGCCGCTACCGCGCCACTTTCTAAATGCTTGGTTTCGTCTTTTTTCAATAATACTACTAAAAGAATGATGCCAGCGATGCAACCACCAACAACCCACCACATAGTATTGCTTTCTTCTACTTCAGCCATTTTTAAATCCTCTATAGTTATTAATAATTTTTATTTTCCCTTTCCTCAAGGGTGCAACTCCAAAATCAATTTGTGAGTTGGTTGTCGAATTATTCTTAAACAACGGTGCAATTTTTATCATGAGACAAGGTGTCGTGTCAAAGCTATAAATAAAAATTTTTTTAATAGTTTTGCGTAAACCAAGCGCTAACTGTTTTATATGGCCTGATTATTAATGGATATATTTTTAACTAATTGAATGTGAATGATAAAAAAATTAAGCAATCATTTTTTGGTTGGATTTGAAAACGTAGCACAAAAAATAATAAAAGCGATGATTTCGTCTTGCAAAATAGATAGCGGCAGACGAGTGTTGATAACAGGCGTCATAGAAGTGGCATTATTAGCAGCCGTTTATAAAATGTGACGCTATCTTTAATTAATGCTATCCTGAAAATCTGTACGCCATGTGCAATTTCGGGGATATTTGACGATTTAGATGCCGGAACATGGGGACGACTGATACATGGGTAATGGATTAAACTTGTTATGTGTCCCAAACCCTTTACCTCATGGAGTTTCAGGGCAGTGCCATCCAAGTCATGGTTAGTGAGTAACTTTTGGTTGTTAAATCAGTTAGCGGCAATATGCTAATGATATTCACATCTCGGCTTGTGCTGCTTTTAGTTATCAACCGATTTGACCCACTACCGAAAAACCGATCAATGTGTTTGCAAAACAAAGACAGGCGTGGCTATGGCTGCCCGCTCCCTTGATAGGCTTATTACCGTTGGCGTACTGTGTTATTGCGATGTGCTGATCAATTCCATTTACTTTTGAGGAGAATAATCATGAGAAAAACTTCCTTACTGGCAAAAATTAACTCGCCAGATCATGGCATCAAGCTATTGGCTCTGATGGGTACAATGATAGCACTAGCGGGCAGTTCGGCCGCCGCTTGGGGTAGCCCAACACTGCTTTTTGACAGCTATGTGTCGACTCCCTTTGTTGAAGGCGTTAGGCATGGGGGTGAACCTAAGTTGCTGGTTAACAGCGGGAGCACTGGTTTTCTCAAGTTTGCCCTGACCAAGTCGTTGCCGACCGGAATAACCGGGCAAGATATCGACAAAGCAACGTTAAAAATCTTTATATCCCGTGTTAACACGGCAGGTAACCTGACGATCAGGCGGGTTACTCAAGGCTGGACTGAGCATGGGATTCCGGTCGACGGTGTTTCGCCTGCGTTGGATTTAGTGGCGCAAGCCAAAACTGTTAAGATCACCAAAGCTGATGCGCGACATTGGGTTGAACTTGACGTAACCAACCTGGCTAAAGGCTGGTCTGCCCATCCAGCAGCCAACGAAGGGTTGGCATTGACTGTGGAGGATGGCAGTCCATTAGATGCCGTTATCGATAGCAAGGAGAACACCACGACCAGCCATCAGGCATTATTGGATGTGGTACTGGATAGCAAGGGAGCAACCGGTGCAACAGGCCCGGTTGGCCCAATAGGCCCTGCCGGTGCAACAGGCCCAGTTGGTGAAATGGGGCCAATAGGCCCAGCGGGTGCGCCGGGCCCGGTCTATAGCGGAACCGCGCCTATTGCCGTTGACAACACGGCGAACACGATAGGGCTTAATGCGGCGACCAACGCTGGCGACCTAATGACCTGGGACGGCAATAACTGGGTTGCCAAGCCGCCCGCTGCCACCGGGACAGTCAATAACATGCAGCCTTATCTGGCCGTTAATTACATTATTGCCTTGGAAGGTATTTTTCCATCCAGAAATGGGGATTTGCCATTCCTTGGCGAAATTGAAATATTTGCCGGTAATTTTGAGCCTCGCGGTTGGGCTTTCTGCAACGGGCAAATATTGTCGATTGCACAAAATACGGCATTGTTTTCCATTTTAGGGACCACTTACGGCGGTGATGGCATTACCACCTTTGCCTTGCCTGACCTGCGCGGTAGGGCGCCTATACATTTCGGACAAGGTCCGGGGCTGTCAAACCGTGTGATGGGTGAAAAAGGCGGTGCTGAAACTGAATAAGGCCGACCGACTTTGGGCGCAGCTTTAAAGAAGCCTGCTGAAAACAGGCTTCTTTGCTTAATAACTGCATGATCGTGTTCAACCATGCGCGTGTTATTGTTGGGTTCGGCTTTTTGCTGGCGTGGCCTCTGGCTAGCCGGGCGGTGGGTTCGGCAGATCCTTTTGCCGAAGGGGCATGGTTCTTGGATGCCATTCATGCCCCTGAACATATTAAAACAACGAAAGGCAGCCGGAAAATCGTCATTGCCGTTGTCGATGACGGGGTGCTCCTCAGTCACCAAGATTTAAAAGCCTTAATCTGGACGAATTCCGGCGAAAAGCCGGATAACGGGCAAGACGATGACGGCAATGGTTACCTTGACGATGTGCATGGCTGGAATGTTTCCGACCATAACGGCAACGTTTCCACGCCTGCCGACAGGCTTGATGCGTATTACCACGGCACCCATGTTGCCGGCGTCATTGCCCAGATCGTACACCGTGCATACGGCGCGCGGGCCGAAGATTATATTCAAATCATGCCGGTAAAAAGCATTTCCGACAGGGCAGATGACAGTTACCTTAAAGACGCTTACAAGGGTATTGCTTATGCGATAGATGCCGGTGCGGACATTATTGTCTGTGCTTGGGGCGTCGGGCATATTTCTGTGGACGAGTCGGCGTTGTTGCGGAAGGCCCGTGAGCGGGGGATTACCATCGTGGCAGCAGCGGGGAATTTTCTCAACGGTCGGCCTCAATATCCTGCAGCCGACGATTCGGTACTGGCAGTCGCCGCCGTAGATGCCCAAAAGAAAAAACTCCCGCATTCCAATTTTGGGCGATTCGTCGATCTGTCTGCGCCAGGAACCCATATCCGCAGTGCTGTTCCGCAATCCGATGCCGCCTATGCACTGAAAGACGGCACGTCCGTAGCGGTTCCGATGGTGGCCGCCGCCGTTGCGATGTTACGTTTGCATTATCCCACCTACACGGCTGAACAACTGGAAATCTGTTTAAAAAGCGCCACGGAAACGATAGACGCGCTTAACGCGCCCTACGAAGCGAAGCTTGGCGCGGGGCAGTTAGACATAGCGGCAGCGTTACAATGCAAATTGCTTAATGCCGGCACGGCGATCGCCAATGCCTTGGTCCATCCGCAAGGCTACTTACGCTTCAGCGCCCCGAAAACAGGCTTGGTCAGCTGGGCCATTGCACCTGCCGGTAACTTTAAGGGCCTGTATTTCAAATTATTGACAGACAGGAAACGGGCAGGAGATGGGACGGTCAATTTTTATGCAAATAATGCCCCGAATGCGCCATTAGTGGCCAGTTACTCGCTAAAAAATTTCCCGGAACAGATTTATGTTCCGGGGACAACAGCCTACGTCACGTTCAAACCGAAAAAAACCAAGCAACAACAGGATGGGATAATAGCCTATCAGGCAGAACCCATTGATTTCAGTAAGTTATATTGTCAAGGCAAGATCCCCGTAACGGTCGAGGGCTATTTTGAAGACGGCAGTGGATCGGCTGACTATGCTGCCGACAGTGATTGCAAATGGATGGTCACCGCCCCGCAGGGGAAAGTGGTGCATTTTAAATTCTCCGAGTTCGACACGGAACCTTTGCATGATTTGCTGTATTTTTTTGATGGCGAGGGTACCCATGAAAAAATTATGGCGATTTTCAGCGGACCCAATAGTCCGCCGGAAATCACCACATGGCACAATAAAGTGCTGGTTTGGTTTGTCACTAATGGGCAGCAACAGGCCAAAGGTTGGAAAGGGGAAATTAAATTCGTCGATCCTTAGCAGGGGGAGCAAGTTTTCTTGCCCAAACGAAGCACACCTATTGTTTATGGCACGACATTTGCTTTGAGCAGATATACCCGGTTTTTATCTAAGGTACGCGGTAAGCAACGGGGAAATATGCGCCATGCGTACTTAATTATTGGAACTATAAGGAAATATTACTCTGAAACATGGATTTGCTCCTTAATGTGTTTCAGGTTAGTGATAATTGTAAATGTCATAATGACCAGCAATGACCAAGAACTCCACTTTCCGATATGCACGGCAGACCATGCACCCAGTTGATTGGGATATTTCCAGATTCCAAAAAAGGTGCTGATATTCTCTGCGATCCAAATAAAGAAGCCGATAAGGATGAATGCCAGGAACAGGGGCATGTTGCGGTCCCTATCGAACGGGCGGAATACGATAGTGGATCGTGCGTACAAACCAAGGGCGCAAGCGGCGATATGCCAACGGTAGTCACCGATAAAATGATGGGTGAAGAAGTTGGCATAGATTAGGACGGCGATCAGCGCAGCCATCCAATAGGGCGGATGATGCCTGACGCGCAGCTCCAGAAGCCGCCAGGCCTGGATGATATAGCTGCCGACAGCCGCATACATAAACCCGGAAAATAGCGGGACATCCATCACCTTGGTATAGGCGAAGTCGGGATAAGCCCACGATTTTATGCCTGCCGAAGTCTTGAACAGCTCAAGTACGAAACCGATTGCGTGGAATAAGCAAATAGCCTTGAGTTCGTCGATGGTTTCAAGCTTTGCCCACACCATCCATGCCTGAATTGCCAGCGCGATAATGAATAGGACATCGTAGCGAGGAACACCTAGCAAGCCTGTGCGGGGCACTGAAAACACCGCAGCAAAGAACAATATCACAAACAGGCACGCGCGGGCTTCTTTGATACCGAAATCAGCAATTCTCATTATGACCCCCCGAGTCTAAAATAGCCGACCGATTCCCTATTGAAACCTATTTATGAGTGCTCCCTTTGGATTAAACGCGTTGACCTTTAGTGACGTAATCAAGCAACTACGCCTAACGTTTGAA
>JAURZI010000053.1 GCA_030653435.1 Methylovulum sp.
GGACGTTCCGTATTATGCCGCGTTGAATGAACAACACATCGTTTCCCTGCGCCATGATTTTGGAGCGATTGATTCGATCAAAGAACTGCTGCAGGAATCCCGGAGCCAGTTTCTGAACCCGGAGGCAGTATATCCGCTTGACAGCTTTTTAAAAACGGGGGCGAATCCGGGGTCCAGCGAAATCTTGCCCGTTTATGCCGATACTATCGGCGGCGATTTCGATAATGCGGACTTACATTGGCATACCGACACCAACAACGGCACGGTGAACATCGCTTTCAGGTTCAGTTCGCGAATGGACAGGGAAGAAATGAAACAGCTGCCTGGACTTTACGTGGCAATCCTGGAAGAAATAATAAAAGCCGCGTAAGGGGTAATAAAAAACAAGTTATAAACAATTGTGCTGCATCAGCACCCTGATAAAAGAAGCGTAGCCGCATAATTACAATAATCAGCAAATCATGAAAAAAATTCTCACAATACCAAAGCAAGCGAACATCAACATTAAAGAAACCTCGACAAAGGATATAGCCATTATTGGCGTCAGCCTGAAACTTGCCGATTATGAGGATACGGAAAATTTCTGGGACGACTTGGTTTCCGCCAAGGATCGAATCCGTTCCATTCCCGAACAACGAAAAAAAGACGCGGACGAAATCCTACGTTTCATCGGCCAGGATCCGGAGCAAGTGCGCTACCGGGAAATGGCCTACCTGGACAGGGTGGACGAGTTCGACTACCGTTTCTTTCACCTGTCGCCAAAAGAAGCCGAAATTATGTCGCCCAATCAGCGGCTTTTCATGCAAACCGCATGGAAAGCGCTGGAAGATGCCGGGTACGGCGGCACGAAACTAAAAGGGGCCAAGGTCGGCGTATTCATGGGGATGAGTTCCGCCCGCGAATATGCGGAACTGGCCGGCCAAATTTACCGGGACGACAGCGAACAAATTTTCTTGAGCAACGTTCCCTCCAACACCGCCACCCGGCTTTCCTTTGTCCTCGATTGGCGGGGGCCTGCGCTGATGGTGGATACCGCCTGCTCGTCATCCCTTACAGCGGTGCATCTGGCCTGCCGCTCATTGCGAGCCAATGAATGCAAGCTCGCCTTGGTCGGCACGGTCAAAACGGCGATTTTACCCGTGGCCAGTGAGAAAGTGGAAATTGAATCCTCGGACGGGAGAACCCGGACATTCGATGACTCCTCCGACGGCACAGGCGGAGGCGAAGGTGTCATTGCAGTGCTGTTAAAGCCGCTGAACCAGGCTTTGAAGGATGAAGACTCGATTTACGCGGTCATCAAGGGCAGTGCCCTCAACCAGGACGGCACCGCTGCCGGCATGACGGTGCCCAATGCCGACGCCCAGGCGGAATTAATCGACCAGTCTTGGAAAGATGCGGGCATAGACCCGCGAACCCTACGCTTCATAGAAGCGCACGGCACAGGCACCAAGTTGGGCGATCCTATCGAGATAGACGGGATTAACAAAGCCTTTGCCAAATACACCAGCGACAGGCAATTCTGCGCGGTCGGTTCGGTGAAGACGAATTTCGGCCATCTGGACCATGCGGCAGGCCTTATCGGTCTGGTAAAGGCGGCTTTAAGCCTGCAAAAGAAAAAAATCCCGCCGCTGGCGCATTTCAAAAAAGCCAATAGTAAGATTCCGTTTGAAAACTCGCCGGTATTTCCGGCCGACCGGCTGATCGATTTGAGCGAGGCTGAGCAGCCGTTGCGCTGCGGTGTCAGTGCTTTCGGCTTAAGCGGCGTCAATTGCCATGTGGTGATGGAGGAAGCGCCCGCGCCAAAGCAAACCCATGTCCCTCCCGAGGTGTTTCACCGCTTTGAAAAAAAACGCTGCTGGCTAAAAGTGCCCGCTGCCCCTTATGCAACGAATCGTGATGCGGTATTCATCAAGCAAGCGCTGGTCGAAACTCCCGGACAGGTTATTTACCAAATCGGCATGGACAGCGGGGAGGATTGGCTGCTGAATGAACATAAAGCGGGGGGGCAAACTTGTCTGGTCGGAGCCGCCTATTTTCAGCTGCTCTCGGAAATCGCCAAAAAACAGGGCTACCAATCGCCGGTGGCAGTGCATGACCTGTTCTGGGAAAACCTTCTGGCCATCAGCCCGGAACAAATACGGACATCCCCGGACCGGCTGATCGCGGCATTGAAAACATCGTCGGATGGTCATGCGGTTTCGATACTCCGAAAACAATCCACGGGCAGCTGGATGCAGTATGCCACCGCAGAAATAAAAACCGCGCCCGAAGCAGCCCCGGCACGCCTCGACATAGAACAAATAAAAGCGCGATGCGAAGCAGTAAAACTCCCTGAAAAGGGTTTTGACAGCGGCCATCAAGGTCTGGTTGAAGTGGGCAGACGCTGGGATTGCGTGGCAAAAATCTGGAAAAACGATAACGAACGCCTGACCCTTTTAAAATTAAAGGATGAATTCAATACCGACTTGAACCGCTTTGAATTCCACCCGCCCTTGCTGGACGCGGCCTTGAGTTCCGGCCTGATAGCGCCGGGCTTCCTGCCGATGATGTGCGGCAGCGCAAAATTATACCGCCCTATCAGCGGGGAAATTTACAGCTATGTCAAAGGCAAAAGCGAGTCGAAAGACATACAAAAATACGATGTCGTTTTAATCGATGCCGATGGACACATAAGCGCCGAGTTTCATGGACTCACGTTCAAACGGGTTCAACATGAATGCGAACTGTTGACTGCGGTTTGGCTTCCCAAAAAACAACAGTATTCCCAAACAGCGGGAGACGTTTGCGTTCTGGGGGATTTTCCATCATTGCGGGACATCCAGGCCTTTGCAATTCCACGTTCCGAAGATGAGCATCTGGCCCTGATCAAGACCTTGGAAAAACACCGGATTGGCAAAATAATCTACTCACCTTCGCTGCCGGATTGGGACTGCGCTTCCCTGGAGGAGCTGGAAACAAGGCTGGATCAGGGCGTAACTGACCTGTTTCGCCTAGTCAAAACCCTGATTAAAAATGACGGCATACGCCCGCTGGAAATCCTGGTCATCGGCAAAAACACCCATGCGGTAACAAACAGCGAGGCACATTTAAATCCTGAGAATGCCGCTCTGTCGGGACTGGCAAAAGTCATACAGTTGGAGTACGACAATATCGCCTGCAAATTCCTCGACCTGGATGATACCGCCACGGCAGAACAGGTTTTAGCCGAGTTTACCGGATTCGACAACCCGGTTCGACCAGCAGCTTACCGCAACGGCATACGCTACGAGCAGGATTTCCAAGCCATTCAAAGTTCGGGAACAGCCGTTGCAATAAAAGAGCAGGGCGTCTACCTGATCACCGGCGGATTAGGCGGGATGGGGATGGAATTTGCAAAAGACTTGGCCGCCCAAAAAAGCGTGAAACTGGCGCTGATCGGACGCGCAGGTTTGCCGCCCCGCGAAGACTGGGCGGAAATGCAAAAAGGCGACGGTAAAACCGCCGAAAAAATCAATGCGATCCTGGCGATGGAAGAAATCGGATCAACGGTGCTGGTCATTTCCGCCGATGTGTCAGACCCCGTGCAAATCGAAAAGGCCGTCAACGAAACGCGTGAAAAGCTCGGCAAGATAGACGGCGTGCTGCACTGCGCCGGAATCGCCGGCGACGGCTATTTGTTCAGGAAGGAAGAAGCTACCTTTACCGGCGTACTGCGTCCGAAAATACAGGGAACCTGGCTTCTGGACCGGTTGACTCGTGAAGACAAGCCCGCCTTTTTTATTCTTTGCTCGGCCCTTTCCGCAGTAACCGGTGCGGCCGGGCAGGGGGATTACGTTGCCGCGAACGCCTATCAGGACGCCTTTGCCGCTGTTCGCAACAAACAAGGCCTAAGAACGCTCTCCATCAATTGGCCGGCCTGGAAAGAAACCGGCATGGCCTTCGACTGGAAAGCCAATCAAAGTCAGTACGCCCTTACAACAAAAGAAGCAATCAATCTCCTGCACCAGCTGCTTGCTTATGAAGGAAGTCAGGCGATCATTGTTCCCCCCGGTTTTAGCATTCAAGATGCTTCCCTATCGTCGAAGATGGGGAAACGCGCGGAAGCAAAACAGGAGGCACAGGAAGAGTCGGCAACGGTCATGCTTTCCGGCAGGGACGATGGCAACTACAGTGCTGTGGAAATAGCGGTGGCTCAAGCCTGGGCAGAGGTTTTGGGTTATGACGAGATCAACGTGCTGGACGATTATTACAGCTTGGGCGGCGATTCAATCGATGCCAATAAAATAAGCAATGCGATTGCGAAAAATCTCGACACAAAAATTTCCATGGAGGTCATTTTCAGTCATCCGACCATCGAAAAATACGCGGCCTTTATTGCCAAGAAAAACCTGGGTAGCGAATCCCGCAACGCTATTGAAGTCGTTGAAAAACGGCCTTATTACCCCGCATCTGCAGCTCAACGCCGGTTATACATTCTCTGGGAGTTGTCGAAACAAAGTCTCGGCTACAATTTGCCGAGTATCTTATTTATCGAAAACAGCATCGAAGACCGGGTGGATGTCGGGCAACTGGCGCTCGCTTTCGACAAGCTGATAGCCCGACACGAATCCTTCCGCGTTTCGTTTGAGATGAAGGAGGGTCGGCTTATTCAGATTATTGCCGATCAAGTGGATTTCACGCTGTCCGAAACAGCGTTAAAAAAATCGGAGCTGGATGCCTACGCCAGGGCTTATTCCCGGCCTTTCGATCTTGCCAAATCCCCACTGCTCAGGGCCGAAGTTGCAACGCTTGACAGCGGCGAACAGGTACTGCTGTTCGATGTTCACCATATCGTGGCCGATGCGTTTTCGCTGCAAATTATTTTCCATGAATTGAATGTCTTTTACAAAAACGAAAATCTTCCCGAACTAAAAATACAGTACAAGGATTTTGCCCATTGGCAGAATGCGCATTTTGAATCGGAAGCCTTTAAAGTCCATCAGGATTATTGGCTGAAACAATTTGAACAAGACATTCCGGTTCTGGATTTTCCATTCGACTTTCCAAGACCTCCGGTCATGACATACAAAGGGGCGGCGGTAATGTTCACCGTGGATGAAGGCCTCCTTGCCAAGGTTCGCTATTTTTCCGCAAAAAATGAAACCACGCCTTTCATGGTGTTTCTCAGCGCTTTTTACCTGCTGTTTCACAAATACAGCAGACAGGAGGACATCATCATCGCGATTGCCGATCTCGGCCGAAATGCGCCGGAAGTCAGTGAAACCATAGGCATGTTCATCAATCATCTGGCCATCAGGGCTTTCCCGAAAGCCGATAAAGCGCCAACGGAATTCCTGGCGGAAGTAAAAAAACTGATGGTGAATGCCTATGCCCATCAGGAATACCCGTTTGACCAATTAATTCAAAAATTAAACCTGCCCAGAGACATGAGCCGGGATCCCTTGACCGGCATTACTTTCTCGTACATGAATTTCAAGCAGCCGGAACAGGACGAAAGCGGATTGCAATTTTTGCCTTACGAGGGGCAAGTGAAAGATTCGTCTAAATTCGATATGGCGATTTTCGGTACGGAATTTTCGGACAAAATCGATTTTGCTATCGAATACTATTCCGCTGTTCTCTGCGCAGCCACGATGGAACAGGTCGGTGTACGTTTCCTGAAAACCCTAGCCGAGCTTGTCGAGGAAGACGCGAAAACCATAGCCGACATCGATATATTGACGGCGGAGGAGCGGGAAAAAATCCTCGTCGATTTCAACCGAACCGGCGCGCCTTATCCGGCCGATCAATGCGTACATGAATTTTTCGAGGCGCAGGCGGAAAAAACGCCGGATGCGGTGGCCCTTGTTTTCGGCGAAAAATCGATAAGCTACAGCGAGCTCAACAGCCTCGCCAACCAAACGGCCCGCCATTTGCAAAGCATGGGCGTGGAACCGGAAGTCTTGGTGGGCGTTTGCATGCAGCGCTCCATTGAAATGATCGTCGGCATGTTGGGCATTATGAAGGCCGGGGGGGCCTATTTGCCGTTGGATCCAGATTATCCGGCCGAGCGTTTGGCCTTTATGGTTGAAGACACGCAAATTCTGGTTTTGCTGACGCAATCAAGCCTGACTGAAACATTGCCTGCTACACAAGCGCAAGTCCTCTGCATGGACAGCGCGGCTGAAAGCCTCCGGCAATTAGATCCGTCGAATATCCGTAGCGCGGTTACGTCGGAAAACCTGGCTTATGTCATCTATACCTCGGGCTCGACCGGCAAGCCGAAAGGGGTTGCGATCAACCATCAAAATACCGCGGCCTTTATCGCCTGGTCAAAAACAGTCTTTTCAGCGGAAGAATTGGCCGACGTTGCCGCCACGACATCGATCTGCTTCGATCTTTCGGTGTTTGAAATATTTGTACCGCTGAGCGTCGGCGGCAGCATTATCCTGCTTGAGAACGCGTTGCAATTGCCCGATTTGCCCGCTGACGCGAACGTCACCCTGCTGAACACGGTCCCATCCGTTATCAATGAGCTGATTAAGTTGGATTTGATACCGGCGTCGGTACAAGTGGTTAACCTTGCCGGAGAAGCGTTAAAGAACGATTTGGTGCAACGCGTCTACCAGTCCGACACGATCAAGAAGGTTTACAACCTGTACGGGCCTACCGAGGATACAACGTATTCGACGTTCGCGTTGATGAAAAAGGGCGACACGGAAGCGCCGCTGATCGGCCGTCCAATCGACAACACCCAGGCCTTTATTTTGGATAACAACTGCCGTCCGGTTCCTATCGGCGTGGCAGGAGAACTTTATCTGGGCGGCGCGGGTTTGGCGCGCGGTTATTTGCACCGGCCGGAAATGACAGCCGAAAGGTTCATAGCCAATCCTTTCGGCGATTCCGGTTCCCGACTCTATAAAACCGGCGACTTGGCGCGATTCTTGGCGGATGGAAATATCCAATATCTGGGACGCCTGGACAATCAGGTGAAAATTCGCGGATTCCGGATTGAAATCCCTGAAATCGAAGCAACGCTCGAAAAATACCCGGCTATAGCCGAGAGCGCCGTGCTGGCGCTTGAAAACAGCGACAGGAAAGAGAAGACGCTGGTTGCCTATCTTGTTGCGGACAAAAATCTTGATTTGGCGGAGCTGCGAAAATTCCTGAATAAATGGCTACCTAATCATATGGTCCCCTCCTTCATCTTACTAGATGCGATGCCGTTGACGCCGAACGGTAAGATGGATAGACGCACCCTTGAAGCGATGGGCGGAAATTCCGGCGCACAGGAAAAGCAAGGCGTCATGCCGCAAACGGAACTGGAAGGACAGATTGCCCAGCTTTGGAAAAAAGTCCTGCGCGTGGACAAGGTCGGGATTTATGATAATTTCTTTGAAGTTGGCGGGCATTCCCTGCTATTGCTTCAGTTGCAACAGGAATTACAGACGGTGCTCGGAAAGCGTCCGCCGATGGTGGACTTGTTTCACTATCCGACCATTCATGCCTTTGCGGCGCACCTGAGCGGGGGGGCGAAGGCTCCGGAAACCGCCGCGCCTGCGTCATCGGTCTCCTCCACGACGAAAGATATTGCCGTGATCGGCATGGCCGGACGCTTTCCGGGAGCGTGCGATGTAGACAGCTTTTGGGCGAATTTGCGCGACGGCGTTGAGTCCATTTCCTTTTTCTCGGAACAAGAACTGTTGGCGGAAGGCATCGATCCGGCGCTTATCAACAATCCCGCCTATGTCAAAGCCAATGGGATTCTGGACGGCATTGAGTTCTTCGATGCGGCCTTTTTCGGTTTTTCTCCAAGAGAAGCCGAAATCATGGATCCTCAACAGCGCTTGTTCATGGAGTGCGCCTCGGAAGCGATTGAGCATGCCGGTTATGATACCGACCGCATAATGAGGTCTGTCGGGGTTTTCGCCGGGGCCGGCATCAACACCTATTACATGGATAACTTGGCTCCCCACCGGGAGCTGCTGCAATCGGTTGGCGACTATCAGCTGATGGTCAGTAATCAAAACGATTTTATAACCACCCGGACATCCTACAAACTGAACCTGAAAGGCCCCAGCGTCAATATTCAAACGGCTTGTTCGACCTCGTTGGTTGCCGTGCATATGGCCTGTCAAAGCCTGCTGAATGGAGAATGCGACATGGCCCTGGCCGGCGGCGTCTCGGTTAAATCCAAGCAAAAGCGCGGCTATCTTTATGAGGACGGCATGATCCTTTCTCCCGACGGTCATTGCCGGGCTTTCGATGCCGGTGCGCGGGGAACGGTTGGCGGCAACGGCGTCGGCATTGTGATGCTGAAAAAACTGGACCAAGCCATTGCGGACAAAGATTGCATCTACGCCGTCATTAAAGGTTCGGCGATCAATAACGACGGTATTTTGAAAGCGGGATACACCGCTCCGAGCGTGGCAGGCCAAGCTGAAGTCATCACGCGGGCAATGCGCGGGATAGCTCCTGAAACCGTCAGCTATGTAGAAACGCACGGCACCGGGACAGCGATGGGAGACCCGATTGAAATCGCGGCCTTGACCCAAGCCTATCAAGCCCATACCCGGAAAAAACAATTTTGCGCGATTGGTTCGGTCAAGACCAATATCGGCCATTTGGATGCGGCGGCAGGCGTAGCGGGACTGATTAAAACCATTCAGGCGCTGAAGCATAAATCGTTGCCGCCGAGCCTGCATTTTGAAAAACCCAATCCTGAAATCGACTTCGCAGACAGCCCGTTTTATGTCAACAGCCAACAGGCGGAATGGACATCCGGCGGAACGCCGCGCCGGGCGGGCGTCAGCTCGTTCGGTATCGGCGGAACCAATGCCCACGTAGTTTTGGAGGAAGCGCCGGAATTTGTTTCGGCCAGCCATGAATCGCGCCCACAAGTTCTGTTGTTATCGGCGAGAACGGAATCCGCTTTGGAAAAAGCCACCGCGAACCTTGCCGAACATTTCAGGCAAAATCCCGATCTTAATCTTGCCGATGCAGCGTTTACGCTGAATACCGGGCGGAAAGTCTTCAAGCACCGGCGCACCTTGGTTTGCCGGACCGTGGACGAGGCTGTAAAGACGCTAACCACTGCAAACGGACTGTTGAACCGAAAATGCGAGAGCGACGGACATCCGGTGGTGTTCCTGTTCTCCGGTCAAGGTTCCCAATACGTCAACATGGCGTCGGGACTTTATGCCAATGAACCCGTCTTTCGCGAGCAGGTCGACCGTTGCGCAAACATCCTGACCCCGTTGATGGGGCTGGATATAAGGGAAATACTGTATCCCGATAATGGCGCAACGGAGCAAAAAGCTACGGAACTCGAACAAACGGCCATCGCGCAGCCGGCCCTGTTTGTCATTGAATACGCCCTGTCGCAATTATGGATGGCGTGGGGCATTAAGCCCGCAGCGATGTTGGGTCACAGCATCGGCGAATACGTTGCCGCCTGTCTGGCGGGCGTCTTTTCGCTGGAACAGGCGCTGGAGCTGGTTGCCCTTCGCGGACGCTTAATGCAGTCTCTTCCGGCAGGTTCCATGCTCAGCGTGGTTTTATCGGAACAGCAGATTCAGCCGTATTTGAGCGCGGATATTTCGCTGGCCGCCGTCAACGCGCCGGCCTTATGCGTCGTATCCGGTCCGACCGAAGCCATAGAGGCCCTGGAAAACCGCTTGGCCGTTCAGGATATTCAATCCATTCGCTTGCATACATCCCACGCTTTCCATTCGGCGATGATGGAGCCTATCCTGCCGGCCTTTGTGGATTGCCTGAAAAAAATGGAATTGAAAGCGCCGCAAAAGCCCTATATATCCAATTTGAGCGGCGACTGGGTCACTGCCGAACAGGCGACCGACCCGAATTATTGGGCCCGGCACTTGCGCTCCGCGGTACGTTTTACTGAGGGAATGGAAACCTTGTTGAAAGACACGGAATCGGTATTTCTGGAAGTGGGGCCGGGGCGGGTGTTGACGACATTGGTCAAGCGTCATTCTCCTTCGACAGGCGAGCCGGAAACCGTTTCCTCCCTGCCTTTGCCCAAAGACCCGGTTGACGATCATCAGGCGGTTCTTGGCGCGTTGGGCAAACTATGGCTGGCGGGGACAGCTGTGGACTGGTTTGCTGTCCATGAAAGAATGAAGCCATCACGGATAACGATGCCGACCTATCCTTTTGAAGGGCAACGCTATTGGATTGACAGCAAAGACGCGCCGGAGGGAAATTCGCCGGTTCCGCAAAACAGAAGAGAAAAACTGTCGGATTGGTTTTATCTGCCTTCGTGGAAAATTTCGGCGCCATTGAACTTATGGCTGGATGAGGAACAAACACCGGAACCCGCCAGCTGGCTGCTGTTTGTTGACGATTGCGGTCTTGGCGACTCATTGGCCGAACAACTTGAAGGGCTTGGACAGGCGGTTGTCACGGTCAAGGCTGGCACAGAATGGCGTCAATTATCCGACAACGCCTATGTCCTGAACCCGGAAACAGCGGAAGACTATGAAACTCTGTTAAATGAGCTGAAGACAAAGCAAAACCTCCCGCAAACCATTGTTCATCTATGGTCGGTCAATCGGGGAAATAATGAGGGAACGGAAGCCGCAATCACCGAACAGGCGCAGGCAATGGGCTTTTACAGCTTGCTGTTCCTCGCGCAGGCGCTCGGAAAACAGCAGCAACAATCGCCGCTGGAACTGATTGCCGTCTCCAACAATATGCAGGCCGTTACCGGAGACGAACCACTGCAACCGGAAAAAGCGACGTTGCTGGGACCCGTGCAAACCATTCCCCAGGAATACACGAACATTCAATGCCGAAATGTGGATGTGATCCTGCCGACCGCAAATACCGAATCGGAACAAAGACTGATTGAGCAGCTGTTAGCGGAAATCCTAAGCAAAACGGATGACAGGGCCATAGCCTATCGCGGCAAACAGCGCTGGTTGCCGTCTTATGAGCCTGTTCATTTAGAGCAAGCGAAAACGAAGAAAAGGTCATTGTTAAAACAACAAGGCACATATCTGATCACCGGCGGTTTGGGCGGTATCGGACTGACGCTGGCGGAATATCTGGGGAAAAACTTCTCTGCCAACCTGATTTTAATCAGCCGTTCGGCTTTTCCCGAGCCGAAAGATTGGGCCGGATGGCTTGAAAGCCACGAAGAAGGTGACGAAACAAGCCTGAAAATTCAAGCTTTGCAATCCCTGAAAAATGAGGGAGTTCAACTATGGGTCGCCCAGGCCGACGCGGCAAATCTGCAACAAATGCAGGGTGTTGTTGCCAAGGCTAATGAACGCTTCGGTCCGATCAACGGTGTCATTCATGCGGCGGGACTTGCCGGCGGCGGCGTCATCCAGCGTAAAACGCCGGAAATTGCGGCATCGATTCTGGCGCCGAAGGTTGACGGGAGCGTGGTTCTGCATACGCTGTTTAAGGATGCGAAGCTGGATTTTTTCCTCCTTTGCTCTTCGCTGAGCGCTATCTTTGAAGCGTTCGGCCAGGTGGATTATTGCGCGGCCAATGCCTTTCTCGATGCCTACGCCAATTATCTTCGCTCGCAAGGAATTCCTGCGATCAGCCTTAACTGGGATCTGTGGCGCGAAGTGGGCATGGCGGTCAAAATCGCAACGCCCGATTCATTGCGGGAACGGCGGGAACAAGAAATGCTGCTCGGCATTGCGCCCGAGGAAGGCCGGGAAGTATTCCGGCTGGTCATGGAATCCGCGCTGACAAGGCTTGTGGTTTCAACGCAAAAGCTGGAGCCTAGGCTGGAGCGATCCACTGCGGCCGGTCTCCCTGAGCCGGAGCCGAAAAAAGCGGACAGTGCGATGCGGATGCACTCGCGTCCCGAACTATCGACCCCGTTAATCCTTCCCCGCACGAACATTGAGCTTGCCTTGGTCAATATCTGGCAGAAGCTTTTGGGGATTGAACCGATTGGAACTCAGGATGACTTTTTTGAGTTGGGAGGCGATTCGCTGCTGGCAATAGGTTTGATATCGAAGATAAAAGAGAAATTAAACAAAGAACTCTCCACC
Source organism: Methylovulum sp. (assembly GCA_030653435.1). GTDB lineage: Bacteria > Pseudomonadota > Gammaproteobacteria > Methylococcales > Methylomonadaceae > Methylovulum. The sequence goes on from JAURZI010000053.1 coordinate 11,997, forward strand.
GCGAGCCTCTATCAGGCTTCCACCGTGGAAAAACAGGCGATACTTCTTATGGAGCAGGGGGACTCGATGCCGTGGTCTCCGCTGGTTGACATTCAACCGGAAGGATCGAAGCTGCCGCTATTTTGCGTCCATCCTGCGGGCGGCCATGCGATCTGTTATTACGATCTTTCCCGCTGTTTGGATAAGGATCAGCCTTTTTACGGACTCCAGGCCTGGGGACTTGAAGAAGGCCAGAAGCCTTATGCCACGGCTGAAGAGGTGGCGGCCTTTTACCTTAAAACCATAAAGGAGCATTTCCCGCGCGGTCCCTACCGATTGTCGGGTTGGTCCTTTGGCGGATTGATTGCGTTTGAATTGGCCCAACAGTTTAGGGCGCAAGGGGACGAGGTTGCCTTTCTGGCTTTATTCGACACCCAACTCTCGGACGCGTTGACAGGGGATCAGCTTGCCGAAGAAGACAACGCCGAAATTCTGGTCAATGTCATGTCGGTGATGATACCGGATTTGTCGCTGGAGGTGTTGCGGGAATTGGACGAGGAAGAGCAACTGCATTATGTGATGGATAAGGCCTTGCAGGTAGGATTCTTTCCCCCCGGCACCGATTTTATGGTGTTCAAGCGTTTATGGGATGTGTTAATAACCAACCGCAGGATCATCCAGACTTATATTCCAAAGGTCTATCAGGGGAAGGTCTCCTTTTTTCAGGCCACCGAACTGGGCAAGGGCCTACATGTCGTAGCCAGCGAGGCTTGGAAACAGTTTGCCGACCAAAAACTCGATCTTCATATCATCCCTGGAAATCATTACAACATGGTCAGTTCTCCTCAAGTTGAAGTCCTTGCCGAGAAGCTGACCCAGTGTATGGAACGCATCAATGCATCAAGTTCCAGTCAAGGATGCGAACAATGAAAATTACGATAGTCACCAGTTACGGAACCCGGGGAGATGTCCAGCCCTATCTTGCGCTGGCTCTTCGTTTAAAGGAAGAGGGGCATGAGCCAACCCTTGTCGCCGGACTCGAATACGCCTCTTTTATCCGGGAAAGGCGGATTGAGTACGCCCCGATGCGGATAAACGTCAGGGAAATTCTCGATTCCAAGGCCTGTAAAGCCGTCTTTAATGGAGCAGGCAAGGAAAAACGCGACGCTATAAAGGCATGGAGGAAAGCCTTATCCGCGCGTTTACCTGACATGCTTGATGACATCTGGGCCACCGCACGGGAAGCGGACTGCTTGATTTATCCTCCGACGCTTTATCCCGTTTGGCATATTGCGGACAAGCTGAAGATTCCCGCTATTATCTCCTTTGCTGTTCCGGCAGTGTCCGTCACCGGCGCATTTCCGGCTCCTTGGCTCAGGGCATCCGATTCAGGACGGTTTTTCAATCGATGGACTCACCGCGCCGCCATTATGATGCTGACTCTGGGCTTTCGAAGCATTGTCAAGGCGTGGTGCCGCACGACATTGAAAGTGAAGCCTCCCTCCCTTTTCAAGAATTATCTTTCCCGCAATGGAGCGCCTATTCCCGTACTGTATTGCTACAGCCCGAAGGTATTGCCCATGCCGAACGATTGGAACGATACCACCCTGGCAAGCGGTTATTGGTTTTTGCAGAGAGAGGAAAGTTGGAAGCCTTCGCCGGAACTGGAAGACTTTTTGTCAAAAGGACCTCCCCCGGTCTATTTCGGTTTCGGAAGCGTACCCTCAGGTGATCCGGAAAGAACAAACTGCTTAATCCTCTCAGCTCTCCGGCAATCGGGAGAAAGGGGAATTATCGCGATAGGGGAAAGCGGCATGACGGCTCAGCAGGGCCATGAATTCGTGCATTATGAGCAGCAAATTTGTCATGACTGGCTTTTCTCCCGTGTCAAAGCCGTTGCTCATCATGGCGGGAGCGGCACCTTGGCAATCGGGCTGAGATCCGGTAAGCCTACCATTGTCTGCCCTTTCACTATTGAACAGAGGTTTTGGGGGAATCAGGTCAACAGTTTGAATGCCGGGCCTCCGCCTCTTCCTCAGCTACCGCAGCAAGGCTTTACCGCAGAAGCACTGTCTGAAGCGATCAAGACTGCGGTAAGCGATCCCTCAATTTTGAAAGGAGCGGAAGATTTGGGAAAGGAGATACGCAACGAGGATGGTCTTAAGAAAGCTGTAGAGTTTATAAACGCACAGATCGACAGGGATAAAAACAGCCGGAAGGTTTTAATGACGATTACAACCTGATTGACGAGGGCGACATCGTCCTGGACAACTTTAACTCCGTGAAGGCCTTGCTCGATTTTGTACAACACAAACGTGCGCTTAGCGAAAGCCTCTAATCCAAAAAATCATTTCATCCACAACACACACTAAGGCTTTTAGGCTAGTACACCTATTTTGCCGAGGAAAACGCTCCATATGACCCCATCATCCCCTCTTTCACACAGCCAACAAGCGCTGTGGTTCATTTACCGCGAGGCGCCAAAAAGTGCGGCTTATAATATGGCTTTTCCGCTCCGGTTTACCGGAGAGGTCGATGCACAAACCTTGCAGCAGGCTCTACAGCGCTTGGTCGAACGCCATTCGATGCTACGCAGCCGGTTTTCCGAAGTGGACGGCGTGCCGTACCAACATGTCGCAACCGAAACCAAGCCTTTTTGGCAGGAAGTTGACGCGGGCCAATGGACAGAAACAACGCTGATGGACGCGCTGTACAGTCATTCACAGCAGCCTTTCACCTTGGAACAAAGCGTATTCCGCGCCACGCTGTTCCAGAGCGTCGACACGGGAAGCGTATTGCTGCTTATTCTTCACCATATTGCCGGCGATGCGGCCTCCCTGGCTATTCTCGGTAAAGAATTAGTAGAGTTTTATGGGGCGGAAAACGCGCCGTCAACGGCAGCGGATTACGGTCACTATGTCCACTGGGAGGCTGAGCTGCTTAACGGCCAAAAAGGTCAACGCATGGCGGCTTATTGGCAACAACAGCTTGCCGGGGACATGCCGGTTTTACAACTGCCGACCGATTATCCACGCCCGGCGCGGCAGACGTTCAACGGCGCCTCGGTGCGTGTCGAACTGCCGGAACCGTTGACGGCTGCCGTCAAAAACCTCGCCAAAGCCCAGCGGACAACCTTGTTTACAGTGCTGTTCAGCGCTTATCAAGTCCTATTGCAGCGCTATTCGGAGCAGGACGATATTTGGATCGGCGTACCCACCTCAACGCCAAGGAACCAAACGGAATTCGCCGATATGGTCGGTTATTTGGTCAACCCGATGATCCTGCGCGGCGATTTTGCCAACGCTAACAATGTCAGCTTCAGCCAACTCGTGCAACTTAACAGCAAGCAACTGCTGACCGGACTCTATCACCAGCCTTATCCGTTCACCCAGTTGATCGAGCAACTGCAACCGCAACGCAACCCGGCTTACCCGCCCTTAGTGCAGACCCTATTTACCCTGGAGCGGGACGACCTGATCCCCAAGACATTTTCGGCCAATGGCCTGCTTGCCAAACGCCTTGAACTCGCCCAAATGGAAGGTCAGTTTGATCTGACGCTGACCTTTTTCGATAGTGATAATGGCAGGACTTTGTCGGCGGTATGGGCCTATAACACCGACCTGTTTGCAGAGGCCACTATTGCCCGCATGGCCGAGCATTTGCACCTACTGTTGCAAAGCGCGGTTGATGATGCCGAGCAAAGCATAGCGACAATGCCGCTGCTCACCGACCGGGAACAGGCGCAGTTGAAACAGTGGAACCAAACCGAAGCCGATTACCCCAAAGACAGAACCGTTGTTGATTTGTTTGAACACCAAGCGGCAACAACGCCCGACAATCTTGCCGTGATTTTTGAAGACCGGTCGCTAAGCTACCGGCAACTCAACGATAAAGCCAACCAATTGGCGCATTACCTGCTCAGCCTGAAAACGGAGACAGGAACCGCGTTACTGGGCAATAACCCGTTAATCGCCATTGCTGTTGAACGCACACCGGAAATGATTATCGGCTTATTGGCCATCCTCAAAGCAGGCGTGGCCTACCTGCCGATAGATCCCGGTTATCCGACCGCCCGTATCCGTTACATACTGGATGACAGTGTAACACCGTTGTTACTGACCCAAAGCCATATAAAATCCCAATTATCGCTGGATGAATCGGAACATCGGTACTTTGTGCTGTGTTTGGATCATATAGATGTCACAGACCAACTGGCTGAAAACCTGCCGACAAGATGCAGCCCGGAAGATTTGGCTTATGTGATTTATACCTCGGGTTCGACCGGAAGGCCTAAAGGTGTGATGGTTGAACATAAAAATCTGGTTAACCTGTGTACTTGGCATATCAAGGTATTTTCAGTTCAAGAGACCGATAAAGCGACCCTACTTGCCAATAGTGCTTTCGATGCATCGGTATGGGAATTGTGGCCCTATTTGCTGGCAGGAGCTTGTGTCATGCCTACCCATCTTGAGGCCCTCATAGAACAAGGCATTTGGCATACGCTGAATGAAAACAAGATCAGTGTAAGCTTTCTGCCGACACCTATTATCAACAATCCGTCAGACTACCCGGCTTCAAACGGGACACATTTACGCCTGTTGTTGACAGGTGGGGAGACCTTGCATCAATGCTCCAATAGTTTACCCTGCCCATTAATCAACAACTACGGCCCAACGGAAAGCACTGTCGTGGCAACCTCAGTAGCGGTCAACCCTAACGAGTCTGTCAGCATAGGGCAACCTATTGCCAACACCCGCATTTATATCCTGAATGGTCAACATCAAATCCAGCCTCCCGGCATCCCAGGCGAGCTGTGCATTGCCGGGGCCGGACTTGCCCGCGGCTATCTGAACCGGCCCGAACTGACCGCCGAGAAATTCATCGAGGTCGAACTGTTCGGCAAAACCGAACGACTTTACAAAAC
>JAURZI010000063.1 GCA_030653435.1 Methylovulum sp.
TGGTCGACCGGCTACTGGGCGAGCTGCAAGCGGTCATCAAGCCGCTGGGCAAGCTGTTCGGGCATGTGCAGGGCGTGGGCGGCTCGACCATCCTGGGCAGCGGCGAAGTGGCGCTGATTATTGATGTGGCGGCTTTGCTAAAACAGCAAGGGCAAAATTCGGTTTCAGTTTGAGATGGTGGCCCGGATATCTTGCTGATCAGCAAAATCAATGGCATTACCCCGACTTTTTAATAAATTGTATCAGGAGACGCACGATGAAATTATTAGATTTTTTTACCCATCGCAACCGGCAAGACGAGATCGCCCGGCTGCAATTGTTTTTAGAAAAAAACAGCCATGGCGTTATGTTCTTTGATGCCCGGTTGAATATTTCCAGTGCTAACTCTTCAGCAGTTAAGTTGTTTAGGCAGCATCGCTTGGCTGTTGAGCAAGTAATGCTGGATTTTGACACACAAAACCTTGTTGGCGCGAGCCTGGTCAATTTTACTGCCATCCCGACTCAGGTCTTTTCAGAGCTGCGTAAACAGCATAAAAGCTGGACCAGTACCTTATCGCTAGGCGAGGAAAAATTTCATGTCTCGCTGTTGCCGTTAGCCGATGATCGGGGTATTTTTAAAGGTGGGGTGTTCGAACTTTGCTGCACGACAGAGCATTTGAAGCTGGAGACGGACGCAGATAGGTCGAGATCGGTGCTCCAGAATATGGCGATGCCGGTAATGACCTGCGACCTTGACCGCCGCATCACGTCGGTCAATCCTTCGTTGATTAAGCTATTAAGCCAATATAAGGCTGAGCTGCAAAAAGCTTTTACCGGTTTCGACCCTGAACAGCTGATAGGCGTTAATATCGATACCTTCCACCGTAATCCTGAAATACAAAAGCGCATTTTTGCCGAGCCCAACAAAATGCCGCACCAGGCAATCATTCAAATTTTGGAAATGTCGTTTAATTTAACCGTGTTTCCTGTGCTGGATAAGCAGCGGAATATTAACGGTTACGCGGTGCAATGGCTAGATTGCACCGTGGAAATGAAAGCTATAGCCGAAATTAAACGGGTCACCAATGCCGCGATAGCCGGACAACTTAACGAGCGCATCAATACCGCTGGGTTTAGTGGTGCGACCCAAGAGTTTGGTGGTTCGGTTAACCAGTTGCTGGATGCCATCGTGCAACCGTTCCATGTTGCGGCAGATTATGTGGGACGCATAGCTAAGGGCGATACGCCGCCGATAATTACCGAGACTTATAGCGGCGATTTCAATGCCATCAAGAATAACCTGAATCTGGCCATTGACGCCATCAACCAACAGGCGGCCGTGGCCCAGTCCATAGCCGATGGTGATCTGTCGGTCAATATCAGCGTCCGTTCGGAAAACGATGCCGTGGGCAAGAGCTTGGTCAAGGTTGTCGGCGTGCTGCATGGCTTACAGCAAGAACTCCAGCGCCTTACCGAGGCCTCCCAATGCGGGCAGCTGTCCGAGCGGGGCAAGCCGGGGCAGTTTAACGGCGCGTATGCCGATATTATCGGCGGCGTCAACCAGATGCTGGACGCCATTCTCATTCCGATAGGCGAAGGTAACCGCATACTCGCACAGATTTCCGGCGGCAAGATCGACGAACTGGTCGTGCAAACTTATCAGGGCGACCACGAGCGCATGAAACAGTCCGTCAACAATGTCGCGACGACGCTACAAGCTTTACAACAAGAATTCCTGCGCCTTACCGAGGCCTCCAAGGGCGGGCAGCTGTCCGAGCGGGGCAAGCCGGAGCAGTTTAACGGCGCGTATGCCGATATTATCGGCGGTGTCAACCAGATGCTGGACGCCATTCTCATCCCGATAGGCGAAGGCAACCGCATACTCACGCAGATTTCCGGCGGCAAGATCGACGAGCTGGTCGCGCAAACTTATCAGGGCGACCACGAACGCATGAAGCAGGCCGTCAACAATGTCGCGACGACGCTACAAGCTTTGCAACAAGAACTCCTGCGCCTTACCGAGGCGTCCAAGGACGGGCAGCTGTCCGAGCGGGGCAAGCCGGAGCAGTTTAACGGCGCGTATGCCGACATTATCGGCGGCGTCAACCAGATGCTGGACGCCATTCTCATCCCGATAGGCGAAGGTAACCGTATTTTAAGACGGATTAGCGGCGGCGACCTGCGAGAAAAGGTGGACATAGCCTGCAAAGGCGACCACGACAAGATGAAGCAAGCCGTTAATGGCGTGCATACTTGGTTGGCTGAATTGATAGCCTATGTTACCAAGATTGCTAATGGCGATATGACCGCTGATATGGGGAAGGCGTCCAGCGATGATCAGATTCATGAATGGTTGATGTTGCTCAAGCAAAATATTCAAGCCTTGGTGACGGATGCCAATAGGCTATCGGTTGCCGCCGTTGAAGGGCGTTTACAAGAACGTGCCGATGCCGGGAAGCACCAAGGCGATTTCCGCAAAATCATCTCCGGTGTTAACGATACCTTGGATGGTATTGTCCTGCCGCTCAATGAAGCCATTGAGGTGCTGATGTTAGTGGAGCAGGGTGATCTGAGCCGAACCGTTAAAGGCGACTACAAAGGCCAACTCGGCGATTTTAAAAACTCCGTTAACAATACGATTGCCAGACTTTCGCAAACGATCACTGATGTCATGGTTGCAGCCGACCAGCTGGGTAATGCATCAGGTCAAGTCAGTGCGACCTCACAAGCCTTGTCTCAAGCCTCCAGCGAACAAGCGGCAGGTGTTGAGCAAACCAGTTCCAGCATTGAAGAGATGTTGTCCAGCATCAATCAAAATGCGGAAAATGCTAAAATAACCGACGCAATGGCAGGCAAAGCGGCACAAGATGCAGGTCAGGGCGGCGTGGCGGTTAAGCAGACCATGGAGGCGATGAAGGATATTGCCGCCAAAATCGGCATCATCGACGACATTGCCTATCAGACCAACATGTTGGCGCTCAATGCGGCAATTGAAGCGGCCAGAGCAGGGGACCACGGCAAAGGTTTTGCCGTGGTGGCGGCGGAAGTGCGTAAATTGGCGGAACGTAGCCAGGTGGCGGCCAGAGAAATCGGTAAACTGGCGGAAACCAGCGTCAAGATCGCAGAAAATGCCGGTAAGTTATTGGATGATATCGTGCCCAGCATCATCAAAACCTCGGATTTGGTGCAGGAAATTGCTGCCGCGTCGCAAGAGCAATCGACAGGCGCTAGCCAGATTAATACGGCGATGAACGAGATGAACCGGATCACCCAACAAAACGCGTCTGCCAGTGAAGAACTGGCGGCTACTGCCGAAGAAATGACCGGCCAAGCCGAGCAATTGCAAAATTTGATGGGTTTCTTCAAGATTGCAGGTAGCAGCGCATCGTTAGATCGTTTCACACCTAAACAACCACACAAGCCGGAAACAGCGAAGCCGGTTGCTCCTGTTGGTTACAGCCCTCGCGAATTCGATATCAGCAAATTCGGAAAGTTTTAGGGACGGGCGGCAGGCCCGCCGCAACCATCATCGGCGTTAAAGCCTGATGGGTTTTATAAACCTGTCAGGCCAGTTTTCCGTAGCAGTATCAAGCTTGCTCCCGCCGTTTCAGGCACATCCCGCCCTCATCGTTCATGTCGCCCCCAGCTTATTGCTGCCTGGACACCAGTCATACAGCATATTTTGTTGATGACACAGCAGCGGGGGATTATTCGGTTGCTTGCCCTTTGGGTGCCCACAGCGCATCAAGTTAAGCACAAGGTTTTTGAACTTGCCCGGCGTGGTTCCGCGATTGCCTAAATAATCAATACAAATCAATATATTAATGTCTTTGTTGGGTCGTGGGGTAAACCCAGGCAACAGTTGGCAAGCTTAAATTTAAGCAAGACTTTTCACTGCTCACCGGCAGTAAAGGTTTTTGGCACTGCAATTGCAATTTCTTGTTCAGGCTAGCCATGAGGAAGGGAGGTACGGGGAGACCCTGCATGCCACCCTCGCCAATGTGCGAATGCCTAAAGTGATGATATGCGCTATTACGGAACCGGATCCGATACCTCAATTGAGTTGACGGGAATCTTAATGGTGAGACGCAACCACAACAAAGAGATGGCTATGAGTATATTAAAACTTAACGGCAGAGATTTTATCCTGCTGTTTCTTTTGCTGTTTGGCCTGTCCGCACAGGCGAAACAGCCCAACATCGTGTTTATCTTGGTGGATGACCTGGATACCGAAGTATTTAGTCACGCGGACAAGGTCAATGCCCTGATCACTGCACAAGGCACCCAATTCGCCAACCACTTCGTGAGCATGTCGCTGTGCTGCCCGTCTCGGGCATCCATATTAAGAGGGCAATACGCACATAATACCGGCATCTATACAAATGTTTTGCCGGGTGGCGGATTTGCCAAGTTTTATAGTACCGGTCTGGAAAATTCGACGGTGGCTACCTGGCTACAGGATGCCGGATACCGCACTGCGCTGTTCGGCAAATACCTTAACGGCTATCCGGACAGACAGTCAGGCTTAACCTATATTCCGCCGGGCTGGAGCCATTGGATTAGCCCCAATGGCGGTAAACCCTATGACGAATACAATTATTCCCTAAACGAAAATGGTAAAACCGTTGCTTACGGCAACCAGGATGAGGACTATCTGGTCGATGTGCTATCGAATAAGGCCGTCTCATTTATTAGAAATACCAAGGCGCATTATCCTAACAAACCTTTTTTTATGTATGTTGCGCCGTATGTCCCCCATGCGCCAGCAACGCCGCCGCGCCGATACGACCATGATTTCCCCAATATAAAAGCGCCACGTCCGGCATCGTTTAACAAGGCTATCATCGGTGACAAGCCCGCCTGGCTACGGGCAAAACTTTCTCTCACTGGGAAGCAGATCAAGCGTATAGATAGGCTGTATCAAAAACGGATGCAGACTATGCTGGCGGTTGGTGATCTGGTGGAGAATGTGGTCAATGTCCTGAAGGAGTTGGGTGAACTAAACCATACCTATATTATTTTTACCTCCGACAATGGCTTTCACCAGGGTCAGCACCAATTCAATTCGGGTAAGAACACGGCGTTCGAAGAAGACATTAAAGTGCCGCTGGTCGTGCGCGGTCCGGGCGTTCCTGTAGGAGCATCCGTCAATGCCATCACCGCCAATGTCGATTTTGCACCGACGTTGGCGGAAATAGCAGGCGTTACGCCCCCAAGTTTCGTCGATGGCCGGTCTTTGGGCGCTTTCTTGGCGGGTTCCGCGCCGACGGCATGGCGTCTGGCCTTACTGCTGGAGCACGGCGGCCCCAGCATTACGTCCGGCACTGCCGGTGGTCTGTTGGAGCCTCAAGACCCTTACGATATCCAGGCGGAAAAAACCGGCGAGAGCCCTATCTTTGTTGGGCTACGTTCCAAGGCGCAGGCTTTTGGTTCCCACGGCCCCATTAACTATGTCGAATACGACACCGGCGAACGCGAGTTGTATGATCTGTCGGTAGATCCTCATCAGCTTAACAATACTTATTCGACAGCGGATTTGGTGTTAAAGGACAAGCTGAAAGCTTATCTGGCGTCATTGTCAGGGGCTTCCGGGCAGGCCTTGCGCGACGCCGAGCAAACCCCGCCGTGATTACGGCGTCTTGCATGGCGACTTAGCGAGTGTATTAATTAGCGTGCGGCCGGTAGGGCGCGCCACGCGCGCCTTTCCCGATGCTTGAATAACGTACTTAGCGCTAATGGCGCGCACGGCACGCCCTACAGTCGCTCAACTTGTTACATGCTCATCATCGTACGCGTCTAGCCTTTGTCGTTTTAAGCGGGGAATGCCGAGGTATTTCCATATTGGAGCTTTGCGCGGGGCAGGCTTAAATTTTTCTGAGCAGACTGTCCAGCCAAGCTGCCGGTAAGATGCGTTTAAGGGTCGCAAACAAATAAGTCGGAAAAGTGACGTAATAACGGATTTTAGGCCGTTTTGCTTCCAGGGCGTGGATGACTTTTTCCGCCACGGCCTGCGCGGGCAAGGTAAACGGAGCGGCTGCCCCTGTTTTTTGTAAGCGTGCTTCGAGGGTACGGTAGGTTTCTTTATGAAAGCTATGCGCGGGATCGATGTTGCGTTGATAAAGTATGAAAGCATTTTTGCGGAAATCGCTGAGTATCGGGCCGGGTTCTATCAGCGAAATATGGATATTACTGCCGTGCAATTCCAGACGCAGTGTGTCTGCCAAACCTTCCAACGCGAATTTGCTGGCGTTATAAGCGCCGCGATATTTCATGGCAACCAACCCCAGGATTGAACTGTTATAAATAATGCGTCCATGGCCCTGTTTACGCATAACCGGTAGAACTAAGTTGGTCAGTTCATGGGTTCCGAAGAGATTGGTTTCAAATTGAAAGCGCAAGGTCTCGCGGCTTAAGTCTTCAACAGCGCCGGGTTGCCCGAATGCAGCATTGTTAAAGAGCGCGTCCAGTTTGCCGTGGGTCGATGCCAGGGTTTGATTAACGGCTGCCCGGATGCTGCCGCTGTCAGCCAAATCCAGTTGTATCGAGGTAAACCCCGAATCGGTCAAGCGCTCAACATCCGCAACATGCCGTGCTGTGGCAATAACATGATGCCCGCGTTCCTTTAGCGCGAGGGCGCTGGCATAGCCGATGCCCGTAGAGCAGCCGGTGATTAATATGGTTTTTGTTGGCTGCATTGGGGGACTACTGTGGGGCTAATTCTTGTTCGTTAAAGTAAAAGCTTTTCGCGCTGCTGCAATCAACTAAAAACACCAGGCTAGTGGGGGTGCTTTTTTCATTGAGCTCCACGGCTTCAACACGGGTACATTCGCCAGTTGCCAGCGCGTTTTCTGCGGCTGCCCGCCTCATGCGTTCAATCTCCGGCAACCGTGTTTCATAGCGCTTGACTAAAGCCGTGAGTTTGTCGGGCGCGTATGGCGGTATCGCGAAAGCTGAAAATTTGCCAGGATTGTTTTTGATGAATTGCTGGTTTTTTTGGCTTTCATCGGCGGCTTCCTTAAGCATGGCCTGCTTGCGTTGCTCTGCCAATTGTTCTGCCAGCTTTTGCTGTTCCAGTTTCGCCTGCTCTTCCTGCTGCTTTAACAGCGCCTGCTTTTGTAATTCATCGAGATCGGTGGTGCTTCCCGTTTTAAGGTCAATTTCCTCATTGTTGTAACCGCTTTCACAGGGATGTGAACGATAAACTTTTTTACCGTCGGCATCTGTACATTTATAGACTTCGGCGGTAGCGCAGGTGGAAAAAATGCTGATTAATAGAAGGAATATAAATTTCATGTTGCCCAGCCAGGTTGTGTAAATAATAAAGACCGCGTTAGGTTAGCTTTCAAATCATATTGATGTTGCCGGTTTATTGCAAACGCAGGGATGCTTTCCGTGTCTCGGTAGCGGCGAAGTCTATAGCAAACATCTTGTTAGCGCTATTTTTATGGATGTGCATAAAAATGTTCATTCCTTTACAAGTACCCGACTGCCAGAATATGATAATAAGACGCGCATATACAGGCACAGTCTGTTGCCATTGACGACATGGGCTGCTTCCAGGGTGCCTGGAGGACAATGGCGGTGATGACGTGACATTTTTTAAACATGACAGGAAAGGACATGGCAAAAACCATATTGATTGTTGATGATTCTGCAAGCTTTAGACGTGTTGAGGTGATGACGTTAAGTGGGGCCGGTTACGAGGTTATCGAAGCCTGTGATGGTCTGGATGCCTTGAACAAACTTAACCAGATAGGGGCAAAAAAAGTTCATTTGATTATTTGTGATGTAAATATGCCAAATATGGGCGGTATAGAGTTTGTAACGGAAGTTAAGCAAAATCCGAAATTTAAATTTACGCCGGTTATGATGCTGACCACTGAAGATTCAGATACGATAAAACAGGAAGGGCGTGCTGCCGGTGCAAAAGCCTGGATGGTAAAACCCTTTAAGTCTGAACAGATGCTCAATGCTGTAGCAAAGTTGATTTTGCCTTAGCGTTTATTCTCTGTGCGTTTTGCCTAAGCCAAACGTTTTAAACACATGCCCGGCTTGTTATGTCTGAAAGCCCTAAATGCAGCTATCCCACCTAAAAGTGGCGGCTGTTTTTATCCAAATCCTAAACGGTGATGGATAAGGTATTCTTCAGGGCCAATGCTGACGCACAGTCACAACTAATTGTTATAGAAACAGGATGATGCGGGATTTTACAATGATAAATCCAAACGTCGGCGACAGGCTTGTGCACGGCTATGCCGACACCGAATCGGCGAGGTCCAGTGATGTCGTTGAAGTATTCCTTAATCCCGGCGAGTATTTCGTAGGCGGGCCGGGTTTTCAGGTACGCACCTTATTGGGTTCGTGCGTGTCGATTGTCTTATGGCATCCTATATTTCGGTTTGGCGCCATGTCGCATTATTTGTTATCGTCCCGATCCGGCAGGGTGATGACCTCAGGCGGGTTCGCTTCCGGGCAAAAACTCGATGGTAAATATGCCGATGAGGTCTTGGCATTGATGGCGGGCGGGCTGCGGGATGCGAACATACCCATTGCCGAATGCCAAGCCAAGATTTTTGGCGGCGGCAACATGTTTCCTACCCGAATGGCACGCGACCAGCTTGATATTGGTTTAAAAAATGGGGAAACAGGGAAGAGGCTGCTTGCGGGTTACGGTATCCCGGTGGTGTCGGAAAATCTGTTTGGCACCGGTCATCGGGAAGTTATCTTTAAGCCCCGCAATGGTGATGTATGGGTGCGCCAGGTTAAGCTGGATGCTTAAGGCCAGTCATTGCCATTGAGTTCGTGTGGTCATGTTTACGGTTTTTATATGCATTAGTGCCATAAAAATCGAAAACTTAACGGTTAAGAGCATAAGCTTATTAACATATTAGGGCGATGTCCCCCCCGTTCCCGCTTTTAAGGAAAGGAATAGCCCCCAGATGGTCATCGATATTAGCAAGGCCAGCTTAGTTCCGGGCGCTTAAGGTGCTGCACTGGCGGCGCCGATAATCGAGCAATTAGCAGGCAAAAATGATAAAAGTATTGATAGTCGATGATTCGGCTGTGGTGCGGCAGGTGTTGTCGGCGGTTTTATCTAAAGATCCGCAGATCAAAGTCATTGCAACGGCTGGCGATCCTCTTATCGCTAAAGATAAGATGGCGCTGGAGTGGCCTGATGTGATCGTGCTGGATATTGAGATGCCGCGCATGGATGGTATTACTTTTTTGAAAATCATCATGGCTGAGCGGCCGACGCCAGTTGTTATTTGTTCGACATTGACCGAAAAAGGCGCCGAAACGACGCTGCAAGCGATGGCTGCCGGAGCGGTTTGTTATGTGACGAAACCGAAGCTGGGCCTCAAGGATTTTCTTGCGGATTATGCCAACGAATTTATTAGCAGTGTGCGGATTGCTTCTCAAGCGAGGCCCAGGCGGTTTGTTTCTACCCAACCAGCCAAGCCGCTTGAACAATCCGGATATCCCCCCGTTTCTAGTCCGGCCATGGCGCATACGACGGAAAAGATCGTAGCCATAGGCACTTCGACAGGCGGCACCCAGGCGCTTGAAGTGGTGTTGACGGCACTGCCGCGCGTGTCGCCCGGTATTGTCATTGTGCAGCATATGCCGGAAAAATTTACCGCCTCATTCGCCAACCGGCTAAACCAGCTATGCGCCATCGAAGTGCGCGAGGCCAAGGATAGGGACAGGGTCATCCCCGGATGTGCGCTGATTGCGCCCGGCGGCTTGCACATGCGCTTAACGCGCAGCGGCGCTTACTATTATGTTAATGTGTTTGACGGGCCCCCGGTGAACCGCCATAAGCCTTCTGTAGACGTATTGTTTAAATCAGCCGCACAGGTTGCCGGACGCAATGCGTTGGGTATTATCATGACCGGCATGGGCGATGATGGGGCAAGGGGTTTACGGGATATGCACGATGCGGGTGCTTATACCGTGGCGCAAGATGAAGCGAGTTGCGTAGTTTTCGGCATGCCTAAGGAGGCGATAAAACTGGGTGCTGTGGATACCGAGCAAGCGCTTGAGCGCATTTCTGCCGAGATCATACGTTTTACAAAATAGGCCGTGCCACATCCTCATCCTGCCTTGCTTAGGATTTGGTAAACAATGGCGTCCTGCAAGGCTCTGAACAGTTACCCATCAGATGGCTTCCCGGTCGCTGCTATAACGGGTTTGCCGCTTTTGAAGCCGATAGCATCTTCGTGCCAAGTCGAAAATGACAGCTACAGTAACCGGCCTGTAATGAATTATTGTTACTCTGGGAATTCCAATCACACTCGAATTGCTGAGATTAATGATGAATAAAAATGTACAGATACTGGGCTCTGTTGTATTAGGCTTGATGGTTAACCTGCCGATGTCAACGGCTAATGCCAGCTCATTCTCATTTGGCCTGTGGGGCGACATGCCTTATGCCAAAAATGGCGATGGTCTTAAAACTGAAGAAAAAATGACCCGTTTGGTTGATGACATGAACGCATCAAAGCTGGCCTTTACGGTATTTGATGGCGACACCAAAGATGGTAGCTCGTTATGCACGGATAGCGCACTGGGACAAGAATCCATCGATTTCTTTAATACTGTTAAAGCGCCAACGGTTTATATCTTGGGCGACAACGAATGGACCGATTGCCACCGTATTAATAACGGCAGCTATAACGGATTGGAGCGCCTTGACTATCTTCGCCAAACCATGTTTGTTGACGAGTTCAGTTTCGGCCAAACTAAAATGAAATTGCACCGTCAAGGTCCTGCGAAAGGCTTGTACTCGGAAAATTCACGTTGGGCGCATGGCGGCGTGGTTTTCGTGGGCCTGAACGTGCCGGGCAGCAACAACAATAAAGTCAACGACGGTGAGTGCACCACATCAAAAACCCTCCGCACCCAAGCAGAATGTGATGCTGATAATGCAGAATATCTGGCGCGCGATGCGGCCAATATTTCGTTTTTGCGCGAATCTTTCCAAGTCGCCAAAAACCGCAATGCCGCCGGCTTGATGGTTGTTATGCAAGCTGATCCCGTTTTTGACTTGCCAGAAACAGAAACAGTCAACGAAAGGACGTCAGTGGTTGATGGCCTGCCACCACATGAAGGATACGATGCTTTTTTGGCGGCATTGACCGAAGAAACCAAAGCGTTTAGCGGCCAAGTGGTTTTGGTACATGGCGACACGCATTTTTACAAAGTCGATAAGCCACTGGTTACTCAAGCGGATCTCGTTAAAAACTTTACCCGCGTTGAAACTTTCGGCAGCCCGAATTTGCATTGGATCAAAGTATTCGTTAATACCAAAAATCCTAACGTGTTCACGTTCCAACCGATGATAGTCCCAGGAAACTAAATATTTCTGTCTGACAGCAAAGCCAGGGCGCACGGCAACCGTGCACCCATAGCCTGAAAGAAGCGCCGCACACCTTGCGGCGCTTCAACATCTGCCATCCGCATAGTGATTTTGTTGGCCAATTATGCAGCAGACTATCTCCGGTTTACGGTTGTTATGCTTTATGTACGCATTGCGTATCTAAAGGGCCTAACTATGGCCGATCAGAGCATAGCTGCGGCATTCCGGTATTAGTCCAGCCCCTGAGCCTCGCCGGGTCGACCAACACCACCAAGGCTTGTTCCTGCATACGCCATAGCACGATGACTTTTGTGCCTATGAAGAATCTTCTCCTCATGAATACTCAAATCTTCATAAAGAATCTTCTATTGATAGCTTGTCCCGCTTAATGTATCTTCGTGCCCAGGACGTCAACCGCCAGATCCGTTTCAACACTTGCCTATGCCGCCAAGATCCCCGGTTTTTCGGTGTTTCTGACCTTGCCTTGTCGAATTAACAACAACGCTAGGTGATCGGCAATCTTCTTTCGTCGTCCTGATGGCATGCCTATAAATATCGCAATTATTTTACTGCCGCCCACCTGTCGGGGAAGGCGGAACCCTGCGGTAACAACCTGAAAAGTTGCGAAACAGACAATTTTCCAATCATACTGGATGTTAAAGCATCCAAAGGATATAAAAATGCTACGCGATGACAAAAAACACGCACAAGGGCTAGCGGCTGCGGCGAGAGGGGAAGACGCCCGGAACAACTTACGGAAATGGTGGGGCGGCATGTTGGCTGTTGCCTGTGTCTGTGTTGCCGCTAATGTCCCGGCGGCGGTTAAACCCAATATCCTGTTCATCGTCATGGACGATATCGGCGTAGACCAGATGAAAGTGTTTGGCTACGGCGGCGCTACGCCTGCGAACACGCCGAATATCGATGCAGTCGCCCATGCCGGTGTCCGCTTCGGCAATGCCTGGACGATGCCGACCTGTTCGCCTAGCCGCGCGACTTTTTTCCAGGGACGTTACCCGTTCCGCACCCATGTCTTTAACGCCATCGTCTCGCTGGATTTGGCCAACTCGCAGGTATCGCCTTTTGAGACTACAACGCCGAAAATTTTAAAACGGCAAGGTTACCGCAATGGCGTTTTCGGAAAAATGCACTTGTCCGGCTCAGACCTTAATCCCGCCAACAACCCGTTGGGCGATCAAGTCATGCACGATTTGGGCTGGGATTATTTTACCGGTTACCTGGACGGCGGGCCTTATCCTATCGATACGACGGCGGGCGGGGTCGGCGCGGCTGGAACCTACCAATGCGGGTTTGTAGCAAATAAAACCGATGATCCCGGCAATGGCGCTGATACCGGCGCTTGTTACCGGGCTGACGATAGCTGTGGAGAAATATCGACGGCTACCGCCGCGACGCCGGGGCGGGCCTGTCTGGAAAAAGGCGGGATTTTTGTGCCCAATCAGGCTTGCCAGTCGCCGCGTCCCGACAATCTCGATTTTAGCAAACAAAACGGCTATTACACGGGCTCATGGGTGATTAATAACAAGAATGGTGCAACGCAAACCCTGCCCGCATCCAGTGTTAAAACTCGTGGTTACCGGACTGTTCTGGAAACCGATCTGGCGGTGGACTGGATAAAAAAACAGCCTGTTGACCAACCCTGGATGACCAGCGTTGGTTATTCAGCCGCCCATACGCCATTACAGCCGCCACCGATGGCATTATTGCCTGCGGGTTCCACGCAGACGGGGGCTTATAATTGCACCGACACTAGGCAAAATCGTATCCTGACCAACCAGACCATAGAAGCGATGGATCATGAAATCGGCCGTTTGTTGGTCGAGACCGGCATCGCCGGTTATAAAGCCGACGGTAGCCTGGATTATCAGCCTGAGAGCAGCAACACTGTCGTTATTATCGTCGGCGACAACGGCACTTATGCGCCCAGCGTCAAAGCACCGTTCAATCCGCAGCGATCCAAGGGCTTCCCTTACCAGACCGGAGTCTGGGTACCGCTGATTGTCGCAGGACCGATGGTTAACACGCCCGACCGCACCGTCACGCACATGGTCAATTCAGTGGATTTGTTCCAGTTGTTTGGTGAGTTGGCGGGTGTCAATGTCCATGATGTCGTGCCCAAATCGCATACCTTGGATGCCAAGGCTATGCTGCCGTACTTGCTGACAACGGATGCAAAAAGCATACGCACGACCAATTACACCGAAATGGGCGCCAATATTGCTACTGCAGGGGTCGCCCCGCCGCCTTGTGTGATTCCGGCGGTCAATAGCTGTGTGCAGGTTTTTCCGCAAAAAGGGGTTTGTGAGGATCAGGGCGGTGTCTGGTATGGCGCTAACGGTGTTGCCGGTACGGAAGGCTTAAGTTCATGCTGCGCCGTCAACGATTACCTCAAGGCTAACGGCCAGCCGGAAGTCCAGTTATTGGCCAGCTCGCAGAAAGCCATACGCAATAATAATTTTAAGCTCGTGCAGCTGGCCCGTTTCAATTGTGAAACCAACCAGACGGATACGGTTAACGAGTTTTACCGTATCAACGAAGCGGTGCCGGTACCCAAGCTGGACAATGCCAACGCCGAGTTGTTGCAACAGCCGCAGTTGACGCCGGTACAGCAGCGTAATTACCAATCTTTATTGGCGGAACTTGAGGGTTTGCAAAATACTGCGGTCAGCTGTCCTGGTGACGGCAACCTGGATTTGGTCGTCAACAACAAGGATCTCGAAAACTGGCAAACTTTCAGTACCTCGAACGGCGGTCATTCCAGTTGGTACGATTTTAACCTTGACGGCCTCACTAACGAAGATGACCGCTTGATTATCGAGCAGAACTTCGGCAAAAAATGTAAGGCTTCAGGGTTATGAACAACGGGTTTTGCACGATGGCCTGGGCGGTCTTGTCCTGATCGGCAATGAAGTTACGCTACGGCGTTTTGCGTAGTGATATAAAATATGTCCAGATAGCGCTACTGTTAAAGGTAGCGCAGTGGACGATTTTTATACCCTGCACCCATACGATCATAAATAACTGGAACTTATATGGCTACCTGGCTAGACACCTGTCAACAACAACTCGCCCGTTTGGAAAAAACTTCAGTATTGGCCGATAAACTGGTGACCTTGTGCAACAAAACCGAAGTCGATATTGCGCCTGAATTAGTGCAAAAACTCAATGCCGAGCATCCGCGCTTAAACCAGCAATTGGAGCGTTTACGCGCCAACCGTTTTGAGGTTGCCGTGATCGGTCTGGAAAAAGCGGGTAAAAGCGCCTTGCTGAATGCGTGGTTGGGCCAGGAAATCCTGCCTTCGGCGCGGGAGCGCTGTACCTTCACCAGCACCGAAATCTGGTCGGCGCAAACGGAGCAGGACCAATCGCTGTCTATCCAATATTACAGTAAGGAAGAAATCAGCAAACTGCAGCATCAGCGTCGTGATGCTCTCGCCAGCGCCCTGCTGAGCGACAAGGAGAAAAAAGAAATCCAGGAAGATTACGAGGATACCGAAAAAAACCTGTCGGCGATCTACGAATTTTCGCGGCAAAAAAACGGTTTCACGCAAGCCTTCATCGACATCAGCGAAATCAACGAACATCTGCAATCGGCGATTTTTAAAAACCGCGCCCAGTCGTTGGCGATCAAACGCATCCAGCTCAAGACCGTGCGCTTGCGTAGCGACCGGGACATTATTTTCCATGATGTGCCGGGTTTTAATTCCGGCATACTGATGCACGCCGAACAGGCGATAGATCGGTTAAAAAACTGCGACGCAATCATCTACGCCAAGGAAATGAAGCAGCCCTCGATCACCGGCCCGGAAAAAGACATGCTGCTGGTCGCGGATGCCGAAGATCCCAGCATCCGCGTATCGGACAAGATCTTTGTCGTGCTGACCCAAGCCGATGCCTTGGATGACCAGATCGACTTTAAGGACACTTACGAGAAGCACAAGAATTACTGGCCAACCGTACCAGAACGGCGCTTGATTCCGGTTTGCGCCCGTTCGCATCTGGTCGAGTTCGGCATCCCGTCGGAAGATACGCTCAGGCGCTCCAAAAGCGCTGACGATAAACTCAAGTTGAAAAAAATCGGCATTACCGACGGCATGCCGTTATTAAAAGACGCGGTCAATTTTTACATCGACCATGAACGTGCCGAGGTATTAAAAAAGCGCTGTGATGCACTGGTTGGCAATATGCGCCATTATGCCGGTGAAATTCTGATGAAGCTGGAGCCTATCTACGGCAGTACCGTGATCAGCGAGAGCCAGGAAGACGATTTGTTGGGCAAGGAATTCAACCAATGGTGGGGCCGTGAATGGCAACGCATCAAGAAAGATTTCGATGTCTGGTATGCGGAAAGCATACAGGGACGCAAAGAAGCCGATGCCCTGGGCGCGGAACACGAAGAGCTGGCGGCCCTGCATGCGGCTTACGACCAAAAAATAGAATTGTTGCTGACGCATTTGAGCACGGCGCAGCCGGAGGAGTTAAAACGGATTTATACCGCCGGCGGCACGATGTCGATGCCGGATGCGCGTGAAGGCAATTACAAAATTCGCGAAGAGTTGTTTCGGGAGATCCAGCAAAAATTTGAAACCGAGATGACCGACCAATTAGCCCAGGCTTTGCAGGCGTTGATCGACCAAATTGTCAACAAAACTCAGGAATTATTGTGGGATACCGAGGATGTGCGTAAAAACCTGCTGCATTCGCATATTGACGAAGGCATAGAGCAGGCGCGTATCCGCCACGGTTTTCAGGTGTTATTTTTGCGCTTTGGCCGCGTTGCCGTCGAAGTGTTCATCGCCAAGCCCTTGCAGGCGCGGGAACGCTTATTGAACGAGCGCGCCGCCGAAATCAAGACCTTGGAAGCGTTTTATCAGGGCATGGATAAGGAGAAATTCCAACAGGAAGGTCGTTTAACCCATTATTTGCGCTATGGTTTATGGGAAAAAGCCCTTGGCGGCATCCCGGCGCTGGTCGGCAAAACCGCCAGGGCCGCCGTTAAAGCCGCGAATACCCAAGATATGGCCGAAGTGGCTGCCGCCGAAGTCGCGGCAACGGCGAGCCGGAGCAGCCGGACGGCTAAGGCGGTTATTATCCAAGACGTGCAGGATGCGGTCGGCATGGTTAAAAAAGATCCGGACGAGTCGGTGAAATACGTGGAACCCGTCAATTTCGAACAAGTAGTCGAAGAAATTAATGGCGATTTGGCGGCGTTGCAGGATTATTTAAAGAACAGCGTGTTTTATGCCGCCGGGTTTATTACCTATTGCAACCAGGAACTGGAGCGTATCCGCAACCGCTTTAAGGAAATGGAAGATAATGAACGCCAATGGATAGGGCTGATACGCACCGCGGTAAAATACGAACGCAACCCTAAAATCCCTTATAACATCGCCCATTCCAAACGTGATTTCCGCATGCGTAGAGAGATTGCGCGTGAGATCAAAGAAGTTCGGGAAAGTTATGGACAGGTGCATTAATGAGTGGCGTGCGATACGGCATCCTACTCCCATTTGATCGATAAAACGCAACCGGTAACGCCTACCGTCACACGAAACGTAGGGCGCGCCGCGCGCGCCTTTTTCGGTACCGAGCCGCCGATGGCGCGCGCAGCGCGCCCTACTGTGGGAAAAGACTGAATAATAAAGCATACGATTTTTCACGCAGACGGGAGTAAGCGAGGCTAACAAAGGGCGGCCTCTTTTCCCTAATCTTCATAGGTTTTTCCGGCTGGATTTGTTGCTTATCTGTTAAAATGTCATTAAAAATAACTATCTTAAGCACTTTTATCAGACACTCCTTACCTGCTTGATTACCTCCATACTCTGAAATACAGGAGTTTCGGGTCTGGCAGTATGGCAAACCCATACAGGTAAATCTTTATGCAAGACGCAATTGATTTTCTATTCGGTACTGAAGGCATGATGCCGCACGGCTATTGTTTTCTATGGAACCCTTCCTTGCTATGGCTGTTGGTCATATCAAATTCAGTGACGGCGCTGTCTTATTTTTCCATTCCTTTGGCCTTAGGCTTTTTTGCTTACAAACGCAAAGACATTAATTTTAAATGGATGCTGCTATTATTCAGTGTCTTTATTTTTGCCTGCGGTATCACACATGTCTTATCGGTCGTCACTATCTGGACCCCGGTCTACGGTTTGAATGGCTTGGCCGAGGCCTTTACGGCGCTAGTCTCGGTGGCAACTGCGGTGCTGTTATGGCCGCTGATCCCCAAAGCTTTACGGATCCCCAGCCCGTCCAGTTTAATGCGGGCGAATGCCCGGCTTGAAGAAGAGATCCTTTACCATAAAGCCACCAAGGCGCAATTAAGCCAGCTCAACACGGAATTGGACAGGCTGGTTGACGTTAGAACCCAGGAATTGCAGGCGAGTGAGTTCCGCTGGAAATATGCCATCGAAGGCTCCGGTGACGGTCTTTGGGACTGGAATATGATTGACAGCACGGTATTTTTTACGAAGCGCTGGAAGGAAATGCTCGGCTTTAGCGAAGATGAGATCGGCAATGGCCTGGAGGAATGGGAACAGCGCATCCACGCTGAGGATAAGGCGCGCACCTTCGCTATCGTACAGGATTATCTCGACGGCAAGATCCCGGTTTATGTTTGCGAACACCGTGTCCGCTGCAAAGATGGCGGTTATAAATGGATCCTCGACCGCGGCATCGTCGTTAGCCGTAGCGAGGACGGCAAGCCCTTGCGGATGATCGGTACGCATACCGACATCACCGAGCGCAAGTTGGCGGAACAAAAAAACCAACAACTGGGCAATATCCTCGAACAGTCGATCAATGAAATTTATATCATCAACAGTAAAACGCTAAAGTTTGAACATGTTAACCAGGGGGCAATCAGCAACTTGGGTTATAGTCTGGACGAGCTTAAGCACATGACGCCGACAGACATTAAGCCAGAGCTGGAACTTGGAGTATTCAGGGATCTTATCAAGCCGTTATTGGCCGGCGAACAAAACCAATTAAGGTTTGACGCTATCCATCAGCGCAAAGATGGCACACGTTATCCGGTTGAGGTCTGCTTGCAAATATATCACAACGACCCCGATTACCTGGTCACGATCTGCCTGGATATTAGCCAGCGTAAAGAGATGGAACGCAGCTTGGTGGATGAACGTAATTTATTGTCCAATTTGATTGATAACATTCCCGACCATATTTTTTATAAAAATACCGCAGGCGAGTATGTGATGTGCAATAAAACCGTCTCTAGCCATTTTGAGGAATCCGTTGGAAGCATCATAGGCCGTAATGATTTTGATCTTTTTGCCCCGGAATTGGCCCGGCTTTTCAGGCGGCAGGATGCTGATTTGCTCGCCCAGGACCAAGCTTGCGTCAACAAGGAGACAATCAGCTTTCCTAATGGCAAACAGGCTGTGTTGGAAACCTTCAAAACGCCACTTAAAGATAGTGATGGCAACGTATTGGGCTTGATCGGCATCAGTCGTGATGTTACCCAGCGTAAAGCGCATGAAGAAAAAATCAGCCGCCTGAGCAATTTCTACGCCTGTCTGAGTAAAAT
This sequence comes from Methylovulum sp., assembly GCA_030653435.1. GTDB lineage: Bacteria > Pseudomonadota > Gammaproteobacteria > Methylococcales > Methylomonadaceae > Methylovulum. The sequence goes on from JAURZI010000063.1 coordinate 18,909, forward strand.
TAACCATGCCATAGTGCATATCAATAACCAGAAAGAATTGTTTGCTACCGTGTGTGCGGTCACAGCCAGCCTGCAGCATGTCAAACTGGCCTGGATTGGTCAGCCTGACCCCTTATCGCGTTTCCTTATTCCTGTCTCTGTCGCGGGTGAAACCCAGGAATATCTGACGGGCCTAGTCGTTTCGGTTGACCCTGACGTACCGGAAGGTCGAGGCTCTATGGGTATTGCCTATCGTGAAAACCGCATTGTAACCGTCAATGATTTTCAGGCCGAGGTCGGCACAACGCCCTTACGCGCAGAAGCCGACAGCCGTGTTGTTTGGGGGGCGAGTTGCTCCGTTCCCATTTTGCTAAATCAGCAGCCTTATGCGGTGCTTAATGTGTACAGCAACGAAAAAGATTTTTTTGACGCGGCAGTGCTGAATTTAATGGCAGAGTTAAGCCGTGACTTATCATTCGCGCTGGATTCTTATGCCCATGAGGCGGCGCGCCGTTTTGCCGAAGAGCAACTGGAGCTATCCGCCAAGGTGTTTCGTCAAAGCCACGAAGCCATTATCATCACCGACAAAGACAATAACATCGTGTCGGTCAACCGGGCGTTCACCAACATCACCGGCTATCAGGAACAAGAGGTCATAGGCAAAAAACCGAAGATTCTGTCCGCAGGTCGGCAGGATAGGGAATTCTACCGTGTGTTGTGGGACGCCCTGCTTAAAAACAATTTTTGGCAAGGCGAACTATGGAACCGGCATAAAAACGGCACGGTTTACCCTGAATGGTTAACCATTAGCGTGGTGCGCGATGAAGCCAACGAGATCGTCCATTATATAGCGACATTCACCGACATTACGCTGCATAAGGCGGCGGAACAAAAGATTGAACATTTGGCCCATTACGACGTATTGACCAATCTGCCTAATCGTCTCTTGCTCAAATCGCGGGTGGATTATGAATTGATTGTCGCGGAACGCTATGAAAAAACCTTTGCCTTGTTATTCATTGATTTGGATCACTTTAAAAACATCAATGATTCTTTGGGGCATTCCATCGGCGACCAGGTGCTGGTGGCTGTGGCTGAGCGCTTGCTTGCCTGCGTCCGTGAAGAAGATACCGTGGCGCGCTTGGGCGGTGATGAATTTAATATCCTGCTCGCTGACGGCAATGGGAATGCGGCGGCCCTGGTCGCCAACAAAGTGATAACGGCATTGAGCGCGCCCATTCTTTACCAACAGTATCAGTTGTACATCACCGCGTCGATAGGCATAGGCATTTATCCCGACAATGGCGATAGTTATGAGACCTTGTCTAAAAATGCAGACACGGCGTTATATCAAGCTAAAAAACACGGGCGCAACCAATATCAGTTTTTTACCCCGACCATGCAGCAACAGTCCGAAAGGCGCATGCAAATTGAGCATGATTTAAGGCATGCCATAGCCCGCAATGAGTTGCTGGTTTATTTCCAACCCCAGGTGAACACGCAAACCGGGCAAATTAATGGCGCAGAAGCGTTGCTGCGCTGGCAACACCCGGTTTGGGGCATGGTTTCGCCAGTTGAATTTATACCGGTGGCCGAGGAGTGCGGTTTAATCTTGCCTATAGGGGAGTGGGTGCTGGATCAGGCCGTCGCCGAAGCGCGGCAATGGCATGACGCTGGCTTTCCGCTAACGGTAGCCGTTAATTTGTCCCTGGCGCAATTTAGGGCCAATACCTTGTTTGGAAAAGTGCAGCAAACGCTGGAGCGTCATCAGATGCCGGCGCAATACCTGGAACTGGAACTGACTGAAAGCATCGCCATGCAGAATGCCGTGTTGGCGATAGAGATCACTGAGCAATTGTCCAGGCTCGGCATTAAACTGTCGATTGATGATTTTGGCACCGGCTATTCATCACTGAGTTATCTGCAACGCTTTTCATTGCACAAGCTCAAGATAGACCAATCTTTCACGAGAAGCATGGTCGGCAACAAGGACAGTGAAAATATCGTTGACGCGATCATTAGCCTGGCAAAAAGCCTAAATTTAAAAACCATTGCGGAAGGGGTTGAAACCAAACAGCAACTGGCATTATTCCGGCAAAAAGCGTGTGATGAAATCCAGGGCTATTACTTCAGCAAACCCATTCCTGCCGTTGAGTTTGTAGCCTTGATGAAGCGAGGCCTGGATGCTGGTTTAAGCGATAGCGGTTAACCGGTAGGCGTAGGGTAGGCTACCGGTGCTGGTATCTGGGAGAGCTTCAGACCTTAAGCCGGTAGCCTATGCCCGATTCCGTCAGCAAATACTGCGGCTGGGTCGGGTCGGTTTCCAATTTTTGCCTGAGCTGGCTCATGTAAATCCGCAGATAATGCGAATTATCCCGATAAGACGGCCCCCATACTTCCTTGAGCAGGTATTGGTGCGTCAACACCTTGCCGGCGTTTTTCACCAGCACCGAGAACAACCGGTACTGGATAGGCGTCAGGTGGATGTCACGGTCGCCTACCCTGATCTGGCGCTTCATTAAATCGACATGCAGCGCACCGGTAGTGAACACGCCGTCCTGATCCTGCGCCGGACTGCTGACTGAATGGCGTAGCGCCACGCGGATCCGGGCCAGCAGTTCGCCCAGACCGAACGGCTTGGTCAGATAATCATCCGCCCCCGCATCCAGGGCGTCTATTTTATGCTGTTCGGTGCTGCGGGCGGACAAAATAATGATCGGCATCGCCGACCATGCGCGTATGTTTTTGATGACGTCCACGCCGTCCATATCAGGTAATCCCAGATCAAGGATGATGAGGTCGGGTTTGCGTACACCGGCTTCGACGAGGCCTTGCCGTCCGCGATCAGCTTCATACACTTTGAAGTCATGGGCGCTAAGGCCGGTGCGCAAAAACAGGCGTATCGCCGGGTCATCTTCGATCACCACAATTACAGGGCTAGTCTGGGCCATGGCCGTCCATCAATGGGGTTGCGTGAATGTCGTCCTCTGCGCTTAAAATCGTCTTCGTAGGGCGTGCCCGGCGCGCCCTACGAAGAAAAGAAAAACAGGAGTATGGCTGTTATTACTCATCCATCATCGGCGGCGCATGGGTCAGCGGGATGGTGAACGAAAAGGCCGCGCCGCCCGTCTTCCGGTTTTGCGCCTGGATGCTCCCGCCATGCGCTACAACAATGGCTTTGCAAATAGCCAAACCTAAGCCCACCCCGCTTTGGGTCGCTTCGGGCTGGACACGGTAAAATTTTTCAAACAACTTACGTTCAAAGCCTGCCGGAATGCCCGGCCCCTGGTCGGCCACCGTGATATCCACGGCAGCGGTAGACGCTTCCGCGCTGATGGTCAACGCGCTGCCTTCCGGCGTGTAACGCAAGGCATTTTCCAATAGGTTGACCAACACTTGTTCGATCATCACGGCGTCTACATACACCATCGTCATGCCATCCGGCAATTTAACACTTACCGGACGGCCTGCCAGACGTTTTTGCAAGCGCGTCAACACGACGCCGACAATTTCGTCCAGCGGATACCATTGTCTGTTCAATTCCACCGCACCCGCATCCAGACGGGCCATATCCAGAATATTATTGACCAAGTTCGACATCCGTTGCGCTTCATCGTAAATGGCGCGGCTTAGTTCAAGCTTGTCGGCCTCCTTGAGGTTTTGGGCTTCCTCCACTAAGGTGCTGGACGAGCCGACGATAGTTGCGAGCGGCGTACGCAAATCGTGGGAAATGGAACTGAGCAGCGAATTACGTAGGCGTTCGGCTTCCATTTCCACCTGGACTTTTCGGGCTTGCTCGGTCAGGCGCACACGGGTAATCGCCTGGGCAATCTGTCCGAGAAAAGTCTCCAGTAACTTCTGTTGTTCGGGCAGGAACACCCTGCGCAAATTAACCGGCAGTAAAACCAGCACCCCCAGCGTAGTCTCTTTATTGCTGAGTGGAAAATAAATGGCTTCTGCACCCGGCAAGGTGTTAGTGCCTTGGCCTGCGATTTCGTTATGGTCCATGACCCATTGCGCCACGCTGAGGTCTGCTGCATGCAGGGATTCCGGCATATCCGGCCCCTGCGGATAACTGATGCGCCCATTGGCGTCGGGAAAAAGAATGACATTCCGGCTGCCGAATTCCGAATAAAGATGATGCACGGCGGTGCGGACGATGTCATGTTCGCTCTGGCTGGCGGTCAGATCCTTGCTCATCGCGTACAGCACCGTCGCACGCCGCTCCCTATGCCCAGCCACCTTGGCCTGGGAACGCACATTGGCCATCAGGTTGCTGATTAACATCGCCACGGTTAACATCGCCAGCAGCGTCACCAGATATTGGCTATCGGACACCGAAAAACTGAAATAAGGGGTCACGAAGAACAGGTCGAATATCGCCACGCCAAGGAAAGAGGCCAAGATGGATGGGCCGCGACCGAAACGCGTGGCAATAAAAACCACGCCCAGCAAAAACACCATAATCAAATTAGCCAACTCAAACCGGCCGAACATCAGATAAGACAGGATCGTGCTGGCGATAGTCACCGCCACGGCCCAGACATAGCCTTTTATAGTCTTATTGCGTGATCCCGGTTTGCCGCTAAGCCCAGGCAACGGTTTTTTTCGGTACAGGGACGGCTCGGCTTTATTAGCGTTCTTGTCGGGTCTGGGGCTGCCCAACAGATAGAGGTTGATGTTATGGGCATCGCTAATCAGCATGTCCACGACCGAGCCCAGCAACAAACGTTTCCAGCCCCGGCGGGTCGGTTTGCCCATGACGATCTTGGTGACATTCCGTTCATTGGCCAGCTTGATGATGGCGGCGCTCATATCGGGCGCACTCAAGGTCACGGTTTCGGCGCCCAACTGCTCGGCTAGCCGCAAAATACGCAACACGCCATCGCGTTGCTCCGCCGACAAGCGTTGCAGTTCCGGCGTTTCCACATATACGACCAGCCATTCGGCCCGCAGGCTGTTGGCGAAGCGCTTACCGGCGCGGACCAGCCGTTCGGACAAGCCGTTCGGGCCTATGCACACCATAATGCGCTCACTGACTTGCCAGACTTCGCGAATAAAATGATTGTCGCGGTAGTCCAGCATCTGGGCATCGACACGGTTGGCGGTTTGCCGCAACGCCATTTCCCGCAGGGCGATCAGATTACCCTTGCGGAAAAAGTGTTTGACGGCTTCCTGCGCCTGTTGCGGCAAGTAAACCTTGCCGTCTTTAAGCCTGGCCAGCAGTTCGTCGGGCGGCAAGTCCACCAGTTCGAGTTCGTTGGCCTGTTCAAACACGGTATCCGGCACGGTTTCCCAAACCCGTATGCCGGAAATCTGGCTGATGTCGTCATTGAGGCTCTCCAGGTGCTGTACATTGAGCGCCGTATAGACATCAATACCGGCATCCAGCAGTTCTTCGATGTCCTGCCAACGCTTGGGGTGCCTGCAACCCTGGGCATTCGTGTGCGCCAGTTCATCGACGAGGATGATTGAAGGTTTGCGCTTGAGCGCCGCATCCAGGTCGAACTCATGCAATACCGTGCCCCGGTATTCAATTTGCCTGGTCGGCAATATGTCCAGCCCTTCCAGCAACGATGCTGTATCCTTGCGCCCATGCGTTTCCACCAGGCCAACGACAATGTCTATATTTTCCGCCCGTTTTTCCCGGGCGGCCAGCAACATCGCGTAAGTCTTGCCGACGCCGGCCGCCGCGCCAAAAAAAATCTTCAGCCGTCCACGGCTGGCGAGGCTTTGGTCGCGCTCGACGCGGGCTAGTAATTCGTCTGGGTCGGGGCGCTCATTGTGCACAGGTTATTTCCACATTGTTAATGTAGGTACCATGGCTGCCCCCTATATTTGCCTTTGAAACAACTAGGATTAGAAGTAGCGGCTATTAATAAGAAAATGCGTTAGGATGCTGGCGATATAGCCCAAAATAATGACAGGCGTCCACTTTAAATGGCTGGCAAAAGTATAAACCCCCTTGGTTTGCCCCATTAAACCGACTCCGGCGGCAGAACCGACGGACAACATGCTGCCGCCTACACCGGCTGTCAATGTTACTAGCAGCCATTGGCCTTGAGAAATATCGGGTGCCATAGTTAGCACTGCCAGCATAATCGTGCCGTTATCAATAAAGGCCGAAGTGATGCCAACAAGAATGTTGGCCACAGTGGGATTCATTTCCCCGTACAAGTGTTGGGATGCTAGGCCCAGATAGCCAATAAAGCTTAATCCGCCAACAGCTACCATAACGCCATAAAAAAACAGTAGGGTATCCCACTCCAGGTTGGCAACTTTATTGAATACATCAAACGGTTGATCCAGGTTAACTTCTTTTTTTGCCAATGCTCTTGGGTTATTCATGTATTTCATTGGTGCAAAATAATCGATCTTGGCAACTACCGTATCACGGGTGGCCTCATGCGCTGAGTTGATATTATGAGATGGTGTTTTTTGCATGTAATAACTAAAGAATTTGAGGTAGGTCAGTCCAAGCATCATACCTGCCGCAGGAGGGAGGTTGAGAAAGTTTTCAAAGCAGGTTGCCGTGGCGATTGTAAGTGCGAATAAGACTATGATGACAATACCGCCCCGCTTCATAGGTTGCGATTCCTTTACAGGCGCTGGTTTTTCTTTGGGAATAAAAAAGTGCATGATAGCGGCAGGCACTGCCAAGTTGACGACAGCGGGAATCAGCAACGAAAAGAAATCCTTAAACGGTACTACGCCTTTTTGCCAAACCAAAAGTGTGGTGATGTCACCAAATGGACTGAAAGAGCCACCAGCGTTAGATGCCACAACTATATTGATGCAAGATAGCGTAACAAAGCGTGGGCTGCTTTTTCCCATAGCTAAAATCACCGATCCCATAAGCAGGGCAGTAGTCAGGTTATTACAAACGGAGGAAATAAAAAAAGCCTGAAAACCGGTAATCCAGAACAACTGACGATAACTGAAATTTTTACTTAACAACCAGACACGCAAGCGCTCAAACACGCTACGGTCTTCCATGGCGTTCAGATAAGTCATCGAAACCATGATAAAAAGAAACAACTCCGCGTAAGCTTCCAGACTGGTGCGGAATGCAATCCCCGCCTGTTCACTCATCCCGCCGCGGGCATAAACGGCAGCGATTAATATCCATATTACGCTTGCGGCAAATACCATGGGCTTAGATTTGCGTAATTCAGTAATTTCCTCGGTCATCGCAAGGAGATAGGCGATGGCAAACAAAATTAAAATAAGATAACCAACCCAGTGTTGTGTTAGGTCAAGCGGTTGGCTGGAGCTGCCAATGATTGTTTCGGCTGCTAAAGAGAGCGAAGGAATGCCAAGAAATAATAAAACTTGCAGGAATAGCACAAAGCATTTGATCATTCAGAAAGCTCCTAAGGATAGATGATGATTAGTAAAAGATACATCAATATAACAAACTATCAGTAGTCATGATAGCAGCCATCATGCACACCAGCGTCAGTGCAACCAGCAATATCGTCCATGCTTAAGACAATAATCCCTACCGGTGAAAAAGGTGTGATAGCCATTCAGTTTTCCGTTAAATCAAAAATTAGGCCACATTAATAACTGAAGTTATCCAGCAATAACATGTTATCAGTAATGTGGTAAAGCTTAATTTGGAACTGAGTATTGTTGGCTTAACTGAACTGCGTTGAAGTCAGCTGTTTTTCGAGCACATCCATACGCTCGTGCAACCGGGCTAACTCGGCAAGAATCCGATCTTCTCCGGTTTGAATGTCACCGGCCTCCTGTTCAATGCGTCGGACGTTCTCTTCCAGGACATCCATATATCTGCCGATTAGTGTCACTGAAACCATTGCCGTGAACAATGAAAAAAACACCAGCCCAAATAAAATCAATGCGGCCGCTAACAAGCGCCCAAAAAAGGAAACCGGCACCACATCACCAAAACCGACATGGGTCATCGTCACCCAGGCCGACCAGATGCCATCTAAGAGGGAGTTGATGTTCGGATCGATTAAAAAAAGCAGCAATCCGACCACCAAGGCCACCATAACCGCAAGCAAGACCAAATAACCCAATTTCCTGGATCTGAAAAGGTCGATTATCAGGCGATTCCCCCAAAGAACCGCATTATGGCATTCAGCTAATACGCGCATTTTTTGCTCTCCTGTCTAATGTGTTGTTGGACATATCAGGCCACCCGCTCCGCGCAATAGGCCAATAGATGCGCTTGGCATGGGCTGTTCGGGGTAGAAGGCAGGGTCATGGCCTTTGGCAACCAGGATTGGTGCATTTTAACGCCTGCATTGGACATCAGTACGACTTCTACATCAGGGATGGCGCCGATAAATTTGATTAATTTAAGTGCGGCTGGATGGGTCAGTTTGAGGCAAATTTTGGGTTTGACACTATGTTCGGTGATAAAACGGACTAAGTCGCCGAGCCCGGCGGGCGTGTTTTTGAAAGGTCTGGACAGGATGACTGCATCCTTGCCCAACAAGGCCACTAGCCATTCGTTTTGATCAGTGTTGTCGATTCCTACGTAACATCGGTCGTTCATTGTTTTACCCTGAGTTGTTAAAAACATGCTCAGTTTATGCAAATGCTTGTAAAAATGTTGTTAATATTTAGGCTCTGTATGTGTTTTAAGGTCTTTTTAAGTCACCGCCTCAAAGTTAAAAAATCGGGGAAGAAAAACGGGTATTTTGACCTATACTTTAGTAAATTTTCGATTTTTCGTAGGTACGCATCGCGTACCTTTTTAGCATGGTGATAAAAATCAATGTAAAAGGTACGCGATGCGTACCTACGAAAAGTTGTAAAAACTGTATTGTGACTGTGCGAAGTATATAAACTTGCTGATCTGGGAGTGCAAACTCAGGTTTGTACTCCCAGAAAAGGCATTTGAAACCTTTAGCATCCAGCATTCAAAAAGACCTTGAAAACCCATCCCGGTGTCTGGCTAGCTATGAAAATCCCCTCAGTAGGCACCGCCAACCAGCTTTTGCTCGCCGATAATGTTACCGTTTGCCAAGTCGCACAGCACGAGCCAGCCTGAACCATCGCGCATCTCTATCTCATAACTGCCCAAAAAGTCGCCGTGCAGATAACGTATCCGTTGTTTGTCTAGCATGCCCGGATGCAAGAGCAATGCCCCGTGTCGGCAGGGTTCGAGGTAAACCTTGCTGGCAGGCAGGGCATAGCGGCCGGTGATATTGACCTCGGCGCCGGCAGCCTGCACAGAAGCCGCCAGTATCAGTAAGCTGTAGCGTAATTTCATCGAGGACTCCTGGCCTAGCGCATGGCGTCCAGCGCCAGATTCAAGGCCAACACATTGACTCGTGGCTCCCCGAACAGCGACCATTGGCGGTTTTCGGTATGTTCCGCAACCAAAGCGCGAATTTTTTCCGCCGGAATATGGCGCGCCTTGGCAACGCGGTTGACCTGGTAAGCCGCAGCCGCCGGACTGATATGCGGATCCAGCCCGCTGCCCGATGCGGTAACCAAATCGACCGGTATCGGCGCTTTATTGTCAGGATCGGCTGCTTTAAAGGCTTCAATTCGCGTTTTAACGGCATCAACTAAAGCCGGATTGGTCGGCCCCAGGTTTGAGCCGCTGGAAGCCCCGGCATTATAAGGGAATGGGCCGGTTGCGGAAGGTCGGCCCCAAAAATGACCAGGGCTGCTGAACGGCTGTCCGATCAGCCGGGATCCCGCCGCCTTGCCGTTTTCGGCTGTTATTAAGCTGCCGTTAGCCTGGTTAGGGAACAGCAGTTGTGCCAAGCCCGTCACCAAGGCGGGATAAACCACACCGGTCAATACGGTGAACATCACAAACAATATAACCGCAGGTTTTAAATGCTTAAGCATTGCCAACTCCTTTAAACAAGGCCCAGCGTGACCAGAACCAGGTCAATCGCCTTAATGCCAATAAATGGGACTATCAATCCGCCTACGCCGTATATCAACAAATTGTTTTGCAATAGTGTGGCGGCGCCGACGGGTTTGTACTTGATACCTTTTAAAGCCAAGGGAATCAATGCCACGATAATTAAGGCATTGAAGATGACCGCCGATAAAATCGCGCTGGCGGGTGTCGCCAGCTTCATTACGTTCAGCACATCCAGCACCGGATACGTGGTGGCGAAGGCGGCGGGGATGATCGCGAAGTATTTGGCGACATCATTGGCGATGCTGAAGGTCGTCAAGGCGCCGCGCGTCATGAGCATTTGTTTGCCGGTCTCGACGATTTCAATCAATTTGGTGGGGTTGGAGTCCAAATCCACCATATTGCCTGCTTCCTTGGCGGCTTGCGTGCCGCTGTTCATCGCCACGGCGACATCCGCTTGCGCCAGTGCCGGGGCATCGTTGGTGCCGTCTCCGGTCATCGCCACCAAACGGCCTTCGGCCTGGTACTGGCGGATCAGTTTCAGCTTAGCCTCCGGCGTCGCTTCGGCCAGAAAATCATCGACTCCCGCCTCGGCGGCAATCGCGGCGGCGGTTAAACGGTTGTCGCCGGTAATCATGATGGTCTTGATGCCCATTTGGCGCAATTCGGCAAAACGCTCTTTGATGCCGCCTTTGACGATGTCCTTGAGTTCGATCACACCCAGCACCCGTGCGCCATCGGCAACGACCAGCGGCGTGCTGCCGCGCCGCGCCACGTCATCGACTAATTTCCGAAACTCTACCGGAAATTTCCCGCCCAGCTCTTCAACATGCCCGCGTATGGCGTCGGCTGCGCCTTTGCGTATTTGCCGTCCTTCAATATTGACGCCGCTCATGCGGGTTTGGGCGCTGAAATGCACAAAGGTCGCACCCAGGGACTGCACATCGCGTTCCCTAAACCCGTATTTTTGCTTGGCCAGCACGACCACGCTACGCCCTTCCGGTGTTTCGTCCGCCAATGACGCCAGCTGCGCGGCATCGGCAAGGTCTTTATCGGTAATGCCTCGTGCGGCGATAAAAGCGGATGCCTGCCGGTTACCCAGCGTAATCGTACCGGTCTTGTCCAGCAACAGCACGTCAATGTCGCCAGCCGCTTCCACGGCCCGACCGGATGTCGCGATGACGTTTTTCTGCATCATCCGCCCTATACCTGCTACACCGATGGCGGATAATAAGCCGCCTATCGTGGTCGGGATCAGACAGACCAGCAAGGCCACCAGTACGGTAATGGTGATCGGTTGTCCCGCACCTGAAGTGGCTACGGAGTAAAGGGAAAACGGCAACAAGGTCACGGTAGCCATCAGGAACACCAGCGTCAATGCAACCAGTAATATCGTCAATGCGATTTCATTGGGCGTTTTTTGCCGCTTCGCGCTTTCAACCATCGCAATCATGCGGTCTAAAAACGCTTCGCCGGGGTTAGCGGTGACCCGCACGACCAGCCAGTCCGACAACACCCGCGTACCGCCAGTCACCGAGCTGAAATCGCCGCCCGATTCGCGGATCACCGGCGCGCTTTCGCCCGTGATCGCGCTTTCGTCGACGGACGCGACGCCTTCAATGACTTCGCCGTCACCGGGGACAAAATCCCCCGCTTCTATCAGCACCACGTCTCCGCGCCGTAAACCGGAACCCGCGACCTTGGAATAGTTCGCGCCATAACGCGGCTCATCGAGCTTTTTTGCGGCTATGTCGCGTTTGGCGCTACGCAAAAACGCCGCCTGCGCCTTGCTGCGCCCTTCGGCGACCGCTTCGGCAAAGTTGGCGAACAACACCGTGCCCCATAGCCATAACGAGATGGATAAAATGAACATGGCGGGTTCTTCACCGTTCCCGTCAAGAGCCAGCACCCACAGCAGCGTGGTCAGCAGGCTGCCGATATAAACGACAAACATCACCGGGTTTTTCCATTGCTGCTGCGGTGCTAGTTTACGGAAGGCATCGACCAGGGCTGCGCCCAGGATTTGTGTGTCGAATAAAGACATCGAACTTGATTGATTACTCATGTTGTCTCCACTTCATATTCTGATTACTTTGACGATGCAACGCCGATCATTTGCAAATGCTCAACCACAGGCCCTAATGCCAAGGCGGGCACAAAGGTCAGCGCACCGACCATCAGCACCGTGCCGATCAACAGCGCCACAAATAGCGGGGTATGTGTAGGCAATGTCCCAGGGCCCACGGGCACTATTTTTTTCGCCGCCAAGGAGCCCGCGATGGCGAGCACCGGCACGGCCAGCCAATAACGTGAGAGCAGCATCGCCACACCCAGCATGGCGTTATAGAACGGCGTGTTCGCCGACAAGCCGCCAAATGCACTGCCGTTGTTGTTGCCCGCCGACGAGAACGCATACAGCACTTCACTGAAACCGTGCGCTCCGGGATTGAAGACGGAGCTCTTGCCGACATCCACCATGACGGCGAGCGCCGTGCCGCCCAATACCACCAAGGGCGGGATCAAAATGACGACTGCCGCCATTTTCATCTCATAAGCTTCGATTTTTTTGCCCAGATATTCGGGGGTGCGGCCTATCATCAGACCGGACACAAACACCGCGACGATGGCAAACATCAGCATGCCGTACAGCCCTGAACCCACGCCGCCGAAAATCACTTCGCCCAGTTGCATCAGCCACATCGGTACCATGCCGCCAATCGGAGTAAACGAATCGTGCATGGCATTGACTGAACCGTTGGAAGCGGCAGTCGTTGCCAGCGACCATAGCACGGAGTTGGTGATCCCGAAGCGGGTTTCCTTGCCCTCCATATTGCCGCCGGATTGGGTGTCGCTCGCCGACTGGTCGACAATCATACGGGTCAGTGCCGGGTTGCCGCTTTGCTCAGCTGGCACCGCAACAAAAATCAGTGCCACAAAGATCAGCGTCATTGCCGCCAGTATCGCCCAGCCTTGCCGGGTGTCACCGACCATCATGCCGAAGGTGTAGCACAGCGCGGCGGGTATCAGCAGGATAGCCAGCATTTCCAGGAAGTTGCTCAACGGGGTCGGGTTCTCCAAAGGATGCGCCGAATTGACGTTAAAGAAACCGCCGCCGTTGGTGCCCAGTTGCTTGATGGCCACTTGTGAAGCGGCAGGCCCCACCGCTACGGTCTGCTCCTTGACTTCGACCGTTTCCAACACCGGCTTGCCAGCGGCATCTTGCAAAGCCACACCATCCGCACCCAGTTTAGGCTGCTCATAACTGACGGTTTCAAGCAACGACACCGTTTGGTAAGGCTTAAAAGTCTGTACCACACCTTGTCCGACCAGCACCAATGCCAAAACCAACGACAGCGGCATCAGGATGTACAAGGTGCTGCGGGTCATATCCACCCAGAAATTGCCGATAATATCGGCTTTACGCCGGGTAAAGCCTCGGATCAGTGCGACCAGTGTCGCCATGCCCGCTGCGGCGGAGACAAAGTTTTGTACAGTCAGCCCCAGCATTTGGGTCAGATAACTCATGGTTACTTCACCGCTATAACCTTGCCAATTAGTGTTGGTGGCGAAACTGACGGCGGTGTTAAATGACGAGTCAGGGCTGATGTTGGGCAAGTTTTGCGGATTCAAAGGCAAAGAGGCTTGCAGGCTTTGCAAACCGAATACCGCTAGGAAACCCAATAAGTTAAACACCAGCATGGCAATGGCGTAATCTGTCCAGCGCATCTCTTGCTTTGGGTTTACGCCACTCAAACGGTAAAGTAACGCTTCGAATGGAGCCAACACGCGGTTCAGCCACACCGGTTCGTCTTCATAGACCCTGGCCATATACCAACCTAGCGGTTTCGCCAGGGCTACCAAGGTGACCACAAATAAGGCACAGGTAAAAAAACTGTTGTTAGTCATCAGAATTTCTCCGGATAAAACAGCGCGGCGATCAGATAAACGAACACGCCCAGCGCCAACACGCCACTTAATAAATACATCCAGCTCATAATTGCCCCCTTAACTTTTCACAGGCATAAACCAGTGCGACGGTGACGGCAAAAAAAACGACTGTCAATACAATATAGATGCTACTCATAAAACCACCCTCTACATAAAATGATTGGAGCACGGCGCTGGTTTAAACGCCATTATCAATACAGCAAACTACAGTCTATTCTTAAACGGGGTAAAAAAACTGTAAAAATTAAAGCCTAAATGATAAAACTGTCCCGATGCCACGCAGTGGTTATAGAAATCCGCAAAACCAGGCACGATTCGGTTTATGTCTGTGTCGCTTAATATGTTGGTCGTTACCGCCAAGCCATAAAGGCAGGCTATGCGTAGGAAAGGATTGTGGGCCGTAGATGCCGCATGAAGCATGGCGTCCAGAGCTGCACAGGAGTGTCCGGATGATAGGATGTAAAGTTCATGGCATGGGGATGGCGCGTAGCCCATGCTTATAAAGGTCATTTAATTAACCTCGATATAGGTTTATATGGAATTGATATGGATAGCCCCGGCATATTTGGCTGGATTGATCGTCAGCCGCTTATATTTTCCGCCGCTAGTAGGTTATTTGCTGGCGGGTTATGTGCTGTATGCCTTGGGGGTTAAGGCGGATGGCGCACTGGCGCACGTAGCGGATATCGGTATTGAATTGCTGTTGTTTACCGTAGGCTTAAAGCTGAAACTCGGTTCCTTGCTAAAACGGGAAGTGCTCAGTGTCGGGGGCTTGCATTTGCTGATAGTCACTGCGGTGTCTATTGTTGTTTTTTTTGCTTTTGGCGGACATATATCCGGCGGCCTAGTCTTGGGCGTCAGTCTGGCGTTTTCCAGTACGGTGCTTGCTATTAAAGTGTTGGAAGATAGCGGTGAGCTGTCCACGATGTACGGGCGCGATGTACTGGGCATTTTAATCTTGCAGGATATCGTCGCCATCGGCCTGTTGGCGTTCACCAACAACAAACAGCCTACGCTATGGGCGTTCGGCTTATTGTTGCTGCCGTTGCTTAGGCCTTTCGCCCATCGTTTGCTGAATGCCAGCCGCGATGATGAATTAAAGCTGCTGTTAGGGGTGTCGTTGGCGCTCGCGGGTGGCATGTTGGCCGAATACGTCGGCATTTCCAGCGATCTGGGCGCGCTTTTGATGGGCGTCATGTTGGCAGGTCATGCCGATATAGAGGATGTCGCGGATAAATTATGGGGTTTGAAAGAAGCTTTTCTGGTCGCTTTTTTCCTGCAAATCGGCTTGACCGGTTTGCCGGGATATGACGAAATTTTACAGGCATTAGCCTTGCTGGCCCTGCTGCCGTTACAAGGCGGGCTTTTTTTCATGCTGTTCCTGCTGGTGGGTTTACGGGCACGGACAGCATTTGTGTCCTCGCTGGCCCTAATGACCTATAGCGAGTTTGCGCTGATTACCTCGGATGCCGTTGTGGCCGCTAAGTTGCTGCCTCCGGTTTGGCAATCCATTATCGGATTGGCGGTAGCGCTTTCGCTGGCGGTTGCCGCGCCGCTCAACCATTTTTCCCATCGCTTGTTTTCCCTGCTGGAACATTTATTGGTGCGTTTCGAAAGGAAAGTTGACCATCCCGACAGGTTGCCCAGCAGCATAGGCGTCGCCGAATGGCTGGTGGTGGGTATGGGGCGCACCGGCTTGTCCGCCTATCTGGCCTTCAATCGCCAAGAGATGCGGGTGTTGGGATTGGATGCCGACCCTGCGGTATTGCAGCGATTGCTCGCCGATGGACGGCGTGTGTTGTATGGCGATGCTGAAGATGCAGAGCTATGGGACAGGCTACCCCTGGTTAGAATCAAGGGCATTATCCTGACTGTGCCTGAATTTGAAGTCAGATGCTCGGCAATCATGCAATTGAAAGCACGCCAATACAAAGGCCATATTGGCACGGTCTGCTTCGATGCCAGCGAAGAAAGCGAACTGTACCGCCTGGGAGCGAGCTCCGTCATCCATCCCTTGATGGAAGCGGGCAAGCAATTGGCTGGGCGTATGCTGGAGCCCTAAGCCAATGCTTACATGGGCTTCCTGTTATCAGACCCCAGCAGCAGGATAATGCCGATCAGCGGGGTGAGTAGCAGGGAGCCGAAAAAATAGCCCCAAAAACCGAATTTTTTGTTGATGCCAAATATGCCCACCAAAAAACACGCCATCATATACGCTAGCCATGCCAACATGATTCACTCCGGGTCAATTGTGTTAAATTTTCCATTCACCATTTCCTTGATCACTATTTTTTTGTTGGTAATCCGGCTATGCCGGTCGAACACATAGCCGTTGTAGCCGTTCTTATAGCCAAACTGCAAGGCCGCCGCGACGCGTATCGGTACGGTGGAGCCGGCCAGTTGGTAGGCGGAGGCCAGCACCTTGACCGCCTCGTAGCCCTGGAAGGCATAATAGCCCGGTTCGTAGCCGTAGGCCTGCCTGAAGTTGTCGATAAAGGCCTGCGTCAGCGGCGGCGTGGCCGTGCTGTCCTTGGCAAACACGGACGCCACGAATAGCCGGTTGGCGGTGTGGTGCGACCAGCGCCACACGTCCTCGTCATCCAGCGCCTCGCTGCCCAGGATCGGTTTGTCTACGCCCATGTCGCGTAGCTGTTCGACCATGGCCGCGCCCCGTTCGCCTTTGGCCGCCACCACCACGGCGTCAAAGTCCTGCTGCATCAGCTGGTAGATGGTACCCGTGGTGCTACTCAGGTTGCCGGCGAGCTTGTCTTCTTCCGTCTCAAAAAAGGAACGCGTGGCGATCAGGTCAAAATTCTCAGGCAGGGCGCTGACGAAGCTTTCATAAAAGCCCAGGCCGTATTCGCTACGGGCATAGAGCACGACCAGCTTGTACAACCGGTGCGTCTCCGCATAGCTGACCAGCGCGTCGGCGAAGGCCTGGTCGGTCGGGACGATGCTGAAGGTGTATTTGAACTTGGGGGCGGTCAGCGCCGAGGATGTCGCGACTGCGGAGATGAACAGCACGCCGTTGTATTCGTAGCTGATGGAGGCCGGTATCGCCGTGGCCGACGATGAGTGGCCGACCACGGCGACGATGTCGCGTGCCGCCGACACCGCCAGCCAGGTGTCTTCGGCGTCGTCCGCGGTGCCGTCGTCATA
This sequence comes from Methylovulum sp., assembly GCA_030653435.1. GTDB lineage: Bacteria > Pseudomonadota > Gammaproteobacteria > Methylococcales > Methylomonadaceae > Methylovulum. Next base: position 35,851 of record JAURZI010000063.1, read on the forward strand.
CTCGTGCAGCACCAGCTTGCCGAGGGTCTCCTGCCCGTCCGACACCAGCCGGATGCCGGTGCGGTTGGTCTCGCTGGCGGCCAGCTTGACGCCGTCCAGGAAGCTTTTTTCGCGCAGCAGATCCCAGACCACGGCGACATGGATCTCCGGCCGGTTTTGCCGGGCGAGTTCGGCGCGGCGCTGCAACGCGTAGTCGTAGGACAGGTAATAGCTGTACAGGCCCTTCGCCGCCAGCAGCACGATCACGGCCAGAACGGCCAGCGGTCCCCGATAGTTCTTGCCCATGCTTATTGGCCGGCCGCCCCGCCCAGGATAATGGGCAGCTGGCCGCCGCCATTGCCGATCACCACCATCTTGGCGTTGGTCGATGCCGCCAGAGCCTGGGTGGCCTGGATGCCTTGCCATTTGAGGATGTCCGGCGACAGGGATTTGCTGACCGTGGTGTTGTATTGGCTGATTCCGTCCGCCTCGATTTTTTTCCGCTTGCCTTCCTGTATTTCCCGGTCTATCCGGTATTGGTAGGCCTCGGCCAGCTGTTTCTGCTCGATCTTGGTCTCAATCGCCGCTTCAACCGGCTTGGGCAGCACGATTTGCCGCAACACCACGTCCTCGATGACGATGAAGTTGGTTTCGATCTCCGCTATGGTTTTGGTGATCATGTGGTGCAGGCCTGCTTCGTTGCTGTACAGCTCCTCAAGGGCCATTTTGCCGACCAGGATACGCATCGTGTTTTCCACTTCCGGGAAGACGATCTTTTCCAGGTAGTCGGGGCCTATTTGCTGGTGCAGCACGCCCAAGGCGTTGCGGCGCGGGTAGTAGCGGACGGACAGCAGCAGTTCTATTTTCAGGCCTTCCGCGGTCAGCACAAAGAACGAGTAGCTTTTTTGCTGGATGCGCGTGTCGTAGATGGTCATCTTGTTCCACGGGTAGACGATGTGGAAGCCTTCCTTGAAGGTCCGGTCGGTCACGGTGCCGCCGGCGAAGCGCCGGTACAGCACGCCTTCCTCGCCGGCCTTGATGGTGATGAAGATCAGCGGTTGGAAATAGACCAGCAGCAGGGCAAAGATGATCGCGGAGGTTATCAAAGCGGGTAAGTGGCGCATAATGGCTTAAAGTCCGCACACCGGTCAGGGGGCAACCCGCCGCCCTGGGTGGGCAAGGCGTTATGGTTAAAGGGGCGCCCTGCGGACGGCCGGGGTCGGCCACAGGGCTTTGGGAGGGGTGCCGGCCTCGGTTATGCGGCGGCTTTTTTGTTTTCGGCGGCGACCGTGGCGACTATTTTGCCTTCTTTCAGTTGTTCGGCATAATACTCGCGCACGCTTTTGGGGTCAAAGGTCAAAAACGTGCCGCCTGATTCAAAATGCTGGATGAACACCTTGCCTATGGCATAGGTCGATGCGCCCGCCATCAACGGCAGGGTCACCGCGCCTATGGTGGTGCCGATCACGGGGATCATTTTGCTGAGCCCGGCAAACAGCGGTGCGAACGAGGTCGGGAAACTGCCGCCGACCAAGGCGCCCAAAAAGTTTTTGACCTTGCCTTCCATGAAGGTGACGCCGTACAGATGGCTCATCCTCCTCAGCATTTCCACCTGGATGGCGGAGATGGCCAAAAAGTCAAACAACGGCACTGGCACCAGGCCAGCCGCCATCGACACGTACATGCTCTTCTTGACCAGTTCCTGGGCGTCTTCGTAAGTATTAATTTCTGCTTTTACCAATTTTGTCATCACACTCTCCTCAGTTCATTTATGGGTTAACCTCGACCGCGTCTACACGACGGTTTTAGGATAATAAATATAGTTAGTCCTAGCAAGCTTTAATTTTTTAAAAATCATTCACTTAAACACAGTCGCTGCACACAGGTCAGCAGTTTCTATGCATGCCGGATTATACGTGCAAATAATCTTGGGCGTTAGTCTCATTCATAGGTGAAGTAACACATAAACCGCCCCGGTGCCACCGTCTTTAGGCGCAGCCGAACAAAAGGCCTGGACATCTGGATGTTGCCTCAGCCATAAATTGAGATTATTTTTTAAAATGGGGTAATGGTCCGGTGAACGGTAACCTTTGCCGTGCACGATGTGCACACAACGGCAACCTTCTTTGGTGCAGCATTGCAGGAATTTCAACAGTTGTTGCTTGGCGTCATTGCTGCTCAAGCCATGCAGATCTATTTCCGCATCCAAGCCAAAATAACCCTGGCGCAGCTTGGTCAACACATTTTTTTGCATGTCCGAACTGACAAAGCTTAACGTGTCTTCCCGACCGACGCTGGCAATATCCGTGTCAGCCACGCCGGTCAAATGCTCGTGTACGTTAAGCGCAGGCCGTTTAGGGTATGGTTTAGGTTTGCCTTGCGGCGTTACAGGCACTTTGTCGTTTTTTACAGAACGCACTTTCCCTATCGTTTCGCGAAATAAATCACTCTCTTCTGAAGTCGGGATTTTTTTTGTCACGAAAGCTGATTTTGTAGGTTATAGTTGCTAATATGTTTGATTTTATAGCTTATTCTGCTTTAGGGCGACTGATAATGCATATTTTGTTAAGCAATGATGACGGTTACCTGGCCGAAGGCCTTTGTGCATTGGCAGATGCTCTCCGCCTGCATGCCGACATTTCAGTCGTTGCGCCCGATAAAAACCGTAGCGCGGCAAGCAATTCATTGACCTTGGAAATGCCTTTACGGGCTTATCCTGCCGATAATGGTTTTATTAAAGTCGATGGCACACCTACCGATTGTGTCCATCTGGCCATTACCGGCTTATTGAAAGAAGAGCCGGATATGGTGTTTGCCGGGATTAATCATGGCTCCAATTTAGGTGATGACGTGCTGTATTCGGGCACAGTCGCCGCCGCAACGGAAGGACGTTTTTTAGGGTTGCCGGCGGTTGCCATCTCCTTAGTGGGTAGCAACCCTGTACATTTCAGCACTGCGGCACAGGTAGCCGTCACGATACTCAAACAATTGCTCAACAAACCGTTGCCGCAAGACACTATCCTTAATATCAACGTGCCGGATGTGCCGTATCATGCCCTAAACGGTTATCAGGCGACCCGGTTGGGGCAGCGCCATAAATCGGAACCCGTCATCACTGATAAAGACCCGCGCGGACGGACAATTTATTGGGTGGGGCCTCCTGGCGCTGAACAGGACGCAGGTCCCGGAACGGATTTTTATGCGATTAATGCCGGTTACGTATCCGTCACGCCATTGCAGCTGGATTTGACTTGGTATGATAGGCTGAATGATTTAAAGCTATGGCTACCCAAGGAGTAATTAATATGATGCCACACTTGCAAGGCATAGGCATGACTTCACCTCGTACCCGCGAGCGCATGATTAAGCGCTTGTCCGAGCAGGGCATCAATAACCCTGCGGTATTGGATGCGATGCGTAACACCCCTAGGCATATTTTCATGGATGAAGCATTGGCGAGCAGGGCTTATGAAGATACGGCGTTGCCGATAGGCTTTAACCAGACGATTTCTCAACCTTATATCGTTGCCAGGATGACTGAGCTATTGCTCGAATCAGGCCCGCTTTCCAAGGTGCTGGAAATAGGCACCGGTTGCGGTTATCAGACGGCAGTTCTGGCGCAGCTGGTCGGCCATGTGTACTCGGTTGAGCGCATATTGCCTTTACAAAAAAAAGCGCAGGCGCATTTATGGGATTTAAAGCTTAAAAATATCAGCTTTATGTATGGTGACGGCAGTTTGGGTTGGCCCGATTATGCGCCATTTGACGGCATCCTGGTATCTGCCGCGCCTTTGACATTGCCTGAGGTGTTGTTGCAGCAAATGGCGGTCGGCGGTGTCATGGTGATCCCTATTGGCGCAAGCGGCAGGCAGACCCTGCAACGGGTGACGCGCACTGCCGACACTTACAAAGTTGAAGCACTGGATGCCGTCACTTTTGTGCCTTTTTTGCCGGGAAAAGAATAAAGTCAAAGGTAACAGGCAAAGCTATGCCGCCAGCTTAGCGTGACTTGTCCAATAATTCGATAACCGCCCGTGTGTCAGGGCGGACACCCCGCCAGATAAAAAAGGCCTCGGCAGCCTGTTCGACCAGCATGCCCAAACCGTCCAGGCTTTTTGCCGCATGTTGCGACCAACCCCAGCGCACAAATGCTGTGGGCTGGTTGCCATAAGCCAGATCGTAGCAAACACCGTGTTTGGCGAGCAGGTTTTCCGGCAAAGGCGGCAATTGGTCGCTCAAGCTGGCCGAGGTCGCGTTCAAAATCAAATCGTATTGCTGTCCGGCCAATGCGGCAAAACCGCAGCCTGTGACTGTAGTCATGTCGCTGAACTCTGTCGCCAGATTGACGGCTTTATCAATGCTGCGGTTGGCTATCGTCAGCGAGTGTGGCGTTTGCTGGCATAGCGGCGCAATAATGCCTCGACTTGCCCCGCCGGCACCGAGGATTAAAATTCTGCTGCCGCTTAACGCGATGCCGTGGTTTAACATTAAGTCGCTAACCAACCCGCAGCCATCGGTGTTGTCGCCGAGGATGCCGCCGTCTTCTTGTAATACGAGCGTGTTGACGGCTTTGCTTAAGCCTGCGCGTCCGGTATTTTTGTCCGCATAAGCCCAGGCCAGTTCTTTTAGCGGCACGGTACAGTTCAAGCCTTTGCCGCCTTGACTAAAAAAAGCGTCGGCAGCGTCGGTAAATGTTTCTGCCGGGACTTCCTGGGCAACATAGCTGAGTGATTGCCCGGTTTGTTCGGCAAACAGTTGGTGTATGCGCGGTGATTTGCTGTGTTGGATAGGTTGCCCAAACACAGCATAGCGGTCGATAGCCATCATTGCTCCTGTTTGGCCTTCCAGACTTCCCATAGGATAGTCATGGCGACAATCACTAGCGCAATCAGCAACTCTATCCACAGAAAATGCTGGGTGAATGCGGCAATCACGGCGGATACGCCCAGAAACAGCCCCACCACGCTAAAGCGCCAGCCCACGCGCAAGCCGTCAAGCATGGCTGCTAGCGATAAGATCAGCAAAATGACCAAGCCTGCGTCTTCCGGGTGGATGCGGCCGGATTTTTCTACCAGGAATGCGCCGCCGACTACCACTAGCGTCGTAAACCAATGCAGCGATTGTTTCCTCAGGATGATCTTGAAATCATCGGTGCGGTATTTGGATTGCCGCCAGCCGATAAAAATGGCGCAAACGGCAAACACCACCACCATAATGAGCCAATAACCGAAACCGTCAGCCGGTGAAAAATCGGTGATACCGATGCCCACCAGCGACAAGATCAGTAATAGGATTAAAACCGCTTCTTCAAAATGAAATATTTTTTTATCGTTTATTATTATATTTTCAGACATGTGATGGACTCCTCTTCTTAATGATGGGAAGTAACGCGTTTACGAGCAGCCGGACTCATCTTGCAGCCACTGCGCCACTGTTTTGGCAAAATAAGTCAGGATGGCATCACTGCCTGCGCGTTTAAAGGCTAGCAGCGATTCTAAAACCACTTGTTTTTCATCCAGCCAGCCGTTCATCGCGGCGGCTTTGATCATCGCGTATTCGCCGCTGACCTGATAGGCAAATGTCGGTACGCCATAGCGATCTTTTACCCGACGGATAATGTCCAGGTAGGGCATGCCAGGTTTAACCATGACGATATCCGCGCCTTCCTGTAAATCCAGGGCGATTTCACGCAAGGCCTCGTCCGAATTGGCCGGATCCATTTGATAACTGTATTTGTTGGCTTTGCCCAGGCTGGCTGCGGAACCGACTGCATCCCTGAAGGGCCCGTAGAAGCTGGATGCGTATTTGGCGGAATAGGCCAGTATCAAGGTATTGGTAAAATGCTCCGCTTCCAATGCTTGCCTGATTGCGCCGATGCGGCCATCCATCATATCCGATGGCGCGACCATATCGGCTCCGGCTTGTGCATGGGACAGGGCCTGTTTGACCAGCACGCTGACGGTTTCATCGTTGATGACATAGCCTTGCTCGTCGATCAGACCGTCCTGGCCATGTGACGTAAAAGGATCCAGCGCAATATCGGTGATAATGCCCAGTCCAGGCACGGCTTTTTTTAAGGCCCTGACACTGCGTTGCACCAAGCCGTCAGGGTTAAAGGCTTCGGCGGCGTCAGCGGATTTTTTGTCGTCGGGCACTACCGGGAATAAGGCGATTGCAGGTATGCCTAGCGCATGGCACTGCTGCGCATGGGTGATTAACAGATCCAGCGAATAACGCTCCACGCCGGGCATGGATGACACTGGTTCCTGTTGGGCATGGCCTTCGGTGACAAACATCGGGTATATCAGGTCATCGACGACCAACCGGTTTTCGCGCATCAAGCGCCGTGAAAAATCCTGATAACGCATTCTTCTCATGCGGGTGGGGATTGTGATGTTTTTAATGTTATTATAATTCATCTTATCCTTGGCTCTTCGGGTTCGGGGGTGGGCTTAACAGCCTATGGGTACAGGGAATATTGTAACAGTCTATACATCGGTACTTGAAAAAGCTAAGCATTGTACAGGTTTAATTTTAGAGGATTTTATGAACGCTAAGCACTTTATATTATTTGGTTTATTTGCAGTATTTTTATTGTTAATGCCGGTGACCCGTTCCGTGGCGGACGATTTATTGCCACCCCAACAAGCCATACACACGGCTTCCACGCAATTACAGGCAAAGTTGCAGGATAAATCCTTTACGAAAGATTTCTCAAAAATTACCGAGTATGTCCAGGAAGTCATTTACCCGCACACGGATTTCGATAGAATTGCCGCCTTGGTGCTGGGTAAACTCTGGAAATCAGCAACGAATGATGAGCGCGAGCGTTTTAAAAAGGAATTCCAGACCTTGTTGGTCAGAACTTATTCTCGTGCGTTTGTCGAGTTTAAAGAGTGGACCGTGCGTTTTTTGCCACTGGAAATGGAAACCGATGCCGCGAAAGTCATCGTAAAGACCCAGGTCTTGCAGCCGGGCATCCAGCCTATAGCTGTCGATTACCGGATGGCGCTACATAATGGCGAATGGAAAGCTTACGATATTATGATTGAAGGTGTCAGTCTGGTGACTAATTACCGCACGACTTTCAGCACGGAAGTGCAAACAAAGGGCTCGTTAAATGCCGTGATTGATGGGCTGGCCAAACGGAATGCCGAAGCGCTGGCCGCAAAATCGACTAACCATTCCTGAAAGGCAGGCAACAAAAGATACTAGCCATAACACGATCCAAGGCTTAGCACGATAAAGCCATAAGCGCCCCTAGACCCGCCGTTCCTCTGCAATGATCGATTACCAGCCTTTATACGACAGCTTGCTTGACGTGCAGGCCGATGCCTGGGTTCAGCGCTTGCCCGGTGCTATCGCCCAGGCGTTTGATGCCACTAAACACGGGGACTTGGCAAGGTGGCAAACGATTGTCGCCAATTTGCCCGAATTAACGGCCAGCCGCCGCCTGCCTGATGCCGGCATGATGCAAATCGGCGGCTATGCCGAGGTGAGCGATGAGGTTCGGAGCGGCCTTGAGCAGCAGCTTAAAGGGTTGGCGCCCTGGCGTAAGGGGCCTTATAGCCTGTTCGGCATCACTATCGACACGGAATGGCGGTCCGACTGGAAATGGGACCGGCTAAAAAATCATATTGCCCCACTGGCATATCGTCGGGTGCTGGATGTAGGGTGTGGTAATGGCTACCACTGCTGGCGAATGTTTGGTGCCGGTGCCAAAATGGTCGTGGGTATCGACCCGCTGTTGCTTAATGTCATGCAGTTCCATGCGGTTAGAAAGCTGTATGGGGAAGCACCGGTCTACGTGTTGCCTTTCGCGCTGGAAGATGTGCCGGGTAATTTGAAGGCCTTTGACACGGTATTTTCGATGGGCGTTTTGTATCATCGGCGTTCGCCTATAGACCATTTGCTGGCTTTAAAAGACTGTTTGCAACCGGGCGGCGAGCTGGTGTTGGAAACACTGGTCATTGACGGCGGTTTGGGCGAAGTGCTGCTACCGGAAGACCGCTATGCGAATATGCGTAATGTCTGGTTTTTACCCAGTTGCGACACCCTGGTCAGCTGGATGAAGCGCTGCGGCTTTACCGGCATGCGCGTCGTCGATGTGACGACGACGACTGTTGCAGAGCAACACAGCACGGCGTGGATGCCGTTCCATTCGCTCCACGATTTTCTCGACCAGCAAAATCCTCGGTTGACTTGTGAAGGTTTGCCCGCCCCCAAACGGGCGATAATTATTGCTAATAGTGCGTAGATCGGCTTTGCTAGGCTGAGGTTATAGATAATGGGACGATACGACCAACGTAAAGGTAAAAGGGCCGGGCGATATAATCCGGCTAAAGGCAAAAGCAATGACGGCGTTTATGTGCTGGTCGTCATTATCCTGATGTTGCTTGCCGGTGCCGGTGGTTTTTTTGCCAAACAGTTGATGGACGGGCTTAAGGATGATTCCGGTTCCGGGGTGCGGACTTTGGTGCTGCCGCCTGAGAGTGCAAGCATGGGTTTTGCTGGGGCGCCGGGCACGGGAGACGTGCAGCAGCAGGCTGCCGGCCGGACAAACCCAGGTGCTGTGGATGATGGCATGGAAACCTTGCCGCCGGTCGAACAGCTGGCAGCCTTGCCGGAGCTTGACAGCAGCGATGCGGCGGTTCGGCTAGCGATTACGCAGGCCGCGCCGGAACTTGCCCCGTGGCTGGCTACCGGACAGTTAATCAGGGCGTATATGACGGTTGTCAACGACTTTTCCCAGGGCCAGATAATCGCCAAGCACATGCGTTTTCTAAAGTTAGGCCAATGGTTTACCGTTAGCCAGAACAACGGTACGTTGGTGATGGCGGCTAGCAGTTATCACCGCTATGATCCACTGGCGCAAGCCATCAATGCCATTGATGCACCGGCCATAGGGGCAGTCTACAAAAAGTTCCAGCCATTGCTGCTACAGGTTTTTAGCGAATTCAGTTATCCGCCGGAATATCATTTGGAGGATATATTCAACAAAGCGGCGGCAGAAATTTTAGCGGCGCCGGTGTTGGACGAGCCTATCGCCTTGGTAAGATTCCCGTCACACTACAAATTTGCCGACCCCCAACTGGAAGCATTAAACCCGGTGCACAAGCAGATGATACGCATGGGGCCTCAGAATACCCGCATCATCCAGAATAAAGTACGGTTGCTGGTTAGCGAAATAGGCGGGTAATGATATTTTTTATAACACAATTCAATGTGTTGCAGTTATTTTAATTATTTTGTCATGTACAGGGCCACCGATTTAAATTACAATGCCCGCATTAGTTTGGGGGGTTAGCTCAGTTGGTAGAGCAGTGGACTCTTAATCCATAGGTCGAGAGTTCGAGCCTCTCACCCCCCACCATGTAATACACTGACAATAAAGGATTATTTTCAGCAAGCTATCGGTAAAAAACACGCAATCATTCCGGCGAGGCACCAAATAGGGCACCATGCCGGTTGCTAACCTGCGTCTGTCCGGCTTTCAGCGGACTGGAGTTTTTTATCATGGCCACTATCCGAAAAATACAGCGTCAATCCGATGTTGTCTACAAAGCAATCATCAAAGACCGTTTCGGCAAAACGGTTAAATCAAAAACCTTCCCAAAAAAAACCGATGCTAAAATCTGGGCTGACCGCATCGAGTCAAACCAGGACGCTATCGAAGCCTACGGCACCAAGGGCGCTAAAATGACCTTTGCTGAGCTGGTAGACGAATACATGATGCAATGGCAAGGAAAAAGCCTGGCTCAACAGCAATCAAGGGCGCTGTACTGGTCCGAACAATTCGGACAATACCAACTGGATGAAATCAACGCCGACAAGATCAGAACGGCTTTAAAAACGTTGCAGTCAGGCAAGTGCAACGTCGGTAATGGCCGGGGAAAAAACGCTGGCGCTATTAAAACCCTCGACAAAATCCGTTCCAGTACGACCGTAAACAGGTATCGAGCCGTGTTATCGGCCATTCATAATTACGCCTTCAGACAAGGCTATATCACTTCAAACCCGGTTAAAAAAACGTCAAGTCTACCCTCGCCTAAAGGCCGTGTGCGCTATTTGTCGGACGTGGAGCGGGAAAGGTTACTTGCCGCTTGCCAACAGTCCGAATGGCCGCGCTTGTATTTGCTGGTATTGATGGCGATGACTACCGGCATGAGAAAATCCGAGCTGCTCAGGCTCACCTGGGCGGATATTGACTTTGATAACGGCTTAGCCTTTCTGGATGACACCAAGAACGGGGAGCCGCGCGTCTGTCCTATTCCTGCGCCCACCTTGGCTGAAATAAAACGCTTTAGGGGCTTGGGTGCGGCCTTGGTGTTTCCTTCCCAGCTCAAGCCTGACCAGCCGTTTGAATTCAAAAAGCATTGGCAAAAAGCCTTGGATGAAGCCAAGGTGCAAGATTTTGTTTTTCATTGCCTACGGCATGACTTCTGTTCCTCGCTGGCGATGCACGGGGCGACCCTGGCCGAGATTGCCGAATTGGCCGGACATGCAGACTACCAAACGCTATACCCATCTATCGGTGAAACACAAGCAAAAAATAGCCGAAGAGGTCATGCAAAAGGTCTTGAAGTACAGCGTATAATCAAATTAGCCAAGCCTAGCTCGACGGGGCGAAAGCCGGTTTTCTCAGCCGGTTGGCTTGGTTTCTATCGTGAGAATTGCACTTGAGAGGTGTTATTTATGTATGGCTTTCCAACGGATGAAGCAATGAATTGTTTCATAGAATTAGCCAAGGATTCTTCGACTAAGGCGAGAAATGATGAAAAGGAAGAAAACGCACTAGCTTGGATTGGCTTGTTAGACGGCTTTTTTTTAGAAAAACTGATTGCACGTTATGACCAGGGCGAAAAAGAAGCTTTGTTGCATATTATTAATCATTGCATATGGGCAAAAATTGATGTGCCGGAACGGTTTGCAGATGCTTTTGGTGAGGCTGTTTTTAAATGGCAAAAAGCCGAAGTACCAAGCTTGGATAAGGCATTTGATGTTGAACGGCCAAAAGGTGAGCACATAAATGCGAGAAAAAAGAAACTTCGTTTAATGCGGCGTGTTCATCTTGCCGTGGAAACGCTTCACAAAGAAGGCAGACCAATCAATAAAATCTTATATCAAGAAGTTGGTGAACAGTTTCATATTGGCGGAACGCTTGCCGAAAATTATCACAAAGAGTCTAAAAATACAGATGCGGCGGTTGATAAACTCACCGATGATGTTTTGAAATCCAGAGTTTTCAAGCTTCGAGAAGATGATGAGTATAAAAATTGGGTTCAGGCAATATCAAAAATTCCGCAAAAAAAATAATTTTGCGGGACTGATTATTTAACTACTTCCCTATGATGCACCTAGCGTAATCAAACGCTGTTAATTTCTTTAACTTAAAGGTGAAATCATGCAAGACCAAACACAAACCACATTAGACGAGGTTGTTACCCCTGACAGCCTCGTCAAACAACACCCCGACAAATTCACAAAACCCCAAATCACTTGGCTGTTACGCAATCGCCATAGGAACGGCCTGGAAAAATCCGGTGCGGTTTCGATGGTGGGGCGTAAATTTTACATCAACACGCCAAAATTTACGACCTGGCTGTTATCTCAAAATTCTTAATCTAACCCGATTGACCTGAAGTGTACAGGGCGCGGATCGCCTTGCAGGTCTACCGATAGCAAATCCGATTAATCATTTTTGAGAGACAGACATGACCACAAACACCGAAAACACCTTAGCGCTATTGCCGCTTGAACCTGGGTTATTGCTCAAACGTATCGCTGACGGCGGCCATTCTGGAGAGTTTTTAGCTGATGCCTTCCTGAGTGCTTACCGCACAGACAAGCCTTTTCCGCATAGTTTAGGCGAACTTATCAAACTCGATGCCGAAGGTTTTCGGCTCTTTCATCAAGTCCTACATATACGGCATGTCCGCCCAAGGCTTTCTGACGATGCCTTGTACGAGATAGAACAACAGATTCAAGCTATTGTTGCAGGTGGTGCACTATGAATGCCAAGCAAGACACCCAAAACCAACCAGAAGCCATTGGCCGGCCTACCGGAAAAGCAGGATTCGGCGCACCAAAAACCAGCACCGCTTTGTTCATGATGTTTGAAGCGGCTGCAAAAAGCCTAACCCAAAAAGAGCTTGAATACTTGGTTAGGCTGAATAGTCATGCCCAATTGGAGGCTGCAAATTTAGCCATTAGCCTTCAAACGATAGGTGCCCTGATTTATAACGTAGAGCCATTTGAAGCGCCGTCCAGCGATAGTATTGGGCAAATGCTTTGGAGCCTTTCAAGCCAGCTTGATCATATAGCGGGCTTGATTGAGGTGTCTTCTAATGCGTCTTATCAACTTAAAGCGCTTAAAAATCAAAATCAACACACATAAAAAAGCCTCGAACCTTAACCAAAAGCCCGAGGCCGTGCAATCCATTTGCCACCAAACGCAAGGCTATTATAAGCCGGTGCCGTGTGGATTGCATCCCCGGATTGGAGATTTACAATGCAAAACCCAACAAAAACCAACGCATTCGCCACGAATTTTAATCATCGTTTGAGTGACAAACTGGACGCAAGCTCCACCAAGCTATACGAATGCTTAAATCCGGCGCTAGAGCGAGCCGCCAGTATTTGCGACTTAATGGAAGTCGCCTTTGGATGCGGCATGGAAAATGAGCTAAGTAACCTATGGCGAGCCGCCCAAGCCATTCGTTTTGAAATTCTGGATGCTCAAGCCGTCCTGAATGCTTATGTTGATGGCGCGAGTACTACGCCAGGTGGCAATCAATCCGGTGCCGAAGACGAAAGCGTTACCGACGATGGAAAAATAAATGCGCGGCTTGCTCTCTAGGCAAGGATAAAGTCAATCATGCACCAATTAGAGACCGCGCGAAATACGCCAGGTACCGCTATTCAACAGCCTGAATCGCGGCTAGATTATGCCTTAAAATACATAAAACTTGGTTGGCCTGTGTTGCCGCTACACTGGATTACTGACAATGACCGGTGTTCGTGTGGCAAACCTGATTGTAAACCAGGTAAACACCCGTTGACGAAAAACGGTGTTAAAGATGCCACTATCAACCCGGAAGTAATAACAACTTGGTTTTCAAGGTGGCCTTACGCCAATATCGGCATTGCCACCGGCAAAGTTTCAGGCATTCTGGCATTGGACATTGACCCACGGCACGGCGGCGATGATTCGCTTGACGTGATCATTCAAAACAACGGGCGTATTCCTGATGACGTGATGGCTATCACGGGATCAGGCGGAAAGCATTATCTGTTCAAATACCCTGAAAAAATCGGGCGCTGTTCAACGAATTTATGGCCTGGAATCGATACGCGGGGCGATGGCGGTTATATCGTTGTCGCGCCATCTAATCATATCAGCGGTAACGCGTATTTTTGGGACGCTGAAGCTGACCCGCTAGACGGTGCGGTTTTACCGAATGCGCCGGATTGGTTGTTGAATCGGTTGAGCGATACCCGTAAACAGCCCGCGATAACACCGGCGATTGAAAAGCCGCTTACTGATAGCGAGATAAAACGTATCCGTAAGGCTTTCGTTTATATTCCGGCGGACGACCGGGAGCAATGGCGTACTGTTGGCATGGCGCTACATGCCAGCGGCGCGGGGGATCAGGCTTTTGGTTTATGGTGCGAGTGGTCACAGCAGTCCGATAAATTCAACCTGAAAGATCAGCGGCGCGTGTGGGATTCATTCAAGGCCGATGGCGGGATTACTTTGGCGGCGCTCTTTGGTATTGCCAAGGCTAACGGTTATGTACCGCCTGAGACAAGACCGCCAGAGCCGCCGTTATCTGCTTATGAGGCGGGTAGCCAAGAGGCAGATAACGCGAAAAATCCGGGTAAAGCAAAGCAGAGGAAACGCGCCGAAAAACAGCAAGTCGATTCCAATGCCGTTTTAAAGTTGCTGAAACGGTATGTCTTTTTAAAAAATCATAATCGAATTTACGACACCGTTACCCGAAACGAATTAAGCCGTGATGGTTTCGACGGTTCCTATCTGCACATTTTTCCGTCTGACAAGCCGTCTGAGATTTTTTTAACTGACCCTGAAGCCGTCAAGGTCGATGGCTTGATTTATCTGCCTGGCGAAAAGCATAACCCGGTTAAGCGGAACGGCGCGGTGCTTTGGAATATTTGGCGAAAACCTGATATTAGCCTGCCCGATGAGGCAACGCGGGAAGATGTTGAAACCTGGTTGGAGCATTTGGATTACTTGTATCCAGTACAGTCCGAGCAAAATCATATCTTAGACTGGATGGCTAGTACCCTGCAATTTCCTCAAACCAAAATCAATCATGCCTTACTGATTGCCGGAACAAGCCGCGTTGGTAAGGATATGTTATTGAACCCGTTACGTTATGGACTGGGTGCTGCGAATGTGTGTGAGCCGCCAGCGGGCGAGCTGAAAGAGTCCTTCACTGATTACCTGCACCATAGCAAGCTGGTCATCTTCCAAGAGATTCAAACCTTTGAAGGCCTGAACCTTGAGAACAAATTAAAGCCGATGCTGGCAGCTCCGCCGGACATGCTGAGAGTGCGGTTGTTTGGGCGCGGGTTTTACGAAACACCCAACATTGTGCAGGCCGTATTTATGTCGAATTATCGCGATGCGCTGCATATTTCAGAAGGCGATGGCCGTTATTTCACCGTCTGGACGAGTGCAAAGCCATTGAGTAAAGATTATTACAGCGACTTATGGCAATGGCTTGAGGATCGCGGCAATGGTCTTGTGGTGCGTTGGTTGCTCAGTCGGGATATTAGCGGATTTAACCCAAAGGCACCGGCACCTTTGACACGGTTTAAATCGCTGATGATGGAAACCAGCAAGTCATCGTTGCGGCAACAAATTGAAGACATGGTGGCGGCGATGGATTATCCATTCAATGTTGATTGTGTGCGGTCACTTGATGTTTACAAGGTCATGCGTGAGAAATATTCCAGCAAGTCGATTGCTTCGGTTTTGACTGAGATTGGTTGTAGCCAAAGGGAATGCAGAAGGTCTGGTGGGAAGCGTGAAAAGTTTAGCTTGTTTGCAGTACGCAACGATGAGCAATGGCAGGCTGTTTCATCAATAAAATGGATTGATGAGTATGACAAGCGGAAAGATTAGCGGTTAATCCGTCCCGTGTCCCCCTATTTTACCCAATGGGGGGACGGATAGGGGGACAGGTTGTAAGGCTTGGTATTTATGGGCTAAGTGTCCCTTTGTCCTGTTGTCCCTCTATTTTTATGCGTATGTTATTTTTTATAAGAAAAAAGGAATAAAGGGACACGGTAATACTGTTCAGGAGAGCGACCTAAAAAAATAGAGGGACAACGGGACGGATTGCCTTCAAAGCCACGCCGCACATGGGCTGTAGCCGTCCCGTAATTGTAGAAAATGAGCTAATCCGTCCCGTTATATCTGGACGGGAAACAACGAGAAAAACTATGAGTAATTTTGATTTATCTACACATATTAGTAAATATAATCATAGACTTAACCGCGATATACGCGCCGTTCAACAGCGTAAGGTGTGTTATTCATGCGGAAAGGGATTCTGCAAGCGTAAAGGACGCGAAAAGGCGGCAATCGTGATTAATGCACCTAGCTGGTTTGCTTGCCAACAGTGCGCGAACAAATAGAACGGTGTTGATGCTGTGGTCTTGAAGGTGGGGGCGGGTAAATCTCTATGGCTTAGCCCTTCCTTTGCGTCGCCCTAATGATGTGTTCGCGTTTGAGTAATTAAATAGAGAAAACCCACAAGGGGGGGGGGGTAATTAATCTCTGGGGCTTGCCTAACCCTTTGCGTTCCCTTAGCTAAATTTTTGCTAGGCACGCTGTGAATACAAAAAGCCAACTTGATGGTTATAAGCCTTGGTCATCTTGTGGTTAGCTGTACATGCAAGGCCGATACATGACCGCTACCCTTTGGCTTAGTTAATAAGGGCGCGGGTGCAACACTTAACTTTAATGAGTAAACACTATGAGCAATTTAACGAACAAAGAAATAGAACACACTAGAGCCGCGTACATCGCCGGACGTGACGCAATAATTAAACAGCTTGGCAAAGATGCCCCAATGGAGGACATTGCGGATGTGGTCTTACTGATGGCGCATAGCGTCTTGACTGGCTATGAACAGTTGGACGCCAGGTCAGCTCTACACAATGCAGACACCTTTCATAAGCGTCTTAGGCTGGTAATTGAAGATAGTCAAAAAAACGTGACAAATAATAGTTACGCTGGACGGTTAATGTGAAGTTGACCACATTAAAAAATCGTATTAAAGCGTGTATCGGCAAATTTTTCGGGTTTGAACCAGCTGTCAAACTCAGTGTAATTGAGCGAAATTTACTCAAAATGGGCTATAGGCGCACCGATGCAAAACTAATTATGTTTGCTTATAAAAAGGCGGTAAAAATGTCTCTATATAATTGATATATAAGTAAAAATGTAGTAATATTGCACTAGCTTTTATGGCGTGGGATGCCTCATAATAGTTAGCGATTTTTGCTAAGATTTGATGCCAAGGCGAGATGCTGGAATCACTTCGATAAAACATTTTTAATTTAATTTTTATCAGGAAATACCATGAACAGCATTAAAATTTTTAAACACGTCACACCGCGCATTTTTCAATCCATCATTGCGCTTTCATTGATCGTGATCGCCTCACAATTCGGCTACGCCACTTCACCTGATGATTTAGCTTTTGGTGGTGCTTTGGTTGTCGGCATGGGCGAAACGACATGGCATGACATAAATGCCCTATTAGAAAAACAAGGCAAAGCATTCGAGGAATTCAAGAATAGGAATGATGAAAAGATCAGTTCGCTTGAACGGGATGTCATCAATTTTTTTAAAAAGGCAAACCGCCCCAAAATGGGCGATAGTTCTGATTATGCTTTCGGCTTTGACGAAAGCAAAAGCGACTTGGCTACGTATATCC
Source organism: Methylovulum sp. (assembly GCA_030653435.1). Taxonomy (GTDB): domain Bacteria; phylum Pseudomonadota; class Gammaproteobacteria; order Methylococcales; family Methylomonadaceae; genus Methylovulum. The sequence goes on from JAURZI010000063.1 coordinate 52,803, forward strand.
GTAGCCGTGGCGAAACTAAAGGCATGTTTTCCAGTTCTGGCCCCGATGGTGGTTGGATGGTTGCCCCGGTATTAGCTAACGGAATTGGCACTATTGTCCGCAATGCTTCCGCACTCAGGGAATTGGTAACCTTTGTGCCGATGGAAGTCGGTGGCTCATATGAAGAGGTTATCAGCACTACACCTGTAGGGGCGGTTTGGGTTGGCGAGACTCAAGCAAGACCGGCAACGGCCACGCCACAATTGGTTAAAGTGACAACCGAGCTTCACGAGGAATATGCCGAGCCCGTCATTAGCCAAAAATTGGCGGATGATAGCGGCGTGGCGATGGTTGATTTTTTAGTTAACGAATCATCAATCAGCTTTAGCGAGGCCGAAGAACGGGCTTTGTTTTATGGTGATGGCATCAACAAACCGCGCGGACTGGATACCATCCCAACCGAATCAACGGAGGATAGTAGCCGTGCCTTTGGAACCATTGAACACATTGCCACGGGCACTAGCGGCGCATTTGCAACGACAGCTTCTTTTGATGCGGTCAAGAAAGTCTTTTACCGCTTGCGGGCTGGATACCGAAAAAATGCAAAATGGGTTTGCAATTCAGAAACCGCACTTGAACTCAGCAAATTAAAGGACGGTCAAGGCAATTACTTATGGGATGAAGGCAGCGTGAAAGACGGAACACCGCCAACGCTCTTAGGTAAGCCGGTTGTCATTTGCGAAACAGCTCCAGGCATAGCGGCGGATGCCAAAGCATTATGGTTTGGCGATTGGGATCAGGCTTTAAGAGCTATTGAACGTCCTGGTAATAAAGTCCTTCTTGACCCTTACATCGATAAACCAAACATTAGGGTTTATGTTTACCGCCGAATCGGTTTGAATCTTAGGAACTCAAACGCTATCAAGTGCCTGAAATTCTCTGCCAGCTGATAAAAACCATGCTTAAATCTGTGCCCTGCTAAACAACAGCGGGGCATTCACAAAACCAAGAAGTATCCAAAACCGGCCTAGTGCCGGTTTTTTTCGTCTTTAAATTAAGTGAACGCATAGTCAGTCTATTGTCGGCGTGCACAACCCGAACATACAGCAGAGAAGACATAAGCTTGATTAATGTAATGAGTTTCATGAGCCGTGGCTAGCGTTTTTGGTGTGATTGCGACCTTGGGAATAATTGGTCCAAGGTCAAGCATACCGACCTCTGCATCAATAACCCCAAGGTCAAAAAGGCACCAAATAGGGCACTGCGCCAGACAAAAACAAGCACTTTTAAACACATTGAAACACTTTGTAACTTATGTTAATCTATTGTTTGAATAAGGGTTTTAGCGTGTTTCAGAGTGTTCTAATATACTATTAGTCCCCCTCTTAATCCATAGGTCGAGAGTTCGAGCCTCTCACCCCCCACCAAATAAAACCAAAGCCTTACATGAACATGTAGGGCTTTTTTTATGCCTGTTGCCCACAAATAGCGGGTGGGCATTGCGGGGTTGCTATGGGATATCAGGTAATGGCAGCTTGCTGCGTCGGAGAAGGCGCGCGGCAGGACCTACAGGTCAGGGCGCCCGGAAATAAGCCGAATAGTTGCAAAATACCGGATTTAACTGTGGGCAGTGGCGCTAGGGCGTGGGATGATAACAACACTGCGTCCAGATAGCGGTTGGTTAGGCTTCACACGCTTATGTTTTAAGAGGCACAATCTTTCGCAGGGTAAGCATCGCGTACCGTTTGTGCTGAATTTATCATCATCTCTTTAAAGGTGCGCGGATGCCTACATTGCATAAAAACCGAATTGTGACCGTCCAGAGTATAGGCTCCAAATCCCAGGGATAACCATCATGCGTAAAAACATCTTAATTGTTGACGACCACACCGATTTGAGGCAGCTGGTGTCCATCACATTGGAGTGCTCGAATTACCGGCTTTCCCAAGCGGCGAGTGCTGACGAGGCGCTGCGTTGTATTGAAGACGTCCAGCCTGATTTAATGGTGCTGGATGTTATGATGCCAGGAGAAATGAACGGCTATCAGTTATGCGAGAAAATTAAAAAACATACGCAATATCAATCTATTAAAGTGATTTTATTAACCGCCAGAGGGCAGCAAGCCGATATTCAGGAGGGTATCAGGGTCAAATCGGATGCTTATCTGGTCAAGCCGTTCAGCCCGTTGATGCTGCTAAAAAAAGTGGATGAGTTACTGGATGGCGATGAGTGACGCGCTGGCAACGCAAAAGGTTTATACAACAGCCGGGCTGCCTGAAACCCTAGCGCCCAAGCGGGTATGCCGAAAAAAGGGTTAACTTGGCTGCTCTCTACGCCCTTATAATCGTAAAGAAGATTCAGTAAGATGGGAGAGAAATAACCATAATGGGTAAAAAAATTTTAATAGTTGATGATTGCGATGAGCTACGGCAGCTGGTGACTCTCGCGTTGGATTGCCCGCATTATCAGCTGTCGCAAGCTTCCAGCGCCGATGAGGCGTTACGCTCGCTGGCCGGTGACCGGCCTGATTTAATCGTGCTGGATGTCATGATGCCGGGCAAAATGAATGGCTACCAACTCTGTGAATTTGTTAAAAATAACCAACCTTATCGGTCGCTTAAAGTGGTTTTATTAACGGCCAGAGCCCAGAAAGCCGATATTCAGGAAGGCATCAGGGTCAAATCCGATGCTTATTTAGTTAAGCCGTTCAGCCCGTTGTTGTTGCAAAAAAAAGTGGCCGAATTGCTGCGTGATGGCAGTGGCGTCATCATGGCAGCAAGCCCGGCAAAACCTCAAGAAGCTAAAGCCACTATACCGCAAGACAATACCACACTGGAGCTGGTCTTCCCGCCACGACCGTCTGTACTCGTGAACATCCAGCAAGAAATGGCCAAGGCTAATCCCAGCGTCCCTTATGTTGCCCAGCAAATTGCAGCCGATATCACGCTATCCGCTGCCTTATTGCGTACGGTCAATTCGCCCTTTTACGGTTTACGGAATAAAGTGAGCTCAGCTGCGGACGCCATCAACCTGATCGGCCTGACCCGAACCCTGCATCTGGTCATGGCTGTGTCCGTGCGTGAGCACGTACCTTTGCCTAAAGGTCTGGAACACTTCTGGGATGACACATCGAAAGTCGCCACCATGGGGGCCAGCATCGCCAAGAGTTTGAAGCTGGACGCCAACCTCGCCTATTTGATGGGCTTGTTCCATGATGCCGCCGTTCCGCTGATGGCGACAAAATACCCCGATTATTTAAGCGCTTTTCAGCAGTTCCACCATTATGAACAGGAAATCCATGAAGCAGAAAACGCCCGATACAATATGAACCATGCCATGCTGGGCAGCCTGATGGCGCGCGCCTGGTATTTGCCGTCTGAACTCATTCAGGCCATCAAGATCCACCACAGCCATGACCTGTTTGACATGGGTTTGGATAGCAACATACTCAATTTAGTTTGCGTCTATCTGATTGCCGACCATATCGGTGACCGCCTCAACGGTGATCTGGATGTGCATTTTGCCCTGTTGGAAAGCAAGATACGTCATTATCTGAATTTAACGGATGAAACCCATTACCAGATGGTTTTCGATAGGGCTTTGGACAGCATTAATGAAGTATAAGGCTTGCGCTAAAAACATAGCACACACACCATGAATAACAGCAGCGCTACCGGCACCGGCAAAAAAAATCTCCGCAGGATAAGGTCATTGATCCTGTCAGGACTCGTGTTGGCGGTCGCCTTGACGGTGACCCACACGCTGTATGACAGCGCCCGGCAAGCGGCGGCACAGGAACTGCAAGCCAATTTCAATTTTCGCGAGCATGAAACTATCGCACGTATCCAGCAACGTATGACGGTTTATCAGCAAGTGTTGCTGGCGGCTCGAGGGCTGTTCATTGCATCGGAAAATGTGGACCGTAACGAATTCAGCACCTATATCGCCTCGCTGGACATAGACCAGAATTATCCGGGCATTCAGGGGGTCGGATACGCCGCGGCCATCCCGTCGGCGCAAAAAAACCGGCATATTACCGGTATGCGTAAGCAAGGTTTTCCCGCTTACTCGCTGTACCCGGATGGTGAACGCGAACTGTACTCCGCCATCGTTTTTATTGAGCCCTTTAGCGGGCGCAACCTACGCGCTTTCGGCTACGACATGTATTCCGAGCCGGTGCGCCGCGAGGCGATGGTGGCGGCGCGTGACGAGAACCGCTTGACAATTTCCGGCAAAGTGATCCTGGTGCAAGAAACCGACGGGCACAAGCAAGCCGGGTTTTTGATGTATTTGCCCGTGTACAAAAATCAGCTGCCGTATACGACACCGGCAGAGCGCCTCGCCAATATTGCCGGTTGGGTCTATTTGCCTTTTCGCATGGGCGATTTGATGGCGGGCTTGGAGGGTGAGCGGAATCTGGAAATGGATCTGGAAATTTATGATGGCAATGAGCCGTCAGCAGCGGCGCTGTTGTACGATAAAGACGGTATCCGCGTGGCCGGGAATGGGGCTGTATCGCGTTTGCAATCGACCCGACAGTTAATGGTCGCCAACCGCCACTGGACCATCACTATTAGCGCACTGCCTGAGTTTGCCGCGCGGATGGACCAAAATAAAGCGGGGCTTATCGCCAAGACAGGGATCACGCTTAGCCTGTTATTGACCTTGTTGACCTTTTCACTGACTAACAGTCGCGAACGCGCGATATATATTGCCGGAGAAAAAACCGGCGAGCTGATAAAAAATGCCGCAGACATGCGCTTGTTGCTGGAATCCACCGGCGAAGCCATCTACGGCATTGATATGCAGGGGAATTGCACCTTCGCCAATGCCAGCTGCATTAAAGGGCTGGGCTACCAAAGCGCCGACGATTTGCTCGGCAAAAACATGCAGGGTTTGATCCACTATAAAAAAGCGGACGGTTCGCCGCTTAGCGTGGAAGACTGTTTGATTTTTCTCGCTTTCAAGAGCGGACAGAAAGTCCATATCGTCGATGAGGCCATCTGGCGGGCTGACGGCTCGTGCTTCCCCGCCGAGTATTGGTCGTATCCGCAATATCTTAACGGCCAAGTCGTCGGCGCGGTGGTCACGTTTATAGACATCACGGCCCGCAAAAAAGCCGAAAACAACATCCGCGAAAGCGAGGAACGTTTGAATCTGGCCTTGCAAGGCGTCGGCGACGGCGTCTGGGACTGGAATATACAGACGGGTAGCATGCTGTTTTCCAAAGGTTTTAACGAATTGCACGGTTTTGCCGAAAGCGAATTCGGCAAAACGGTTGACGACTGGATCAGTCGTATTTACCCGGATGATTGGCCGGCGCTGGCCAACTGTTTGCAGGCTTATTTGACGGGCGAAACCGGCAGTTACCGGGCGCGGTTCAGGGTGTTATGCAAAAACAACAGCTATATGTGGGTGCTGGGGCGCGGCATGATCGTCAGCCGCACGGCGGGCGGGGAGCCCCTACGCATGGTCGGCACTCATACCGACATAACCGAGCAGATCCAGGCCGAACAAACGATAGACGAAAACAAGCAGGATCTGGATGCCGTGTTTGCCCAAATTCCTGACGGCATCGTCGTGTTTGATCATCAGGACAAGGTCTCCCATGTCAATGACACGTTCTGCAACATGATCGGCTTACAAAACCAGCAGTTGCTCGGCATTGACGAAGCCGCGTTCAACGCGATGCTGCTGGAGCGCAGGGTCAATGACGACGATAACCTGGACAACAAAAGGCAGGCGGTTTTTTCGATCACCAGCACGACCAACACGTCATCCAACCTGATGACGCTGCAACGCACATTGATTGGGCTTAACCAACGCCGCATCAGCCACATCCTGTATTTTCGCGATATTACCAACGAGTCGCTGGTCGAGCGCATGAAAAGCGAGTTCGTCTCCACGGCAGCGCACGAACTGCGTACGCCGATGTCCATCATCTTCGGCTACTCCGAATTGCTACAGCAACAAACCTTCGACGAAGCCGCGCAAAAGCGCATGATGACCGCGATTAACGAGCAATCGAAAAGCATCATTAATATCTTGAATGAACTGCTGGATATTGCCCGTATAGAAGCGCGGGCGGGCAAGGTGTTTAATCTGGAGCTGATCCGGCCGGCGCCGCTGATACAGGAACTGGTGGACAGCTTTATGATGGCCGGGGACGAGCGCCGCCCGCATTTGCACCTGAATTCGGCCTTGCCTGAGCTGATGCTCGACAGTGAGAAAATCAAGCAAGTGCTTAAAAATTGCCTGAGCAATGCGTTCAAGTTTTCGCCTGCGGATCAGGACGTCAATCTCTACGTCGACATGGCCGAAACCGAAGGCAAGCCGGCAGTCGCTATCGCTATTGAAGACCACGGCATCGGCATGACGCCGGAGCAGCTTGACCGGGTTTTCGAAAAGTTTTATCGCGCCAACACGTCGGGCAAGTCTCCCGGAACAGGGTTAGGCATGGCGCTGGTGAAAGAAATCATCGAACATCACAACGGCAGCGTGCAAATCAACAGTGAATACGGCAAAGGCACGACAGTGACGCTTTATTTGCCGGTACCCGAAGGTGCGCCGGCCTTGTCTGCCACAGGTTAGCGGGTAGCCGCCGAAATATGCAAGGACATTGTTATTCTGTCTTTTTTTCTTTTATACTTGTTTGTTAATGACAACCAATATACCCACAGTGAGCAATCATGGAAAAACCATTCATCTTACACATGCTGACCACCGCTAAAAATTTAAGCCCGTTTGACGTTAATATGGCTGTCGATGCGGGCTGGGTTACGGCATTGCCTTATATTAATGTTGAACCTAGCGAAGTTCAGGGCTTGGTGCAAGATGCCATTTTTTCGCGCAGTACAAAAAACTTAAAGCGTACCGGCATTTTTATTGGCGGGCGCGATACCAAACAAGCGATGGATATGCTCAAAACCGCCAAGCGCTCGATGGTGCCGCCCTTTGAAGTGTCCGTTTTTGCCGATCCCAGCGGCGCTTTTACGACGGCTGCCGGCATGGTTGCCGCCGTGGAGCGCGAGCTGGTGGCAAAGTTCAACACGACGCTGGAAGGCAAAAATATTCTGGCCTTGGGCGGGACCGGCCCGGTCGGTCAGGTCGCCGCCGTGATTGCGGCGCAAGCCGGTGCCCATGTCAGGATTATCGGTAGGCAATTGGAGAAGGCGCAAAACGTGGCTGATCTTTGCAATAACGAATTCGGTGACGGCAAGATTGCGATCACTGCGGGCGCCGATGCCGATAAAGCGGAGTATATAAAAACTGCCGATGTCGTTTTTGCCACCGGTGCGGCAGGTATCGAGCTATTGAGCGCCGAATTGATTGCCACGGCCGCACAGCTGAAAGTCGCCGCCGATGTCAACGCCGTTCCACCGGCCGGCATCGCAGGCGTCGATGCTTTCCATAACGGCACGCCGATTGAAGGCTCAATCAGCGGTGCAGTCGGCATCGGTGCGTTAGCTATCGGTAATGTCAAATATCAGACCCAGAATATTTTGTTGAAAAATATGCTGGATAGCGACAAGCCGATATTTCTGCATTTTGAGCATGCTTTCTCGGTAGCGAGAGATTATATTAAATCCAAAGCCTAACCCACCATTTAAAGAGGTTCTCAATGGAGAAACGCAGCATACTTCACATGCTTGACCCTATGCCCAATAACAGCCCATTTGATGTCAATATGGCGCTGGATGCCGGGTTTGATGTGCTGATGCCCTACAGCAACGTCAAGCTGGACAGTGTTTACGGCTTGACCCAAGATGCTATTTTCTCCCGTGGCCCAGCTGGTGTGAAGCGCACCGGCCTCTTTATCGGTGGCCGCGATTTGGGGCTGGCTATGGACATGTTGAACACCAGCAGGCAGGCCATGGTGCCGCCGTTTGAAATATCCGTTTTTGCCGATCCCAGCGGCGCATTCACAACGGCAGCGGCCTTGGTTGCCTGTGTTGAAAAAGAATTGCACAAACATCACGGCAAAACCCTTAAGGATTGCACGGCCTTGGTGTTTGGCGGTACTGGGCCGGTCGGCATCGCTACCGGCGTCATTGCTTCGCTGGCAGGCGCCCAAACTGCGCTGGTCGACCATTTGTCCATCGACACCGCAGCAGATGTCGCCAAAGCTTATAACCGCCGGTTTGCCGCCACGCTGACGGGGGCTTGCGCCCGCTCGGAGGCGGAAAAAATCCAACTCCTCAACAGTGCAGATATTGTTTTTTGTACGGCTAAGGCAGGTATCCAGGTGTTAAGCGCGGCGGCACTTAAAGAAACCACACGCCTTAAAGTGGCTGGCGATGTCAATGCGGTGCCGCCGCTAGGCATCGAAGGCATCAAACTCAATGATTCGGGCGCAGCGCTGCTGCATGCTGTCAATGCGCCGGGAGCTGTCGGTGTTGGGGCGCTGGCGGTCGGCAATGTTAAATACCAGCTGCAACATGCGATGTTAAGGTTGATGCTGGAAACCGAGCAGCCTTTATACCTTGATTTCAGGGCTGCTTTTGCTAAAGCCAGGGGGATAGTGTAAACAAGGCGTGGGGGTTCAACGCAAACCTGTCATCAGAGGACTCGGAGCCTACAAGCGATAACGGAGATAAACACTGTTCTTTGGGCATCAGGGTCATTGCCGCAACAGCAGATGTAACAAACATGAGCCGACATGACAGAATATTATTTGCGGGTGATCCACATGGAAACTTTAAACCTCTGATAGCCGCCGTGCATAAACATCGACCTGAAGCTGTGGTTTTACTCGGTGATTATGACCTGGATCTGCCTTTGGATATTTGTCTACAGGACATAATCGGCTTAACCGAAATTTGGTGGATAGCCGGTAACCATGATTTCGAAACCCCCGGCAAATATAAAAATCTGTTTCATTCCGCCTTGGCCGATAAATGCTTACACTTGAGGGTCGCCGATATTGCCGGGTTAAGAATTGCCGGTCTGGGCGGTATATTTCTAGGTCGGGTCTGGTATCCGCCGCAACCGCCAAAATGGCGCAATAAGCAGCATTACTTGTATCAGCAGCCCCCCCATGTCAAAAATGCAGAGCTGTCGTTAAAATACCAATCGGCAATCTGGCATGATGAGTTTGAAATCTTGAAAAAACTGAAGGCCGACATTCTGGTCAGCCATGAAGCGCCAGGCTCGCATCGGCACGGTTTTTCAGTGATTGGTGACTTGGCGGCGGCAATGGGTGCAAAACACATTTTTCATGGTCATCTTCATGAGAATTATGCCCGTACCATAAAAAACAATATCCATGTGTTTGGTGTCGCCAATATGGCGGTCACCGATTTGCTGGGCAACACCTTAAGCGAGCCATGACCCACATTGGCGCGCCGGCTACGGCGGTGTCCCTAAACCACTTTATCACTCCCCTTAACACAATACGCATGACCGACTTTATCCCACCCTTTCCGATACGGCACAAAAAAAACCTGGGGCCGCTGGACACCTTAAAGTATGCTCGCCGCGACCTGCTGTCTATCTGGCCTGAAAGCGCGTTTGACCGGCAGTTCATGGCCACTAAAATTATTAACAAGTCGATTTTTATCGCAAACCATCCTGAAATTATCCGCTATGTGTTGTTGACCAATCACGCCAATTATGAAAAAAAGAGCCCGTTGATGCGTAAAGCGCTGGAGCCTTTACTAGGCGATGGCTTATTTATCAGCGATGGTGACACCTGGCAAAAGCACAGGAATTTGGAAGCGCCGCTATTCGGCAACGAACAGGTCGCCAAATACAGCGACATCATGATTAAGACTACCGAAGAGCGGGCACAGTCATGGGCCAGGTTCAAACCGGGCGAGACTATTCACGTTTTGCCGGAAATGGGGCAATTAACGGCGGAAATTATTTGCCGCACATTGTTCGGTAACCAGCTGGGCGCAGCGCAGGCGACGCAAGTGGTCAAAAGTTTTGCCGAATATCAGGCGGCCATCGAACAAATGGATGTCAACACTTTTTTCGGCTTGCCTAGCTGGATTCCGGGGTTAGGCATGGGTAAAGGCGCTAAAGCAGCAAAAGCCATCCATCACATCGTCGATAAGGTCATTGCCGAAGGCATTAAAAGCGACAACAAAGACTCGCTGCTAGGGCATTTTTTGCGTTTGCACGGCAAAAAGGATGTGCAGGACTCGCTGACTAAACAACAAATCCGTAATGAACTCATCGTGCTGTTTATGGCAGGCCATGAAACCACGGCAAACACGTTGGCCTGGGCATGGTATTTGATTTCACAATGCCCGGACGTTGAGCAGCGTTTGCATGACGAGGTTGATGCCGTACTGGGCAACCGCTCGGCCACTTTTGCAGATGTTGCCAAATTAACGTATACCCGTGCAGTCATCGAAGAAACCATGCGTCTTTATCCGCCAGTGCCTATTTTGTCGCGCGAAGCCAGCGCCGACGACACCATACGCAGACGCCATATTCCGGCGGGTTCGATCATGTTGGTCGTGCCTTGGTTATTGCATCGCCATAAGCAATATTGGCAACAACCCGACCATTTTATCCCCGAGCGTTTTCTCGATGATGCGCCGGTCAAGCCGGATAAGTTCACCTATATTCCGTTTAGCGTAGGCCCTAGAGTTTGTATCGCAAAATTCTTCGGCACCGTTGAAACGACGCTGTGCCTGGCTATCCTGGCCCGGCAATTTCGCTTGCGGGTGCCTGAAGGGCATCAGGTCACGCATGAATGCCGGTTAACGCTGCGGCCTAAAGACAATTTGCCGATGCAGATCAGCCCACGATGAAAACAACCGGCCTGCGATTTTTTAACGATAAGGCGTGGCGCAAAAAACAGCTGCGCTATTGGCTAAGCGACCCGTTCTGGGGCAGTCTGGACTACGCCTGTCATTATGGGTTGCGACATTTGCCGATTAGCGTCAACGCCGCGATAGGTGCTTTTTTAGGCCCGCTTGCGGCACAATACCGTTTTAAAATTGACAACGAACGCGCCGGTAATAACCTGGCGGTGTTACGGCCCGACTTGAACGGGGCTGCACGGGAAAAAATGCTCAGGCAGATGTGGCAAAACATAGGCCAGTCGATGTCCGAGTATTCGCTGTTGGATAAAATTTATGCGGATAATCGGGTCAGCATAGAAAACAGCAGCTATCTACAGCCTTTGATAGCAGAAAAGCAAGCCGTTATCTTTGTGTTTGCACACACCGGCAATTGGGAAATATGCGGTAATTATGTCATCGACTACGGTTTTGATGTCATGGGCTTGTATAAACCGGTAAGAAACCGGTTTGCCAGCCGTATTGCCGATGCGGCCCGTGAGCGCATGGGCGGCGTGATCAAACTGATAGAAAGCGGCCCTACGGCTATGCGTTTGATCTGCAAGCACCTTGCCGATAACGGCGCGCTGTGGATAGCGATTGATGAAGTGAAAAAAAACCAGGTCAATGTCCCGAGTTTCGGACGCCAACCGCAAACCCAGCACAGCAATCTGGCTTACGCGGTGCGTTTGGCGCAACGTTATCATGCCACAATTATTCCGGTTTGGAACCGGCGCCTGCCGTCATCCCGTTACACGGTCAAACTGGGCGAACCTATTACCGTTGCCGCAGGCGACGAGGCATTTGCAGAGGCTTTTGCCGACCTTGATCATAAGCTTGAGGCATGGCTTATAGATAATCTTGAGCAATGGTATATGTTGCACGAATTCCGCTTATAGGCGGTTGGCATGCAGCCGCCCCGTTTTATTGACAAAGGTAAGAATATGATTCCGAGCAAACCCGATTGCATCAGCATCAAAGTCAGAAAAGTGGATTTCGGCTTTTCCACAGAGCTACCCTACCGGTGGTATAGCGGTAATCCGGCTATTTTTAACTTTTGCAATGCTATTTCTATCATGTTCCCTATCGGTGAACAGTTTTTTATCGATTCGGTGCGGCATTACAAAGACCAAATTACCGACCCGGTATTGCGTGAAGAGGTCGCGGGCTTTATCGCCCAGGAAGCCATGCACAGCAAACAGCATGACCTTTGCAACCAGGTGTTGAAAGTGCAAAACAAGCAGATGTTCGTCATTGAAAAAGTCGCCAAGTTGTTTCTGGATACGTCCAGGCATATTTATCCGGCGCGGACATTGCTGGCCATCTCCTGTGCGTTGGAGCATTTTACCGCGCTGTTTGCCGACCAATTGCTCAACAGCCAGGCGTTCAGAAAGCTGGCGCATCCTGTTTACGCGGAACTCTGGCTTTGGCATGCGGTGGAAGAAACCGAGCATAAGGCGGTCTGTTTTGATGTGTACCAGCAAGTGGCAGGCGGTGTGTTCGGCTATATAGAGCGCTGTCTGGTCATGCTGTTGGTCAGTATTTGCATGCTGGTTGCGATTATATTGAGTGTGCTGTTAATGCTGGTCGTCCAGCCTAAAAAATCGGCGCCTAAGCCGCCTAAGCAGCATTCTGCAAACAAGAAACCGTTTGCCACCGGCTGGTTCCGGTATTTGTTCATCAAGCCCGGCATTATCCCTTATATTATGGTGCCGTATTGCAAATACTATTCGCCGTCCTTCCATCCCTGGCAGCATGACAATTCTGCGCTGGTCCAGCGTTGGAAAGCGCATTATGAAAATTTGCGGGCGACAGGCGTCCAACCCGTGTTCCCGCTAGCCTCAGCAACAACTGCCGCCGGCGACTGAGGACTCGCCTTGAGGCCCCGGCGTACAATCGAATAGCCCAAAATGGGTGGCTTTTTCACCCAGAATTTGAAAATGCCCGGCATAACGGGTTGCCCCCAGCATATCGGCGGTGTTGCCGCACACCCGCAACGGGCGGCCTGTTTCGAAATGATGGTGGTCGTCCAAATCGAAGGCATGCGGGTGTTCAGGCAGACTGCCCAGATAGCAGGCGACTTGTCCGTAATCTTCACAGCGGTCTTCCAGCGGCAGTTTAAAAGCGCGTACCGTGACGGAACGGAATTTGACCATGCCGATTTTGGCAACCACTTCAGGGTCATTCAGGCTGATCGGGTTTTGCTTGACGATGCGGACATCCGGGCAACCGAGATCGTAAAGAATGCGGCGAAAATCTTCCCAATACAATGCCCCGCCCAGGCATTCACCCAGCAGTACCGGGTCCTGGTGCAAAGCCGTCGGAATCCGGCGGTCGGCAAAGACATCGGAAAAATAAAGCTCGCCGCCCGGTTTCAGCACCCGAAAAACTTCAGACAATACCCTGGCTTTTTCCGGCGACAAATTGATAACGCAATTGGACACCACCGCATCCATGCTGTTATCGGCAATGCCGATAGCGGCGAGATTTTCGATATGGCCGTGCAAAAACTCGACATTCGCATAACCGAAACGCTCGGCATGCCAATCGCGGTGCCGTATCGCCACAGCCAGTTGTTCCGGCGTCATATCAACGCCGATCACCCTGCCATGAGCGCCGACCAGCTTCGATAGCAGATAGCAATCGCGGCCCGAACCACAGCCTAAGTCCAGCACGGTTTTACCCCGCAAAGCAGGCGGTAGCGGTGAGCCGCAGCCGTAAAAGCGTTCCAGCACTTCCGGGTGCAAACCGGCCAACAACGGCTTTAAATGGCCCGGCATTGCGTCCATGGTGCAACAAGCGCTGGTTTTCAGGTCGCTGCTGGATTGCAGCACTTGCCCGTAATAATTACTGACGGATGCGCTGGTTTCGGTAGGCGTGGTCATGGGGCGGCCTCTTAAGTGGTGGTATGGAACATAGGCGGGCTTTAAGCCGATGGCTTTAGCAAAAGTTGGGTCAATATCTGTTCGTAAATGCTGGACAACAGCTCCAGGTCATCCATGCTGATATGTTCGTTAATTTTATGGATACTTGCATTCAACGGCCCCAGTTCGATGACTTGCGCCCCGGTCGGCGCTATGAAACGGCCATCAGACGTGCCGCCGCCGGTATCGTCCACCGGCTCAAAACCGGTGACGGTTTTGATTGCGGCATGGGTTGCCGCAAGCAGTTCGCCCGCTTCGGTTAAAAAGGGGTTGCCGGACAAGCGCCACTGCACATCATAATCAAAGCCGTAACGGTCCAATATAGCATGAGTGCGCTGTTTGATCGCCGCTGCATCGAGTTCGGTGCTAAAGCGCAGGTTAAACAGCACATCGAGACTGCCGGGAATGATGTTCTCCGCGCCGGTGCCGGCGTTGATATTGGATACTTGCAAGCGGGTAGGCGGAAAAAACGCATTGCCGTGGTCCCAGACTTCTTCCGTCAAAGCGGCCAAGGCGGGTGCAAACGTATGGATGGGGTTTTCCGCCAGCTCAGGATAGGCGACATGCCCCTGGATGCCGTTAACGGTTAGCTTGGCGCACAGCGAACCGCGTCTGCCCACCCTGATGACATCGCCGAGTTTTTTGTCGCTGGATGGCTCGCCGACCAGACACCAGTCGATTTTTTCTTGCCGCTGTTCCAGTACTTCAACCACTTTAACGACGCCATGCGTCGCGATGCCTTCTTCATCGCTGGTCATCAGCACGGCAATCGAGCCCGTATGCTCGGGGTTGCTGCGGACAAAGCGTTCGACCGCAGTGATAAAAGCGGCGATGCCGCCTTTCATATCCGCTGCGCCGCGACCATATAGCTGGCCGTCGCGTATCGTCGGCACAAACGGCGGCGACGACCAGGCATCCAGGGAACCGGTAGGCACCACATCGGTATGCCCCAAAAAGGTGAACAAGGGGCGTCCCGTACCGCGTCTAAGCCAGATATTTTGGGTGTCGGCAAAATTCAGGCGTTCGGCGCTAAAACCTAGCGGCGTCAAGCGGTCGGCCAGCAGATCCTGGCAACCGGCATCATCTGGCGTGACCGAAGCACGGGCAATCAGGGTTTTAAGCAGGTCTAGTGTTTCGCTCATGAAGGTGGGTATTCTCTGTGGATTCGGTATCTGCCTGCGGCGGACATGAGGCATGGGCTATTGTAGGGCCTGTTCCTGACAGGTAGGCAGCATAGATGCCATCCTTAAAGCCGATGACCAGTTGGTCTCCGGTATCCAGAACCGGGCGTTTAATTAGGGTTGGGGTGTTTAACATTAATTGCAGCGCGCGCTGTCCGGTCAGATCGGCTTTCTGAGCGTCGCTTAGCTGCCGCCAGCTGGTGCTGTTGCGGTTAAGCAAGGTCTGCCAGTCTGAACGGGCAATAAGGTTGGTCAATAACTCCGGCGTTAGCCCATCGCTACGAAAATCGTGGAAGCGATAAGCTATGTCATGCTGGTCTAGCCATAAACGCGCTTTTTTAACGGTATCGCAATTTTTAATGCCGTAAAGCGTGTGCATAGCTGCGTTATAACTCGCTGTTCAGCAATTCATCCAAGGTCGGCAATTCTTTATCGGCTTTACAACGCACTTTATAAATGTCGATAAATTCCATAAACGCCTGTTCGAGGTCGGCGAGTATGTCTTCTTCATTTTCACGTTCTTCAGAAGGGATGTCATCCGACTCAAGATATTCGCGTTGCAAGGCGACCTCGCTATTGAGGGCAAGCGTGGCGTAAATGATGGCATTGTTTGAAATAGTTTCGTTCATGGTATGCTCCAAGTGGGTGTTTATCTTGTGCAGAAGATGCCGCACGGCTGCATAGAGTATACCAGAGCCCTATCGGATTGGCTTTCTGCAATGAACCAGAAAATCAATCGTTCAAAAAATACGACATATTCAAAAGCTGCTCTGTGTGTAGGGTTACCCAAAAGCCGGCAATGTGTAGCATGCTGGTTGTGTGGCATCTTGGGTATTGATCGTGACTAATACACCGCTTTTAACATGAACCATAGAATATATTGGGGAATACTTAATAGCGTGAAGGTAACCGGCTGACGGCTTGCAACTGCCACGGCCTGTCGTCGATGCCCGCTTCCAAGGCCTTTTCGGTGTTGTCGTCCAAATCGGCAAAAAAATCCAGGCCGGTTTGCGCCTCTATCCTGTCGATACTGGCCTCAAATTGCGTCAACGGTTCTTTACCGTTCACCGTTTGCGGGACTAAGAAGCCCAGAGCAACCGGTTTAGTGGTTGGCGTCGCCTCGGTAATGTAAATTTTGTAAAACGCATCGGGTATTTCCACCGTCCAATCCGAAGCCAAACGCTCGACGCTACCGCTAAAAACAGGTCCGGTGACAACCCAGATTTTACCGAATGATTTGGCAAAAGTGTCGAGTTCGACCGCCTCCAAGCGCTGCCACAGCTTTTGGTTAAGATTCGGCTTTTGTGGAGTGATATTCGTCATCAAAAAGCTGTCGGTTTGCCCTAGCTTGCCGTAAAGTCGGCTGATGGCGTGGTTCGGCGCCATGTGCCCGCGGTCGTAGCCGCTTTTTTGATAGCTATCGTGGCTGACGCGGTTGATGCCGCGCCAATCGGTTTCAAAACGGCTGGGACGTTTTAATGAAGGCCCGCTTTCTGTCATGGGCGTCAACGCATATTCCACCCACAAGGGATTTCCGCGTAAGTCCGAATAACCAACAATAAAGCCATGATTACGGAAGACCCTAAACCAGGTGTCCAGGTTTTTTGCCGATAACGGACGCGGTTCGCCTTGATAAAGCAAGGTCGGGCGGGCGATGTTGACTTCATAAGCGTAGCCGCCCAGACCCAATATTAAGCCCAGCAACCATAGCGATGGATGCCGCTTGGCGATACGGAACAATCCCGGCAGCAGTTTAAGCCAGTTGATGGATGATTTTTTTCTCATTAGCGGCCTGGTTTGTTGGGTTTACCCTCCCGGCATAACAGTACGGGCACTCCAACCGCAGAGGGTGCGGCCCAATTGGGCCTAAAATCCTAATCTCTCAATAATTCATTAATGCCCGTCTTGCTACGCGTTCTCTCATCCACCTGTTTGATAATCACCGCGCAATACAAACTATAGCTGCCATCAGCCGAAGGCAGGTTGCCGGAAACGACGACAGAACCGGCCGGAATGCGTCCGTAACTGACTTCGCCGGTCATGCGGTTGAAAATCTTGGTGCTTTGGCCGATGTAAACGCCCATCGAAATGACGCAGCCGTCTTCGACGATCACGCCTTCGACGATTTCAGAACGTGCGCCGATGAAGCAGTTGTCGCCGATGATGGTCGGGTTGGCTTGTAACGGTTCCAAAACGCCGCCGATGCCGACACCGCCGGACAAATGCACGTTTTTGCCGATCTGTGCACAAGAGCCGACAGTTACCCAGGTATCGACCATCGTGCCGCTGTCTACGTAAGCGCCGATGTTGACATAAGACGGCATCAGGATCGCGCCAGGAGCAATATAAGATCCGTGACGGGCAACGGCGTTCGGTACGACGCGCACGCCAGCCTTGGCGAAATCTTCGTCGCTGTAGTTGGAGAATTTGCATTCGACCTTATCGTAATAACGCGTGTTGCCGCCATCCATCACGCGGTTGTCGTTGATGCGGAACGACAATAATACGGCTTTTTTCAGCCACTGGTGGGTGACCCAATCGCCGGCTATTTTTTCGGCGACTCTTAGCGTACCGCTGTCCAGTAGCCCCAAGGTTTCGGTGACGGCGGCGCGTATTTCTGCGGACACGTTGGCTGGCGTGATGTCTGCGCGTTGTTCAAAAGCATTGTTAATGATATTTTCTAGGGTGTTGATATGGATCGATTCGGTCATGATTTTTTCTTTAATTATAAGGTGTTAAGGAAATTTTTAATGCGGTGGGCAGATTTTATACATTCATCCAGCGGCGCAACCAAGGCGATTCTGATATAGCCCTGCCCAGGATTGATACCGTTAAATTCGCGGGACAGAAAACTGCCGGGCAAGACGGTCAGGTTTTCATGGGCGAACAGTTTTTGGGCGAATTCCTGGTCGTTAACCGGCGTTTTTAGCCATACATAAAAGCTTGCCGGCGGTTGCTTAATCTCGCAGGCTTCGGACAGTATCGAGATGAAAGCGGTAAACTTTTCCCGGTATAACCGTCGGTTTTCGATGACATGGTGTTCATCTTGCCAGGCTTTAATACTGGCATGCTGGGTCGGTAAGGGCATGGCGCAGCCCTGGTAGGTACGGTATTGAAAATAGGCCTGCAACAGCTCCGCATCGCCCGCAACGAATCCTGAGCGTAAACCTGGCGCGTTGGAGCGTTTGGATAAACTGTGGAATACAACGCAACGTTTAAATGCCGTATTGCCCATCTCGTAAGCCGTCTGCAATAAACCTACCGGCGGTTTGGCTTCGTCGTCATACAATTCGCTGTAACATTCATCCGAGGCGATAATGAAATCGTATTGTTCGGCCAAATTAACCAGTTTTTGGTGGTCCGCCGAACCCATCACGGCACCGCTGGGATTGCCGGGTGAGCAGATATAAACCAGTTGGCAGCGTTGCCATATCGCTTCCGGCACCGCATCAAAATCGGGCAAAAAACCGGTTGCTGCTGTGGTGTTCAAAAAATACGGTTCTGCACCTGCCAGCAAGGCGGCGCCTTCGTAAATCTGGTAAAACGGATTAGGCATGATGACTATGGGCTTTTTCATCGTGGCTGCCGCGTCAATGGTGCATTGGGCAAATGAAAACAAGGCTTCGCGGGTGCCGCTGACCGGCAAGACTTGCGTATCTGCATTGATTGCAGCCAGAGGAATATGGAAGCGCCTGGATAGCCAATCGGCAATCGCCAGCCTCAGCTCTAGCAAGCCTTTGGTCGTAGGATACACGCCTAGCCCATGTATCTGCGCCAATAACGTGTCCTGGATGAAATGCGGCGTCGGGTGGCTAGGCTCGCCGATGGACAAGGCGATATGCGCTTTGTCGTGCGGTGGCATCAGGTCCTGCTTAAGCTGCGCCAGTTTTTCGAACGGATAGGGATGCAGATGCTGTAGATTTGGGTTCATGGGCGTGTTTGGACGGACGGGCATGGCGCTCAAACAGGTGCTGAGCTCATGGGGGGGCTGGTTAGAGCCAATTAATTACAATGCGGTTGCCTGCCTGCGGCTTGGGCCTGTTGGAACTGCGCCATGGCTTGCGGCATGTGTTGTTCCAGGTCCTGAATGCGCGTAGCGTGTGAAGGATGTGTGGACATAAATTCAGCAGGTTGCCGGCCTTGCGATGCCTGCTCCATTTTTTGCCATAAGCCTATGCTTTGTCTGGGATCAAATCCTGATTTTGCCATTAAATCCAATCCTATCATATCGGCTTCGCTTTCCTGTGTGCGGCTAAACGGCATTAATACGCCATATTGTGCACCCAGGCCCAATAAACCCAGTGTAGTCGGATTCTGTCCCAAAGCCGTTTGCTGAATAATGCCCATGCCCTGTTGTACCGCCATTTGTTGCGATGCCCGTTCATTGCTGTGCTTGGCCAGAACATGCCCGACCTCATGGCCGATGACCGCAGCCAACTGGTTCTGATTGCCGCCGACCATTTGGATCAGGCCCGAATACACGCCGATTTTATTGCCAGGCAAGGCAAATGCGTTGAATGATTTGTCCTGAAAAACGACTACTTCCCACTTGCCGCCGGTTTGCTGGGTAATGGCATTGGCGATGCAATGCGCGAGGCGGTTGTATTGCGGGTTACGGCTGATAGGCTTCTCTTTTTTCAAAGCGCTAAACGTCTGCAAGCCCATTTGGTCGATTTGCGCCTCAGGCATAAAAATAAACTGGTTTCTACCTGTGGGGCTCGTGACACAGCCAGCTAAAAGCGTTGTCGTTATTAAAACGGGAATGATTTTTTTCAACATAGATGTAATGGCTGACGGATAGCAAATAATGGTCATTTTAGCGTAAGTTAATAACCGAAGGTTAAATTAGTTATATTTTGGGGGTGAGGTTCGCTATCTGGACATCAATAACTTGACTGCGGATTCGTCATTACTCCCATCTGAGTCAAGAAGCGTTGAAGTCTTGCCAGAGGTCATTTTTCAGCCTTTTCCCACCGTAGGGCGCGCTGTGCGCGCCATCGGCAGCTCGGTGCCGGAAAAGGCGCGCGCGGCGCGCCCTACGTTTCGTGTGACGGTAGGCGTTTCCGGTTTTCAAAACTTAGACGTTTTCTCGATCAGATGGGAGTAGTTTGTGGGTGGGGTCTGCGATTTTCAATTATAGCCAGCAATACGATATTTTGACCAAGATCCTATGGTCTTGCCTATGACAGATCCGAGAGGGGCTGCTCGCCGGCAGGAAACTTTCGGTTTCAGACAATTTAAAAATTTGGCGGAATAGTTTTGCCCGCCAATTAGGCCGACCGCACTTTATTGTAAATATTTGCAACAGAGTCTCAAAACCTGGATGCAACAGTACTATGGAATCGCCATATCACGGGTGTGGGCATAACCATAATTGGATTGGTATTGAATCGCCTGTAAGGGAATATTGCTTTATCTAACCGTGCCGGAGCAGGCTTTGTTTGGAAGATTGTAAAGCCATCAAGGCGGCTCGGTACCGGAAAAGGCGCGCAGCACGTTTCGCATGACGGTAGGCACTGCCGGTTTTCAAAACTTAGTGCGTGTTTCAAAAGTATCAAAAATAGCTATGAGTTAGAATAGTGAACATTTAGCCCATGAGCAGAAAGACGCGTAAATCAAAAATTAAACGTTACCCGACCGACCTGAACGATAAAAAATGGGACATCATTAACC
>JAURZI010000065.1 GCA_030653435.1 Methylovulum sp.
GGGTCGAAAGCGCCCATTTAAAGTTTTATCTCAGCGGTGGTCATTCGGGCCATCTGCTGCAGTGAATTATTCGGTAGACCGCTAGATGATTTGACATGTTGCCTGCCAAGTGCGGAAGGAACATTGTTGCCTGCACTTGCCAACGAATTAGACACAATCTGGAATCTTCGAGCGCATCATTTCCTTTCGATGCAACGTGTATCCATCCACCATGAAGGTGCCATCACCGATGGCATGAATAGTCCGCTTCTCTTCTCGTGACTGGTCAAAATAAGCAGCGACGCCTTCAAGGACAACGATGTTGTGTTTTTCAACGATATCGATAACTTTGCATTCGAGATTTGCTAGGCATTCCTTGATCAGGGGCGCCCTAACATGCTTTCCCTTGAGAGGAGTCAGTCCGAACTTTTCAAATTTGTCCGTGTCGGCGCCGGAACATGTCCCCACGCGAACGACCTGGTCAATTAGATCCACAGTGGGAATTGCAATGACACATTCTCTAGATTTCCTGAGTGCGGTGTAGGAATGGTTCCAGGGGCCTGTAGTTATGCCAAATATCGGCGTAAAGTCCATCACCATGGTCCATGAGATAGTCATTATGTTGTTCTTCTCTCCATCATTTGTCGTGATGAAGACAACTGGGCCTGGTCCATCAAGGTGAATGCTTTGCTGAGCTGCATCCTCGTCATTACCGTACGCCTCATACTGTTTGCCTAATATTAGAAAGTTTATGTATATCGCTCCGTGACGTATGATATACAAGTTCTTTTTATATCAATTATCAATAGTTTTCTGCTATTCGGCCCAAATTAGCCATTACGGCGATTATCGGCAAAGATAGCATTGGGTCGGCAGCACGGCAATAACGTAAATCGACTAAAAGTCGAAATCACCCTACACAACAGTGTTATTTAAAGAAAAAAAGAATAACATGCTTAATAATGGTGTGAGATGGCAATATTACTTATCCGCTTATACTTTTCTTCCGAAACTCAGGTAAAATTATCAAACGAACGGAGATACCTTTTAAACCTGAATGGTTGATGCTATTTTTTTGTCCTTTAACCTACTTATCCGATTATGAAAAAACCAAAAGCCGCCACCGAAAAACCGGCACAAAAAGTTAAAGCCGAACAGCCTGTTGCGGCTACAGCACCTAAAACGACAGCCAAGAAACCAAGTCCAGATCAGAAAACAGCTAAAAAGGCTCAAGCCGCGGCCCCCAAGCCGGTTGCGGCGCAGCCGGAAATGGCGATGCCTGAACGCGTCGGTTTGACGGCAGGTCGCATTTGGCATTACTTGGCTGAAAATGGTGCTACCCCTGTCGAAAAATTGGTTGGTGAGCTTACGGAAGAAGAAAAAATCATCCAACGCAGCATTGGCTGGTTAGCTCAGGAAGGCAAAATAACGCTTGCCGCAGTTGACCGGGTTGAGACCATAGCGCTGAAAGATTAACTTTCTATTATGATGGTGACCGTCGGTAAAGGTTAGCGGCAAAGAGTAAAAGCAGTATTGTCTCATCTTCGTTTTTTACGTTAGCATTTTACCTTAACCAATTCCCGCCAGTCTGTCGTATAGCGTTGTGAAATCCTCTCGGTCTTGGGTTTCCAGGATTGATCAAAACCGGTGGCGGCTATTGAAATAGTCTTTGGGAAGCGCCGGTTGATTTGATCGACGGTTTTCATTAATTCGCGGTTCTCCTTGGGCGAATTAATATCACAAATATCGAACAACTCTATCTGGCCGGGTAATGATTCAGGCTGTATATGACTCAGTTGCACGCCACATTTATGGTAGTTGTAGCCTGGTTTGAACAGCTCTTTCAGCAGACGTTTGACCGTGGCGACGAGGGCGCGGGTATCCTGGGTGGCGGCAGCAAACTTTAGGCTGGCCGACCGTTGATACTGAGGCTCTTGAGGATTGAACGGGTTGGTCCTGATGAATACAGTGACACAGCCGGTCACCGAGCGTTGCCTTCTAAGCTTTTCCGCAGCCCGGCTGCAATACTCGGCCAACGCTTCGGCTACTTGCTGGTACGCGGTCAAGCGGTGGCTAAAACTCCGGGAACTGACAATTTGCTGTTTGTCTGGCGCAATCTCTTCCAGCGCCAAGCAAGAAACACCGTTTAATTCCATTACGATCCTGGCTACGACGACATTGAACTGGGCTTGTATACGTTTACTGGGTTGACTCGCCAAATCCCAGACGCTATGAATGCCGAGTTGGTTCAGCTTAACCGCAGTCCGCGAACCGATGTCCCAGACTTCGCCGACCGGCACGATACGCATCAACTTTTCACGTCGCACCGGATCGGATAAATCCAACACGCCATCGGTTTTTTTCCACTTCTTGGCGGCATAATTTGCCAGCTTCGCCAGTGTTTTTGTCGGACCTAAGCCCACATATACGGGAATACCGGTTGCCCGGACAACCGCCTTTCGGATTCGATGGCCATAAGCAATGGGGTCTTTATGGCAAACGCCAGTCAAATCCAGAAACGCCTCGTCAATACACTTCGGAATAAGGAGCAAACTCTTCCAAAATCGACATAACCCTCGATGACATATCCGCGTATAACGTGTAATTGGATGAAAACAGTTGAATATTGTGCTGTTTAATCAAATGCTGTATTTGGAAAACAGGTGTGCCCATTTTGATACCCAAGGCTTTTATTTCCTGGCTGCGGGCGACGAGAATGCCGTCGTTATTGCTAAGTACGGCCACCGGCTTGCCGATCGAATCAGGCCGGAACACCCGTTCACACGAAACGTAAAAATTGTTGCCATCAACTAAAGCGATGAGGTTGGGCGATCCAGTCATGGGTACAGTCGATGAATGACGTTGGTTACCACGCCCCAAATCACCAGTTCAAGGCCTTCGTGTACGGCGATATCAGCATAGTCCGGATTTTCAGCTTTAAGCTTCCAGTGCCCGTTTTCGTGTTCCAGACGTTTTACCGTCAGCTCGCCATCCAATGCACAGATAACGATATTGCCCGGTACCGGTTCGATGGAACGATCCACAATCAAAATATCGTTGGGATGAATGCCGGCATTGATCATAGAAAACCCTGGGGCGCGAGCAAAGAAGGTCGCAGCGGGTTTTTGTACCAGCAATTCATTCAAGTCCAGAGTTTTTTCGACATAATCATCGGCTGGCGACGGGAAACCAGCCGCGACTTTACTGCCAAATAATGGCAATCGCATTGCTTGCTGCGATAGCGTTGGCGAACATTGTGTGAAAGCGGTTCTAAACATAGTTTTTCGGCAATTTTTGGGAAAATGAAGCAATGTATTTATGTTCTCTTTATGCTCTCCTTTTATGGCATTGTAGGTTAATTTTGGCCAGCTTACAAAAAAAACCGGTGAATTATGATGTGCCGATCAATTGGCGGATTAACTCAATGGCAGAACATGCGCCGCAGCTTTCCGCCAATACAACGCTGAGTACCCTGGCTACCGCCTTGAGTCCCTTGAAATCCATAACGAGTAGTTCAGCTAAATGCGTAGTTGTCGATCTTCAATGGTGGAGATTGACTTGACAAATGCCGAAATTAACCATATTTTGGCACTTGACAAAATTCAATTTGAGCCATTTTATGGAGAGCGGCCTTGATTAGCGATCCGACTTCCTTTTCTTCAGATTTAACAAGCGACCGATTGAGCGTTATTGCCGGCTTATTGCTTGATGCGCGCTATAAAGCCTTACATGATGCGAACACTGAATTGGACGATCGGTATACGCAAGGTTGCCTCGCCTTTGGCCGTCAACGCCAAGCCATCATAAAAGCCTGGAACAATAAGTTGTATCCGTGGCTCTCGATTACCCATAAGGGAACTGACCTGGTTTTCAAAATTGGCCCTGTGCTTGCCCGATTTTTTACGGATGACCCGCATAAGCCGAAAAAATCAACGGTGTTAATCCCATCTTATGCAGAATCAACGCAACTGAATATCTTTGAACCCAACGACACCGACGTCGTGCTTTGGCGTTTCATTCTCGAACCTGCGCTCAGCGATGACAATGAAGATGCGGTATTTTTTATCGGCATCAATGCGTCGAACGAAATTTTATGCCGTTGGAAATATGAGCGCTCGGCAACAGTTCTCCATAGCATTGACCATACGACACCCCAGGCCAAGGAATTGACCCCCGCATTGGTGTTACCTAAAACGGATCAGGCGGCGCTGGGGCAAAATCAAAATCATGTTTAACGGCCATGAATTACGGCTCGCCAGACAGTATCACGGTTACACCTTAGCTGATTTGGCGAGTTCACTGGAAAAATCCCGTCAATATGTGCATCAGTTGGAAACCGGTCGAACTGAACCTACCCCACAAACAACAGCGTCATTGGCGAGTATCTTGCAGGTTATGCCTGATTTTTTTTATACGGCAGGCCAGACTTATCTTTCAGACGAACAGTTTCATTTCAGGAAGAACATGACCTCTAAAGTTGCACAAAGACAGACCGTCAAAGCCAGGGGTGAGTTTTTTGAACGGCTGGTTAAGTTTATCGACCAAACGCTTTGCTTGCCCGAGGTTGATTTTCCTACGTATGAAGCGGAAACCCCTAACGATATTGAAAAGGCGGCCGAGCAAGCACGTAGCCATTGGGCGCTTGGAACGGGGCCCATCTCAAACATGGTGCGTGTTGTCGAAAATGCCGGCGCCGTTGTCACGTCGTTCAGCGGCGTTTCAAACGCGGTTGATGCCCTATCGATTACCGCAAAGCGCCCCATCATCATCCGCAATGACGCCAAACAAAGCCCTTACCGGCTACGGTTTGACCTGGCTCATGAAACCGGGCATCTGCTGTTGCATGAAGGCCAGGTGACAGGCGATAGGGCGACAGAATCCCAAGCCAACCGGTTTGCATCGGCGTTTTTGATGCCCAGAGCTACCTTTTCAAAAGACTTTTTGCTATGCGGTAAATCAGGTACCCGAATAAGTTGGCAGGGGCTTTCTGAAATTAAGTTAAAGTGGAAAGTCACCAAAGCGGCAGTATTATACCGGGCCAAGGACTTAAGCCTGATCGATGATAAGCAATATCTCAGCGCCGTGATCGGCTTAAAAAAACGCGGAGAAGGTATTGTCGAATCGGAAGATCCGACTATTGAAAAAGAGACCTTCGAGTTAATCAACAATGCGATGGCAGGGTTAAACCAGTATTGCCGAATTACGGCTCATGATGTCGCCAGATTATTTTGTGTTAAGCCGGAATTCCTTTCCGTGCTCATTGATGTTCCCAAAGCAACCACCCGATTGGCAGTGGTTAGAACGTGACGCCCTGAACTTCGGCACGGCTGGTTATAGTGGCCATGCTTGGTGTTAACCATACGCTGTCTAATATTTTCCCCAGCGATACGGTTATCCACAAAATCTGTGGATAACCCTGTCACTAATTTGTCGTATTGCACACTAAATCTGTATAAAAATAGGGAGTTGAGTCAAGTTGGCTAAAAATTGGTCAGATAGCCTGTTACAATGGGTCGTTCCGCCGGAAACCGTTGATGAAGCCGTTGTGCGGCTCATGACCGTGCTCGAAGAGCGCGATAAAACTGAAATCAGGGCGATGACAGAAGATGGCCTGATAGACCTGCATTTCAGCCTTGGCATGACCATCCGCAATGCTTTTTGTTTGTATGGCGCCGGTAGCAAGCTGTTGGCGTCCTGCGGGGTTGCCGCTCATCCGGATGATGGGTCCAGTCTGATTGTCCTGGCGCTGTGGAGAAAGCTCAACCAGGAATAATGCGATGTGGCCAATCCAGGCCATGATGTGTGCAAAAGCGCGCGGTCACTACCCTGGTACGGTTAATTTGCATATTCTTCACAACCGGCCTTTACAGCCTTATCCTTTCCACGGGAAATGTCACGACGCCATCAAGCGCAGGGACTGGTCGGCAAACAGAGGGCCAAGCTCCAGCTCCCCGCTTTGTGCAAGGTTGCGTGTATCTCCAAACCCTATCTGTGACACGTCGGTTTTCTGCCTTCACTGTCCCGGCAGAACCAACGTAATTGCAAGCGGCTGTTCGTAAAGCAACGATGCGTCATAACCCAGCCAGCCACAGAGTGGATCAACCAGGACTCCCAGAAAACCCATCGTCCCCAACGGACAATGCAGGCATTGGTGCATTCCCATTGGACAACACGAATGACAGCTTGCAAAAATCGGTCAAGAAAAACAGTTAATCACCATCGTTGTGAAAGATGAGGCCAATATCCCGCGCCCCATATAACACGCGGATAAGACTGATTTCTGGTTGGGTTGGTCAACATTACGGCCTTCTGCGTAGGAAGCCGAGTTGATTACCAGTGTCCACCAAAGAATCTCAGTTCTTCTTGGATTTAATTCGAAATACTTGACCGTGGATGGCGTTCTTGCTGGAAATGTTAGGCTGTTGTCGCAAATGTTCAAAAATCAGTAAGCTCAAAAATCAGTAAGCTCAAAAATATCGTAGTTAAAAGCAAAAAATGTGACGCGAATAGTGTTGCGATTTTAGCAGACTATGAGAATATCCTTTTGAACTTAAATTTTTTGGAGAAAGGTTATGTCACTGTTAGAAGCCATATTTTGGGTGGTCGATGCCATGGTTGCCATTCATCTTTTATCGCAAGTGGATTGGTCGGTTTACAAACCGGAATCAAAAAAGACTTTCGGGCCTGGGTTTTATTCGAACAGTACAGATGCGGCGCTCAATGGGGCGCTGTTCAAAATGTGTGATGATGGCGATGGTGGCCCCGGATTTTACAATTGAGGCTCCGCGCGCGGGGGAAAGGAAATGGCTTATGATCTTGACAAGAAGTCTAGAGATTTACCCGATGCGATGGCTTGTGCCACGCGAATCACGTCATCCCTATGATAAAAAAGCTTTTTTCATAGTGTCTGTTGTCGGTGGGGGGAGAAATGATGAAGCAATGCCCGAAATGCCGCTACGATCTACAGGAAAAATGTACCAGCTGTCCTTCTTGCGGCATCGTATTTGAAAAATATTTTAAATATCATCCCGCACCAACGCAGCAACAGGACATCCAGCCGCCTGTTGTCAAACAATACGCCAAAACAACCGTTAAGCCTTGGCGAAAGAGACTGTTTCATGAGGAACGCAGTAGCTACAACTGCTTTTTAGGACGATCGGTTATTTTTATCGGTTTGATTATTTGGAGCTGGCTGTTGATCAGTTCAGGCATCGACAACAATACAGCAGGCGAATCTATTTTGCATGCGGTAAACCTGCCGTTTCATGAAGCAGGACACCTTATTTTCAGACCGTTCGGCGCATTGATCACATCGCTAGGCGGTTCGCTGGGCCAGTTATTAATGCCCGGTATTTGCATGGGCGTGTTATTGATCAACACACGGGATCCTTTCGGCGCATCGGTCGCTTTGTGGTGGCTGAGTGAAAATTTTCTCGATATGGCCCCGTATATCAATGATGCGCGGGCCGGCCAATTACTGCTCCTGGGCGGCAATTATGGACATTCTGCACCCTATGGTTTTCACGACTGGGAATTTATTTTAACGGAATCCGGCCTGTTGTACTACGACCATGTCCTGGCAAAAATAGCTTATGTGTTGGGCTCAGCAATCATGATCCTGTCTTTGGCATGGGGTGGATTCCTGCTGATCAGGCAATACCGCAACTTAACCTCGGAAAATGACACAGCCTCCAAATAGACATTTGTTATATAACCTGGCTCAGTGACTTGGAATTTTGACCGCCATGCGCGGCGAATTTTGTTATTTAGGACTTGGCGTCTAAAACAAAAAAATTGACTCGGTGGGTTATTGCATATTGGGCAACCTGTTTTATCGTGGTTTCAAAACACAAAAACAGGAGCCATCTCATGCAAAACGCCGAATCCATTAAAAATGCCCTCAAAAGCCGATTACTCGATATGGTTGAAAGCCGTTGCGAGTATTTAAAGCACGCCGAATTTCTGGTGGTGATCGGTATTAAGATTAACAACCGGACCCTTTTGTTATCAAGTTGTCTTGATGACGTTACCCGACGCTATATCGACGGCATTTGTGAAAGGGTGACGCATGACTGTTCAGGTGGCACGCCGGCAAAAATCAGTATCGACTCTGATCTTTATCAGATATTTGGTCGGAGCGGCGTAGCCAGGTCATTAAAACAATCGCTTGTCGCTGATGACGATGCCGGTTTTGAAACCGACAATAATGTGGTTGACCGCTACCTGGACACCCTCGATTTTGAGGCCATTGCCAAAGCAATCAATGTGCAGGCAGCCAGCCTGAAAGATGAGGGCTTGGCGATGATGGGTAAAAAAATTATCGATGAACTCAATTTGCGGAGTGAATATTGGAGCGCACCTCGCTTAGACAAAAATCGCGTCGTTTGCCGGTCGTATGCGTTTAATTACTGGCACGCCAATGCAAAAATAGCTGACCTTAAAACCCTGCAAAATGGGTTTTCGATCATAGAAAACGAAGCCGGACTAGCGTTCGGTAGCGCAATGGCTGATTACATCACCGCAGCCGGCAACCTTTGTTATGGACAAGAAAAAATTGCTTCCCGCACCGTGTGTGGCAAGGGCGGTCTTCTTGAAATCCATTGCTTCAAGGACAAGCATGAGTACCGCTTCTCAAAAATAGCTTTTGACGCAGTTTTAGCGTTCCTAACGATCAATGGCCATCCTGATGTTACCGATACCATTATAACTAATCTTTACGGTGCGGAGGCGGCTTAATGGTTAGGTACACGCCTGAAGCGCTGGACAACCTGCAATCCAAGGGTAAGACGGCAGCTAAGCCCGGTTCCCTGGGTGGCCTCCATGAAAAACGTCGGGAAACCTTGGCCCAGTTTTGGACGCCGGACTGGTTAAGCCGTTTCATCTGGCAAACCCTTTCTCCCGCTTTTTCGGAAGATCTCCGTTATAGCCTGTTCGATAACAGCATCGGCAGTGCCGCGATGTTTCGGTATGCAGACCCTAAGAAATTTCATATCTTCGGCATCGACATCGACCACGACATTGTTGGCGCCGTCACGGCCATTTTTGATGGCACCGATTTCCGTATCGATATCGAACAGGCCGGAATGGAAAACGTCGAGCTTGAAGCCTTAAGCGCGGCTTTAATCAATCCGCCCTTTAGCATCAACCTGTCCAGCGCCTTCCTGAAACCCTATCCAGGCATCACCCATTATGGCAAGTTTGGCCCCGACACCTCAGCCTTGTCGCACGAATACGCAGTGGCGCAGGCGTTAAGCCATTGTGGCATTGTCGCCGCCATCGTGCCGCCATCGACCAAGGCCGCGATCCTGAACATCCCCAAGTTTTCCCAACGGCTTCGGGCAATCCTCATGCTCCCATCGGACACCTTCAAAAGCGAGAATGTCGACCAGGTGGCCACGGAGCTCCTGCTGTTCGACCAGGACTTTTCGGTCTATTTTGACACTGACGGAACCGCTGGCGGCAACGGCAAAAACACCCCCGCCGTCCACTACGGTGACATCAACCCTGCATCGCCACCGCTTGCGCTGGGTTTGAGCTGCCGGACGATGAAAGACCTGTTCCGTAGCCGCCACCCAGTCCGGGTGATTGGTGTCGAGCACTCGAAACCCGCTATCACGACCCCTGTTACTGGCGACCGCACTGTGCAGTTGCGCCGGGCAGGGCGGCAGATCAAACTGGTTTTTCAGGACGGCGCCACCGAAGCGCGGGTGAAAAACGCCCTGTACCGGAAACGGCTGTTTTCAGACCACCACCACCGCTACCCGGCCAAAACCCGCTATGCCGGGCAGTTCAAGCTCAGCCTGGATGTCATCGCCATGCAGGACGACCCGTTTGCCGCCCTGGCGTCCGTGTCCGGCATCATCAGGACATGCGGTGGCAATCCGGTGGTTGATAACCAGCTTTTGTGTGGCCTGAAGGCGATCCTGGCGGAAAACCGCAAAATGGCCGTGCCGTTCGGACGCACCGTTTACCGCAAAGGCACGCCGGAATTCACCGCCGTTGCTAAACGCATGGGCTTGGTCAACCGTACCCAGCGGGGCGCCGTGGTGGCTAACCAGGAAACAGTGACGGCCTTACGGGTTGAGGCCGGTTTCATCGTGCGTAGCCAACGGGGTGAATTCGACTGTGGGCATGACGAGTTCTTTGCCTTGTTTGAACCTCAAGGCGAGGCGGCAAGTGAGGGCTACTGGGAAACCCTGTTGCCGCCCATCGCCGACACCTTCCCGCACGAGATCGCACAATTACGGACGAAGGCCGAAGCTTTAGGGATACCCCAATGGCTGACTTGGGATTTTCAGGTTGAAGATTTGTTTGAACTGGCATTCAAGCCCAAAGGGGCGGTTTGTGGCTGGCAAATGGCCTTGGGCAAGTCCAGGCTGGCCATTTCCCTGGCCTTGCTGTTGGACGGCACGTCCTTGCTGGTGCAGAAATCGCGGTTAATACCGGAAATGGTGGGCGAGCTGGACAAGCTGGGCATCACCGATTACCGCGTGGTGAAAGGCGAAGCGGACACCAGAGCGTTACGGAAAATCAACCTCGTCAGCTACGAGGGGCTGAAACGGGCAGTTGATCCCCAGCGTCCAAAACGGACATTGGCCAAGCTGCTGCACAAGAAAATAACCAACATCCTGTGCGACGAGGGCGGTTTGCTGGCCAATCACCATACCCAACAAACCCAAGCGGTCTGGCAGGTCGGCGCAAAACGCCGCTATATCCTTGACGGTACGCCCAGCCCGAATTATCCAAGGGAAATGCTTAATTTAGCGGCATTTGTCGCCGGCGAGGAACGCGCCTACCAACCTTATGCGATGAGAGGCGGGAGGCGGTTTTCTTGAACCCCGCCTGTTTAACGGTGGGGAAAACCAACCGACCGGGCGCGATGAATTTAACCGCCGCTTTGTGACCCTGGTCTGGGCGACCAATGAATTTCTGGATAGCGGGGTAGGGGCTAAGCGTGAAGTGCCAAAGATTAACGCCGCGTACCTGACGGAATACCGGCAATGGCTTGCACCGCTGATCAAACGCCGGGTTCAGCAAGAACCCGCCGTCAGCCGCCATGTCAGGTTTCCGATACCGGAATTACGCGAACCCGTGCAAGTGGATTGGGATTTCAACCATCTGGCCTTGTATGTGCAGACCGCCGAGGAGTTTTCAAGCTGGTACCGCCAGTATGCCAACGGACAAAAGCTCAAGGGCAAGGCGTTGAACCTGACCATTATCCTGACGAGGATGGAGGCGTGCTTCAAGGCCGCCAACGTCCCCAGTGCGGTGAAGGGTTACGGGTGCGGCTTCCACGAACTGACGACCAAAGAAATCGCCGTGCTTGATTTGGTGCCGCAAGAAGTCGGGCAAGGGTTGCGCCCCATCGTGTTTGCGACCAATCCGGCGGTGCTGCACCGCCTGTCGTCCGAATTGGACAAGCGGGGGATCACAAACTTGGTGTTCACTGGTCAGGAAACCATCACTCAACGCACGGCAAAGCTCAATGCCAGAATCCGGGAAGGACACGACCAGGTGATGCTGGCCAGTTTGGGGGTCACGCAAGACGGCCTGAATTTGCCACAATTGAACTCGTTTATCTTTTACAACCGCAGTTACAAGGTGAGGGCGGAGCAACAGGCGATTTACCGGCTGATCCGGCCACAACAGGCCTGCGAAGTCAGCGGCACGTTCTTCCACCTGAAAGGCTCGATTGATGACTACATGGGGCAATTGATTGAGTGGAAGGCATTGGCCAGCGAAGCGGGGATGGATTACGGCGAACAAAACGGCGATGACGACGAGCTTGTCCATTTTGACGCGTTCGTGTACCGCTTCATCAACTCGGTGCCGTTGCTGAAGGAACGGCTTGACAGCCTGCGGAAGATTGCCGCATAAACCCACCCCTTATCTGACAACAAGACTATGAATACACGGACTATCAAAAAAATCAGCCTGGACGACGCGGACGGGCACGTCATCATCCAATTCATGGGGCAGTCCCAGGCCATTGAGGCCAAGGTACTGGAACTCAAACGGGGCGATGACGGCGCTTACAAGTGTAGGTTTTTTCACCCAGCACCTCCCGCAGCGCTTATTTCCGACAAGCTAGGCCACGCTTCCGGCCGCCCGGGCTTAACGGGAAGAAGCTGATGGTTAAGCAAGGCTGCGATGATTAAAGACCAACCATGTTGGAAAATACCGACTCTCCGCCAGCGTTTTCCGCGCCGTCGAACTGCACCGGGAACAGCAGGTTCTGTAATGTCCAATGGCACGTCG
>JAURZI010000071.1 GCA_030653435.1 Methylovulum sp.
ATCAGCATTCGCTTTGGCTGGAATGCACCAACATTCCTTTAACCAAGGCTTGAGCGCGTTTTTTTAAGGTTAGCCTGACCGTTTCATCACTGATCGAATCGACTATCTGGCATTCAACCAGTTTGTCGGCTAACAACTGCATCGTCCACTCTGCTCGTCCTTCGGGTGCCTCCATACAGGCTGTTGCAACCAGAAAAGCTTCCGCTGCACCATCCAGCTTTTTGGGGCGATGACGGAGTTGTACCTTCGGATTTAAGGCTGACGCCAAGCCTTCTTCCACAAAACGTTGCCGAACTCGCTTAATGCTTCGAGTGCTTATAGTTAGAGCCTCCGCAATGTCTTGATCTGTTTTGATTGTAATAGCGCCAGATTCATCACATTGCAAGAGAATTCGAGCATGGGTTTGTTTCCGGACCGCTAGTCAACCTTTGTAAAGTAGCCCTTTTAATTCTTGACGTTCAACCTCGGACAATTTCACGCGATATTTTTTGGCCGGCATAGAAGGACCTTCTCAATTTCATCATGTTGTTAAATGAAGTTGAGAGATTACATTAATTGTTCGTCAAAACAAAATTGCCACACTACTAGGAATCTGTCAAATCTCAGATTTTTCAAGACTCGACCTCAGCTAAAGTTAAATTTCAATTTCTATCGGTTGTTTCACTGGCAGCACAACGCGGAATGTAGTGCCTTCACCAACTTTACTGCTGACCTCTATCCATCCATGATGTGTCTGTACGATGCTGTAGGATAGGGACAACCCAAGTCCTGTGCCTTTGCCGACCGGCTTGGTGGTAAAAAACGGATCGAAAATGCGGCTTAAATTTTCCGGCGAAATTCCCTGTCCGCTATCGGAAATAGCCACCCACACCGTTTCATTTTCGGTGCCGCTGCTTAGGGTGATAGTTCCCCGCTCCGAGATGGCCTGGGCAGCGTTCATCAACAGATTCTGGAATACCTGATTCAGCTGGGACGGCAAACATTCCACTTCAGGCAAAACCCCGTAATTCCTGATCACCTCGGCCTTGTACTTGATTTCGTTCCACACTATGTTGAGCGTGCTTTCCAAGCCCTGGTGCAGATCGACGTCTTGCCACTCAGTCGCGGGCATTCGCGAAAAATCCTTGAGGTCGCCGACAATTTTTTTGACCCGCGCCAGACCGTCGCTCGATTCGTGCAACAAATCCGGCACATCTTCCCGCAGGTGCTCAAATTGTAACTTCTTTCTTAAGCCGTCGATTTTCTCGTGGTTTATAAGGTTTTGATCAACTTCGGTCACCGCTTGCCCGTAGGCATCGATAATCGAGAACATATCTTCGATGTAGCCAGCTAGGGCACCCAGGTTGGAGTTGACAAAAGCTATGGGGTTGTTGATTTCATGTGCCACACCTGCCGCCAACTGGCCGATGGAAGCCATTTTCTCGGCTTGCAGCAGCTGATTCTGGGTATCGCGCAGCTTCTCAACCATTTCGTGCAAGGTGGCGCGTTCTTTCTCGAGATCCTTGTTACTTTGCTGCAAAGCGATCACCAGTTCCGTGCGCTCCAGAGAGCGCACTAGGTAATCGGCAAAAAGACCCAGCATGACCTCGTCTTCCTCGGTAAATTTTTCGGCGTAGACCTGTTTCTGTACGTCGAAAAATTCGCCGATTTCCTTATCCGCCAGATAAATCACCCCTTTAAGCCTATCGCTTACCACCAGCGGCGCACCAATCAGTGTTCGCATTGGCGGATGCCCGGGTGGAAAACCGTTGAAGCGAGGGTCACCAGCGATAGAGGCCTCGCAGATGGGCTTACACTCATTCATTAGTGCTTTTAATAAACCTCGTCCTTCGGGGGGATGGCCTATGACGGCTATGGTTTCGGCATCCATGCCTTCGGTGATGAACTGCACCAGAGTTCCATCTCCGTCAAACAGTCCCAGCGCACCATAGCGGGCACGCGTCATCTGCATGGCTTCCACCAACATTGATTGGTAAAAATCGGACAGTTTACCGCCGTGATGAAATAGGCTGTCTGCGGAATTGATATTTTGCAAAGCCTCGCGCCATAACAGCATGCGGACATCACTATTGGCAATATCATTCATGGCTCGATTGGATTCACTATGTAAAGTTCGAACTTTGGCAAACAACCTTGCCGTCACCTGCGCCCATTCGGGGTCGCCGTCAGGCACAAAGTCCTCCTGCCCTCCGTTTACTGCCGCCACCAGGGCCGCAATCAAAACATTAGCGCGCTGTTCAGGATCCGTCATGTGAATGCCTTGCTCATCTATTTATCTCGGTTCTCAAACCCCAATATACGGGTAAGGTTGATTTGGGCTCTGTTGTCTAACGTACAGACCCGCGACTGATGCCGGTGAAATTGTGCAATAAATAGGTACTGTTAGAAAGAACAGAAGACGTTCTTTAGGGATATTCGACAAATGCTCCACTCCCATTCACTTGCACGACGCATTCGAAACCCGCAAGGCATGAACAGCATAATCCGACACAGAATTGTCAGTGTATCAGGCAGGTATCGTCAATGACGGCTTTTCCAACCTAACAATCATGAAAACGCCGCGTCACCCCGGCAAATAAGGGCGATTTACTCTGTGGTCGTAAAGCCTCACACGCTGTTTGTCCCCTTCTGTTTGGACATCGGCAGATTGCTAAGCTGGCGACCTTAGTCGATAGTTCAAATTTAAGGACGCGAGGGTGAACCTGGAATATCGAAAGCCTGGGCTCCGGCCTTGCTGGGACGACAAGATTAACTTTATCAGTATCCTTAATTCTACTTTGTCAGA
>JAURZI010000073.1 GCA_030653435.1 Methylovulum sp.
TCTGAATAAAGTCCGGCATTTGGGAATTCACCGCACGTCGCTAGGTTCATTGAGCGAAGCGCAGCAAGTGTTTGATGCGGCCTTGCTGGAAAAGGTCATTGCCGAGCTGGCCCGTCGTCTGCCGACGCCCGCTCTCCCTGCCGGCCTATCCGCGCTGTTGCCTTTGACCGCCGTCGACGGCAGCTTATTGCCTGCCCTGCCGCGCATGGCTTGGGCGCTATGGCAAGATGATCGGCACCGGGCAGCCAATTTTGAAACCACTAAGGATCAGAACTTCCTTTAGAAGACAACGCGGCTAGGTTGAACGGTTACGGGCGATCGGAGCAAAAAGAGGCTTTACGCAAAAAATGAGCCGAACGTTATTGGGTCACGCCCTTTAAAAAGCCATAAATTATGGGCGCTTGAAGTGTAGTTCTTGGAGAAAAACCTTCTGATGGAGGCCGCAAAAATCGACCAGTACCGTTATCCCGCTGGATCCGATTGCCAATCCCCGTATGCCGGCCAGTGTGTTGCGGGCGACGATTAAGGCGGGCAGGGGATAGATGGCGTTGATCTCCAGAAGGAGTAACTCCACGGGATTGGAAACCGCCATGGCATAGTTCCCTGCCGGGTGTTTCATCAGGAGAATGCTGCGGGAGGCCCTATTTTGCAAGTCCTCATAGACGGGTAATCCTAAAAGCTGTTCCGCAGTCAGTACGGTATCGGATGTTTCTACCGACAATTGCGTGTGTACTTGTGCCGCTTCGACTGCGAAACGGTGTCCACCTGCCTTGAAGGATACCACTGTCAGGGTGCCAGACTCGGATAAGGAGAATGTTTTCGTCGCTGACCGGATCATCCCAAACCGCGCTGATAATCTTCGAACAGACGGTTCAGGTCGAGGATGACGACCGGCGTATCCTGATGCCGAATTAATCCGGACACGATACGTCGCATGTGTTCCGGCAAGGTTGCTGGCGGCGCTTGAATAGCGCTTTGCATGACATCCAGCACGTCCACGACCCTATCGACGCGAATGCCGCTATGCATGCCGCCACCTTGACCGCGCAGGATTGATGATGTTGGCGCCTGGGCAGTTGCGGGTTTTCCCAGCAATTCGGTGAGTCGGATGACTGACTCGATGTCTCCGCGTACGTTAATCACCCCTTCCAGTGACGGCGGGCAACCAGGAACAAAGTAAACGTCCGTTGCGGGCATAATTTCGGCAATTGCCTCGCCTGGAAAGGCGAACCACTCCCCGTCCAGTTCAAAAATCACCAGCTTGACTATTGGCTCGTCAACATTGATGATCTCTGCGGATGCCTTGCGCCGCATGCTGAGTACTTTATCCAGATCACTTTGTTCTTGTGCCATGATTGCCCTTTACTCCATGAGTTATGCGGCGTAAACCACGACGCGGTTGCGTCCCGAATGTTTAGCCTGATACATGGCTTTGTCCGCAGCTTCGATCAGTGTTTCCACGCATTTCAACTGCGGAAAGGCGGCGACGCCGCAACTGAATGAACAGGAAAAATCGACATCTCCCGAATGAAACAACACCTTGCTGAAATCTTCGCGCAGTTGCTGTATGGTTTGCTCCGCTTTTTCCAACGTAACGTCGTGCATGATCACGGCGAATTCCTCACCACCGTAGCGGCCCACTAAGTCAGTATCACGCAAGCGCTGTTGCAATACCCGCGCTAATGCCAACAGCACTTGATCGCCGACTGGATGACCATAGTTGTCGTTAACAGATTTAAAACGGTCCACATCAATCATTGCGAAACAAACGGCGTGGTCCTGTCGCCTGGCGCGAACGATGGCGCTGTCCAGGAATTGGGTGATGGCCGTGTGATTGAAAAGGCCAGTCAGGCTGTCGCGCATCATCAGCGAGCGCAATACGCGCATGCGTTCGGCCCGCAGTGCCACAGAGGTTACCAAATAACCGGGCTCGATGGGTTTGGTAAGAAAACCTTCCACGCCAACGCGCATGGCAGAGAACTGTTTTTGGGGGTCAGTTTCGCTGGAGAGAAATACAATCGGCAGGCCGATATAATCGGGCACCTGACGGATCAGCTTGGCTATGTCATGCCCGGAGCATCTGGGCATGTACATATCCATTAGCACCAGATCGGGTTTGAATTCACCTACCACATCCAACACGGTTTCCAGTACATGAGTCGTGCGAGTAACCATTCCGGCATTTTCCAGAATTAAGGCGTGATATTGGGCGATCTCGGGTTCGTCATCCACCACCAATACCCTGAAGGATTCGGGCTCGCTATGGCGGGTCAGGAAATCGAGAGATGCAACCAGTTCCAATGCCGAAACCGGTTTGGGGAAATAGGCTTCACCACCCGCTTGTATGGCGCGCAAACGGGCATCGAAGTCGCGCCGGGCGGATACAAAAATAGCGGGAAACTGGATGCCATGTATTCTTCGCAAGTTTGCGAGCACATTAGTGCCCTCGCTTTTACCTTCAGGGAACACGATGTCCATGATCACTGCGGCTGGCTGTTTTGCCAGCACGGCAGCGCGCAAATCTGCCGTATTGTTGAATAGCATGGTTTGATAGCCGAAACATTGCAGCTGTGCACCCAATTGTTCGGCTGTCAATATTTCGTCATCACAAATGTAAATCAGTCTCTCGTTGCTACTTTCATCTGGCGTATGGTTCGGCGGAGGAATTTCGAAAATCAGATTTTGTTCGGTATGGGCAGGAGGGTTATCCCCCTGGAGAGCAGCTTGTTCAAGTACCCGCTCCATGTCGGTGAGGCATTCGCCCAGCTGTTGCCAACTTTCGCTGGTCAATGAACCAGGGGATTCCAGAATGGTTTTGGCTAGATCCTCGCCTTTACCGGACAGCACGCTCAGCTCCAGAAAGCCGAACGAAGCACCGGTTCCCTTGGTGTTATGCAAGTAACGGTGTAGCGAGCCGGCCGCCTCGGCGGCTGATGGGTCGGTTTGCAAGATGTCAAAAAGCCTGCGCGCCTCAGTCATTCGTCCGGGCAATTGTTCAATGAAGATCCCACGCAGACGGGCAATTTTGTCGTTCAAAGAAACGGTATTTTCTCCCATACCTAGTATGCTCCCGAATTGGCAGCGTAGCGAGCCATGACATCAGCTATCATCTGCGGCAGGGTTTCTTCTATGGAGAAATCCTTAGTCATGCAACCGTCGAGAGTCGGTTCTTCTTGCAACAAGCCATCGGGATTATCGCCGGTTAAAAGAATGAATGGCAGCTTGACACCTTGGCTGCGTAGTTCGCGGAACAAGTCGATGCCACTCACCAACGGCATGTTCATATCGGAAATCACCATGGCTATGCCCGGTGCGGCAGAAAGTTTTTCCATCGCGTCGACAGCATTTTCGGCCAGCAACACGTCATGCCCAACCGACTCGACTACGGCAGCTGTCATTTCACAGGCCAGCGAGTCGTCATCCACCACTAAAATTTGCATAGCAAGTCTCCTAATTGATAACTATTTAGCTACGGATCAACATGGCACAACAGATTGCTGTTGTTGTAAAACCAACGCCATTGCTTTTTCATAAACTGATTCCAGAAAACCGCCACCCAGCTTATTATAAACCGCATAAGGCTCATAAACCTCATAGAAAAGCTACTTGATATATGGGGAAGTGCTTTATTTCAGATTATCAGCGTGCATCTGTATCAAGTCGGGGTTGAAGGGTTACTGCAAGTTTTTATACACTATCCCAGTAAGTTACGCAGGATGTCGACCAGGTTACTCTGGTCGAAATCGCCCTTCACGATGTAGGCATCGGCACCGACCTGTATGCCGCGCCGTTTGTCTTCTTCCTTCGCGCGTGACGTAATGATAATGATCGGTTTGTCGCGGTATTTGTCGTCCAGGCGCAAGCGTTCAGTCAGTGTGAATCCATCCATATTCGGCATTTCCACATCAGTCAGCACCGCATCGAAATCTCCCTGCTGCGCTTTGCGGAGACCGTCCAATCCATCCTCCGCCAGCGTGACCAGATAACCGTGGGCTTCCAACACATCTTTCTCTATTTCCCGTGTATTGAGCGAGTCATCGACTACCAGCACGCGCAAGGGCGCACCGCCCGCCGCCGTAGTTTCGCGATGCACAAGCGCCCCGCTACGCGCATTGCGCGCCATTTCAAGCAACACCGGCACATGCAGTATGTCGACCAGCTCATTCTTGCCGGTAGTCACCATGCCGGAGACCATAGTGAGACGACGCATGTGTTCCGGCAAAGGCTTGATCACCATATCGTGTTCATCAAGCAGATCATCTACTACCAATGCCAGTTTATCGTTCCCGACACGTACCACCAACAGCAACAAACCCTCATGATTTTTGCGCTGCTGGGGGCTGCGGACATGCTGCGGAGGAATGTGCAGCATATCTTCCAAAGTAACGACGGGGACGAATTCATTACGGATAATGACCACCTGCCGCTCGGCGACAATCAACATCTCGCTTTGCGGTATGCGCAGCAGTTCGGTCACATACTGGGCGGAGAAACCAAAAGGGATGCCGCAGATTTCCACCAGCAACACACGCATCATTGCCAACGATAGCGGCAAACGCAATGCAAAACAGGTGCCGGCTCCTGGATGGTTTTCGACGCTCACCACGCCTTGCAGATCGTCCACGATACAGCGCTTGACCACATCCATGCCTACGCCGCGGCCGGAAATGTCGGTAATGATAGGGCTGGTGCTAAAGCCTGGCAGAAAAATCAGCTCGACGACCTCGTGCTCGTCTAGCGCCGCAGCTTTTTCTTCTGTAAGAAACCCCTTACGCACGGCTTTTTCGCGAACGGTTTCAATCGGGATGCCCCCGCCATTATCGCTAATTTCGATCACCACCCAGCCGCCGTCCTGGCGCGCTGAGAGTGTGATGCGGCCACGCTCAAGCTTTCCTGCTGTCTGACGCACATTTGGCTCCTCGATGCCATGATCCACAGCATTACGTAACAGATGCAGCACCGGGTCACTGAGTTTATCGATCAGTTGCCGGTCAAGCTCAATTTCCGAGCCGCTCACGATACACTCGACATCCTTGCCCACCGAGTCCGCCAGTTCCCGCACCATGCGCCCGACCGGCTCGAACACGATGGACAACGGTAACATACGCATGATCAGTGCCTTGCTGTGTAACTCGTTCATAAGCAATTCCTGGGCAAGCACATCCTCGCGTAACGTCAGTGCAAAACGATGCAGACAGGCTTTCAACTTGGAACTGGCATTCCCGGCGGCACTGGCTGCGCCAAAGTCCATGCGTTCGATATCGCGGATGTCGATGAGGCGCTGACGCGAGCGGGCGTGGCTGGATATTACTTCGCCCATCAGTTTGATTAGTTCGTCGAGCTTGTTCATCTTCACCCGCACGGTATCGGGTGTCTTCAGTTTCGATTCAACATTTGGAGCTGGTAGGTCGGGCATGCTATTTATGTCCGATACCTGTGCGCCCAAAATATCGGGAATATCGGGCGAGGAAAAGCTGTTGCCCGATATTTTAGGCTGTACACTGATGCTTTCGCCCTTGGCCGCCTGCGCCAGCGCGTTGCATAGCGACACATCCGCAGCAGGCAATTCGCCGCCCTCGGCCAGTCGCTCCACCAGCGCGGACAGCCCATCTACCCCGCGATAGAGTAAGCGACCCAATTCCGGACTGTACGCCAGGCTTCCGTCGCGCAGGGCGCCCAGCACATCTTCCAGGTGGTGTGCGGTGTCGGTTATGGGGATGAGTTTAAGCATCCGCGAAGAGCCTTTGATCGTGTGGGCCGAACGAAAAATGCAGTTGATATTTTCGCTGTCGGAAGGTCCGTGTGTCAGCGCATCCAGACCGTCTCCGAGACGGGTGATGTGGTCGCGCGCTTCTTCGACGAAACGGGCTTCGAATTTTTTGAGGTCGAGTGCCATATTGCCCTAGCCTGATATCGCTTTATGCCCATCGTCCAGCTTGGCTAGCTGGTGTTCGCACAGGAAACGCACCTCGGATACCGGCAAGCCAAGCGGAATAATGGACAATCCGTCATTCGGCGCTTGCTGCGCCGCTAGCAATTGCAGCACAACGCGATAGGCGCGGCGCGCATTGTCGACCTTGCTATCCGCACGATACAACTCGCCCAGATAATAGTGTGCCGGCCAGCATTCATTGCGTGCGTACACCGCCTGCTTGAACCATTTCACCGCAGTATCGGCCTGATTGCGCCATTTCGCGACCAAGCCTAGCAATACGAAGGCATCGGTTGACCAGGGCTCAATACCCAGAGCCTGTTGTGCACTTTCCTCAGCCGCTGCGTAGTCTTTGCGATGCAACAGGATATGCGCCTTGAGCAGCAACGCGGCGCTTGATCCGGGGTACTGCTCAAGCAACAGCGCCAGGGCCGTCATCGCTTCGTCGTAACGTTTTTCCTGTATCAGGCGCAAAGCCTCCTCGGCACTGGCTGTTACCGGCGTCAGCAAGGGCAGTGGCACAACTTGGGGTGGCGCTTCCCGCACAGGCGGTGTAGAAGCTTGCGTCGCACGGTGTGGGCTGAACGCAGTCCGGCTTGTCGCCTCAGTCTGGTGCGCGGGTGGCTTCGGCTTCAGTAGCAGTGGCTTAGCCGATCCGGGATGCTGCTTGGCAAAAT
This sequence comes from Methylovulum sp., assembly GCA_030653435.1. GTDB lineage: Bacteria > Pseudomonadota > Gammaproteobacteria > Methylococcales > Methylomonadaceae > Methylovulum. The sequence goes on from JAURZI010000073.1 coordinate 6,610, forward strand.
AAAACAGCCCCCCTTCTTCAACCAGATTGAACACGCCCAGGTTGTTAGCTAAGGTTTCCGCGATGCCGGTGATCAGATAGCCGTCGTCATTCAGCAATGTTGCAAGATGCTGCTGAATAACTCGGCGTGTCGGCATATCGAAATAGATCGAGACATTGCGGAAGAAAATAATATCAAAATTCTGTGCGTCATCGGGATGGCGTGCGACCAATAAGTTGACATGATAAAAATGCACCTGTTGACGCAGATCGTCCTTGACACCCCAGATTCTTTTGTCTTGACGATTGAAATAACGTTCGCGTAATTCCGGGGCCAGGCTACGGAATGAAAATTCTGTATAACATCCGATGCGTGCTTTTTCCAGCGCGCCTTTGTCGATATCGCCGCCTGCCAACATAAATAGGCTAGCCGCAGATTCGCCGTATTTTTCGCGTAGCGCAATCGCGATCGAATAGGGCTCTTCTCCGCTAGAACAACCTGCACACAGGATACGCACCGGAGAGGCGTCCTGTTTGCGCGTGAGGATGCGTGGAATCAGACTATTCACCAGCAATTGCAATTGTTCCGGTTCGCGATAAAAATAGGTTTCGTTGATAGTCAAAAGGGCTATCAGCTCGTGAAACTCGTGTTCGTCAGCCATCAGTGAGGCATAATAAGCCGATGCGTTTTTCGCGCCGGTTTCGGCGATGCGTTTTTGCAGGCCCGATACCAAAGACGCTTCACCGACGCCCTCAAAGGTCAATCCGCAACGCTGCTTGATGAGCGCCTTGAAATCAGTGAGCTTCATAGCTGCGCTCTCATGCAAGCAGACTGGCGAGGCGGCACATGGCCTGCGGAATTTTGTCCGCTGACAGTACCTGCTGTACGCCGCCGCGCTCAATGGCAATCTTGTTCATGCCGAAGATCACTGAACTGGCTTCGTCTTGCGCCAGCGTGGCGCCGCCGGCATTACGGATTTTTGCTATCCCTGCTGCGCCGTCGCTGCCCATGCCGGTAAGAATGATGCCGACGCTTTGACGGCCATAGACAGCCGCAACCGATGCCAGCAGCACATCGCAGGTAGGATGGTAAATCTCCCCCAACAGGCGTGGGCTTAACGTGATACGGCGCGCAGGTGTCACCGCCAGATTGGTCTCCGATGGCGAAACATAAACAGTGCCCGGTATAAGCGGCTCACCTTCCTGTGCCAGGCGTACCGACAGCTTGCAGACACTCGCCAGCCATTCCGCCATGCCGGGCGCGAAGCCATCGGCGATGTGTTGCGAAATCAGCAGCGGACAAGGAAAGTCCGCAGGCAACTGCCCTAATATCGCAGCTAAGGCCTGTGGTCCGCCGGTCGAAGAAGCAATGGCAAAAACACGGGATGGATGGTCTCCGTCCGAGGGCGGCATCACTGTACCGTATGGTGGCTTTGGGCATAACGCGGCTGGTGCAATAGGGCGGGGAGCCGGTGCGGTCGTTTGTTCGGAAAATCGCGAGCGGATATGGGTAATGACCCGAATAGTGGCGAGCATTTTTACCTTGGCGACGAAGGCTGCCCCGCCGGCCAAGTCAAACGACGGTTTACTGACCGCATCAAGCGCCCCGTGAGCCACAGCGGCGCATGCCTGCCGGGCATCCGCCATGCTGCTGACCACTAAAATGGGCACGGCGCGGGTGGCCATGATTTCGGCAATGGCGTCCATCCCACCCATCACCGGCATTTCCAGATCCATGGTTATTAAGTTGGGCTTGAGCTCGATGGCGAGGCGCACGGCCTCCGCGCCGTTCTTTGCTTCGCCAACCACTTCGATGTCGCCGTCGTTTTCCAGCAAGCTGCGTAACATGTCACGTGCAAGGCTGCTGTCGTCAGCTAACACCACTCGTATTTTTGCCATAGTCGATAACTTACCCGGATCTGGTTTGCCTAAAACTCTTGAAAAAGCAGTTAAGCCACAGATCAACGCGAATTTGCACAGACGAGCAACGGGTTACGTCAATGCTCTGCAGGCCATTTGGAAGAAACAACCTTACATCACATAATAGGTTATCAGTGTTTATCTGTGTAAATCTGTGGCTAACTAAGGTTGTTAGAATCATGTCTCCGTCAGCTTGAACGGCTTAACCCGTTCACTTGGTTCGTGCGACATCTGATTCATTTCATTGCCGATCTCGGTAATGCTGCGGATGGGTAGTGTGGTATGGGTGTTGACTGTGACGATTTGGCGCAACGCTGACGCCACTTGACGGCTGGCAGTTTTTTGTTGTTGTGTGGACAGCGATATTTGATATGGCTACACTAAACCGGACACACCATTTAAAATGGCTTATTATCTTATTATAGAGTGTGAGCCGAACTGAGCCAAGAAAAACTGAAAACTATACAGCAGAATTTAAAGAGTCGGCTTTCAATCCGGCGAACGAATCAGAAATGACTTATGGGCGCACTCACCATGAACGAGATTAAAAACTTTCAAGTTGAAATACAGCAAATTCAGCAACAAATGCAGGTTTATTTGCAAAGCCATTGGAAATTATTTTTAGCGGAGGGCATTTTCTTTATATTACTGGGTGTTTGTGCGATGGTGATACCCCAGTTTTTTACAGCAGCCATTATTATCTTTTTAGGCTGGATCATGTTGCTGGGCGGTTCAGTCCATTTAGGCCGTGCCCTGTTTTTTTCAAATATACCCGGTTTTGGGATATGGTTATTTTTGGGTCTGTTACAGATTGTCGTGGGTTGTCTGTTTATTGCCAAGCCGGTTGTCGGCATTTTAACCATCACAATGCTGATGACCCTGTTTTTTGCCTTTGAAGGTATTGCCAAAATTTCCTTGGCTATCCTGATGCGACCTTTAGTCCATTGGGGATTTGTGCTTTTCAGTGGCATCACTGCGCTAGCGTTTGCTCTCGTCATCCTGTTGACGTGGTCAGAGACAGCGCATTGGTTATTAGGTGTATTTTTAGGCATCAATATGATTTTATTGGGCGGGTCACTGGTTAAAATAAGTCTCCATCACAAAAGTGTTGAATGAACTTCAATGACAATGAGCTTTTGCGATAGGACTACTGAATGAGGGATAGCGGACTTAACGCCCTAAATCTTGGCAAGGTCGTCTCGGTGCGCGGCAGTGTCGTGGATATACAGTTCGATAGGCATTTGCCTCCAATTTACTCATTATTGCTCGCAAAGGATGGGGGCTGCGTCATCGAAGTGTTGGCGCAAATTGATTCGCATCGTGTGCGCGGGATTGCGTTGACAGCCACACAAGGCCTCGCCCGTGGCATGGCGGTGGAGGACACCGGCGGACCATTAAAGGCGCCGGTGGGCAAAGCGGTGTTATCGCGTATGTTTGACGTATTTGGCAACACCATTGATCGCGAAGCGGCGTTGTCCGGTGTGCAATGGCGTTCGGTGCATAATGCCCCGCCGCCGTTGGCGCGGCGCTCCACCCAGACTGAAATCTTTGAAACGGGCATCAAGGTCATCGATGTGCTGGTGCCGCTGGAGCGCGGCGGCAAGGCGGGGTTGTTCGGCGGGGCGGGCGTCGGCAAGACGGTATTGCTCACCGAAATGATCCATAATATGATCGGTCATCACGAAGGGGTCAGTATTTTTTGCGGCATAGGGGAACGCTGCCGCGAAGGTGAGGAGCTTTACCGCGATATGAAGGAGGCCGGCGTGTTGCCGAACATGGTGATGATCTTCGGGCAGATGAACGAGCCTCCGGGCAGCCGCTTCCGGGTTGGCCATGCGGCGCTGACGATGGCGGAGTATTTCCGTGACGACGAGCACCGCGATGTGTTGCTGCTCATCGACAATATTTTTCGCTTTATCCAGGCCGGTATGGAAGTGTCCGGCTTGATGGGGCAGATGCCGTCGCGTCTGGGCTATCAGCCCACGATGGGTACCGAGCTGTCGGGCTTGGAAGAACGCATTGCCAACACGGATAGCGGCGCCATCACGTCAATCCAGGCCGTGTATGTGCCGGCGGACGATTTGACTGATCCGGCTGCGGCGCATACCTTCTCGCATCTTTCCGCCTCGATCGTGCTGTCGCGCAAGCGGGCTGGCGAAGGCCTGTTCCCCGCCATAGACCCGTTACAATCGAGTTCCAAGATGGCTACGCCGGGCATCGTCGGTGCACGGCATTACGGTCTGGCGCAGGAAATCCGGCGCACGCTTGCACAATACGCGGAACTCAAGGATATTATCGCCATGCTCGGCCTGGAGCAGCTTTCACAGGAAGACCGCAATGTGGTTGCCCGCGCCCGCCGCCTGGAGCGGTTTCTCACCCAACCTTTTTTTACGACCGAGCAGTTCACCGGCATCAAAGGCAAGCTGGTTAGCCTTAAGGACGCGCTGGACGGTTGTGAGCGCATCCTGTGCGATGAATTCAAAGACTACCCGGAGAGCGCCCTCTATATGATAGGGACAGTGGAGGAGGCGAAAGGGAAAGCAAAACCCGGCAAGCCAGACGACAAACAGACATCCGGGTCGACGGCCAAAACCGAGGAGCGGAAAGACGCGAACCCTGGAGTCGAAGCCGGGCCCGAAATGCAGCCTCAAATCGAATAGGCGGGCGATATTCATGAATCTTAAAATTCTCTTGCCGTTCCAGATCTTTGCCGACAAAACCGACGTATCACGCATCGTGGCGGAGACGCGCGAAGGCTCGTTTGGACTGTTGCCGCACCGGCTTGATTGTGTCGCGGCGCTTACCCCAGGTATCCTGATCTACGAAACCGAAGCGGACGGGGAAGTTTTTGTGGCGGTGGATGAAGGCGTGCTGGTCAAGACCGGGGCGGACGTGCTGGTTTCAGTGCGCCATGCCTTGGGTGGGACGGATCTCGGTCGACTGCGTGATACGGTGGCGCAAGAGTTCTTGGCTCTGGATCAACATGAGCAAAGTGTGCGTTCGGTCATGGCAAAATTGGAAAGCGGGTTTTTACGCCGTTTCATAGGCTTTCAACATGAATAAAGAACCGAAGAAAATCCCGAAGATTTTGCCAAGCCTCTCCGAACAGGTTGGAGCAAAGGCGAAGCGCAAGCTCAAGGCGCGGCGAAAAGCTGCGCCGAATGTCTGGTTCGGTTTAGGGATGATGGGGCTGATCGGCTGGTCGGTGGCGGTGCCGACGCTGCTCGGTGCTGCACTCGGCATCTGGTTGGATGAACACCACCCAGGCGCCCATTCCTGGACTTTAGCGCTGTTGATGGCAGGGCTAACCATCGGCTGCATGAATGCCTGGCATTGGGTCGCCAAGGAAGACCAGGCCATTCGGAACGAACAGGAGCATGACGATGAATGAATGGTTATCACTGGCGCTCGTGTGCGTGGCAGGGCTTTTGCTCGGCGCGGTTTTCTTCGGCGGCCTTTGGTGGACCGTCAACAAATGCGTTTCATCCCGGCGTCCGGGATTGTGGTTTTTTGGCAGCCTGATGTTGCGGCTGGGCATAACCCTGGCTGGATTTTACCTTGTCTCCGGCGGTCATTGGGAGCGCTTGCTACTATGCCTCCTGGGCTTTATGGTCGCCAGGCCGCTCGTGATGCGGCTGACCCGATTGCCAACGCTTGCCCGGTCCCTGGAGAGCCGCCATGCACCTTAGTCCCGATGAAATCATCTTTTGGCAATTTGGGGTTATCAAACTCAATGCCACCATCGTGTACACCTGGGGCATCATGTTGGTCCTGGCGCTCGGTTCAAAACTCATCACGCGCAAATTGTCGATGGATATGAAGCGCTCGCGTTGGCAAAACCTGCTGGAAATTGTCGTTACTGCCATCGAGAAACAAATCGAAGAGGTAGGCCTTGGTGAGCCGCGGAAATATCTCGGTTTTCTGGGCACGCTTTTTCTGTTTGTCGCAACGGCCAACCTGGGTACCGTCCTTCCCGGCTATGAACCGCCGACAGGCTCGCTTTCGACCACGGTAGCACTCGCATTGTGTGTATTGGTGGCCGTGCCCTTGTTCGGCATCCTGGAGCAGGGCATAGGCGGCTACCTCAAGACCTACGTCGAACCGACGGTCATCATGCTGCCGTTTAATATCATCAGTGAAGTTTCCCGCACCCTGGCCTTAGCCGTCCGCCTGTTCGGCAACATGATGAGTGGCGTGATGATTATCGGCATTCTGTTGACGATCACGCCCTTCATCTTCCCGATTGTCATGACGGTGCTCGGACTGCTGACCGGCATGGTGCAAGCCTATATTTTCAGTATTCTGGCTGCGGTATACATCGCCGCTGCCACATGCACGCCCAAGCCTGAACCCACCAACAGTTAAACAATCATGAACCCAGCCAAGGAGACATTATGGACAGCATGACTATTATCGCGGTGGCATCTATTGTCATCGCCGGCATCACCACCGGTTTCGGCACGATGGGCCCGGCACTCGCAGAAGGCAAGGCGGTCGCAACCGCGCTCACCGCGCTGGCACAACAGCCCGATGCTTCCGCCACCATCACCCGCACCCTGTTTGTCGGTTTGGCAATGATCGAATCCATGGCTATCTACTGTTTCGTGGTCTCGATGATTCTCATTTTTGCGAATCCGTTCTGGAATCATGCCATCGCCCAGACTGTCGGGAAGTAAGCCATGCTTATCGATTGGTTCACTGTCGGTGCACAGACGCTCAATTTTCTTGTCCTGGCATGGTTGCTTAAGCGCTTTCTTTACCAGCCCATCCTCCTTGCCATCGATGAGCGGGAGCGCAGGATCGCAACCGAGCTTGGCGATGCCGACGCAAAAAAAGCCGAAGCCCAACAGGAGCGCGACGAATTCCAGCGCAAGAACGAGGCGTTCGACCGGCAGCGCGCCGCGCTCTTGAGCAAAGCGACCAACGAGGCGCAGGCTGAACGTGGGCGGCTTCTGGATGAGGCGCGGCAGGCGGCTGATGCCTTAAGCGCCCAACGGCAGGACGCTCTGGTTAACGACACAGATGACCTAAAGTTGGCCATCCGTGGCAGGACACAGCAGGAAGTATTTGCTATTGCCAGAAAGGCGCTGAAGGATCTTGCCGCGACGGATCTGGAAGGCCAGATGGTCGGGATGTTCGCCCGCCGCCTTCGGGAATTGGACGGTCAAGCCAAAGAATGCCTGACCGATGCCCTTAAGACAGCGCCCGAACCGGCGCTGGTGCGGAGCGCATTTGAACTTCCTGATGAGCATCGTAGTGCGCTACGACGAACGCTCAACGAAACCTTCTCGGCTGACCTACCGCTCCGGTTCGAGGTTGCTCCAGACCTGATCAGCGGTATTGAACTCAGCGCGAATGGGCAAAAGCTGGCATGGAGCATCGCCGATTATCTGGTGTCACTGGAAAAAGGCGTCGATGAGTTGCTGAAAGGGCGGGCCAAACCTGAAGCTCAAGCCGAGCCCAAGCCGGCGACAAAGGGCTGATGAACATGGGGCCGGATAGTCTCCAGAACGTTTTCGACAGCCTGTTTGCCGGAATTGGGCAGGTGCGGGAAGCCTACACTCCGATACTGACGCCGCATGAGGTGGGCACGATCATGGCCGTGTCCACCGGTATTGCCAAGGTTTCCGGCCTTCCCGGCGTGGGTTTCGAGGAGTTGCTGAAATTTCCAGGCGACGTGTTCGGCATCGCTTTCAACGTGGACGAAGGCGAAATCGGTGTTGTGCTGCTGGGCGACCATGTGTCTTTGCAGGCAGGGGATGAGGTTGAACGTACTGGGCGGGTCATGGATGTGGCGGTAGGCAACGGTTTGCTGGGACGGATCATCGACCCGCTCGGCCGGCCGCTCGATGGCAACGGTTTGGTGGTCTCCAGCCGGCGCTTGCCCATCGAACGCCCCGCTGTGCAAATCATGGATCGCGCACCGGTTACTGTGCCGCTCCAGACCGGCCTCAAAGTCATCGATGCGCTCGTTCCGATAGGGCGCGGCCAGCGCGAATTGATTCTGGGTGACCGGCAGACGGGCAAAACCGCCATTGCGCTGGACACCATTATCAACCAGCGCGACCAAAATGTACTGTGCGTTTATTGCGCGATTGGCCAGCGCGCTTCTTCTGTCGCGAAAAGCGTGGCCATCCTGCGTGACAAGGGGGCGCTGGACTATACCGTCGTGGTTGTGACCGAGGGTAACGACCCGCCGGGCCTCGCCTATATCGCCCCTTATGCCGCGACCAGTATCGCGGAGTATTTTATGGGCGCGGGGCGTGACGTGCTGATCGTTTACGACGACCTTTCGCAGCATGCCCGCGCTTACCGCGAGCTTTCGCTACTGCTCCGCAGGCCGCCCGGTCGCGAAGCCTTCCCCGGCGACATCTTCTATATCCATTCGCGCTTGCTGGAACGGGCGACACGCTTGTGTGCAGAGCTTGGGGGCGGTTCGCTCACCGCTTTGCCTATTATCGAGACCGAAGCACAGAATATTTCCGCTTATATTCCAACCAACCTGATTTCCATCACAGACGGGCAGATCTACCTTTCGCCGTCGCTGTTCGAGCTGGGCGTACTGCCTGCGGTGGATGTCGGCAAGTCTGTCTCGCGTGTCGGCGGAAAAGCTCAACGGGAGGCCTATCGCGCGGTGGCTGGCGACCTCAAACTCGCCTACGCGCAGTTCGAGGAGCTGGAAACCTTTGCCCGTTTTGGCGCCCGGCTGGATGAGCATACCCGCCAGATTATTTTGCATGGGCAGAGAATCCGCTCCTGTCTCAAGCAAGCGGAATTTGTGCCCGTGCCGGTGCCCGCACAAATCACCATCCTGCTGGCGTTGGCCGCGAAACTGTTCGATCCGGTGCCGATGGGGCGAATGGCGGACGCTGAACATGCCGTGCGTGAGGCGGTAACGGACATCCCGGCGGAAGTGCATGCACGCTTGGTTACTGCCGATAAACTGGGCGACGACGACCGTCAAGTCATAATCGAAATAGCCCGCCAGGCTCTGGAAGCGTTCCAGCCCAAGCCGGAGCAAAATAGCGAAGCCCAAGCCAAGCCGGATGGGCCTAAATCCAAGGCCGCACCCAAGAGGAAGCTGTGAGCGACTCCACGGCGAGCCTGCGCCGAAAGATCCACAGTGCCGTAGACCTCCAATCCGTCGTCCGCACCATGAAGGCTTTGGCTATCTCAAGTATCGGCCAATATGAACAATCAGTGCTGGCGCTGACTGACTACTATCGGGCCGTGGCTTTGGGCTTAGGCGTGTGTTTTCGGGAGAGTGAAGCAGAGGGCTTAAGGCCGGAACGGAAAAGGCAAACCGCTACGGCTATGGTTGGTGCCGTCGTGTTCGGCTCCGATCAGGGTTTGGTGGGCCAGTTTAATGAGGTGGTGGCCGATTATGCACTTAAGACGCTCGCGGCTTTGCCCGGCACGCCCCAAGTCTGGGCTGTCGGTGAGCGCGTTCATGGCCGTCTGGCGGACGCAGGCCTGCCGATGATGGGGCTGTTCAGCGTGCCGAATTCGGTCAAAGCCATCACCCCGCTGGTCGGTCGGATTCTTGTCGAGAGCGGTACGAACGGCAGCGCTGCGGCCAGGTTCACAGCAGGCCAGGATGAAGACGCCGAACTCCACCTTTTTTATAACCGCCCCATATCCGGGGAAGGTTATGAACCCGCCCACCAGCGGCTGTTGCCCCTGGACGGCATCTGGTGCCGCGAGCTCGCCAAACTGCCATGGCCGACAAAAACCCCGCCGGAGATTATGGGGAATGGCACGACAACCTTGCGCGAGCTCATCCATGAGTATCTTTTTGTCTCGCTATTCCGGGCCTGCGCGGAATCACTGGCGAGCGAAAATGCCAGCCGTCTGGCGGCAATGCAACGTGCCGACAAGAACATCAACGAATTGCTGGACGACCTTAACGGAAAATTCCATCGCTTGCGCCAGAGCGCTATCGACGAGGAATTGTTCGATGTGGTCTCCGGCTTCGAGGCATTGTCCAACACAAAAGGCCACTGAAAATGCGGCTCAAATTCAGCCATTCTCATTATGATCAAAACCAACCTTCTCAGGTTTGGGCGTTCGTAACTATTCAGATCCTTGCCTGCGCGCGGATAACGTACCGGTTCGTTGATGGCGCGCGCAGCACGCCCTACAGCAAGGGGCTGAATAGTTACGGGAGTTCGAACAATTGGACTTTTGGGCTAATAAATTCAGCCTTCCAACATAAAATCGGGCAGATGCTCACAGCTAAAAAGCACACCGGGTTATCACTGCCTTCATGTCATCTAACAAACGCCTGTGCGAAGGTGGTTTTCGGCACAGCAGGCAACTGTGCCTGCTAACAAATTTAGCAGCGCATGCAACTACCCTCATTGTAAAACTCCTGTAACAATTAGGTTGCAGACTGCACATAAGCATTTCAATGACTATGAGTGGTTTACACGATGAACAGAGCCCAAAAGCCAACATTGATACTGTATTTATTGTTGTTAACGACATTATTGCTGCCCATCACCGGCCATGCGTGGTGGAATGATGATTGGAATTACCGTAAAAAAATCAGTCTGGATACGTCGGCCGAGGGCGTACCGATTACCTCGCATCTGACGAATACACCTGTCGTGGTGCGCCTGCACAGCGGCAATTTTCCGTATTTCCTCGATGTCAAACCCGATGCATCCGATATCCGCTTCATCGCGGCCGATGACACGACGCCGTTAAAACACCATGTTGAAATATTCGACGCCGCTACCGGTATAACGGTTATCTGGGTGCAGGTTCCGTACATTGATGCCAGGGAAGCCGCCGGCAGTAAAAACAATTACTTCTGGATGTATTACAGTAACGCCAAGGCTAATACCATTGCCGACAGCGCCGGCACCTATGATATCAACCAAACCGCCGTATACCATTTCAGCGAATTGTCCGGCTTGCCGCAGGATGCGACGGCTTTCGGTCATCACGCAAAAACATCCAGCATCAAGCTGGGCGTTCCCGGCTTGATAGACAATGGCGCCGAATTCAATGGCAGCGCAAACATCGTGATTGAAAAAAACCCCGCCATAAGCCTCAATCCGGAAACCGGTTTTACGTTCTCAGGCTGGCTGCGGCTTTCCGAGAGCCAGGGACAAAGCATCATCTTATCGCAGTCGGCAAACGACCGGACGTTTGAAATCGGCGTGAGTGCAGACCGGGTCTATGCCCGGACCACGGAAAACCAGCAGGAAACCAAAGTGGCGGCGGTTTCGCCATTGGCCGTCGACCGCTGGCACCATATCGCCGTCAGCATAAGCAAGGACTTGAAACTGTTTATCGATGGCGCGGAAGTTGCGTCAACCCCGGTATCCTTTGCCGTCATTAATGGCGATATCACTCTGGGCGCCACTGCGGGAAACAACGGGTTTAAAGGCTTTATCGATGAAGTGCAGTTTTCCAATATAGCCCGCAACGCCGATTGGATCCGTCTGTCCGCCGGCAGTCAAGGCCCCGACAGCAAACTGTTGCAATACGGCGAAGATGAATCCGCCAGTGCCGGTGGCGGCATGGCCGAGTATTTCGCCCTGCTGTGGTCATTGCTGGGCGCAATACAACCGGAAGGATGGGTTGTTATTGCGATTATCGTCATCATGGGCTTGGTCAGCGCCGATGTCATTATCAATAAATCTTTTGCGCTGACCCGAACCGAACGCGCCGACAAATTGTTTATGGAAGGCTTTGCCGAGCGCTTTAATCAGGAAGTGGCAAGCGCTAACGCCGGCCTTGCACAAGATAGCGCGGATAGCAAGCATTCCGCACTCTTTCAAATCTATGCTGCCGGCGTAAAGGAACTGCACGCGTTACAACGCCTGTTGGCCGGACAAGACAGCCAACAACCCGTGGCGTTAAACACTCTGTCTTTGGAAGTGATACGCTCGGCGCTGGATGCGGAGCTGGTCGCGCAAACCAACCACCTTAACGAGCGTTTGGTGCTGGTAACCATCGCCATCAGCGGCGGGCCGTTTTTGGGGCTGCTGGGAACCGTGGTGGGCGTCATGATTACTTTCGCCTCAATCGCCGCTGCGGGAGATGTCAACGTCAACACTATCGCACCGGGCATATCGGCGGCATTAGCGGCTACCGTCATGGGGCTGGTGGTCGCGATACCCTCTTTGTTCGGCTACAACCATGTTGCCACACGGGTGGGCAAGCGCATTTCCATCATGGAAGTGTTCGTCGATCAGTTTTTGAGCCGTCTGGCTATGATCCAAGCTAACGCCGAAGGGGCTCGCCATGCGGCGTAGAACCCGGCCGAAAGTCTACGACGAACTTAACATCACGCCGCTGATGGACTTGGCCTGGACGCTGGTCGTGGTCTTTATCATCATGGCTACCGCGACCGTGCAAGGCATTAATGTGGATCTGCCGAAAGCCAGCGTTGCGCCCAATCTGGGCAAACCCAAAACCAAAGCCGTCACGATCACCGCCGACGGCCGTATTTATCTGGACACCACCCCAGTGACGTTGGCGGAATTGGAAAACCGGTTGCGCCAGTATAAAGCTGCCGACCCCAAATTGCCCGTCGTGGTAAAAGGCGATGCCGCAATACAATACGAACGGGTAATACAAGTGCTCGATGTTGTCAAACGGCTTGAGATCAACAACCTCGGTCTGGTGACACAGCGATTGGTTAAATAACCATGACCAATATGACGCCTGATGACAGCATCTGGGACCGTTGGCTGAGGCAGACGATAATACGCGTTGTTGCCGTATTGATTATCGTCAGCATTGTGTTTTTTGTGCGCCGGCAAATACTCTCCGCCGGTTATCAGCGCGTCGAAGCGCCTTTGAGCGTAACCCTGTTAAAGGATCAGTCACCACCACCGCAGCCGTTACCGCCACCGCCGCCAAAAGAAATCCCTGAGCAACCCGCCGAAGAACCTGAAACAGAAAGCACGGAAAGCGAAGCAATAGAAGTCGATAGTAATCCTGAGGTGCTAGACGAAACTCTGGGCCTGGATACCGCCACCGCTGTGGCAGGTAGTGATGCTTTCGGATTAAAAGCCAGAAAAGGCGGCAAAAGCCTGACGGAAATCAGGCCCGAAAGCGGCTTGAAGAAATCTAAACCCAGCGCAATGGAACTCGGCTTCTACGCTTCGAAGATTGAAGGTTATTTACAAAATGAATTGTCGAAACGGAATGAATTACACAGTATCAACTACAGCGTGATCATTAAAATTTGGCTGGACGACGAAGGCCGCATCACCCGCTGCGATTTGGGCGAATCTACCGGCAATAAAAATCTCGATAGCCTGTTGGTGAGCGCACTAACCGACTCCCGCAAAATCCCTAAAGCGCCACCTAAAAACATGCCGCAACCGGTGATCATAAGAATCACAACACAGGGGGCAAATTGATTGCAACGTCCTGTATCAGAAACTAAGAGGATATCCGGCACACAACATGCTAGGCAACAGCCTCTACCCGCCGAGTGAGCATAAGAGCGCAAGCTAGATGGAGCAGCGCTAAATAGTTGGCTCTCTTACAAGTGTAACGGGTCCTGATAGCCCGAAATCCTT
>JAURZI010000075.1 GCA_030653435.1 Methylovulum sp.
TCTGAAGCGTCTTTGCGTCTTACGTTTAGTGTAAGGGAAAATAATGCCCAAAAAAGTGTAATCTTGGCCGATTTGTATGATTTTTTTTATGTGTATTTTGAATCAGGACAAGCATGAGCCTTAAGACCGACAGACTCCTAGAAGATGCACTGTCCTTATGGCATGAGTTATGTGGCTTAAGCCATGACCATCTGAAGCTTGCCGCGCTGGAAACGCGACGGGCTGGCGAAAGCTTGGTGGACATGGTTGTTGCGGGGGTGATGGTTGCTGTTTTGCTGGTTAGCATATGGTTGGGGCTACTGGCAGTCGCTATATTGGCACTGATCGGGCAGGGCATCGTGGCGAGTAGCGCCATACTGCTTGCCGTTGCTGCCAATGCGGCGTTGGCATTTGTGCTTTATGGCGTGATTCGCCGCAAGAGCCGTTATCTGCAATTGCCCGCGTTGCTCCGCAGCCTTCAGCCCAAACCAGCAAAGCCGGGAGATGCCAAATGATGAAAGGTTTTTTTCCTACCAACCGATACCAGCCCAAGTCGCTTTCGGCGCAAATCAGGGATGCCGAACGGCAGGTGTTAATCCGCCAACGGCGCGTCGGCGTCAATACCGCCACGCTAACCCGAAAGCTAGCGCAACAGATGGCAACGCCGGTAAATTTACTGTTGGCGGGTAGTGTCGGCTATATGCTGGGCGAACTCAGTCGCCAACAAGCAAAAAGGGGTGGTCGATCCGGTCAAGCACAGGTCAAGAACACGCCATTGCGAAGCTTGCTGGCGCTCATCACCTCATTCCGAACTTTATATCTAGTGGCAAAAAAAGTTTTGCCCTCTGCGCCTGCTACCGGGAGTATCCCGCGTAAGGCGCATGCGGCGCTGAGCAAAGGCCATAAGTATACGGCCATGCCTTAGGCTCGCGGCATGGCATCTCCAGCAGCCCTCAGTCAGCCTTTAAGAACAGCAGGCTGACAATATCTACATTATTTGTGCCGGGGTTAACCGCCGGATCGAGGATATAAACCCGCTCTTGGGCTATCCCGCCTTTTTGGACGATATATTTTGCGATGGCTTGCGCCCGATGTGCAGCCAGATCTTGCAGCCTTTCCTCTTCAGGCTTGATGATTTCCTGCAATTTCTGTTTGGCGATGTCATAAAAATCTCCGGCTTGAGGGGGTTTTAATGCCGGCGCCCCTAATAATGATTGCTCTGCCAACAACGGAAACTTTTCGATAAACATGGCGGCCAGCAAGCGCCGGTGGTCTTCCGTCGACAGCGCCACGTATTCAGGGCGTATTTTTACCGGGCTTTTTTGGTTGATTTCAGCGGCCCTGCGTATTTTCAGTTGGTCGTATAAGGCATCATCGCTGATGGCAGGCCAATCCTGTATCTGATCAGTGACGCCTTTGATTTCCAGCGTTAATTGGGGCCGTTCTTGCAAGGCTTTTGATAGTTCGGCCAGCTTGGTTTGTTGCGGTGTGTTTAACGCCGAACTGCCAGGGTTAAAACTGATTGTGCTCAGGTCTTTCTGGCTGCCGATCAGGGATGCTATCGCATTAAACGGCGACAGGACTATTTTTTTGATGGCATTGACCAACGCATGGCGAATGATGGTGCCCAGATTGAATTGCGGGTCTTCCAGGCTGCCGGTAACCGGCACGTCAAACTTTATTTTGCCGTTGCCATCTTTAAGCAGGGCGACGGCAAGTTTAAGCGGTAGAGGGACGGCATCCGGATTATCAACTTTTTCGCCCAATTCAAATTGGTCGATTAATAAATTATTGGACGCGGTCAACTGTTTGTCGACCACTTTATAATTAAGCTTCAGCGACATTTTGCCTTTTTCGACCTTATACCCGGCAAACTGCACCATATAGGGCGAGACCAGCGGCATCGGCAAGCCTTTAAAATTAATTTCGACATTGTAATCACCGAGGTAGGGGCTGATCTTGCCGGTGACATCGACCGGCGCTAAATCGTAGGCATTGCCTTTTAACATGACGTTAAGCGTCGAATTTTTATCTGAAGACACTCCGTCTGCACCACCGTCCAGACTTTGCACATGTGCAGAAAACGGTAAAATCAGCGACAGGTCGGTAAAATCCGAAGAACCGTCGGTGATTTGAATTTTGCCCAGCTTAAAGTAGGCGGGATTGGCAATGGTCAATTTGGCGGCAGGTTTGGCTTGTGCGGTATCGGTGACCAGTAGGCCGGAAAAATTGATAGTTTTGTCTTTTCTAATGGTCACTCTGGCATAAGGTTTGTCAATGACCAGTGTATTGGCCGTATAACGGTTAGCCCTTACATCAACGGCTATGTCTTTTAGCGTCAGGTTTTCCCATTTCACAAAGTCCTTGTGCACGCGTCGGTCACGGGTTAAGAATTCGGCTATGCCGCTATTGCCGTTAAATTTAATGTCCAGCTTGTCGTGCTGTACAACCGATAGCTGCCCATCAACAACCAGCATGCCGTCAATAACATCCAGGCGGATAAGCCGGTCGAAATAAGCTTGGTAGTTTGCCAAATCAATGTCTTTGATGTCGATGTGCGTGTCCACGGCAAACGGCGTGACGGTTGCACTGCCGTTTAGGTTGATGGCGCCGCCTTTATTGATGCCGACATTGAGCTGAAAAGGCAGTTGTGCGCCGGCTTCGGTGCTGAAGTGGGTCAGCGAGCAGTCTATCGGCTTAAACTGTAACGCAAAGGGTTTTTCCAGGGTACGATCTTCAAAATCCAGCGAGCCGTTGTTTAGTGTGATGTTATCGGCGGCGATATGCCATGGCGTTTTTTTTTGAGCCGTACCGGCGGGTAGCGCCGGACTCAGGTCGGTGGCGGGCAACAGCGTCTGATAATTGAGCATGCCGTTGGCATCCAGCCAAGCCTTGACGGCGGCATCGTCAACGGTAACGCTAGCGGCGCCCAGCAGGTGGTCGTTAAGGTTAAACACGATGCCGTCCAGACTGAGCGTCGGGATGGCGGCAAGCTGTTTGCCTTGTTCGGATAACTGCAAGCCCTTGCCGCCGAGCTTGCCCTGATTGACGATGACATTCAGGCGCTGGTCGGCATAATGGATTGTATAGGCGGTATCCAGCGCCAGATCAGACAGCATGCCCAGCAGCGCGTTGGTTTGTAAACGGATATGGCGGCTGTTGATAGTGGCTTTGCTGGCGTCAAGCTGCCAGCCCGTGTTGTTGTAATTGAACAGCAAATCGGTGTGGTGGGTTAGCTCAGCCAGTTGCAACATCTGTCCATCGGCTTCGTAACCGACATTACGGGCGCTTAGTTTGGCCTGGTTAACCGACAGGTTGATCTTGTCTTCGGCAATGCTGAGCTGGTAGTCGGTTTCAAGATTGGCATCACCTTGTAATTTAAGTTGTTGCAAAGACGGAATAGGCAGCTTTTGCAAATTGACATTGTCCAGCTTGATATGGCCCTTGGACATGCCATGATTGATGCCTAAAGCTCCCTTCCAGTTAAGATGGCTACCGGATGCCAGATCCAGGGATAAGTTTAGCCGGGCTTGGGTATCTGTCCGGGTCGTAAGATCGTCAATATCAAGCTGTATCGGTGTTATGGTCTCCGTGATAATCCGGCCTGAAGCGCTGTCTTCCCAGACCAGTTTACCGGTTGATACGGACAGTTTAGTGATAGTGACGGGAAATAGGCTGTCGTTTTTGGGTTCTTTCGTTGTTTTGATTTTAATGAGGTCGTTAAAGTTAAAGACACCGTCCTGGCGTCTGCTGATATGGAGATAAGGTTTATCCAGCAACACATGGTCTATCATCAGTGCGGCTTGGCTTATGGACAACCAGGGGTCTATGCTAAGGTACAACGTATCGAAGGAGGCAAAGGGCTGGCCGTTTTTTTCTGTCATGCTGAAGCCCTGTAGCTTTAGCGCCAGCGGGAACAAGCCCAATTGGATGTCGGTAATAGCGGACGGTCTGCCGGTTTGTTGTTGGATTTTTTCGGGCAATTGGGTTTTTAACAGCACCGGCAGGCCGTAAATAGCAGCGCTAATAGCCAGCATGAGCACAGCAACTGAGATGATTGACGCTTTTACAAGCACGGATACGGCATGTCGGATGTTCATAAGCCCTGGGTTATCTCATCAGTTGGCGTGACTTTCATTATAAACAAAAAAGGCGGCTTTAAAGGCCGCCTTTTTTGCTTGGCTAACATCATCTGGCAAAACAATGGGGACTATAAATCGAGATACCCCGTTTCTTCATGCAGAACCGTATCTAGGCCTTGAACTTCTTCGTCGGCAGTGACGCGCAAGCCCAGGCATTTGTCCAACGCTTTCAGGATCAGATAACTGAACATGGCGCTCCAGACTATCGTGACCACAATCGCCAGGGCTTGGACGCCGACTTGATGGATGATGGATACGCCGTCCGCCAAACCCATGCCGCCCAGGCTGGCAGAGGCAAAAACTCCGGTCAGTAACGAGCCGGTGACGCCGCCCACGCCGTGTACCGGAAACACATCCAGCGAATCGTCAATGATTAAGGTCCGTTTGACATACTGGGTCGCATAAAAACACACAAAACCGGCAGTAACGCCAATAACCAGCGCACCTAATGGCCCGATAAACCCGGAGGCCGGGGTGATCGTGCCCAAACCGGCAACCATGCCGGTGACAATGCCTAACACACTGGGTTTGCCAAAGCGTTTCCATTCAATAAACATCCAGGTCAAGGAACCGGAAGCCGCGCCGATATGGGTCACCAGCATGGTCATGCCGGCATGGCCGTCTGCGGTCAAGGCACTGCCGGCATTAAACCCGAACCAGCCCACCCATAACATGCCTGCGCCGGTGACGACCATCGTCATATTGTGCGGCGGCATGGCGGTGGTCGGAAAGCCTTTTCTATTGCCCAACACCAGCGCAGAAACCAGCGCGGCAACCCCGGCATTAACGTGGATGACAATGCCGCCGGCAAAATCCATCGCGCCCAGATCAGCCAGCCACCCGCCGCCCCACATCCAGTGACAGACAGGCGCATAAACGACCAGCAACCATAAGCCGCTGAACCACAACATCGCCGAAAATTTCATCCGTTCGGCAAACGCGCCGACGATTAATGCCGGGGTAATGATGGCGAAAGTCATTTGAAACATGAAGAACACTGTTTCAGGAATATCGCCGGTTAACGAGTTGGTGTTGATGTTAGGCAGAAAGATTTTTGACGCGCTGCCTATAAACTGTTGCAGATCGCCGCCGTCGGTAAAAATAAAACTGTAAACACCCGCCAACCAAAGTATCGAAACCAGACAAGTGATCGCAAAACATTGCATCAGTACCGATAACACATTTTTGCTTCTGACCAATCCGGCATAAAACAGCGATAGCCCAGGAATAGTCATAAACAAAACCAGTGTGGTGGCTGTCAGCACCCAGACCGTGTTCGCCTGATTAAGCGGGTCGGCAACAGCCGACCCGGGGATTAACAATAAGCCTGTTAGCAGGCCGGCACTCTTGGTAAACAACATGACCCCATCCTTGTAGATTAAATGGCGTCCTCGCCGGTTTCCCCCGTCCTGATACGGATCACCTGTTCCAGGGTGGTCACAAATATTTTGCCATCGCCGATTTTTCCGGTGTTGGCGGCTTTCACAATAGCGTTAATCGCCTTTTCCAGCACGTCATCGGCAACGGCAATTTCCAGCTTCACTTTAGGCAGAAAATCGACCACATATTCAGCGCCCCTATATAATTCGGTATGGCCTTTCTGACGGCCAAAGCCCTTAACTTCTGTTGCCGTTACCCCTGAAACGCCTATTTCGGATAATGCTTCCCTCACATCATCCATTTTGAATGGTTTAATGATTGCGGTTATTAGTTTCACGATGCCTCCTGGTTATAATTATTTAAGTGTAGGCGGCAATCATAGAGAATTATCCATCAACATACAATTAAGGTAATCACTCAGTGGTTAAATACAACGGAATGTAGATAACGCAGATGAATAGGATAGCTACAGATCACTCAAGAAAATATGAGCTTATCTTACGTATCGGCGGCGTTATTAACGTTGCATTTTTCTAGCTAGGGAGTTGCCAGTTAAGGCTGGTTTTAGATCGGCTATAAAAAATTTTGCCTAACAATTATAGTAAGTTGTTGCATTCAAAATATATTCGACTACCTTTCTTAAAGGGTTCGAAAAAACCCGCTACCAGAAAATCCTGCTTTCTTAAGCATACGCATCATGCCGATGCCGAGTCATAGGATTCACGGTTATATTTAATCAGCCCGGTAGGGTGGGCACATGCTTGTTCGTGCCCACGCGAAACAAATCCGTCATGTAAACGGTGGGCAAAACCGCCTGCCCACCCTACTTGGCTTCGGCGACACGGTGCTTTCCGTCCAGCAAGGACAAAGCCACATCGCCCATTGCACAGCGCCTACCTGAACTAGGGATCAAGTCAACCAAGCGTGAAATCAAAGCCACCACTTCCTTAGAAATTCCGTTTCGTTCAAGGGTTGCTGTTTTCATCTGTGGGTCTCAATTATTTCATTAAGTCATCATTGTAAGCGGTATATGGGTTATTGCTGCTTCCCT
>JAURZI010000008.1 GCA_030653435.1 Methylovulum sp.
CTGGCACGTTGATCGGATCGTTTCGGTTAATGTCGATAAAATGATTGCTAATGGCCTTACTACCTTTTCCGTAATTGCTAATCCTACGCTATTCTAACCCTTTATAATGAGGGATAGCAGAAAGACCGACAGACTCCTAGACTTTCTGATGATGGTCGTTTGTTTTATCTTTATTTGCATGAACGATTGGAGGCCATTGATTCTGAGTTTTAAAGATTGATATTTACTCGAAAACACGCCACCCGCCCAGTAAAGAGACCCAAAAAGCCTGGATCCAAAGCCGGACGGGTGGCGCGGAATAAGCTACTTCAAGAAAAACGGCTCGTCGGCAGACTTACTGGCCACCGGCCTAATCCATCAGCAACCGTTAGGATTATGGCACTGGCTCCATTGTGGCCAACTTTGCTCCCAATCCTGGACGACATCAATATCGTCGATCATGGAGTTATGCTGCACTTCGCCGACAATCCTGCGCATCACATTGTTTTCAATTTGACTGGGATCAACCGTGGCGGCATTAACGTTAACGGCTGTCAAGGTACCGGCAACCGCAAGGGTTAAGAGTGTTGATTTGTTCATGACATTTCCTCTAGTGTGAGTTTGATAGAAACTATTTTTTGATCGAAAGTGATTTACGGGTTACATGGCCGCCTCCCCTATAGTGATTTTTCCAAGTTCAGTTTGATAAAAACGGGCAATGTGGCTGATGACCTGTTTGTACAGCTCGCAAAAAAAGCTGGGGTTCTGAAACCCGGTCTCTTTGCGGTAACGGTGGACGGAGCAACCGGAATTACAGATGTCCTTAACGGAACAGGACAGGCAAAGTTCGCCACGGCGGTTATATTCATGTACGGCAAAATTGTTTGCTACCGCCTGTTCGATTTCGTCAAACGAATGGGTGGCTATGTTGGTTTTCGTCAGGTAGTAATCAACGGGGTGGTTATCGGTGTTTTCGATGACCCTTGCGTTTTCACAAATGCCGACATCGCCATTGGGTTCGACGGTGATATAGCGGTCACAACGGTTGGTGGTATTGCAGTGGCGTGATGCGCCACCGGCAATCATGCGGGACAGATTTTCCAAACTGTTGATACTGACGGCTGGGTCATTTTTTTCCACCCAGGCATCAAACAGTTCACACATAAAACGGGCAAATTTCACAACCGCACCTTGCCCATAAATGGCTTCAAAGCTGTCGTAGCTGAGGATAGGCAAGGTGAAATCCATATTACGGATGCCTAATGCGTAATGGTGCTCAAATACATCACGGCCATTTAACTCAGGGTTCATGACGGTCAGTACGCCAAACGGCACATTGTTGCGTGCCAATACCTTCAAACTATCAACCACATCCGCATAAGAACCTTTGCCATTATGGTAAGGTCGGTCAACATCATGCGATTCCGCTGAACCATCCAAGCTGACGCCGATTGAAAAGTTATGCTGTTTAAATAATTCCGCCCATTCGTCATCAAACAAGGTGCCATTGGATTGCATCAGGTTGCGTACTTGCAAACCATCTCCTAAACACTCGGCTTGTTTTTCCAACATCCAGCGGAAGGTCTCTTTGCCCAGCAACGTGGGCTCGCCACCATGCCAGCAGAAAACTACTTGTCTAAGTGCATGGCTACGGGCGTACTCGGCGTATTTGTTGTAAATTTCCGTAATGGTTTCCCGTGCCATCCTTCGACGGAACGGCTCCGCCAAGTCGTTCATGTAATAGCAATACCCGCAACCGAGATTGCATTTGCCTGTCACTTTTATAATGAGGTACTTAATCATGCTTCTCTCCTGTAAACTCTGTTGTTTGAGACTATTTTTATGCCGCCCTGCCCGGTACCGAGGCCACAATAGGGTACGGAGAGCTGCATATATCTCCCTTTCCCAAAATGAATGGTTAGAAACTAAGTAAAGTTGGCATAAGCGCGGTTACTGTCGGTAGGCTGGATTATTTGGTGAATAAGTCATGACCGACAATGACAGACCGCTTATTAGTAGTAACGGCTAATGGTGGATATTTGGGGGAAAAGTGAGGCAAAAAATTTTTATTGGCACCTACCAAACAAAAAAAGGGCGCACTTACCCAATCGATAAGTGCGCCTTTTGCCGTTTTATGATGAATGTTGTCGATTACCGGATTTCAACGACAGCGACAACCTGGCCATGCCCGTCCAATTCCAATTGGAACCGTTTGGCAAATAACGCCGGACATCCACTGAACGAGGGCAATAAGCGCAGCAAGGCTTGTGCCGGATCGGAAGAGGTGTTGGCGATCACAAAATTCTGGAAAGCCCAATCATCGGCTTCCTTGACCGCCTCGTTAAAACTGTCCCATTCGTCTTGATAAGATGACGCCTGCCCGATAACGGAACCGGAGGCATCCCCTTTCGGTACGATGAACACGCAGTGGTTTCCATCGTAAAGCGCGTCGTTTTCAATGCTTACAGAAGTATCGCCAACGCTTAGCCGGTATTGCTCACAGAATACAGCTTCGCCATCGACCCATTGCCCTTCGAATGCCGCGCGGTGGCTTTCAGCGATGATATCTATCCGCACCGGCAGCGCATTCAGGTCAACGAGCTGTTGAAACAGCCAGTGGCCGCGATCTAATTCGGACTGGTAGATTATCAATTCTTTCTGCCAGGCAAACATCCAACGCGCCGCCCCAGCACTGTCAAAATCATCCAATTCAACGATACTGACTTTGCCAGTGAGCACATCCTCCTGAGTTACAAGCTGTTCATAGATACCGAGATTAAACGAACCACAACTCTCCAAGACCGGATAGTCTTGAATGGTTGCCAGCACTTGCTTAGGCAACAGCGGCACATCGTTCAAGAGATCCAGGCAACGGTAAGCCCTGAGCGTGTCGTAACCTTCGACAAAGTCGGCGGGCAGCAGTTGCTGTTTTAGCCGTTCAAGTTTCCGCCGCGCTTCGTCTTGTAACACGCGCTTCACCTCAGTCACCACCTCCATCTCATTAATCAGCTTGTCCCGATCCGGCAAACGGGCATGATACCGAAGCGTATCCAGGTGCAGGATATGCCCGGCATGGCGCTCCAGATCACTGTGATAAACCGGCAGGCCTTGTAAGTACAGATGAAAACATTCGCTGGTTTGCAACCAATTTTCACCGTCCGCCAAGCCACGAAGGTATACGGCACCCATCCCGGTATCAACAAACGCCAAGCCGGCATCCATTGCCCGCGGGCGGCCAAGGGCTACACCATTGAGCAGGACGCCAATCGGAAAGCCTTTGGCCAAACACAGCAAATGTTCTTCAATTTGATGTGCGGCCGGCTTGAAGCCGTGTAAGGTAATTGTCGTCATGCCGTCCCAATCTGTCACCGGGCTGATCGTGACCGGTTTGAATGACAGGATGTCTTCGGTCAGTGCCGTAAAATAGCCGCCTTTGCTTGCCACGCTGATGGACTCACAGGAAAACAGCGCCGACAGAAAACCCAGCCCAAACGGGTGTTCGCGCTCAATAATGTCGGCATTCCAGCCGGATTCGGCCACCGTCAACAAGGTCTTCAGGCACGATATACCGCCGCCATTATCCCTCACCGTCAGTTGCCGTATGGCTTCAACATACTCGAAACTGACGGAAGTGGCACCGGCACGGCGGGCATTTTGCATCAATTCTGCCAATACCGTGGTGGCTTGGGTAAAACTGAAGCGCAGGTTCTTGACTAGGTTTTCCGGATTGACAGAAAGTTGTGTCATGTTCATGGTTTGATTCCTCATAGAAATAACCCCAAGGAACACAAGACAGACGGATCCCCCAACGGGAGAAGACGGTCATCTCCCTGGGGCGGGTTAAACTGGCAAGGCCAGTCGGGTTAGTGATGTTTTAGCTTGCAGATCACCATTGGCGGCGTTAGCAACCGTAGGCAGTTAATTTATTCCAACGCAAAACGCTTGCCTTGTAGAAAATCGATGTAGTTTTTGGCTTCCCGTTGTACGGGGAAGCGGGCCTGTAACGTCCAGTTGATCAACACCTCCCAAGGCAGTTGTTTCAGTTTGCCTTGCATCAAGGTAATATCGCCGACATGAAATTGCCCATGCTGGTAAAGCACCTGGGTCGATGAATCAATGCGGATGATGCAATGGTCGAGCAAGGCGGTGCCACCGCTGTCTCCAGGCGGAACCAGCAATGGCACTTTGACCGTTCCGGTTGAACGGCCTATGCAACCGATGACGTCATGCTCATCCAGCCAGGATTGCCCGGTCTGTGTGTCACCATAAAACAACCGGATTTCGCATCGGTTCTGGCGGCATGCTTCAAGGATCGCCACCACTTTTTCCGGCGTGTCCGCGTGATAACAAGTACCGGATGGCAAACGGCGGTAACGGACAGTCTGTCCAGGGCTAAAGGTGTGTTCAAAAAAAGTTGGGTTCATGCGAATCTCCTGTAGAAGCGGGAAAACCATGAACTCCCCCTAAGGGAATGGCTTTCCCGTCGGGTTAAGTGTGAGTGCCCATCAATGACGATTGGGTTAACTTGGGTTGTTGTGGACGATGGGGCATTTAAAGGCTTGCGCCTCAAAATCGCCCACAATCGTCGTGTTTCAAATACCAGCGGCTAGCTGGCCAAGGCTTTCATCGCCCAGGGAAGCCATTGATCCAGGTCTTCCCATCGTATGGAACCTCCGGCTGCTTCCCCCTGCTGATAGGCCTCAAGCAGCCCCCGGCAAACCTTGAAGGCCGCCTGTTCTTTATGCAGTTGCCGCACCGAGTAATCGGGCGCGGGGTAGTTTTCAACCACTTCACATTCCCAGACCAAGCTTTCATCACCCGACTCATGGTAATCATCGGACAACAGCGGCATGGCTTCGGTGTCATCCCAAATCGTAGCGTCATTGAAAGCCTGTTCGGCAATCTGCCTGGCCTCGGTTTCATTCAACGCTGCTATACCGACCACAATCCGGTGGACATAATCGATCTCATAGGCGACGACAAACTTTTTCTTAGTCGCCTGTGCTTCAGCCATAGGTAACGGAGCCTGCTCCAATTGGATACAAGTTTCCGGGTTAAAATCCAACAAATCGCTATGATAAGGGACAATTTCCTTATCGCAGGACGGGCAACTGTCATTACAAGCGCAGTCCCATTCATCCTGCCAATCCTGTTGGCAATAGGGGCAGCGGTAATGGTTTAAATACCGCACGGGCTTGGTTTCACAATCTGATTGATTGGCATCAATCGGTGATGTTGTCATGATGTGTTCCTCCAAAAAGGCAGCAACACCCATCCGGCAGGATAAGGGTTCCTGCCGGTTAAATAACGCTGGTAAAGCTCTAAAAAAGCCTTCACCAGCACGCTTGTTTTTGCAATAAATTCGGTATATCGTAGCCAAATTCCTTGATTTTATTGAGAGAACGCCATGTTTCATCGATTTGTCCGCATTTTTCAATGCCTCAGTCCAAACCGGACTCGGCAACACTCCCAACCACGAAAACCAATGGCGATCCCGGTCGCCTCAAACGCCCACAACCGCTACTTATGCCAGAAACTTTTTACCGAACTGGATGCGGCGGAAGCCGAGGTGCTCAACGAAATCAATGATCCAGAGAAGGCCTGGCCGCTCTTGAGTAAAATCCGCCAACTGAGGCGCGAAACCCAACAAGAGTTCGCCACGCTGTCACCCGCTGACCGGATGTCCACGGCAGATAAACGGCAAACCGCCCTGAATCCCGTCCGAACCGTGATGACCCATTCAGGGACAACACTTTCGGTTTTTAATGGCGGACAATCCCACTAGCGTTATCCACCTTGACAGTGCCTCCCTTCAAGGCCGCCCGTAACTGGTGGACTTGATGCGGAACATTGGAGACATTTTCCCCTGATACCACCGGTTCTGATGCTTTCGTGCGCTTGCGCTTTTTAGCCTCAGGCGCCTGCACCACCAAAGCCGGTCTGACTTTTTGCAATTCCTGCTCCAGTTTGGCGATTTGAATGTCGGCCTTGAACAGCTCCAGGGTTTTCAATTTTGCCTGCAACTGGGCATCCAAGCGGTTAGCTTCCCGGTCTAGCCCCATGTTGCGCCGCTGGATTTCATAGCGGACGCTATCCGCCATCATATCCCAGTCGGCCTGGGCTGGCAGGCAAGGCATCGTCACCGGTGAAATGGACTTCAGATTCCGCTGCGCCATTTTCAATTGGATCCGGCGGATCGCCGATTTCAAAACAGTGAGGGTTTGCCATAGGGTTGTCCAGATCACCCGGACGGCGATGATGGTCAACGCCAATACGATCAAGCCAAAGATAAAGTTCATTGAAAGTCTCCTACTTGTGCAACTTCGAATGAACAGTTCCCCAACGGGTCTTGATCGCCCGAAGTGGGATTGAATAAGTGCCAAAGGCACGTTGAATTGACGGGCTTGACGCACCCGACCCGCGCATCGTTGTTGATGCACGCCGCTTAAAGACGGAACGCCGGCCGAAACCGGATCCAGCATTCCCGAAAGAACGCATGAAGTGTCTGTTTTTCCCTTGGCCTCGGCTTGTACAAAGCCAGGGGAAAAACCGCTTGAAAGATCAGTCATCAATAGCCACAACCACCTGGCTTGAGGCCAAGGATTGGGCTATTGATAACCGGCAGGGAGTTAGGCCGCCAACAACAGCGATTTCGAGAGTTCGAACAATTGCACCCTCAGCTCCTGAAGTCCGTTAATAGTGATGGCGATGGGAAACAGATGGCTGACATCTATCCCTAAACCGATACCCACGGTTTCGATGCCGCTGTCACGGCAACGCTGCAATATGGCTAGAGTGCTGACCATATCGTCCGGTTGGCCATCGGTCATCACCATCAGCACTTTGCGCGGTTCCCGGCAACGCAGCAGCGCGGCGGCACCGAACCAAATGGCTTCGGTCATCGGCGTGCCGCCATTAGCCAGCAGCGAAAAAGCCCCCGCCCGCTGCCGGATACGTTGGCCGTGATCCAACAAGCGGTAAACAGAGCCCTCTTGGTCACCCGGAAAAGCGGTGATGCCGGGATTCACCCCCGACAGCCCTTCAAACGCCAAGGCCAATGCCAGAGTCGCTTCCAACGCCATCGGCAGGCGCGTGCCCATCGCCTGTCCCCGCGTATCGTTGACTTGATACCCCATGCTGTCGGACTTATCGAGCAACAGATGGATCGCGGTATTCGGCGAGGGTTTGACGGCACTGCGCTGAAACACCTTCGTCTCACCAAAACATACCCGATGCAAGCGCCTACCATCCAGCCGTCCCCGCGTGCCAGGCTGCGGACGGGTCAGGCTTTGCGATTGCACCAGGCCTTGCAATGCGGCCCGGATTTTTACCGATTCGCCTTGCACCTTACGGAACAATGCCAAGCCGGCCTGTTCATCCAACATGGGCTCATCACCGATGGGCAGAACCACGGCTGAAACGCTATCCTGTGCCAACGCCAGTGCCGACTTGACGGTGTCGAAAATATCGGGGTCAATGTCGCCATCCCCTGCATTGAATAACGCCTCCAATATCGGGTTGGATTCCGGGATGCCGGTGTCACCGTCATTATCTTGAGGATGTGATGATGCGGCCTTAGGCTGATGCGTTAGGTCATCGTCTGGGTTGTCCACCGTTTCATCTTCACCTTCCGCGTGACACTCGTCAGCGCAATTATCTTGTGGGGATTGGGCACTATTTTCATCCTGTCCAGAGTGGCTAGACTCATCAGAACGCGATGAATGATTGCGCTGCTGTTCTTGTTCACATTCCTGTTGGATCATCGTCAAGATACGGTCTGCCAACTGCAGGCAATCGCTTTCCGACTCTAGCCCTTCAGGCACTTCCGACAACAAGCCTTTTAGCCGTAACACCGCGCCTTTAGGAAAATGTGCCTTCAATGCGGTTTCGCTCAATGCAACCAAGGGATTCAACGCCGCCTGGCCGAGCACCCGCGCCCTCAGGCTTTTCAAGACATAGCCATACAGCGTGTTGGCCGGATGGTCATCGGGATTGCTGGAGGTAAAGCTACCGTTGGCGATCATTTTTTCAACCACCGTCCGCAATGTCAGCCGGGTACCGGGAAAGTCTTTCGCCAGTTCATGCTCGATGCGGACATCTTCAATCGCGCCGCACAAGCGCCGCCGCAACACCGGACCGTCATACTGGAGCGTGAAGTCGGAATAGCGGATATGGGCGGATTCATGCGCCAGCAATCCCCAAGCAAAATCCTGGTAATCCGGATCGTCGCCGTCGTAAGCTGGCAACTGGATCGACTGGCCGTCGGTATAGGCCTGATCACCGCCAACACAAACTTTGATGCCAAAGCGGTTGCCAATCGCGGCGGCCACTATCGGAAACGCCTTGTGCAATGTTCTGTTTTTCATGGTTTGCTCCTGTTAATCGGGGCAAACCACCCGATAGGGACACTGGTTTGCCCCGTATGGGTTGAAAAATGAATGCTTCAGAACCAGTAATCCTGGCCGGAAGTAACTGCGGGCTCTTCCTCTGCCGCCAGGACGTCAAGCCCGTCGTCCTCTTCATCATCGGAATTGAATAGGCTAATTGCCTGGGTTTGGCTCACCGCCTTGCTTTGTGCGGGCAAAGCATCAGCCGCCCCGTCAGGCAATACGTCGGCTTCCCAAGCGGCGTCATCATCATCAAAAATGCCATCGAACAAATCGGAAAAGCTATCTTGAACCTGGATGGCATCCTGGCGAATAGCAAGGGCTGGCCTGTCCTCAGGTAATGATTGCGGTTCTTGCGATCCTGTCGGCATGACCAACATCGCAGCCGGTTCCGCTAAAATACCCTCTACATCCTCATCCTCAACAAACTCCGAGGCCGTCACACTTTGAGCCGCCAACAAGCCTTCACCGTGACGGCGGGTCTTATCGGGATCGGCCAACAACATGGCGGTGGCGAGAATCTCTTGCAAGACACTGCCTTCAATCGCGCCTTTATCAGGGATTCGCCCTAACAATGAATCGATGGTGCTGACGATAGGGGCAACCCGGTAATCGAGAAAACCCAAACCGTCGAGCTTATCGCGCATCCTCCGGATCGGCCGTAACGCACTGCGGGTCACCTGATCTTTGCCCAATAACGACTGCTCGATCAGTTGGTTGGCTTCCACCGAGATTTCATAGAACATCTGTCCGCTCAGGCAACCGAGTTTGCTTTCAAGACGGGTAAGCTCTGCCGGTGGCAATGCCTCGGGCAAGCCAATGCTGAGCACCAGAAAATCAAACGCCAAACGCGTCGAGACATACTCAACCGAATCCAACGCCCGCTCGATAATCTCGGCAAATTCCGGGTGGCGCACCACCCAGTCCGTCACCGCCGCATCATAACCCGCCAAAAACTCGGCTTTCGCAGGGGTGCAGCCTCAATTTTATGACAGACTAAAGAAATAGATGGACATTATTCCTATATTTTGAGATTAAAGCTAAAACGAAATCATAAAACGTAAGAAAGTAGACATGCCTGCGAAAATCATAAGAAAAGAAGGGAAAAAGC
>JAURZI010000099.1 GCA_030653435.1 Methylovulum sp.
CGGAAAACCCGGCCATGAAGAATAAACTTGCCGCACCGAACCACAGCTTTTTTTGATTTTTTTAAAAAAGGAGGATGGTGTGCGGGCTACAGGGATGAAAAAATAACAGTCATTAGGGGTTTACTTTTCTATGACAGGGGCGTGCCGCCTACAGGATTTGAGCGAAGCCGCCGAACCCTGATAAAAACAAAACTTCAAAACCGCCACCGGGCGGCGCGTCCCTTTGACTGACTTGTTAGGCCCAGAAGTACTCGCTGAAGCCAACTCGCGACCCAACAAAAATAATGATGAGCAAACCTGCAGCCGAGCTATTTGATACATGGAATTGAGCGAGCAAATACTTCGCTGCGCTGTGTACCACGATTAAAGTCCCAAAACGATTCAGCGAAACCTCGCAAATTAGACTCAGTTGGGTACAAGTACATTGTTAGCCCACTGCGCCCGGTTGACCATACGAGATAAAGCTTGTTTTTCTTTTTTAATTCCCACCATGAGGTTTGATGAATACTTGCTCGTGTTCCTAGAACTGCACGCATTGACAGCTTTCCTTTTTCAAAATCGCTTTTCCCTATTATTTTTTGAAGCTCTATTTTTTTTGGTGGTGTAATAAATATTTCTTCATCTTTACCAAGATTAATGTCTGGCAACCAAGGGCCAAGTGTAATTTCATAACACCCGACGTAATTAATCGCTTCATTTTGCACAAGCTTCTGGTTGGCTGCGAAAGCTTCATTTGCCATGAAAAATACAGCTATAACTATGATTAGAAGTTTCATTAAACAAAATCTCTTTTTGCCTAAACTCAGAAAAGGTGATTACAACACAGTGAATCTCTCGAAGACAAACCGGAACCTGAAACCTTCACCCAAGAACAGCCTAACGCAAATTAGCAGGCCGAAATGACGCAAAACATTGCGTCATTGAATATCAATAACAAATTAATCAATAAGTTAAGCAAAATTATGAAACCTATCATTAATTGCAAAGAAGCCGCAATTTTACTGCAAATGAGCGCCGGATACATAAGCGGCCTGGCTGCATCTGGTGATATTCCGGCATTTAAACTCGGTGACGACTGGCGCTTTGTAACCGATCAACTCATTAGCTATTTGGCTGAAAAAGCAGCTCAGCAGCAACGCCAGCGCGAATCGGTAAAACAACAAACTCCTAAGCAACAGCCAGCCAGAAAAAAAGGCAGACCACGGAATGCAATGATTGATTTTTCAAAATATGGCTAATTACCACATCAGCTCTGCTAGATCAGAGCCACGCAAGTTTGCATAACGCGAGAGCATACGCAAATCTTTATGACCGCTGATTTTAGCAATTTGCAAGTCGCTCAAATTTGTTTTTTCATACAGTCGGCAAACGGCTTCATGCCGCAAATCATGGAAATGTAATCCATCGCAGCCAGCAAGCCGAGCGATCGTCGCCCATTTTCTGCTCAATTTTAGCGTCGTCCTTCGCAATGACGACGGATCGCCATCCCAAAAGTTAAAAACAAACTCGCCAGACGCCAGCCATGCTGACAACGCCGAAACCGCAACAGATGATAAAGGCACCTGTCGTTTATCGCCATTCTTTGTTTTATCAAGAAATATCGTTCGTTTATTTAGATCAACTTGATCTATCGACAGCGTGTACATTTCACGTAGGCGCATAGCCGATTCAACGGCCAATACAAACATAAGTCGCCATTGGGCATTATCCTGCACAATGCCGCGCTGCTGGCCACCAGGAACACCACCATCAATTATCCACAAAATACGTTCATATTCACCAGGCAATAGCCGCCTATCGCGCTCAATATCAAGCTTAGCCTCACCGTCAGACGGAGTATAACTGGCGTA
The DNA here is from genome assembly GCA_030653435.1 of Methylovulum sp. Taxonomy (GTDB): domain Bacteria; phylum Pseudomonadota; class Gammaproteobacteria; order Methylococcales; family Methylomonadaceae; genus Methylovulum. The sequence goes on from JAURZI010000099.1 coordinate 1,851, forward strand.
GCGTCCAGGCAATAAACGAAGAGGATTTGATGACAGACTATTATTACGACAACACCAGTCGAAGAGTCGCGCAACCGCGCCAACCTTGTGACGTATCGAAGATGGCGATAATTTGTCTTTTCGCTTCATTGACGTAACCCATGCCTGCGCCCAGTCAATCGTTAGCGCCGACGTTCTCCATCCCGACATAACCGGCAATAGCGCATTCAACAAAATGGTGTCAGACTCGGAAATGGACACAATATGCAAATATTCCCGCGCCCACTCATCAACCGATTGCGCCCTAATCTCCTCAGTATGAATCAACTCAGCCGGAACAATGCCCTGATCGAGCAACCGCTCAATGCCGGCCGCATAAATTTCAGCTTCTTCCCGTGTTTCAGAACTGGCGTAATGCGGTTTTGGCAACAACCCCTTGCGCCTAATAATAATTTCCCAGCTACCCGCGGAGCGCTGCCGTATTGTCGCCATAACTGATATAGACCCCATGCCAAGACGTTACAGAGTGGTTTTAACCACTCTTATATTGTTTTTTTAGCTATTTTTACCCTATTATTAGCTAAATAAGCAATAAAAATAAACGTCAGGCACAAAAAAACCGCCCGTAAGCGGTTGATTTTATTGGAGGCTGCGGCCGGAATCGAACCGGCGTAGATGGCTTTGCAGGCCACTGCATAACCATTTTGCTACGCAGCCATAAACTTCAAATGAAAAAGCCGCGATATTCGCGGCTTTTTAAATTTTTTGGAGCGGGAAACGAGATTCGAACTCGCGACCCCAACCTTGGCAAGGTTGTGCTCTACCACTGAGCTATTCCCGCACTGCAATTTATTTTTGGTATTATAAGGACTATTCAAATCCTGTCAATACTTTTTTACTGAACATCAACTGATAACGCCCAGCCTGAATTTCCTTTGCATTCACCTTCTTCAATTTGAACTTTAGCATAGGTATTTTTCTTTCCATAAGCTTCCTGAAGTTCAAGAATAGATACCGGAGTGCCTTGAGGCATGTGCTGGCAAGCACCAACCCTATCAGCTTCTTCGGTATCATCATACGCCGCTATGGTGCCGGGGACGCTAACCAAACGAACCGTTGCATCTTTGTCATAGGCATTTGCGCTTTTCAATACATAACGCTGCCCTACCACAAGATTTTTAATCACTGGTCCGGAAACAGTTTTTGACCCGCCGCCACTCATCATCATTAGAATTAGTATCGCAACGACTCCTCCAATTGCACCAAAGAAAGCTTTAGGATTCTTTTCTTTTAAGCCCATCATTGAAGAAAGTAGGTTATTGGCCATATTTTTTGCTGACTCTACTGTTTCTTTTGCGTTTTCTTCATTACTCATTTCTCATCCTCACGGTAGCATGTTTATTTTTATATTTATTGAATCGTCACGTTAAATGCTTTCTATGTTTTTCCAAACTCAGCTTTTAAAACAAACACTTTTGCTGAAACAATCCTCCCCTCTTTAAAAGCAGTATGCCATCAACGAATACCGGCTTAGTTGACAACTTACCACGATGAAATCTCTTTTCAAGCGCTTTGTATATTATCTGCAAAACAATATACCTAAGGCGATAAAATAGTAGCTTTTTCGGTTTGTGTCTATTTTCTTTTTTCCGCCACTCGCAGACATTCAAACTGCCAGTATCCCAATCCTATATTTTTCTTCTTTTTCAGGACAATTGGGAAATCTTCCTGGTTTATGAATAATCGGATAATATCATCCTCTTTAAGTAGGAATGTATCGGTGATGATATAGCTGCCCCCGTCTTGCTCCGTAGCTTTATAAAATAACGCCTGCTTAGGGAGTTCGCTAGTGGTGGCATTAAGTGGCAAATAAGCGACTGGAATGGATTGATGCGTCAATAATTGCACGCCAAAATTGATTCGCCCCTCCTCTTTTTCGACGACCAGCACGTCGACTATCCCCAAAAAACGCTTATGTTCCGGCATGTCTATTCTTCGAAAGCTTACCAAGCTACCCACGGACAAAACGCCCGGTTTGTTAAATACGCAGGATAATAGCCGGTTCGATACCGATTGGGCCAGAACTTCAGGCGGGTCTTCCGAGGCCGTGGCCAGTGCTTTTTGCAATTTAAACGTAGACGTCAGTCCAATCGCAAGATACCGATCTAGCCTATCGTTAAACAAAGGTGCACTTTGCAGACTAGTGCCTGACCATCTTTGCTTAAGGTAATCAAGTAATTCTATGGTAGGCTTTTCGGCCATATCTTTAGCTATATGCATAGAACTAAATCTTGCATCGGTGTCGCTAACCGGAATATTTTGCTGTTCGAAGGCTTGATACAGCTTAGTAAAATCGATATAAAGCTTAGCCGAATCAACGTCAATATCGGAGCCGGACTGAAAATGCGGCGGCTTGTCTTCATCCGTTAAGATAACGCATTGCACGGGTTGCCCGGAAACGGCCTCTTTCTTAAAGCTGACTAATGACTTTATGGTTTCTGCAAAATCATAGACCAATTTTATCTCTTTTTGCATCAAACCAGCAGGGTCAGCCAGGCTAAGCAAAACAATCTGAACATAGCACTCTTTAGGACTGCTGGTTTTATTACAGTGACTGGCCTCATTGACAGCGATTTGCGTGGTATTTTTTTTAATTTTTACACTGAGCTTGTACAGTGAATGCACATCCATCCAAAGCCAATCGGGTATCGGCATGCCCATCATAAAAAAACTGGTGATAATGCCGCTCAGCCCTTTAATGCAACGCTGAATGGAGAGCGCGGCACTCTTGCCCTGAAACCAACCGATATCATGCTCGGTTAGTTCTTTAAGTATCATCCAATAGCCCAGCGTGATGTTTTTTTCGATGGACACTAATCTCGCCAGTGTTTTCTTGTCGTTATCCTCTTTTGGAAATCCTGACCGCACCAACATTGAACGCAGATAATCTTCAATCGCCAAAAAACTAGGTCTTAACTGCTCCAATGCGTCAAGTCTTAACTGGGGAGGTGCTTTCACCGTATTAAACTCAGTAATAAGGTCATAAAACAACCGCGTCGCCAGTAACGGGTTAGCTATAGGCAATTCTGCAATCCATTGTTCCAAACTTTTAGTTTCAAACTCTTTGAGGCGCCGGGTGTCCGACTTTTGCTTTGGGATAATGAGGAAAAATGAATTTTTCAATGGGATATCCACCGGAATATCTTGTTAATAACATGTTGGGGTTGCACAGACAGCATGGTCAAACCGCACCTTTCCTAGTCATCATTCCTTTGGACGGGTTATAGCCCATGATGGCGAATGCCATAAAGACGATAAAAGCAAGCAAGGTATAAATAAAGGCATGCAGGTTAAATTGCCCATACAAGGCAAAGCGGATGAGTTCAACCGCCTGCGAAAACGGGTTGTATTGCGCCAGCTTGTTCAACAACGCACTGGACTCCTTGAGTTTCCATAAAGGATATAATGCAGTTGACATAAAAAACATCGGAAAAATAACAAAATTCATCACGCCGGCAAAATTTTCCAGTTGCTTGATGAATGATGACAGCAACAACCCTAGCGCCCCCAACATCAGCCCCGACAATATCAAGGTCGGCAACACCCATAAATAACCCTGCCAGGGCATTTGTATGTCATACAAGCGCGCTATGACCAAAAATACATAGACTTGCAAGACAGAAACGCCAGTGCCCGCCAGCAATTTACTGAGCAATAAAAACCAACGCGGTAAAGGGCATACCATCAGCATACGCATACTACCCATTTCCCGGTCATACACCATAGATAATGAACTTTGCATACCGTTAAATAATTGGATCATGCCGCACAAACCGGGGGTGATGTACACCTCATAAAGAATATAGGTTTCATAAGGGGGACTGATGGCAAGGCCTAATGCCGCCCTAAACCCGGCGGCGAACACAAACAACCAGACTAACGGCCTCACCAATGCTGAAATGAAGCGCTCACGCTGGGTGACAAAGCGCCATAGCTCCCTCCCGACTATCCCGCACAGCGCCCGCCAAAAGTGCATGATATTCATGCCTCACCCCCTTGCGTCAACTGGTAAAATGCGTCTTTTATCGCTGCCGTGCCGGTTGCGCCCAATACATCGCTGACCGTACCGTTGGCTTTTACCTGGCCTTTATGAAGAACAATAAGATGGTCGTCAGGATAAACCTCATCAATCAAATGACTAGCCCATAATACCGCCATATTCCCATGCTGGGCCAAATGATGGACATACTCGACTATCGCCAATCGGCTAGGCACATCCAGACCTACGGTAGGCTCATCCAGCAACAGCAATGAAGGCTTGTGCAGCAAGGCACGAGCGATCTCAACGCGGCGTTTATGCCCGCCATTAAGTTGGCGCACTTTCTCAAAGCGGCGGTCATACATAGCTAGCCGCTCAAGTTCCTGTTGGATATTGATATTCGCTTGTTTGCGGCTCATGCCATACAACGCCGCGTGATAATGTAAATTTTGTTGCACCGTCAAATCCATATCCAGGGTGGTTTGCTGAAAAACAATGCCCAGCATGCCCAACGCCTTGCGGGTTTGCTGTTTAATGTCATAGCCACAAAGCTGGATATGCCCATTCCGGGTATCGTATAACCGGGTAATGAGCGCAAACAGCGTGCTTTTTCCTGCGCCATTAGGCCCTAACAACAAGGTGCATTCACCCGCACGTATAGTAAAACTGACCTGATCCAACGCTTTCTTGGCACTGTACGAAAAGCTTAAGTCTTCAACCGATAATGCGATATTTGGGGTCATGGTTTTACCGCAACACCCCAAGGGTAAGTGCCAACACCGAGCGATTGGGTCACGGTCAACTTCTCCAGGTCAATGATAGACATATCGTTACTGACACCGTTAGTCGTATATAAGCGTTTTTGATCGGGTGAAAAGGCCAGATTCCAAACGCGGGCACCTACCAACAGCACTTTTTCCACTTCATAGTTTTGGGCATTGACCACCGCGACGCGATTGGCCGGCCCCAATGCAATATAAGCCCTGCGCCTGTCCTTATCAATGACGACGCCGACCGGCTGGATCTTATCGGCAGTCACACCATCTACCGCAAAACGGATGGAATTAAGTAATTGTTTGGTTTTGACATCCATAACCGTAACCGTCCCGGCCATTTCCGACGTCACCCATAACTGCTGGCTGTCGGCGGTGAAACTCACGGCGCGCGGGCGTGGGTCAACCAATGTGTTTTCAACGACTTCATTGGTTTTCGTATCTATCCAATGCACCATATTGGTCGTTTCGGAAGCGCTGACCAGCCACCGATTGTCAGGGCTGACGGCAATGCCTTCAGGCTCGACGCCGACTTTAATCTGCTTGATGACTTTTTTTTTCGCAATGTCTATCACCGTTACCAGGCTATCATCCTCATTCGACACATACAGCTTGTCCCCTGCCGGATTTAATGCAAAGGTTTCAGGGTCATCACCAGACGGTAACTTGACCAGCTCTTTAAGCGTCTCGGCATCAAACAGCTTTATCGTGTTGTCATCGCTGGTCGCAATATATAAAAACTTATGATCCGGGCTAATAGCTATGCCCCGTGGACGTTGGCCCACCGGTACGGTTTTTATTAATGTGCCTGCCACCGGATCCACAACGGCAAGCGCATTATCCTTTTCCAATGTGACAAACACGGTTTCGGCATTAACCCATCCCGCCAATGCCAACGATAACAACAGTCCTGTGACAATTTTATTCATACGGATACCTTTCATCATTATTTACCCCACTGGCAAGTAGATTCCGGCTGGTCGTAGCCTAAGGTATCCAGTTCGGTTTTAGGGTGCAAAAATCCGTCTATTGGCGCAACCGCCACTAATGAGCGTGGCGCAGCCAGTAACAGCGGTTGCCGCAATTGCCCGTCCCAGGCCCGAAACGATAACGGGCTCCCTTTATAGCCCTGCAAGGCCAGCTTTTCACTTAGCAGGTAGTCTTTTATCGGTTTCAGTTCATTTGATTGCGTACGGGTAGAGGCTTCACCAACAGCTCTTACAGCCAGATAAGCGGCATAATCCTGCTCTTCCATCCAGCGCCCTGCCTGGTCTTGAAAGCGGTTTTGGATTTGTGTTGCGCCCCATTGTTCATGGGTGCGATGCCATGCTGTGGCAACCAAGCCCTGGGTGCCGACCACCGGCCTCGGCATCCAGGTGCGGTAATCCAGATATTCACCAAACACGCCTTGCTCGTCAGCAACGACCAGCACATCATAGTCATCATCCAACTGGCTGAAGACTGCCACATCCGCCTGAGCCGTCCGTCTGGCACCGTAGGTGTGTTCCCACGTTTTTTCTGCAACAATGTCCATATTAAAACGCTTGGCAGAGCGCTTTATCGCTTCGGCAAACAAACGATCTCCGGGGGCTGTGCCCACCACCAAAAACCATTTGCCCCAGCGCTTTTTCATCAGGTATTGCCCCAGCGCATCGGCACGCATGGCGCGGCTGGGCAATAGATGCAGCACATTATTGCGGCATTGCCCGTTACGCAAACTATCATCACTACTTGCCGCATCCAATATCAACACCTGTTTTGCCTCCGGCAAATCGGCAACAGAAATCAGTGGCTCGGCAGGCAACATTGACACAACAAAACTAAACTTGCCGGCAATTTGCTTAGTGAAGACGGCGGCGACATCACCGTCCTGTGGCACAATGAACTTTTTCAACGCAAATTGCTGTCCGGTAAATTGCCCGGTGGTGGCATTGTCAGCAACCGCCAGCTCTGCGCCGACCATACCTTTATTTTTAATAAACGGATCCAAATTTGACAACGCTGGCGGCGCATCCTGCCCCTGTGCCAAATAGGCAATATTTACTGTCTGCTGCACTTTAGCATACACAACAAATCCGCCAAGCAATTGAATAATAATTAAAACTTTAATGATCAGCTGAATAAACAAGTTCATCGCCCACATCAATCCCAAGCACAAAAGATTTACAATAGCTCAATTTTAGCGGATCCAGCCGTTTTTATTACAGTTTTTGCAAAAGTTCACATAAATCAACATTTGAAATTGGCCGACTTACAGTCAATACTTACGCCTAATCCCGATTTCCATAACTGACTGTGGATGAATACCGATGTTGAATTTTGAAGATGACTCCCTGTTCGGTTCGCCCAACCCAGGCTTGACAAACAACCTTCGTGTTGCAACACGCTTTATCCGTGAGGACATTAGCGCCTTTATCAGTGACCTGAATTTATTTGCCAGGGGCAAGCCGATTCCTGTGCAGTTGATGGATATTTCCAGCAAAGGCGTACTGATATCGACATCCAAAGACCTCCGTATCAATAAAAAAATCACCCTGACCCTGCGCTTTGCATCCGGCAAGACTTTTATCATCAAAACGATTATTGTCCGCCGCTCAGATACGGCAAACCATGAATATGGCATAAAATTTGACCACTACCACTATGAACTCGGCGATTACTTACTGGAATCGCAAATTAAGCTGGTCTTTAAATAACCGCTTAACCTGGGGCAAGCACGCAACATCTACCGTCGCGTTCTGGGCGATGACTTTTTATGCCTAATGGCAGGAACGCCATCTGCCCGCCAAAAATCACGCAACAGGTATTGACGCATGCAACAAACCACAACCAGCCTATTTTATTGGTTGATAATTCCATAGTTACAAGCGACAATCAAAAAGGTTTTCTGTCTGTTGAAATCCCCATTTATGCCGAAACCACCACTGCTGAGGTTAACGCGGGCAATAAACAGCGGGACATTTTATTGTGATAACGCCATAGGTATAGCGCCATGTCTGATTTGAAACATCCCCAAAACGCCACTGACACTTTAATTACCGACAGTGAAACAGATGCCATAAAAAACTCGCGTGTCGCTACCCGCGTCATCCGCGAAGATATTAACGCCGCCATTGATATTTCCAACCTATTCGGTTTTGGCAAAACCTTATCTGTCAATGTGCTGGACATTACCAGCAAAGGTGTCCTTGTCGCAACGGGCGAAAAGCTTGGCATCAATAAAAAAGTCACGCTGAATTTACGGTTTAAATCAGGCAAAGTTTTCAATATTAAAGCCACTGTTGCCCGACATTCGGGTGCGGACAACACTGAATACGGATTAAAATTTGCTAGCCTCAACAACGAGCTAGGCGATTATTTGGTTGAGTCACAAGAAAAACTAATCTTCAGATAAACGCTAAGCCATCAAAAATACTTTTTGATTTTGTACCACAAAGAACGTTCGCTGATTTCCAGCAATTGTGCGGCTTTCGCTTTATTATCACCGGTCTTGGTCAGCGCATCCTGGATTAGGCGTTTTTCCAGTTGCTCAACCTGTGTATTAAGCCCCGGCCTGTTGCCCGCTTGTCCACAGGGGGATGGTGGCTGCGGTGCTTGATCCTCCGATAGATCATCTTCCAGGATGTTGCTGGCCAAATGCCCTATTGTGACCGATTTTCCGCCGCTCAAGACTATCGCCCGTTCCATCATATTTTCCAACTCCCTGACATTGCCAGGCCAGGCATAGGCCGTCAGGCACAATGCCGCATCCGCTTCAATACCATTAAACGGGTATGCAAATTCCCGCGCGTGTTTTTCCAAAAAATAATGAGCCAACGGCAGAATGTCGTCGCGGCGCTCGCGTAACGGCGGCAACACGACCGTAAACACATTCAGGCGGTAAAACAAATCTTCGCGCAGTTTCTGGTCGATGATGGCTTGGCGGGGATCACGATTGGACGCAGCGATGACGCGCACATCAACCGCTATCGTGCGGTTGCTGCCCAACCGTTCCAGTGTGCGCTCCTGCAATACCCTGAGAAGCTTGGCCTGGACATTAAAATCCATTTCGGTGATTTCGTCCAGGAACAGAGTACCGCCATCGGCCAACTCAAATTTACCGATGCGCTCCTTGTTCGCGCCGGTAAATGCACCCTTGCTGTAACCAAATAATTCACTTTCTAAAATATCAACAGGAATCGCGGCGCAATTGATCGGTACAAACAAAGCCTGCGCCCTGGGTGACGCATTATGAATCGCGCGGGCGACCAACTCTTTGCCGGTACCGGTTTCCCCCTGAATCAACACACCGGTTTTGGTCGGCGCCACCTGTTCAATCTGTGTATAAATCTGCTGCATCGCCGCACTCGTGCCAACAAAACCGCGCCAGCCCTGTTCCACTTCCTGCCGCAAATACCGGTTTTCCCGCTGCACCCTACCTAGCCTCAACGCGCGCTGCACAGCCGCTTCCACGGCATCAAGCTCAAACGGACGAACGATATAGTCGCTGGCACCGTATTTCATGGCATCCACGGCACTTTCCACCGTACCGTAAGCAGTCACGACAATAACCGGAATATCGTTTTGCTGTTCACGCAACTGCTTTAACAAACCGATGCCATCCAGGCGAGGCATACGCAAATCGGTAATGACCAGATCAACCTCATGACAGGACAACACATCAAGCGCGGCAAGGCCATCCTCAGCCTGCAATACCTCATAGCCCATTTGCGTGAGCATAATTTCTAAAAGACGGCGCATTTTAGCTTCGTCATCGACAACAACAATACTTTGTTGGGGCATCGTTTACGGTTCCTGGGTTGATGGGGTAAGGGGCAACAGGACATGGAAGCAGGCGCCGCCATAATCACTGTCCGTAACAAAAATCTTGCCATGATGGGCGAAAATGATCTGTTGCACAACCGTCAATCCTAAACCTATGCCGTCCTGACGCTGGGTAAAAAAAGGCTCAAACACTTTGGGCTTATTGGCATCGGGAATACCGGCGCCATTATCGCTAACCAATGTTTCAAGGACGTTGGGCTGGTTGCGGGTGGTTAATTCAACGCGCCCGCCCCGCTCAACATGCTGTAGCGCATTCATGATTAAATTCAGGAACACCTGGATGATATGATCCCTATCGCAATACAGCAATGGTTTCTTGGCGCTAAGGCGTAGCGTGATCCGAACCTGTTTGGCATCGGCCTGGCTGTGCAGCAACTCCATAGTGTGTTCGATAATATGATGCAGGTTCTGTTCGCTGAACTGAGGCGGCCTGGGCTTCGCACACTCCAGCAACGTCGTCACCAAACCGTTAAGGCGTTGCGTTTCACTGAGTATAAATTCGGTCATTTCATGGCCAATGGCGCTAAGTTCTGGCTCACGTTGCAAAATTTGCGCCGAAGATCGTAAAATCCCTAGCGGCGTACGCACTTCATGGGCCATGCTCGCCGCCATTTCGCCGATGACCGCCAGCTTCGCAACCCGCACCAAATCTTGCCTGGATTGTTCCAGATTGTTAATCATCAGCGTAAATTGTGTGCTTAACTCGATAAGCTCCCGGCTGGATTTTAGCTGTGGCGGCACGGCCTGTTTACCCTGCATAAAATCGCGGGTGAATTCTGCAAGCCGCACAATCGGTCGGGCTATTTTTGCTGACATCCAGAAAGACACCATAACCCCCAGCGCCAGCGTCAGGCATAAAAACACCAAAACAGCCTGCCATAGATTCCATACCGGCGCAAAGGCGCTTTTGTTGGGCTGCAAAATCAACACCGACCAACCGAATCCCTTGAAGGTGCGGTATCCCGGCGAACGGGCATAACCCACCAGGACATATTCATTGTCAAGAAAGTCGGCTTGGGTCGTCAAGGAGCCACTAACGTCCGTCATCAGCGTTAATATTTCTGACAGCCTATCGAATTTAAAGGGGTTGTTACGCAACTCCGAAGAGCTGGCAATCAGCCGTCCGTTGTTGTCCACCAGCAAGGCATAGGACTGTGCAGAGGCACTGAACGGCAACGGCGCATCCAGCAAACGGTAAATCTCTTTCCAGTCAAATCCGGCATATAAACGGCCTAGCACGCCTGACTCAAACGCATCGGGTATAGGTATCGAAAAATACAGTTTCCCGTCGTTGGTGTCCAGATGCTGCAACGAATGGGTATGGTTATTATGGGTCGCCGTCAACCACGGGCGGGACTGTTGATAACGTGTCCCTATCATACCGGCATCACTGGCGGAGACGGTTTCATCGTCCTGGTCAACGACAAAAATCTGTTCATAAACACCGTCGTAACCGGCATGCAGTTCATTGAGAAAATGCGACAAGCGTTTATCGACATCCCTGACCCTGACTTCCTGCATCACTTCAAGCTGACTCCACATCGCCATGTTTTCCATGCGTTCAAACAATGTCGTATCAATTTGCTGCATAATGGTCGTCGCTTGTGACTTGAGCTTGTCTTCAATTTCTGCGCGTAAAATTTCCTGAAGATGTACGAAAATCATTAAAGTAATCAACAACGCTGATGCTAGACTAATTAACAGATAAGACATCAGTAACGTATTGCGGATAGTCATCCATCTTTCCTTTAGTTAAATCAAAAGCATTATGTTCAAACGTTTACAACCGCTCGCGGCATTATTGTTTTATCTGGGCCCAGGCTGCTATTCCAGTTTAGCCGATACCGGAGACACTAGCATGCCGCCATCATACCAGTGGGGACGAGGATTTAGCTGGCCGGCTGCCAATTTGAACCTGGGCGGCTACTTTAACGCTTCTTATCGGCAACCTGAATCACTGAAAAATAAAACCACGCTCGATGAACTCAGCCTTTTCATTACTTGGTCGCCCCATCAGCGGATACGTTTTTTTTCTGAAGTGGAAGTCGATAACTGGCTTTCCACAGAAGGCATAGACACGCTCAATAATGCCATACGCGCCGAACGCCTGTATGTTGATTTATTAGCCACGGAATCCACCACCTTGCGTATAGGCAAGTTTTTAACCCCCGTCGGCCGCTGGAATATCACACATGCCGCACCGTTGATCTGGACGACGACCAGGCCTTTGGTGACAGAGCGTCGGCTGTTCACCTCCCATGCCAGCGGCTTGATGCTGACCCAAAGATTCGACGTCATCGACCATAACCTGGATGTGTCCGTTTATGCCGACGACTCCACTGACCTTGACGTTCTGGATAACGAGCTCGGCTTTGAAAATGCCATCGGAGGCCGGATCACCTTCGATGTTTCTGAACAACTGCAACTAGGCGCCTCGTTTATCGACTATAAAAATAAAACCGTCACCCGTAAAACCAGGAACGATTTGTTTGGCCTGGACTTGCTTTGGAAACAAGACGGTTATGAAATTGAAATGGAAGCCATTTACCGCACTGCCGACGACTATCAGGGACATGAAAAAGGCCTATACATTCAAGGGGTCGCCCCGTTGTTCGAACATTTTTTTGTCATAGGCCGTTATGAAACCATCATTGGCACGCACCGGTACATACCGACTAACACCGACATAGGCGTAGCTGGCGTGGCATGGCGTCCTTTTACCCCCTTGGCGATTAAAGCGGAATACCTGTTTGGCGACAAAAATGAGTATGTCGCTCCCAGCGGGTTTTTCACATCAATCTCGATGTTTTTTTAATCATGACCGTACGTTTGTTCAAGCTGTTGCGGCTTGCGGCACTATGCGGCGTTGGGCTGTCTCTGTCTTCCGTGGCTGCTGATGAAATTCTAGTGATCACGCGGCCTGAAACAACACTTAAAGACATGAGCGCCAAACGGCTGGAAAACATCTTCCTTAGAAAAACCTTGCTCAATGATTCGGGCAGCCGCTGGATACCCCTTAATTTAAGCCCGGAACATCCGCTACGGCAGGCATTTTCCCAAAGCCTGTTTAAAAAGCGCCCCGAAGCGTTGGAAGCCTATTGGAATGAGCAATATTTTCAGGGCATCACCCCGCCTTATGTGGTTGCGTCAGAAGAAGCCATGCTGCGTTTTGTCAGCAGTACCCCCGGTGCAATAGGCTATATCCTGCCTTGCCATCTCGATGCCCGTGTGCAAGTTGTTTTTAAACTACTGGCCTCCACCCCCATTGAACAGCACTGCGACAAACATGCCCGTTGAATTGGACAGATAGATGCCCATGCCAATCAATAACCTGCGGTCAAATTGCACCTCCAGCAATTGGCCCCTAAGTAACATGCGGCACTACGACCTATGCTTTCAGCCAGCCTTTGTGTTGATACAAATCAATACAGGTAGGCGATGCGTACCAACTCCATAAAGCCCCCCCCCTTACACAACAAGAAAATCCCTGCAATAATTGTCAGGACATTATTGCAGCAACATACAAAAATTGCAGTGTCCCACCTTCCCCGTCAGCGCATGCTTGCCGTAATCGGTAGAGCGCAGGCCTAAGACGCAGGATAATCAACACATCAACATCCATGGCATAGTTTCTGCTTAATCTGTTAGGTATCACGCCTTACTATTAACCTGGAATCAGCCATGATCTACAAACAACTCTCTACGCTGGCATTAGCCCTCGCCTGCACGTTTACCGTCGATGCTGCGGACATCGGTGAACCCGCCCCGCAATTTACCCTGCCCACGCTGCAACAAAACCAACCCGTCGCACTGACAGCATTTTCCGGAAAAGTTATTTACCTGGATTTTTGGGCGTCCTGGTGTGCACCTTGCCGCACCTCATTTCCGTTATTGAATGCCTTGTACAGCAAGCTGAAAGCACAAGGGTTTGAAGTTATTGCCGTCAATTTGGATGAAGATAAAGCCAAGGCGGATCAATTTATTAAAGAATTCCCGGTCGGCTTTACTGTTTTACGCGACAGCAAAGGCGAGTGGGCCGACAGTTATGTCGTCGAATCGATGCCGACGTCGTTTATTATCGACAAACAAGGCGTGGTCCAGCATATCCATCATGGCTTCAGTAGCGCCGACGTTACCGGCCTGGAACAAAAAATCACGCAACTGTTAAGCTCCGCACAGCCGTCATGAGCAGATTCACAGCTATTCTGGCCATCGCTCTGGCGCTATCAAGCGCCGCCTGCACTAATGTCTTGCCTAGGCAACGCGGCAATCTGGCGCTGCCGCAAATGGCGTTAACTCCCGATGCGCTCGAATTCAGCCTGCGCCAGCACACGGCGTTCAGCAAAGAAGCGGCTTCAGGCGGCTATGGCGGTGGCGGCGGCGGTTGTGGCTGCAATTAACCGCTATGCTAATCCTGACAACAACTTGTTAATTCCGATGAAACCGTTAAAACATACTGAAACATCTGCTTTTGTTGCCTGTTTAAGCCTTGCCGCGCTGGCATTGCCCGGCTTAATGCAGGACGCTACGGCTGGTCGCGTTGAGGAAACCTATAATGCCGATTTTCAATACGGCAATTATTCAGAAAACAAAAAACGCATGACTGTGGACATTTTTGAAGGCGTCTTGGCGGCACCGATAGGGAAAGCCATGACCGCATCGGTCAGTCTGATACGCGACACCATTTCCGGCGCATCGCCCGTATATAACCAAAAACTTGCCAATGGCAAGATCAAACAGATTATGAGCGGCGCATCGCCGAAATCCGAATGCGGCGCGTCCATCTGCGAACAGCGGGATGCCATCAGCTCAGGATTGACCTATTTTCTGGATACCGCCGCCATTAATGTGGGCGGCGGACTATCAAGGGAACACGATTACACCTCACGCTTTTTCAATACCAACCTAAGCCTGGACTTGAATAAAAAATTAACCACGCTGAACTATGGCGCATCGGTCGCTTTTGATGAAATTGAGCCCTCGCCTTCGCCGTGGAACAGCCATCCAGTCGGCTTTGTCCGTCATAAAACCAGCCAGCAATATCTGCTGGGCGTATCGCAAATTATTGACCAGGATTCATTGCTGCAAAGCAATGTGACCTATAGCTACAGCACCGGATATATGTCAGACCCGTATAAAGTAGTGGCATTTTACGACCCTAACGAACCCTTTCTGTTCAATGGCGTGTTATATGCCAACGCCATCAAGGCCGACAAACGCCCCAAGGAAAAATTCCAGTGGGCATGGCTGACGCAATACGTGCGTCATTTCGGGCAATTCAACGACGCGGCGCTGCATGCCGATTACCGGTTCAGCACCGACGATTGGGGCGTTAATGCCTTCACGACGGAATTGAGCTGGCATCAGCCCATCGCTAACGGCTGGCAACTCATTCCGAGGCTTCGCTATTATTCCCAGGATCAGGCCGACTTTTATCAGGCGGTCGGGCATAACCTTAAAGCAAGCGTCTATTCCAGTGATTACCGTTTGGCAGGCTTTGGCGCCGTTTCCGGCGGCATCAAGCTGGCTAAGGAAATTAACGGCCTGAAGCCTTTAAGTCAGCTGAAATTTCAGACCGGAATTGAATATTACGACCATAGCGCCGATTACCAACTGGGTGGCAATCATGCCGGCAGTTTTGCAAACTTCAGCTATTACTTGGTGACCGCATCATTTAATTTAAAATTTTAACGGCGTGCCTGACTTAATTCTTAGGTCGGGCCTGGAGACATAGACATCATGAAAACGATCAGCGCAATTATTATGCTCTGGATGCTGGGCATCAGCATGGCATCAGCAGCCATACCCAAGGCGGACCTGGGCATGTCCGTATTAAACGCCGGGCAATGGCCGGCACAATACCGGATCAGCTTAAAGATACCGCAAGACCACCATGCTTATCTCAATACCGGCGCTAACAACAGTTATATTCCGGTTACCTTCGATGCTGGCACACAGCTAGCTGGCGCCGGGCTCGCCATCGAGCGCCTGCAAAAACCGGCCGGCACTTACGACGATCTGGTCAAAGCCCAGGTACTGCGCGAGCAAGGCGAGTTTACGCTGGAGCTGGCGCAAGCCGGTAAGCAACCGTTAACTGACCAGCCGTTCCCTTTAACGGTCAAATACCAGCTGTGCAATGACCTGACCCATGTGTGTTTTCGCCCGCAAACCGCGCAAGTCGATTTGCCCTTACCGCCCCCCGCTCTAGTCGGCGCGGCTAACGGCGACGGCGAAACCACGCAAGGCTTTATGGATAGCTTGCTGATGCTGTTTAAAAGCAACCAGGACAACACGGCGCTGATGTTTGGCTTAATGTTTCTTGCCGGCCTGCTGTCGGTTGCGACACCCTGTGTTTATCCGATGCTGCCGATCACTTCCCTGTTCATAGTCAACAGGGCTCAAGGTGTTGCCCACAAAGAAAAACAGCACGCGCTGGTTTATCTCGCCGGTATTGTCGGCACGTATACGCTGCTGGGACTCATCGCCGGCATGACGGGCGGCGCATTCAACGCCGTGATGCAATCGGCTTATATCAACTTGGGTTTTGCGGCGTTTTTTGCCTTTTTTGCCTTGGCGCTACTGGGTTTTTATGAGTTGGGCTTTATGCAAAATGAAGTGTATAACTTGGATCACCGTTCATCACAGGTTAAAGGCTTAACAGGCACCTGGCTGATGGGTAGCGTCGCAGGACTGGTGATTTCCCCCTGTGTAGGGCCAATCGTGTTTGCGCTGCTGTTGCAAGTCGCCGATAACATTGCCGAGCAAGCCGCAGCCCTGGAATCCGTCAACCAACAGTTGACCTTTTGGGGCCGTCTAGGCATCGCATCGACAGGCAGCATCATGATGGCTGGGTTCGGCGCTGGCGTGGGCATTCCGTTTTTTATCGTTAGCGTAGTCAAGTTTAAAAAACTGCCCAAAGCCGGTTACTGGATGAATAAAATCAAATACGCCTTTGGCCTTATGATCCTTTATTTTGCCTATGCTTATTTTGGCAAGGGCATGGGCGTGTTGGGCGTGACACCGGCAACGACCTTATCGCTGGCCATCGGCATGTTGGCTATCTGGATTGCCGTAGTAAACTGCAATGTGTTGACACTATTGCCTGCCGATGCCGCACCCAATCAGAAAATGCACCATTACTGCGGCCTGATGGCCTTAATTATCGGCGGATGGCTGGTGGTGGCGAGTTTGGGGCAGCTACCTTTCGCCGGCAACGCCCAGGCAAACGCCATTGCCGACACCAGCCAGCCTTCAACAGCTGACGCAACACCGGCTATTCAAGAAGAAGCAGGCATAACGTGGCACAAAAGCTATCAGGCCGCGCAAAAACTGGCCCAGCAAACCGGTAAACCCGTCTTTATCGATTTTTACGCCAGCTGGTGTGCCAACTGTGTCGCCTTTAAAGAAGAAACCATCCATAACAAAGCGCTAAATGACGCTTTACGCAATAACGCCATCGCCGTTAAACTGGTCGATAAAGAACCCGAATTTGAAAAGTTTCGTCAACATCCCGACCATCGTCAGTTAAAAATCGGTTTACCCTATTTTGCCATCCTGACGCCAGACGGTCTGCTGGCATGGTCAGGCTCGGATTATAAGGCGACACAAAAAATGGTTTCGGTATTAACACATTGGGCAGGGTAAGTATGAACAAACAATGGGTTGCTGCAGCAACAATAACGGTAGCGGCGGTGTGCATGGCGGCTGATGTCTCCGCATATCCGGAATATGTCGCGCCCACGGCAGCCTCGGGCTGTACGGCTTGTCACAACGACAATTACGGTAACGGCTTTAAAGCGGGCATTCTTGCCGCTTTCGAAGAAGGCGGGCTGGCTGGCCTCAAAGCCTTTCTTCATCCGGTGGTGCCCGTGAATCACAATCCGGTGCTGCGCGGGATTAACAGCAAATGGGATATAACCGTCGGCGAAACGCCACTCGTAATCCCTTTTAAAGTCTATGATGCCGACAATGACAGCTTCGCTCTACACGGTTCGGCACCAACGGGCTATAGTTTCTCCACCGTCTATATCGACAGCGCCAGCAAGCTGCCGACCATGAATTTCAAATGGTCGCCGACGGCTGCCCAAGCTAACAAACTCTATGTATTGAGTGTTTATGCCAAAGAAACCGGCAGCGGGCGTACCTTGTCATCCAATACCGTCAAGACCACCATCCAGGTCTGGCCGGCCAGAACCAGCGTAACTAAAAATATCAGCCAATTTATGTTGTTAAGCGCCCAATGGAAAGATGGCAAATTAAACCTTGCCGGCTGGCTGGCATTCAAACCCAACCTGACCACGGCGCAACGGGCTGCCGTTTTGGCAAACCTGACTATGAGCGTCAAAAGCAGCAAGGGATACACGCTCAGGGCACCGGTGAAACTCACCCCCCAAGCAAGCGGGAACTGGTATAAATCGCTGGCATTGACCGATGTTGAAAAAGTATCCTGTGCAATCAAATTGGAATTTGAAGGCCTCAAAGTCGCCAGGACGGTCACGATGGCGTCGGAAGAAGATGAATGTGAAGATTAGTGGTAACGCGCAACCTGTATCATCGCGTCCCCGACTAATTTTTTAATTACTTACGGTAAACCCTATCTTAACCACAGCATTCCGGCCCACCCCGAACGCTAACGTGAGACCTGAACCCTTTCGCGCTGGAACTAAACCTACTCCCATCTGAGTCAAAAAGCGTTGAAGATTTTTCCAGAGGTCGTTATTCAGCCCTTTCACACCGTAGGGCGCGCTGTGCGCGCCATCGGCGGTTCGGTACCGGAAAAGGCGCGCGCAGCACGCCCTATGTTTTGTATGACGGTAGGCGTTGCCGGTTTTTAAAACTTAGACGTTTTCTCGATCAGGTGGGAGTAATGATTGGGTAAACAACAACGCCCTAACATCAACGATACCCCGCAGCGTAGGCATTGCGTGCCCTACTGCAGTGTCGCCCGCTAACATAACTGTCTGAAACCCATGCAGGCCGACCTTGGTGATTACTGAACAGCGACGGCTTGTGTCAGCCCTCCTCCTCTGCTCTCATAAACCGCCGGAAACCAACTTCACTGCACCAGTAAGCCTTTCCGTTAAGGACTGCAATAATTGCGGGAGCAGCACAGCATTTTCAGACAAATCTTGCAGGCTACCCGGCCCCACTTCCCAAGCATTTAGATAGCCTTAATTTTTTTCATAAAAATCATATTGTTACATAAATATCAGCGGTGGCATATATCCTGCTTATCTACCATTACAAACGCATGAACCCGTTTGTACGCCAATGGCTATACTGATGGCCTTTGGCGTTGATCAGCCTGACGCGTAGCCGTTATCAGGAAAAGATAAGTCTATATTTCTAGGGGAACCCTATATGAACAATAATTTGCTTGTTACCGCACTATGGACCGCCACTCTGGTTGGCATCGCAACTGACGTATCGGCACGTCCAGAATATGTCGCGCCAACCGGTGCTGCCGGTTGTACGTCGTGCCACTTTGATAATAGCGGCAGTGGCTTTAAACCGGGCGTGCTCGCCGCTGCCGCATCGCCACTAGGGAAAATAGCCGGGCTTAAGGCGTTTCTTCACCCCGTCGCAGCGGACACTAAACCGGTGCTGCACCCTATCAACACCAAATGGGATGTTACAGTCGGCGAAGTGCCCTTAGTGATCCCGTTGCAAGTGTCTGATGCAGAAAACGACACGTTCGCGGTACACGGCTCAGCGCCAACCGGCTATACCTTATCTAAAGTCTATATCAAAAACAACCTGCCTACGGTAGATTTGAAATGGGCGCCGACCGCCGCACAAGCGGGCAAAATCTATCCACTCAGCCTGTATGTGCAGGAAACGGGTACGGGCCGCACGCTCAAATCAAACGCCATAACCGCTAATATTCAGGCCTGGGCGGCCAGGGTAAGTCCCACGAAGTATGTGAGCCAATTCATGTTGCAGGGCGCTCAGTGGCAAAACAATACGCTTAGTCTAGGAGGCCAGCTTATTTTTAAGGCCAATCTGACTGCCGCCCAACGCTCAGCCGCGCTAGCGAACTTAACTTTGAATTTGACCAGCGCAAATGGAACTATCATTCACACCCCCATGAAACTATTGCCACAAGCCAATGGCAACTGGTCTAGAAACATACCGTTAACCCGCACTGAAGTGCCTTGTACAATCAAATTAAGCTATGAAGGCCTGAGGGTTGCGCGCGCCGTCAGCCTGGCCCCGGCAACCACTTGCGTGAAATAGGAAATAGTCTGTTAAGGATTCGTGTAAAAATAATTTCCCGGCTTTGAGTGTAGGACAGCCATCACGTACCTCACAGATAAGCAAGGTACGCGATGCCTACCCTGCTGGGTATCATTTGTGTCGTGACGTTATTGTTTACCCCATCCTCAGCAACACAGTCTGCAAAAACAGTTAACAAACCCTGCAAAAAAAGTCGGGACACTGAGTTTTACCAACAAATTTTGCAGGCCTATTTCTCAAACAAACGGCAAGACCTTGCCTTAAAAATGACAACCCATTAATAGTAAACAGCTATTTACACACTAATAACTATGGCATATTTTCTGCTTAATAATTATTGCAGACTATAACAACAGATTCATAACACAACAACCAACCATTGGAGCACCACAATGAGCACTGATCGCATAACAAATAAATTTGACGACGAACATGATGGCACTGAGGGTGATGACCATCTAGGCGGCGGCGAAGGCAATGATGATTTAATCGGCGGCTTGGGCACTGACACTATCAACGGCGGCAATGGCAATGACCATGAAGACGGTGGTGAGGGTGACGACGATATACATGGCGGCTCAGGCACCGACACCCTGGTCGGCGGTAACGGCGACGATACCTTGGATGGCGGCAATGACGACGACGACCTCAACGGCGACGACGGCGATGACAGCTTAAGCGGCGGTGACGGCAACGACGATTTAGTCGGCGGCTTGGGTGTCGATTCGCTGAACGGCGGCAATGGCAATGACCATGAAGACGGTGGCGATGATAGCGACCATTTGTTCGGCGGCTCAGGCACCGATACTTTAGTCGGCGGTAACGGCGACGATGTGCTGGGCGGGGGTAGCGACGACGACGATCTCAACGGCGACAGCGGCAATGATAGCCTAACCGGCGGTAGCGGCAATGATGATTTAGCCGGCGGTTTGGGCATTGATAGCCTGGGCGGCGGCAACGGCAGCGATACGCTGGATGGCGGCAACGACGATGACGATCTCAATGGCGACAACGGTAATGACACCCTCAACGGCGGTGACGGCAGCGACGATTTATCCGGCGGCCTGGGTATGGATAGCCTGGATGGCGGTAGCGGCGATGACACGCTAGACGGTGGCACCGGTAACGATACATTGACCGGTGGCCTGGGCATTGATACTCTCAGCGGCGGCACTGGCAATGATAGCCTGGGCGGTGGCGACAGCGACGATAGCCTTGAGGGCGAATTAGGCAACGATAGCCTCAGTGGCGGCACCGGCGACGATAGCGTGGACGGCGGCGTTGGCAATGACAGCGTGAACGGTGACTTAGGCGACGATAACATCAATGGCGGCAGTGGTAACGATAAAGTCAACGGCGGTGATGGCGACGACTCAGTGACAGGCGGGTTGGGTAATGACCAACTGCAAGGCGGCGACGGTGATGATCTGCTGACTAGCGATGCGGGTTCCGACCAACTTACCGGCGGCAGCGGCGCAGACACATTTGCCTTTAGCGGCGAACCCCATTATATGCGCGATATCATCACTGACTTTACCAGCGGCACGGACTTCATTGACTTGTCGGCAATTGACGCCAATACCGCAACACCGGATAACGATCCCTTTACTTTCATCGGCGACCTGGCATTTGACGGCGCTGATGCGACCGGGCAATTACGTTTTGATGCTATCACCCATATCTTATCAGGCAGCACTGACGCTGACAGTACGGCGGAAATATCAATCCAGCTGACTGGCGTCACCAGCTTGGCCGTAACTGATCTGATCTTGTAACCCACCACCCCTCAAAGCTAGGGAGAAACCTCCCTAGCATCCCCGGCACCAAGCCATACGTGCATACCCCAAGCCCATGCTTGGGGTTATCCGTCCTCCAGTAGTCGCGTTATCCTTTGCCTTCCAAATAAAACCAGCTGATCCGGCGCCGCGGCAATAAATAATCAAGTTCTTCATCCGGCCGCTCACTTAGCCGTAGTGGCCGTTCAATCTTGATTGAGGTTTCCTTAACCAAGTCGATAATGATCGCTTCGCTTCTTGGCACATCAGGCTCATAAATCAATACTTGCGGACTCAATGGGTTGTCTACCGTTGCCGATGCGACGACAGCGCCCACCCTACCGTCAGAAAGCAGCACCACCGAGCCCGGTGGAAAAACGCCCATCGCCCGCACAAAAAGCTGTAACAAATTGTTGTCGAATGAGGTTTTTTCTTTAGCCCACATCATGGACAACGCTTCGGAAGGCGACATTGCCCTTAGAGGATCTATAGGATTGGTGAGATTGTCAAAATGATTGGTGATGGCAACAACCCTGGAAGCAAACGATATGTCTTCACCACGGAGCTGGTCTGGAAATCCGCTGCCGTCAACACGCTCGTGATGATGGAGGATAACATCCAGCATGGCTTGGGAAAGGCTGCCCGCACGCAAGGCATTGTCGTAACCAACCCGGCAATGTGTCTTGTAGACGGCTTCCTCAAATTTGTTGCGTTTAAGGCTACGCAGAATAGACGTATGAAATGCCAGCTTGCCGATGTCATGGAGCAATGCGCCTATACCGATTGTACGTAGCGCCTCTTCCGGTAATGCCGCCTGCTTGCCTAACAACAGCGCCAGCGTCATCACCGACAAGGCATGCGCGGCAGCCCCGTCATTATGGCCTTTTTCTGTAATCAGCACGATGGCGCTATCAGGATCGGCAAGCAACGCAGCTGTTGACCGTTCGCTTATATCGGAAACTTGCCGGATGCTTGCCTTAGGCTCTGAGTGGAAGGATTTGAATGCACTACCCACGTCCCTTGCCGCGCCGGCATAATGGGTCTGCGCTTTATCCAGACGTCTACGCATCGTCGTCATCACCTTGGCGCGTTCCCGTTTTTCCGCTATCAACGCCGCCTTCATCGCCGACAGGCGAGTCCATTCTTCGTCGCTAGGCTTGTTAGCCGGGGCAGTAACCTGCTGTTTAGGCAAGGGCTGCACCTTGCTACGTTTAGTGTCGCAAAATAACTGCGGCAAATTCATTGCCGCAATCCGCCGCGCCTGCTCCTCATCAGCAATCACAAAGGAATTAAACATAAACTCATGCTCTAGCCACGACATGGGCAATCGCACATGAACACCAGGACGCAGCTGTGAGGCATCAATAGATATTTCGCTCTCTCTCGGTTTCTGTGTCTGGTCGGTTTTGGACAAGCATGGCTCCTTAATTTATTCGATACACGCGGACGATCTACTACTTAAAAATATAAGCTCCCACAACCCAGGCTGTAGTTGTGGCCACTAGGGCAATAACCGCTAAACAAGCCCATGTTGGCGTCGCCGCTATAGGGAAACGCAGACTAAACCGACGCTATGACCGGGTATTTATATACAGAAATATGTCTTATTCATAGCCGCCTTGTCAATTAAAAGCACCGGCAATCTGCCAGAGCATGCCCGGGCGGCAATCCAGGAAGGGTATGGGGAACACTGTAAAACCGCCCCTCCGGCTAATGGGCGTCTAGGGCAGGAGGAGGGAGAAAATCAGGGTACGCGGCTTACACGCAGGCCAGACGCACAAGCTACGCTATTATCGTCAAATACTTGTCTTTTCAAAAGTTTGTTCACAAAATATTGGCATAATCCTGCTCTAATTGCCGGAAATTCAATGAGGTCATAAAACGGCTGAAGCTCAGCCACGCCGAAAGCCCCATCAAGTCTTTAAACTGCGGCGGCAGAAAGCGCGGCGGCACGACCGTTCCGTCTTCCACCAAGTCGACCAGCACCTTCATATCTTCAATCATCGTCTTACCACAAAACAGCAGCGGGATGCGGTCGGGCTTGCCTTTACTGACCGCAAGCCGCATAAAATTATATGTCAACACAAACCCTTTAATATAGGTAAGATCTTTGGTAAACGGCATGCCATTCGAGCAGCTGCCCCTGAAAACACGGCTGCTGAACGTATAACTCTCTTCATCATCCAGCCCTTTCGCCTTGAAGAAAGCAAAAATATCCATAAAATCAGCGCCTTGTTCAGCCAAGGTAATGGCACGAACCCTATTAATCAGGCGCATCAAGCGGTCAGGCGAGGAACTGAACGTTAATATTTCCATCAGCACCGCCAGGCCTTCTTGGGTCACAGTAGCCGATGGCGGCCCTTTACCGAGAAACGTGCAATACGGCTGCGCCATGCCATTAAGCGTAGTCCCCAAATGCACCCAGATCTCATGCACTTCGAGCACCCGCAGGTCGTGCATATTGAACAAGGCGTCGGCGCGCAATTTAACGTAATCGGTGCCTGCGGCAGCGTCCGAGACGATGCCATCACTGATCATCGCACGCAACCCATCCCCAGGAAACACGTCCTGGATCTTTTCATTGAGTATGGCCACCGCATCTTTTGCATTGATGGTTTTAGGTTCTTCCGTCAAAAAATCCAATTGCAACAGCTGCGATAACGTCGCTTCCATCATACTGCCCAAATCGGCTATCGTAGGGTCACCCACATGAAAAACATCCTGTGATGAACCATACAACTCTTGGGAAATATCGGAAAACGTCGACGTACCCCTGGCCTCCAGCATGCAAACTACATCCTGATATTCCCGGCAGATACGGCGCATAATCACACTAAGCGGATTAAGCTGTCCGAGCTTACGGACCAAATCGCGCTCAATCTGGTGAAACTCGTGTTTTTTTTCCGCCGGATCAAAACCTAAAGGACGCTGTGAGTAATAGCCCACATCAATTGCTGGCAGACTTTTACAGTTCCCCTGTAAAAAAGTCTGTTTAATGCTGTCATCCCATTTAATGGCATCCAGGATACGGATGGGTTGTTGGGCTTTCACGATACGATCTGAAAGCGATTTGACTTCAGTCAGGTAAGTTGACAAATTAGGCTGTTTTATACTCATGAGTGTCATCCGTTGGCAACGTATTCATTACAATAAAATACAGGCAACACCTATAACTGCTGCAACTGCACTTCCAGTATATCAATAGATCAAAAAACCCCAAGCGTTTTCAAGCAAGCAGGCCCAAACCAATCTTACCCGCATACATCCACATTAACTGAGGGCGCACTCGGTCATTTAAGATTTCGTTAAGCTTCGCTGGTGCAAAATTGCTAAAAACTCTTGGATTGAAATATGAATGAGCACCCGTCAATAACGCCAGTACCTGATGAAAGCCGCATAGTGTCATCAAGGCGCCAGTTCCTGAAGCAAATAGCAGGAGGCTCTTTACTGGCGCTAAGCAGCACCGGATTAGCCTCAGCGGCTGTTAGGCACGTTTACCACAGCAATACCCACCCTAAAAAAGCCCCGTTGCACAACACCCACGCCAAGCACCCCCATAAGGCCATCCCGACCCACAACAGCCGTAGCCGTCACCCCCATCAGGGCACCCCCGGACAAAAACAGCACAGCAACGGCCCGGATCAAGCCATGCACGGCACGCATACCGGCTTTATGCACAAAACCATTGCCTTGCACAATATCAATACAGGCGATAAATTAAACCTGACATACTACGAGCAAGGCAATTACCTTAGTGATGCGCTACAAGAAATTAATTATTTATTCCGCGACTACCATACCGGAGCCGTCCATCCCATCGATCCTTTGTTGCTAGACCAACTGCATGATTTAAAACAACACCTTGATATTAACAAAGCCTTCCATGTTATCTCTGGCTACCGTTCGCCATTCACCAATGCACATTTACGCAACCAAAGCTACGGCGTCGCCAAGCATAGCTTGCACATGGAAGGCCGTGCCATAGATATACGTCTTGAAGGGTTTCCGACAAAAACGCTCAGAACGGCGGCGCTAGCAATGCGGCGCGGCGGAGTCGGCTATTATCCATCGGCCAATTTTGTGCATCTGGATACTGGCGAAGTTAGAACGTGGTAAGCGCCTAATATTATTGAACTATCTTATCAATAGCGTTTACGGTTTTGATTGACTCTACGGGCACTGCCGATACCGGAGTGCTGGCAAAAAGCAGTTGATCCGATAAATCTTCGGGCTTTTTAAGCGCTTCCTGCAAGACGGTATCATGACCATAAATATCAGGGTAAAAAATCAATTCATTCTGCTGGTCAAAAAACGCTGTGATATAAAAAAACAATACCGGTATCGGTTTTTTTAAGATGACCCGTTGCATCTTAGGGGCATGCATGGCCTGCTGTATGGTTGCCTTATCCCATCCCTTCTGGTTTTTAAGTGCAAACTCGGCCAAGCCCTCAGGATTAGAAACACGCACGCAACCGTGGCTAAAATCCCGCCGTGACCGGCTGAACAACGCATTAGCCGGTGTATCATGCAGGTAAACATCATTCTTATTAGGAAACAAAAACTTCACTTTGCCTAACGCATTCTTCTTGCCCGGACGCTGCCTCACCCTTAATGAACCCTGTTTAAGCTGGGTAATGGATGCCTCAGAAAACGCACTGACGCCAGCACTGGAAACCAGCTCCATATTTTCTTTATCTAAGTAACTGGGATTTTGGCTTAATTTAGGAATAATTTCTTCTTTTACAATGTTATAAGGCACATTCCAATACGGTGAAAAATCAATGAAACTCATCGTCGCCATCAGCACAGGCGTTTGATTTTTCATGGCCTTACCGACCACAACACGCATGTTCGTTACATTTGAGCCAGGGGCATTAATATTCTCGAATGCCCACAACTGGAAAGCGGGGATGTTGACAATAACGGATGGATCAGAGCTCAGTTCGGGCAACCAGCGCAACCGTTCCATAGCCAATTCAATTTGTGCGACCCGTTGTTGCAAGGGGATATTCAGCTCTACTGCGGTTGACTTACCTATCACGCCATCAGCAGCCAACCCGTGGCGATGCTGGAATGCCTTAATTCCGGCAACCAAACTGCCTGCGTAATGGGTCGAGTTTTCAGTGGCGCCTTGTGTTTCAGGCAAATCTCCAAACGTCGTTAACATCAGGCGCAGCTCTTCATGCTGGGGTAACGGATCCCCTGGCCGTATCGCCTTTTCAAAAAGCAGTTGAAAAGGCGTGGCTTTTCCGGCGAGCTCGCGGTAATTTGCCAAGGCTGACTTTAACTTTTGATATTGCTGTAATTTAGGCTCCACCAAAGCAGGCAAAGACTGAAGTGATTGTTGCTCTAAATAGCTTTTGACCAATACCGGCAAATCAATCAGCTTTTTTTCCCTCAGCTTGAGGTTAAAGTTAATCCCCTGCGGATTGACCCTACCATAATGCAAATCATGCAAAAACCGCAGTAACGACAAGCTGATTGCCGTGTCATAGTCTGCCAAATCCTTATAGGCGTCCATACCCAGACTTAATGCGGCCTGCCGTTTGCGTTGCAGCATTTCCGTAGCATAGTGTTCTTTATTCAAACCGTTGCTTGTCGCGTTTTCCAACAGACCCAGCACGTCGGTAATATTTTTTTCTGCATGCCCATCGCCTAACCATAACAGCTGGTAGTTCGCCATTTTATATAGGGCATCAAGATCTTCCGCGCGATTGGCGAAATTTGACGGCATCAGATAAGGATGCTGTTTTGTAGCGATAATGGCATTGATTTCCTGGGCTACAGGCGAGAGTTCATAAACCGCCTCTTCTGCCCGCAACACGTGGGCAGGTAATGCCAGACAAAGAAGCATGAACAAACGCGGCGCATAGCGGCCTACCCAATGGGTAACATTATTTATTTTCAAAAAAAATAATGCCGTGTCATTAGACAACCGCACTGCATTACCACCTGTCGCTACTCTATCCAGCTGCATCACACACACGCCTATTTATTAAATTCAGTTTTAGCCTGCCAGAACGGCAAACTGTTGACCCTACTTAGCCGATAAATGATCGGCCAACACCGCACCACATAATTACAAAGCATTATTTTACACTAACTCCACAGGGAACACTGATGGCAATAAAAACATCCATCCCTTGCAAAAATCCCTTTACTAACATAAAACTAGATGCCGTCCTATGGTTAGTCCTTATAGCAAAGCCAAGCACCGTGTTATCGGCTGGCTGAGGATAAGCTTGATGTGATTGGTCCGCGATGTCGGCAAATGTATAGCAAGCCTAGGTTTGAAAAGCATGCCGCCGCCATGCAGCATCTCATTCAAACCTCCAAAGTCTGGCATATTTCAACCATCACAGGATGGCAATGGTGAGTGAGTCAGTTAGCCGCGCGGGTTGTGAAGCTAGACAATAGAGGGCGCCTCTGGCGTTTAATTGGCGGGACAGGGGGCAAACTCGCAGGAAGGCGGTATGCGGCTGACATAAGAGCCGTCGGGGCAAAGCTTTGCGTCCTGGGTGCAAAATGTCACCTCATTAGTACAGCTTACCACCGGATTTACCGAATAGGCCGTGGTCTTCGGACTGGGGACAATAGAGCGTAACTGGCGCACAAAAAAGACAAACTCTTTTGTTTGCGGCGACGCTTGTGCACACGCAGAAAATCCGCCCTCAATACCGTAGCTGTTGACAATGAACTTATCCACAATACCGTCGGCTACAGCATGCCCGATAACCTGACGGACCGCTCCGAAAGCAGCCGCATCGACAGCGGGGCCGATACCGTTGATATTGATCTCAACTGCACGACTATCTGCAAATACCGTAGTGTTGCCCAACATGAGCATCCAACATATAAAATGAAAACCTAATTTGTTCATGATCTACCCCAAAGTTAATTTGTAGATTACCCGACTGTTAGCATTGTTTTACAGCGCCAGGGCAACACAGCGATTGCGCCCTTGCTGCTTGGCAAGATAAAGCGCAGCATCGGCTTTGCCAAGTATGTCATATTCAGCGCTAGGCACGCCGGTACACACACCGATACTGATGGTCACCTTAAATAGCGGTGAATTGCAGTGCGGTATCGCCAAATCAAAAACGGCATCTTTCAGCTTTTCTGCATAGCTTTCGGCCTGCCCTACAGGCAAATTCGGCAGTATCAACGCAAATTCTTCGCCGCCGAAACGAGCTATCACATCACCGGCGCGAAGTAGCTTGCCCTTTAACGTTTGTGCAACCGCTTTTAGTATTTCATCACCACATAAATGACCATAATAATCATTAAAGTCTTTAAAGAAATCAATATCGACCATAAAAATGGTCAAGCAATGCTGTTGCCTCATTGCATTATGAAAAGTAAGCGCGTAATGCTCATCAAAAAACCTGCGGTTATAAAGGCCGGTTAGGGCGTCTGTGACCGCTTCGCGCTTTAAAATTTCTGAATGCGAGCGCAGCATTTTCTCGCGCTTGATTGAGGTGGTCGGGTCGGTGATCTGAATAATGCAATATTTCTCACCTTGCGGTGACAATATCGGTGAAATCGTGATGGCTTGGTGTATCCGAGTTTTCTGATCCGCACACACGGATAAGTCATATAGCGGCAATGGCGAACGATGCAAAGCGTTGGAAAGCACCGTCGGCATCCCGTATGCCAAGGTGTTTTTGATAGCATTCAAAAACATCGTGGACAAAGGCTCTGAAAATACCCCGCTAAGCTTATGCCCCACCACATCGGTTTGCCTGATATGGGTATGCTTGAAAACCCAATCATTCCAGAGTAACACCTTATATTCTTGGTCAACAACAATTAACCCCATATTGATGGCATTAAAGACACCGTTCAGAATATGGCTAGGCATATAAGCTTAAATCCCGCTAACCAAACCATCAATATGCTGGATAAGATTGGTCAACGACGCCGAACTGAGCAACAGGATAAGCTGACCTTCCGTCTGCCTTTTGGCACTGGTCAGCACAATATTCAAGACCAGTATATAATCCTGCCCGGCATTGTGGGCTATCGCGTGCAGTATGTCATCGCATGACGCGATTTTATAATCCGGCAACGAACTGTCCAGAGAAATACTCAACATATCCGCCATTGCTGACAAACAGGCATTCAGGATAATATTCCCCAATTCACACATAGCTTCCTGCTCAAATTCAGCAAGATCGTCAAGACTCATCTGTGAGCCCATCATATCGCGTACAATCTCCAAAGCATTGTCTTCTGAAAACAGCAACATCGCAACAGCATCAAAAGAGCCGCTGAAATCCTGTCTAACGGTGCCAAACCTGCCGTGGTTTAATGACAAGGCCTCTGGGCTGATTTCAGCTGAGGTTTTGAATTCGATGGAAGGGACGGATAATTTTACCTCATCATGAATGATTTCACTGATGCTTGATGCTGCACGACCTGCCCCGACATTAAAAATTTCGGCAAGAGCATCCAGCTGAATTTCCGACAACATGTTCAATTGCCGCATTGAAAATAATCAAGGGCCAAGGCGATAGATTTTTCTGAAACTGGCTTTGCAACAAAAGCAAGACCCATGGCCTTGGCGCGAGACTGATGGGTTTCCTGAATATTGGCCGAAAAAATGACCATCCGTATTGACGGATGTTTTTCCAGGATTTTTTCAGCGGCATCCGTCCCCAAAATACCCGGCATGTTAATATCCATCATGCAGTAATCCGGTTGGTCTTGCTCGATAAGCGCGATAGATTCTTCTCCTGAGCTTGCATCCGAGATGACCCATTCAGGATGGACAGCAAGGATTTGTGCCCGAATCAGCATTCTTGAGACCTTACTGTCATCGACAATCAGCAATTTTTTAGCCATATTAGCAGTATTTATTGAGCCGTATTAATATTTATTAAGTATGCCTTATTCTACATTAATGTTCATAATTCAGCCATTTAATGAAGACACTGATAAATAGCCACCCCTTCCGTTAAGGCAGGTTCTCGGAAATACTGGGCGATTGTTCTATATAATAACCGTC
Organism: Methylovulum sp.; assembly: GCA_030653435.1. Taxonomy (GTDB): domain Bacteria; phylum Pseudomonadota; class Gammaproteobacteria; order Methylococcales; family Methylomonadaceae; genus Methylovulum. The sequence goes on from JAURZI010000099.1 coordinate 32,484, forward strand.
ATTTGATACCCCTCCTCATCACCGGTAAAAAACCAACATGCCTTTATTACGCTTAACTAACGTCTCGATTGCTTACGGAACACACGCCTTATTAAAAAATGCCGAATTTCAGCTTGATGCTGGGGAACGGGTAGGCTTGCTAGGCCGTAATGGCGAAGGCAAATCCACTTTAATGAAGATTATTGCCGGAAATGTCCATGCCGATCACGGCGACATTTGGCGACAGCCCGAATTAAAACTGTCCTGGCTGGAGCAAGCCCCCGATTTACCCGGCGACGCGACTATTTACGACGCCGTCGCCGACGGCCTGGGCGAACTGGGACATTGGATCACCCGTTATCACAGCCTGTCCTTAACAATGGACTATGACGACGAAAAAAGCCTGAATGAACTGGGCGATCTGCAGCATAAGCTGGAAGCCCATAACGGTTGGCATTTTCAACAACGGGTTGAAGCCACCTTAAGCAAACTGGATCTACCCGGCGAATTAAGCATCAGCGGCCTGTCCGGGGGCTGGAAGCGACGCGTGGCGCTGGCGCGGGCCTTGGTAATCGAACCGGACGTGTTATTACTGGACGAACCGACCAACCACCTGGACTTCGACAGCATCAGCTGGTTGGAGGACCAGATCCTGAATTTTCAAGGCGCTGTATTATTTGTCACCCATGACCGGTCTTTTCTGCAAAAACTGGCTACACGGATCGTGGATCTGGATCGCGGCAACCTGGTTTCATGGCAAGGCAGTTACGACGATTATTGCCGCCGTAAAGCCGCTGCACTGGAAGACGAAGCCAACCAAAACGCAGAATTCGATAAAAAACTCGCCGATGAAGAGGTCTGGATCAGGCAAGGCGTCAAAGCGCGGCGCACCCGCAACGAAGGGCGTGTCCGCGCCCTGGAAAAGTTACGCAATGAACGCGCCCAACGTCGTAATACCCAAGGCACGGCAAAACTGGCATTAAACCGCGGCGACGCCTCAGGCAAAAAAGTCATTGAAGTCGATGACATCAGCTTTGGCTACGGCGACCGGCAAATCGTCAGCCACTTTTCAACACTGATACAACGCGGTGACAAAATCGGCCTAATTGGCGCCAACGGCGCAGGCAAATCGACCTTATTAAAGCTATTGCTGAAGCAACTGGAACCCGATAGCGGCATCGTGGACCAGGGTACACGGTTGGAAATCGCCTATTTTGACCAATTGCGCGACCAACTTGACCCCAATATGACTGTCGTCGATACCGTGGCTGACGGCAATGATTTTGTCGAAATCGCCGGCAACAGGCGGCATGTCATGTCTTACCTGGGGGACTTTCTATTCGCCCCGGCCAGGGCGCGTTCACCGGTAAAAAGTTTGTCCGGCGGTGAAAAAAACCGCTTGTTATTGGCACGTTTATTTACTAAGCCGGCAAACCTTATCGTGATGGACGAGCCAACCAACGACCTCGACCTGGAAACACTGGAGTTATTGGAAGAGAAATTGGTCAACTATGACGGCACATTATTGCTGGTCAGCCATGACCGGGCCTTCCTCGATAACGTAGTCACCAGCGTGTTTGTGCTGGATGGTTCGGGCGAGGTCAACGAATTTATCGGCGGCTATAGCGACTGGCTGGCTTACTCTGAGGAAGCGAAACAAGCCATAGCGGTAAAAAAACCGACCGAACCTAAAAAACAGGGCGCCTCCCCCGTTGCCACCAAAAAAAAGAAGCTTAGCTTTAAAGAACAACAAGAGCTGGACAAATTACCGGCACTGATTGAGGAACTGGAAAACCGACAAGCCGCGTTAACACTGCAAATCAGTTCAGCCGATTTTTACACCCAGACAGGTAATGCGAAACAAAATATTGTCGCCAACACCCTAGAAGAATTGAAGCAACTAGAAGCCAAATTGGCACAGACTTACCAACGCTGGGATGAGCTGGAAGCACTCACTGAAGAAGCGGCTGGATAAAATTCATTGCAACAGAATAAAAACTACACTATCCTTAGCGGCTTTCCGTAGCCATACGGGGGAAATACGGAGAGATGGCCGAGCGGTCGAAGGCGCACGCCTGGAAAGTGTGTATACGGCAACGTATCGAGGGTTCGAATCCCTCTTTCTCCGCCAATTAAGCATCCGCCAAGGTGCAAAGCAGTACAAAAACTCGCAAGCTGTAAGGCTTAGCGGGTTTTTTATTGTCCAACGAAGTGCAATGTGAAACATTCCGTTGGTAGTTCTAACGTACAATGCCATGTTTATGGTCGCCCTTTTTTGTTAAGGCGTTCTGTCTTAGTACGTGTTTTAAAAGTCCCGAACATCTCCACCGGCCCTTATTTTTGGCAGAATAGAGAGGTCATTTTCCTGTTCAAACAAGATAAAAAATCATAAATACAGGTCAAGCCACTCAAATCTGGAAGCATCTCGGACTTTTAAAACACGCACTTACAGCGGTTTCAGATTAGGTTAATACGTTTTGCTATCAGGTGCGGAACTTGTGCCAGCGAGGGTATTCGCACCTACAGTCTTAACCGACGTTGAAAACGCTGTAATTGTTGGTCTATTGAAGAGGGTGACATCAGACCGCTTTCGGCATAGCAACAACAAAGCCAAGCAAGAAAACAGCAATACTGTCAAGGAAACACCAGAGGAAAATAACTCCTAAATAACGCATCGAAACGGATAAACGAAACCTACTGATTATCCGCTTCCCTTACATTGATCCATACCTGTCAAAACCAGCTTCGCACCTTGCGCTAAATTTCATCCGGTGAACGCACTCAGTTTTCGTCCGGCACCAGCATCTGAATGCTTGCACTGCCCAGAGCCGTTTGAACTGACCGCACACACCGGAATCCGCTGTGCACTAGCCCGGTGTCGGGGCTGGATTTCATACGCGCGCTGGGTCTGAAACTGGCACAGATATTTTCATCGCACAAAAAAGAACCGCCTCGCTGTGTGCGTTTCTGGATATAGGGTTCGTCCGGGTCATAACTGTCTGGCGGCCCCTGGGGGTTTTCCAACAGGCTTTTGCCAGGAAACTGGGCATAGGCATCCGCCCGATACCAGTCCTGAACCCATTCCCAGACATTGCCGGCCATATCATACAGTCCATAACCGTTAGCTGCGAAAGTCCGCACCTTACTGGCTCCCTTGTGACCATCACCCCCGAGGTCTTTCTGCGGAAAACTGCCCTGCCAAACATTGGCTTTAGGCTTACCGTGATTGGGATCTTCATTGCCCCATACATAAGTTTTGCCTTTAAGTCCACCTCGCGCAGCAAACTCCCATTCCGCTTCGGTGGGCAGCCGCTTGCCGGCCCACTTTGCGTAGGCTTGTGCGTCATACCAAGACACTTGCACAACGGGGTAATCGTCTTTGCCGTCAATATTGCTTGCGGGGCCGTCGGGATGTCGCCAGTCTGCGCCGTCCACCCATTTCCACCAATACTCACCCTCCGATTTTGGCGAGGCAAAAACCAGCGCACCGGGCTTCAGACTTTCGGGCGGTGGCGCTGGCGAACCGGGCGGCAACTGACTCATGATGTCTTCCATACGGGGAGCCTTCTCCGCCGTTGTAACGTACTTTGTCGCCTCAACGAAGCGTCGAAACTCGGCATTGGTGACTTCAGTAGCATCCATCCAGAAAGGATCCACCTTAACCCGATGGACAGGCTGCTCATCGGGACGCGAAAATTTTGAATCTCCGCCCATCATGAATTCGCCGCCTGGAACCAGCACCATCCCCGCCGGTGCCTGCGCTATTGCCTTGTCGGCCGACTTAGCGTCGGCAACCGTCGCAGCACCGCTACTGTGGGCCATCAGCACCAGTAAGGCTCCTATTAATAAGACATCACCCCTAAATATAGGGTTGGCACAGCCAAGAAACCCTTGCAGGCGTTTCACGTTCATTGGCAAGATTTCCCAAGGTTCTGCTGAATAATCGTCAGATCGTCATCGTTCGTCAGCCCGTCAAGGTTAATGTCGTACCAGCTGGACTTACCACCATGCTTTTGGAAATATTGCCAGCCTGAGACATCTTTATTGTCGACAACGAGATCCAGATTACCGTCACCCTCACACTGGACGACACTATCCTGGAGTTGTTTAAGTTTTCCCAGCAACGACTGGTAGTTGTCATTCTGAATAGGCGTCAGTGTGCCATCGAGGAGATTATCTCCCGATTTATCCAGTTTCGGTAACGGGGCGTTTTCGTTGATTTCGTAGAACTCATCGGTCTGATTATCGACGCAGGCATCCGTAGTAGCATCGTAATCTTTAGTGATGTTACGGACCAGCTTGTAGTTAATGTTACGGATGCCGACCGAGGTCTGGGGCTGTATCGTAACTGTGGGCTGCGATGGGGTTTGATCGTTCAGATATTTTTGAACCTCGCAACAATACTTTAAACCGCCAGCAGGAACTATCGGGTTCGAAGCATCAGCACCCCACCAGACCCCGCCATTGTCCTCGCAGACACTTTTTGACACAGGTATGTGTGAACAGCTATTGGCAAACTGGCACGGCGCATTGATTGAACCGTTGGCCTGCAAATTCATACCCGTCTGGGTATAGTTCCAGGTGCGGATACTTTTGTGTCCAGGATCGGTGAGATAGGGCAGCATAGCCACAGAATCAAAAGGTCTTTTGACCTTTTTTTGTACATTGATGCCGGCCATCTGGCCAACCAATTGATAAATGTCGGCAATATTAGTCATGTGCGTAACATCTCTATCAGGGCTGTTGACCAGCGGCCCTGCGACCACTAGCGGCACCCATACACCGGTTTGGTATGCCGTGCCTTTGGAGCGGCTAGGGTCAAACGGTTGCTTGACGGTGTAGCCCAGCGTACCGTTGTCGCCAACCAGCACGATCATCGTGTTGGTATCGTTGGGGTTATAGCTCAGCACACCCCTGGATCCGCGCGTAGCAATCCCCGTTTTTACCAGTAAGCGTCCAACTTCGGCATCCAATGCTTCTATCATCTGATTGCTCAATACCGGCCATTGCTTGGTATTGGTGCAATCAAAGCCGTTGGTATCCACCGATTTGGCCGGCAACAGCGCTAGCGGAGGCTGCTCCAGCGGCGTGTGTACCGTGGCGAAACTGACGGTGGCCATCCAAGGCCTATCTTTCGGGCGCTGGTTAATCCAAGCTATCGCCGCATCGACCGGCGCAGTGCCGCGAAAGGTTCGTGCACGCTTATCCGTTAATGGCACTTGCTCCACCGTGCCGTCTTCATGATTGATGACCAACGGTGATACATAATGTGCATCCAGCAAATTAAAGTTAATCTTTGATGGGCGTGGCGTCTGGCATGCCGCGTTGGGGTCGAAAATACCCCCGCTGTCGCGGCACACCCGACCTGGGGATTTTTTCCCCGTCCCCGTCATGACTTGACAGGCATTGTCAGCTGTGTAACAAGCGCCGGTATCGGCGCCGCCATTTGCCGCTGTCGGCACAAAGCCGCAAGAATAAGTCCCAACAGGGCCAACGCCGCCTGCAGAAGTGTCAATGGACGACGGATCACCTGTTTCATCCAGCCATCCGTAGTAATAATCCCAGCCTAATGAGCGAGGCATGCCGTAACCATAAGGGCTGTTACCCTGCAGGCCTAGATGAAATTTCCCAAATAGTGCGCTTTGATAATTGCTCTGCTTCAGAAGTTTGGGAGTGCTCATCTCAAATGGAGAAACCATGGAGTTAGCTAAATCTTCAGGGCCAAGTGCGCCATTGATTTGAGTACGCAATGGAAAACGCCCTTCGAAGAAAACAGCACGACTCGGCGTACATGTCGGCATGGACCAGGTGTTGCGGAAGCGAATTCCGTTGCTGGCGAGCAGATCAATGTTGGGCATGGCCGGTGCGGTCAGGCCGCCATATCCGAACGCCTGCATCTGATCAATGCCGACATCGTCCATGATGATGAACAGGATGTTGGGATGCGTATCAGTTTGCTGGGCAGCTACAGTCGAAGACCCTAAGGCCAGCCAAGCAACAAACAAACAGGTAAAAGCAAAAAACCGCGAACAATATTGTTTAGGCATGGGCTTTATTTCCAGGTAATGGGGAATGTTAAAATTCATATCTGAAAAGAGAGCCGACGTCCTCACCCATAATTCAGATTCTTTTGCTAAACACGTACTACTCCCATCTGAGTCAAAAAGCGTTGAAGTTTTTGCCAGAGGTCATTATTCAGCCTTTTTCCACCGTAGGGCGCGCTGTGCGCGCCATCGGCGGCTCGGTACCGGAAAAGGCGCGCGCGGCGCGCCCTACGTTTCGTGTGACGGTAGGCGTTGCCGGTTTTCAAAACTTAGACGTTTTCTCGATCAGATGGGAGTAAATGGCAGAACCGTTTTGAATTGTATCCCAAAAAAAGCACTGAAGCTATCAATGCGGAGTGCGCTTCAGATGCCCAAGCTAATGGGCACGCTCGACCCCCATCACTTAAATTTACCGGCCGCCGGATTTTTTTTCTCGGATTCCATGTTCCAGTTGATTTGATCCTGAAAACCTTTGGTCAAGTACACGGCATCGGCTGATGACGTGACGATATGCGGCGTAATCAATATCACCATATTGGTGGCCCGGTCTTCACGGCTGAGCGTTGAAAACAAATAGCCTATCCACGGAATGTCTCCTAAGAGCGGAACCTTGGTGTCAGTCACCGTTTCGTTGTGGGTAATCAGGCCGCCTATCATAATGGTTTGCCCTGAGCCTGCGGTCATGACGGTTTCTACCTTACGCTTAAAAATAGGCGGCGTGTTAGTGAGTGACGCACCGGCTTCGCTGACTTCTTGACTGATTTTCAACTCCACCTTGCCGTCTTCAAGTATGGTCGGCGTAAAACCCAAAATGACGCCGGTATCGACATAGGTAAAGTTACGCGCCAGATTGTTGCCTGATGTGGTTGCCGATTGCGTATTGGTGATTTCCGAGCTGATGACGGCGATTTGCGTACCGACTTGTATCGTCGCTTTCTCGTTGTCCTTGGCCAGCAGGCGCGGGCTGGACAAGATTTTCGCCTTGCCTTCGCTAGCTAAGGCATTGATTCTAGCATTGATATCCGATGAGGCAAACGCATAACCCAAACCACCGGATGCCTGAAGCAAGCCACCTAACGTGCCCAAAACACCTGTGCCGTTGCTGTCCTGATGTTTGACTTGCCATTCCACGCCCAGCTTGGTCGTGTCATCCAGGGTAATATCGGCAACTGTCGCTTCTATCAGGATTTGCCGCGGCTCTTTGTCCAGTTGTTGCAACAAGTTATAAGCTGAGCGGTACGCCCGTGCCGTGCCGATAAAAATCAGCGCATTGCGTTCCTGATCGACAACGACCCGCAGGCCGTTCCCTGACGCCGACTCGGCCAATTCCGCCTGGTCTTTCAACGCCGCAGCGCTGGTTGTCAGTGAAGAGCGGTTGGTGTTGATGGCGCTGACCGGGGCATTGTCACCACCTTCCTTGTTAGCGCTTTTTTCGGTCAGCGCCAGATTGTCGCCGGCAGCGGCACCGCCGCCCAGAATACTGGTCAGCACAGTCCCCAAGCCTTTGGCATTGGTGTTTTTTACAAAATAGACATAGCTGTTGGATTCTTCGCCGGCCGCTTCCGCAGTATCCAGTTCTTCTATCCAGCCATTAATCAGGTTAATCCAGGATTGTTCGGCTGAGGCAATGACTATCGCGTTAATCGGTTCTATGGTAATGATGCGTATGCCATGCGCGATTTCCGTCTTGGCAACGGGTATGTCCTGCGCCTGCAGCAAGTCTTGCAGGGCTTTCGCCATGTCCGAAGCCTGCCAGTAGACCGGCCGTATCATGGTCAATTTTTTATTGGCAAAACTGGGGTTATCAATAAGCTCGACCGCTTGCTGGAAAGCGGCGATACGATCCGGCATGTCAATGACAACCAGTGCATTTAATCGGGTATTGATTACCGCTTCGCCTATCGCGCCGGTTTGCAGGAAATGCCGCACAAATGCCAAGGCTTCGCCGGGTTCGGCGTAACGCAACGGTATGATCGCCATCGCGCGGCCCATATTCAGCAATAATTTGCCGCGGTCGCTGACCACCAGAGGCACGGTGGTTGCCGCTTTGGAGATAGGCAACACCCGCAAGCCTTCGGGCGACCAAGCTAAAAATATATCGTAGGCCCTTAATGCCTGTTCTATCATGCCCAGCAAGCGCCTGGCTTTTACCGGCTGGGTGACATGCAGCGTAACCGGCTCTTTTCTGCTGCTGATCGTGGCATCCATTTCAAAGGATAAGCCCATGATTTCACCCAACGCCATGTGGATAAAATTATTGAGCGGCATTGCATCGACATTGATCGCTATTTCTTCGCCGGGCAATTTAAGTTGTGCGGCAGTTTTATCGGTCAAGGGTTGCATGGATTTATTGGCAAAACCGGGCAATACTTTTGACGTAAGCTTTTGTCCTTGCGGTTCAAATTCAGGCACAACATTTTGGGTCGCCGTTTTTTTGCCGGGTTCAGGTAAAACTGACGGCAGATCCATATTGACTTGTTTCATTGAACAGCTCGCCAGCAGGCAGAATGCCCCCAACAAGCCAAGCCGCCTGTTAAGGATAGCGTGATCCGGCAAAGCCAGATGCGCCGTCCTGGCGTTCCCTATCGGGGCATTGCCGCTTTGGACAAGTTTAGACGCCACGCTAAGAGCGCTTACCAAATAAATAGACATTTTCTGTTTTGTTTTCACGTTTCAGGATAATTCCGTCAATAAGAACTTTTTGTAACCGGGCGCCATCCGGCAATAGTTCGCCGGGATGATATATTTTTAAATGATCGGCTGTTTGCAATATTGCGATGTCAGGCATTTTTACACCCTTGAGCTGCCATTGCGCCAGTGCCGATGCCACTTGCTGTTGTTGTGGATTAGCGCGCTGCGGGTTTTGGTCGATAATGCGTCCCCGCGCTTTGTCCCATAAGTTATGGGCCAATATTTGCTGCTTCGTGTCTTCGGAAATAATCGCGTCTTGCTGCTTAAATTGCGGCGGATGCTGCGCCGTCGACAGATTGCCGTCGTCCTCCAGCCACAGGTTTATAAACGGCAACAGCGGCGGCACCAAAGCCAGCAGGTAGTATTTTTTCATTAGGGGCGCTATTTAATTTCTACGGCGGTTTCGTCTGGGTTGTCCACTGGGTTGTCCTTGGCGTCTTGCGGACTCTTGGCGTTGCCAATTTGCAGACGGTAACTCGACAGTGTCAGTCTGATGGTGGCTTCCTGCTGATTTTGTGAGACGGCGATATAGAGTTGGTCAAAGTTAAACAGCTGCGGCGCATGACTTAGCGCATCAATAAAATTGATAATATCAAACATTTTTCCGGTCAGGTTAACTTGCAACTCGATTTGCTCGCCCAAGGGCACGCTTTTGGCGTCCTGCAAACGCTGACTTTCCACTTTCAACAGGTTTTGGCTAATTTGCTCCTGTACCAGATTATACATTTTTTGTTGTGCCAGCGCGTAACTGGGGGCGCTGATAAAGGCCTCGCCATTTTGTGCGATTTGCGCCTCACTTTTCTGCAAGGCCTGCTGCCATTTTTCCACCGAATTTTGCAGTGCGATCAACGTGCTGATTTGCCGTTTATTGGTCTGCATTAAATCGACCTGCTCTTGCCGCCATGCCAGATAAGGATCTACTATCCACATATGGGCTATCAGCAACAGCGAGAAAAATACACCCCAGCGCACTAATGGACCATCGACCCCCTCGGCGTTTTTTAACTGTCCCCAGCGTTCCAGTAGTTGTTCTTTCATCATTCGCCAGCCAGTATCAGTCGGATTTGGAAAAGTTCCTCACCAGTAGCCGGGTCAGGGTGCACATCATTCAGCAATTGCACTTGCGTTATGCCTTTAATTTGTTCCAGTATCGGCAGCAAATGCACAACCTGTTTGCCGCGTCCGCTAATATCCAAGGCATTTTCCTGTAGCTGCAGGGCATCAAGCCAAATATCATTCGGTATTTTTTGGCTGAGCTGGGCGATTAAATATTCAGGCAGTTGTTGTTTATAACGCAAGCCTTGTATCTGCTGAAACAGCTGCTGTCCGCCCTTAACCTGCTCCCGCAATGCCAGCGCATGGTTTGCCGATTTGCGGATCAACTGTAATTGTTGCTGTACCTGCTCTTGTTGGTAGTTCAACACAGAAAAATCGGCCAGCATCCATAGCAGCCACATCACGGCGGCCACGCTGATTAAGCCGCGAAAGCTCATGGGGTCAGTCCAGTCCTGTACGCCGGGCAATCGAGTCAGGTTTAACAGCCGGGTATGCGCCACCGCTGTGGCTGGAATCAATTCTGGCGCATGCGCTTCAGGATACCATTGCCCTGCATCGGCGGCTGTTATCCAGCAATGCTTGATCGGCGGCGTGCCCCAACCATGCCAATAGCGTTGCGCCTGCCCCTGATTTTGCACTTGCGCCAGCTTCTGCACCCAGCCAGCCGCATCGATTAATGCGTAATAAACGGTTTCCTCTTCCGTGGCTATCAGCAAGGATGGGTTTTCCGGCACACTGGCGGCAAGCCATGCCGGCTCGGGAATAATATGGGTGCAACGCTCAACTTGCTGCTGTAATCGGGTGGCGGCTTGCGTGTCCCATACCCATATATTAACCTGCCACTCATCCCCAAGCTGATGATGGCTAAAGCAGTGGCTGCTTTGTTTGCCCCATGGCGACCACTTTTCAAAATCCAAACCCACGGCTTCCGGCAATTCTTTTTCGGTCACTAGATGCACGGGGAACCGGCAAGCTTTGAAGCTGCAATACCGCGTCGGCATCAACAAAACAACTTTGGCAAACAGCGTCAACTGCGCCGCCTGCACTGGCGCAATGGCTTGCCAGCCATCCGCCTGTAATTGCCGATACAGTAATACGTCCTCGCGTACGGTTACGCAGATCCACGGCGCCCACCGCCTTTTGGCGGTTTCCAGCCTATATTGCAAATCTTTAAGCTTATATCCAGCCACGTTCATTATCCGGGTAGTCCCATATTACAATTTCGTAAGGTGTTGGTTTATTTGGCGTTAAACGTATAATAGCTGTTAATACAGCGGCGTTTTTTTTGCGTATGTTAATCCGGTAAACATTGCTGGGCGTATACGGGCCATAGTCGCCGTAGGCTTCATGATATTCGGGCAACAGCTTTGCCAACTGCGCCCAGTTCTGATGTTGTCTTATGCTGATGATTTTTTGGGTTTGTTGTGCAGATAAGTCTAGCGCCGCTTGTAATACCGGAGCAACAGCTGTTGCGACATTGATGTGGTCAGTACCGCCAACCAGCAACAGGTCACGCAGTCCGAACCGCTCAGCGTTGCCATTATAAAGTTCCGCCGTCATTGAAGGAAGTTCAAGCAGTTCATCCAATGTGCGTATCGCCGCATTTCGTGGCAAATAACCCTTATTAGCCGCCAGATAACCTGCGGCTTCCATGCCGTTACGACGCCTGATGCTGTCGGCGTCGATCCAGTCGGCGAGCTCATCACTGATACGGTTAGCATTTTTCGGGCTGGTCAGCTGTCTGAGCAAACGGTTCATCCAGTCGGCACGATACCAACCTAAACCCATTAAACCAGCGCCATCCTGGATCTGGACATCCAAGCCCTTTATCGTTACGGTCTGCCCGTCGATAGGAATTTGCAGCTTATCCAGTCTTACCCTGTTATAGGCGGTTTCTCCGGCCAGCAGTATGTGTATGACGTGCTGCAAAACGGAGCGGTAGGCCAGCTCATGCTGCCATGCTGTTTGCTGGCGCTGGATTTCCTGTAGTTTGTTGCGCGCCTGCCCGCTTAAGCTCATTGCCAATCCGGTTAAAATTCCCAGGATAATAAGCGCCAGCGGCAACACAAAGCCTTGCTGGGACGTTTTACGGATTATCAAGATAAGCTTCCAGGCTCCAGGCGTCGGCGACACCGGGCAGATTGAATAGCCAATTATGTTCCTGGCCTTTGGCATCCATAAAATGCAGCTTAACCCGTCTGGGCATCAGCAATAGAATCCGGGTATCGTAGGTTTTCATCCATTCCGGCACATCCCGATAACGTTTCCTTTCCATCGGCGTCAGCGCAGTTGCCGCCAATTCGGCTGGCAACGGCAAAGCAGGCGCTTCATAGATGAATGCTGCTGCTGTTATGGATTTCATCAATTCAACCCAGGATCCCGACCAATTGATGCCGCGACCCGGATCGGTATGCAGTTCGCCTTCGCGGTAATACAGCGTCATGCTTTGTTCCGTTTTCTCCAGCTTTAACGCGACGGGACGGACATTGCCGGGCGTATCCAATAATGGCGCTGCCGTTATCCAGCTGAATTGTTGCTCGTCACCCTTAAAATACGGGACAAAATTTTCGTTGTAACGTAAATAATCAGCGCTCACCGTTTGGTTAAACATTTGCCCCAACCAGTTATGGCGCAATAGCAGGCTTTGCATCAGCTGCTGCTGTTTTGAGCCTTTTTCCCATGCCACCAAACCTTGCCGGAACCCCCATAACATGGTCCCTATCAGCACGGTAAAAATACTCAGCGAGATCAAGACCTCAATCAGCGTAAAACCCAGGTGTTTGCGGGACGGCTTGCTTATTCCCACGCGAGCTGCTCCCATTGCAGCCGGTTAGTTTTGCCATCAGCCAGCTGCAATTCAACAATGATGTTATAAATGCTGAATTTTCGGGTCATGATGCCTTCGTCATAAATGGGATAGCCCGGCGTTTTTTTTTCGGCTGTCCATTGGTAGGTGATGCCTTCGGCCACGCCGCCGCCGTGATTTAAAAGGCTAGGGTTAAGCGTTTGCAGGGCGGCATGAATTTGTTTTTGCGCCAGCATGATGTGTGCATGGCCAGCCGCCTTGTGCATACGCACCGTGGCACTGGTGAACAATTGCAATAGCAGGCCCATTGCCGCGCCGACAATGGCAGAGGCGATTAACACTTCTATCAGCGTAAAGCCAAATTGTTGCTTACGCATATCCGGGCCGTTGGGTGGGGGCAAAATGCACCAGCCTAGCCTTTGTTAACAGGGCGTATCTGGACACGCCCATCCAGCGGTGCCATTTGCAACTGCCATAGCCTGCCGGATGATGCCTGCAGCAGCAGTTCGCCGCCGTTGGTGATGCCGGTGGCCAGCAAACGTAGTGAGGGCAATGCCTTGGCTTCCCAACCTGTCGGCAAAGGCGGCCAATTGGCACCGCCGCCTGCCGCTAATAAAAGGCTGTGCCCGCTTTTTAACACATGCACCCGTAAGTTTTCTATTTGTTGTGCATAGGCCTGGAGCTCGCTTCTTTCAACAGTCCGGGTATACAGCTTGACCAGTTTGGGGGCCGTCACTCCGCCTGTTAACGCCATGAGCACCAGCACTATCAGTAACTCTAAGAGGCTGAAACCTTTATGCAAAGGGCTCACAAAACCAATCGGCATGTTATAGGGCCTACGCCCAAACGACGCTGCATCTGCTCTAGAATTGCCCAATATCCGCATTATTGCCTTCCCCGCCCGGCTGCCCATCAGCGCCAAAGCTGTATAAGGCATAAGGCTGGTCGGTTCCGGGGACTTTGTATTGGTAGGGATGGTCCCAGGGATCCAACGGGATGTCTTTGGGCAAATAAGGGCCATCCCAATACTGGCTATTACCCGGCGCTTTCCTTAAGGCCTGCAAGCCTTGCTCGTTGCTGGGAAAATCGCCGATGTCTATGCGATAGGTATCCAGCGCCGAAACGATAAGCTCAATCTGGGTTTTCGCGACTTTTACTTTTGAAGAGCTTAGTTTATTAAAGAGCTTAGGACCTACGGTGCTGGACAGCAACGTGATGATAACCAGTACAACCAGTAATTCAATTAACGTAAAGCCCCTTTGTTGCTGATTCATTTTCCGGTTCATGTGTTCGAGTGTGTTTGTTGGGTTGGTGTTTCCGGTTTGCGGCATTAGATGGGGAGGTCATTAACGCTCATAATGGCTGACATCAGCGACACCATGATGCCGCCTACGATAATCCCCATAAAAAAGATAACGGCTGGCTCCAGCAAGGACAGCGCCCTTTTGATACCTTCTTCGAGGTTACGCTGGTATAAACGGGTAATTTCTTTCATCGTGTCGGGCAAATTGGCGGCGGCTTCACCGGTGGTGATCATCCGCACCACTAAAGGAGTGAACAAGCTCTGTTCTTTTAGCGCGGCACCCAGGCTTTCGCCCTGTTGGACCGATTTTCTGACTTGCTGCAAGCGGTTACGCAGCTCTTCCCTAGGCAAGGTTTCGGCGGATAAGCTGATCGCTTCCAGCAATTTGACCCCTTGCTGCAAAAGCCGCTGCATGCTACCACAAAACTGAACGGCTTCCCATGCCTCGATTAACTGTTTGATAAAAGAAAGTTTTTGTGCATATTTCCAGATCTGCAAGCGTCCCTGCTTGCGTAAATGGTTCAGATAAAAACCGCCCACCACCAGCGCGGACGACCATATCCATAGATATTCCAACATGCCGCTGGAAATGCCCATCATGATCTGTAGGGACCAGGACGCGTCGCCGCCCATTTCTTTGACCATACCACCAAACTTGGGGATAACTGTCAGGAATAAAAATATCAGCACCGCCACGCTGACGAAAATTAAAAAAAACGGGTACGTCAGCGCGGTACGCACTTCATTACGTAATTTGATCTCTTCATTAAGCCGTTCCGCCGCCATAGTCAGCGCCGATGCCGTGTCACCGTTGGCTTCGCCGATGCGGATCAAATGCGCCGAATACCGCGGGAAGGCATCGGGCAATGACAGCATCGCGTCAGATAGACTCATTCCTGAACGCACCATCCCCGTCATCTCTTTCCAAGCCGTTTGCAAGCGGCTTTTCTCAATGGATTCCGACAACATGCCCAGCGACTGGTCTAGCGGCATGCCGCTATTCCGTAAACTGGCCAATTCATAAAAGGCAGAAAGCAGTTCGGATGGAGGGACGGCTAGCGTGATGGCGCCTTTGTTTTCCTGGACGGTGTACAACTGCATACCTTTTTTTTGCAAATCGTCGATAGCCTCTTGCCGTGATGGCGCCAGCACCCAACCTTTAACAGGCAAACCATTCTGCCGCTGTCCCTTGTAATGAAAATATTTCACCCAACTACCCGCATGACTTCTTCAATGGTGGTTTCTGCATTCATGGCGTGAAGTATACCGTCCTGCTGTAAGGTACGCATGCCGTTTTTTATTAGCTCCGCTTTAAGCTCATCCGGGTTTTTAGTGAGTTGATGATGGACATCATCGGTGGCTGCAAACATCTCAAAAATAGGCCGTCGCCCCCTATAGCCCGAACCCAGGCAATGTGGGCAACCTTGCCCGCGCATAAAATGTATTTTATCCTGATCCGCAGCCAATTGTTGCCAGCCCATTGTTTCGGCCTGCTGCCCGGCGGTTGCATCCGCTGTTGCACAACGGGGACAGATTTTTCTGACCAAACGCTGACCTAGGACGCCGATGATTGACGATGCCAACAGATACGGCTGTATGCCCATATCCATCAGCCGCACATAAGCACCGGGCGCATCGTTGGTATGCAGTGTCGATAGCACCAAATGCCCCGTCAATGCAGCCTGGATAGCGATTTCTGCGGTTTCCTTGTCACGAATTTCGCCGATCAGGACAATATCCGGATCTTGCCTTAGCACCGAACGCAAGACTGATGCAAAGTTCAAACCTATTTCCGCATTGACCTGTATTTGGGTGATGCCCGATACTTGATATTCAACCGGATCTTCCACCGTGATGATTTTGCGCTCTTCGCTGAATAAATGCTGCAAAAAGGCATACAGCGTTGTGCTTTTACCGCTGCCTGTAGGCCCGGTCACCAGGATGATGCCGTTGGTTTGCCTGAGCAAGCTTTCCACCAGGGCATTATGGTCGGCGTGCATATTCAAATCAGCCAAGCTGCTGATTTTGTCTTCACTGATGAGCAAACGCATGACGATGTCTTCACCCATCACGCAAGGTGTGGTCGCCACGCGTATATCGAGGCTGATGCCGCTTAAACGGGTCCTGATCCTGCCGTCCTGAGGCAAGCGTTTTTCAGAAATATCGAGGCCCGCCATTAATTTTAAACGCGAAATCACCGCCGCCTGCATGCCTATGCCGGGGCGGTCCACTTCATGCAGGACGCCGTCCACGCGAAACCTGACCCTAAAAATACCCCTATAGGTTTCAAAATGAATGTCGGAAGCCCTGGCATCCAGAGCCCTTTGTATCGTGTCGTTAACAAATTGCACGACCGGCGCGCCAATCGCCATATCCTGCAAGGCATCCGCGTGATAGCCCGCGAGGTAATCGCTGGCACCTTCCAGCAACACCAACAACTGCCTAAGCTCATGGTTAGTCGCCAGAACAGGCCTTACGGTTTGGGCGTTTTTTTTATGCACACTGTCCACCACAAAGGAATTAAACACATCATCCATGACTATCCATAAACAGGCGTCCATTATGCCTAACGGGCAGGCGTTTTGTGCGTACCACCAAGCCGCATCGAAACCCAGCAGCGGTATGTCTTCAACACCCGCAGGCAAGGGCTGGTGTTTTAGCCAGTCACCCAGCCTTGGCAGCTGCCATTGCCCGGCCACGATAGGCAATATGTCTTCTTCGGAACAGATGCCCTGCTTAATCAATGCTTCCCCTAAGCGCCCGCCAAACTGCTGCTGGAAGGCCAGCCCGGCCTCCAGTTCCTGCTGCGAAATAATGTTGTTCTCAATTAAGTGTTGTCCCAATTTTTTCATGTGGCTAACCGTGCAAAATACAGCAATAAATTATCGGCACATCCGGATTGCCCCAGGGCGTGCGGAACAGCGATCAGATAGGTTTGCCGACCATTGTAATCGAAGCGGGCATGTTATACTGCAAAGCCGATATTTACTGCTGGAGATTCCTGATGACGGTATTTAACAAATGTGTGAATGTGGTTTTATTAACGCTTTGCCTGCCGCTGATGTTAACGGCGCAAGCCGCAGACACGAACATTGTTGGCGGCCATGACGCCACGCCTGGCCAGTGGCCCTGGGTGGTGTCCTTGTCCGTGAAAAATGTCTTCCCTTATGACGGACAATTCTGCGGCGGCACACTGATCAGCCCGACCTGGGTCATTACCGCGGCTCATTGTATGCAGGGCGAAACCGTGAAGACACTGGATGTCATCGCTAATATTTTTGATCTGAGTGTAGATAAAGGCCAGCGAGTGGCGGTTAAACGCATTATTGTCCATCCCGATTATAATGCCCGTTCTGAGGATAACGATTTGGCGTTGCTGCAATTAACCAAGCCTGTCCATGCCAGCAGCTTGCCGTTAATAAAAGGCACAGCAACATTGGCAGGTACCGACGCTACCGTCATCGGCTGGGGCTTGCTTAATGAGAACGAGGACACTTACCCCAGCATTTTGCAGGAAGTGGTCGTCCCTATCAAATCCGACGCGCAATGCAAAAGCAGCAATGGTGAAGGCAGTATTACTGAAAGCATGATGTGTGCAGGTTTAGCCGCCGGCGGTAAAGACAGCTGCCAGGGGGATAGCGGCGGCCCCTTGATGGTGATCCAGGCACGCAAGTGGGTGCTGGCCGGCATTACCAGCTGGGGGACTGGTTGCGCCAGACCTAAACTCTACGGTGTTTATACGCGCGTCTCCCGTTTTGTCAGCTATATTAACCAGACCATTGCAATTGACTATTTTGCGCTTGCGGATGTAAATCACGACAACCAAGTCAATGAGCTCGATAAAACTGCAAAGAATGCCGAGATACTAGCAAGGTTTCAGGAATGGACAGACCAATGTTGGTCGATAAGAGCCGCTTGCGCTGATATCAATGGCGACAGCCGTATTGATCGGCGCGATTATACGCAAAAAACAAAAAACAATACCAAGGCCTATAACGATTGGCTGGCGATTTACTGGAAGCCAGAAGCCTTATAAGCGATTATTTCGGGCAATAAAAAAGGCCGCGACACACAAGTCCGGCCTTTTTATAAATAAAACCAATGCTTAAGCAATAGATTTTACTTTTGAATTCAGTCTGCTTTTGCTGCGCGAGGCTTTATTTTTGTGGATAATGCCTTTATTGACGGCAGAATCGATAATAGGCACAGCAGTGTTGTAAGCTGCCTGTGCTTTTTCCTTATCGCCAGCCTTAACGGCGGCAATAACTTTTTTAATGAACGTGCGTAAGTTGCTGCGCTGTCCTGCATTGCGAATACGGCTTTTTTCCGCTTGTTTCGCGCGTTTTTTAGCTTGTGCTGTATTAGCCATAATGCCTTTATTTCTTAGGGTTTAAGTTTGAGCCGCACATTATCCGTATAAATGCTATCATTGTCAAATTCTAATCTAGCGTTTAAGGATAAGTTTTGGGCGGGCAACTGTTTAAATCAACTGTGCTTGTCAGCGGTATGACACTGGTTTCGCGCATTCTGGGCTTTGTCAGGGATATGCTGATTGCCCGTATTTTTGGCGTTGACCTGGCCACCGATGCATTTTTTGTGGCCTTTAAAATTCCAAATTTTTTGCGCCGCTTGTTTGCCGAAGGTGCGTTTGCCCATGCTTTTGTGCCAATCTTGGCGGATTACCAAAGGCAATGCAGCAAAACCGCGTTAAAACAGTTTGTCGATAAAACTGCCGGCACCTTGACCGCCATTTTAATACTGATGACATTGCTCGGTATCGTAGCGGCGCCGGTACTGATCTGGTTGCTTGCGCCGGGGTTCGCATGGCAAGGTACCCAGCACGCCCTAGCCGTGCTGCTGTTACAGATCACGCTACCTTATCTGGTCTTTATCGCCTTGGTCGCTTTTGCCGGCAGCCTATTAAATGCCCACGGACAATTCATCGTTCCCGCCATAACGCCGGCTTTTCTTAATATCTGCATGATTATTGCCGCAACCGGACTGGCACCCATAATGCCGCAACCAATAACAGCCCTGGCATGGGGAGTTTTTGCCGCCGGTGTCGTGCAACTATTGTTTCAAATCCCGGCATTAATGCGTCTGGGCTTGATGCCACGCTTACGGCTGGGCTTTCATGACCCCGGAGTCATGCGCGTCATAAACCAGATGCTGCCGGCAATATTCAGCGTATCCGTCACCCAGATCAATCTCTTGCTGGACACCTTGATCGCCTCTTTTTTAGCCGTAGGCAGTGTGTCGTGGTTGTATTATTCTGACCGGCTGGTGGAATTTCCGCTCGGCATTTTGGGGCTGGCGCTAGGCACGGTGATTTTGCCCAATCTGGCAAAAAATCATGCGGCGGAAGACCCTGCCAACTTTTCCAACGCATTGGACTGGGGGCTACGTCTGGTTTTGTTGGCCGGGTTACCGGCCAGCATAGGCTTGATAGCGCTGGCTGAGCCACTGTTGTCAACGCTATTCCAGTACCATGAATTCGGCGTGGAGGATGTGCATTTTGCGGCGCAAAGCTTGCGGGCTTACGCGGTAGGGCTGCCCGCTTATATCCTGATCAAAGTGCTGGTACCGGGATTTACCGCACGACGGGATATGAAAACACCGGTGCGTTATGGCATTTATGCAATGGCCGCCAGCTTGGCGTTGAACGCGCTCGTCTTACCTTTAGCGCATGCAGGGCTGGCATTGGCAACATCGCTAGGAGCGCTCTTTAATGCGCTATTACTGCTGAAAAAGCTGTTGCAAGACCGGATCTTTATGCCGACCAGCGGCTGGCCACTGTTTTTTATGCGGGTCATATTGGCAAGCTTTGCGATGCTGCTCAGCCTTTATTATCTGGTCGATGCACAATGGTGGATACCGTGGGGTGCCGGTGAGCGCGCCATCCATTTGCTCAAGTGGGTCAGCATCGGCATAGCCGTCTATTTGGGGACGTTGGCATTGACAGGGTTACGTTTACGGCATCTGGCCCTGATAGGGTAAGCCAGTGCTAACCGAGCCATGACCGCGGTTATTGAGGATGAACAAAGCCGCCCTCAATAGTTTAACCGCTTACCGTATTCTTCTTTTTTAAAGTGTGCTAGTGCCAGAAACAAACAACATGCGTACGGATCGTCCCTTAATTATTCCTTAGTCCATTTAGCCGCCAGTTGGCCTGAAAGCTGGCCAAAATAAGTGCCCACTACGATGGAAATAGAGATGACCAGCAAAGGATTGCTTAAGGAAACGCCCAATAAAACATCCTGGTTCAATTTATCAGGTGTTTGTAACAAATAAGCAAATGTTGATGAATATCCCAATACGCTGGCGGGTATTGCGGCAAGCTTCGGGCAGCTGGCGGCAAGACACATGACAATAACGGCAACCGTTACCGTAACAGCAGCCATGAATGGGAATCCCAACGTGGCTTCAGGCGAAATTTCAGTCAACAGCAACGCGGTGACCCAGGCCATGAACACACCAAAAATACCGCAGACAATAGTGTTGACCAACGCTTCTTTGCTCGCTCCCAAAAAGAAATAGGCTGCCCAAGCAATGGTTGCAGCCCAGATAAAAAAGACACCACTGAGCGGGCCTACGGCTAAAAACGTTGCAACCCCGGCAAGAACGCCAATACTTAGAGAAAGCGCAGTAAGTTTGTTCATTATGTATCTCCAAAAATATCGCCTCATTAAAAATAACCAGATTTCACATTGAGGCCACCTGTTCAATCCGGCATTCGGGATAAGGCAATGACCAACACCCCGAACTCTTCCGATGTTAGCAGAGATTATTGGCAAGAGAAATAGAAATTCTAACGCGCAGCTTGGATTACCTGTGCTTGGGCCATCCCCTAGCGTTTAACAGAACTGGCAAACCGGGCAGACCTTTCGCCATGCACAGCTCCATTCGAGCTCATTGATTTGCAGCCACGATACAGGATATATTTAATCCGAAACAACCAGGGGAATTTGCCGCTGCACAGAATGGAAATTAAATTGCTTTAACATGCACGACAATTGCCTTATAAGTGGCATAAACCTTTACGTTCCAGACTCACCGGCTTACCAACACCATGATCAAACCAGCAACCCGCCCCATCAATCCGGCTAAATTACACTTAAGCAAATGGACTGCCGCGCAACCCGTCAATAAAGAAAAACATTTTTTAGTGACCCGAATTATTAAAGATGACAGTGATATTATCGTAGCTTGTGTCGTGGAAGCGGTATTAACCGGTAAGGAATATGAAATCGACTGGCGGGCATTGCAAAATACAACGTATTGGTTAGCCGGGTGGCTTTAAATTCAACCGGTTAACGGCTATGAACAATCCTCTATTGACCGTCGAACAACTCAGTGTCACCTTCAACCATCAGCAAAAAGTCGTGGATGGCATCAGTTTTGTCATCTACCCAGGAGAAACTTTTGCGCTGGTAGGCGAGTCCGGGTCGGGCAAATCAATCACGGCATTGTCAGTGCTGCGCCTGTTGCCCAATAACGCGCAACTTGATGCCGTAAGAATTAGCCTGCAACAAGATAATTTATTGCAGCGTTCCGAAAATGAATTATGCAAAATTCGTGGGCGGCGCATCGGCTTTATTTTTCAGGATCCGATGTCGTCGCTAAACCCGGTCATGACCATAGGCCGACAGATTGCAGAAGTGCTGGAACTGCATTACCCGTTGTCCGGCAAGGCTAGCCGGCAGCGGGTTCTGGAATTGTTGCGGCAGGTTGAAATACCCGACCCCCAGCAGCGCATGCACGATTTTCCCCATCAATTATCTGGCGGCCAGCGCCAGCGGATCATGATTGCGATAGCCTTGGCGGGCAAACCCGATTTGTTGGTCGCCGATGAACCCACCACCTCGCTGGATGTGACGATTCAAGCGCAAATTCTGGCCTTGTTAAAAAAACTACAGCAGCAAACCGGTATGGCCTTGTGGCTAATCAGTCATGACTTGGCGCTGGTCTCCACTATAGCGGACCGTGTCGCCGTTATGCAGCAAGGCAAAATTGTTGAAACCGGCCTGAGTGCTGAACTGTTCAACCACCCCACACACCCGTATACGCGTAAACTGCTCAACGCCTTACCGTCCATGCAAAGCTGTTCGACCCATAGTCGCCAAGACAATCCGGCGGTCTTACAGGTCAAGGATTTTTGCTGTTATTACCCGATACGCAAAGGTATTTTCAAGCGCACCGTCGGTTATGTGAGGGCTGTCGACGGCGTCAGCTTTGCCATACAACAAGGCAAGACGCTGGCCTTGGTCGGCGAATCGGGTTGCGGCAAAACAACCCTGGGCAAGAGCCTGTTAAGCTTAATACCCAACAGCGGCGGCCAAGTTATCATTGACGGCATTAGGCTGGATGGCTTAAGCGGGGAGGAACTAAGAAAGCAACGCGCCCATATGCAGATTGTGTTTCAAGACCCTTATTCGGCAATGAATCCGAGAATGCTGGTGGGCGATATTATCGCCGAGGGCATCCTGGCTTTGCATCCCGAAACCGGTACGGCCGGGCGCAAGACGCGCGTACGGCAGTTGCTGCAACAAGTCGGCTTACCTGAAGATTCTGCCCTGCGTTATCCGCACGAGTTTTCCGGCGGCCAACGGCAACGCATTTGCATTGCGAGGGCGCTGGCGGTAGACCCTAAGCTCATCGTTTGCGACGAGCCGACCAGCGCGCTGGATGTGTCGGTGCAGGCACAAATTATCCAGTTGCTCAAAACCTTGCAACAGGAAAAAGGTGTCAGCTTTTTGTTTATCACGCATGATCTCGCCGTCGTCGCGGAAATCGCCGATGACGTGGCGGTCATGTACCAAGGCAAGATTATCGAGCAAGGCAGCGCCATGCAAGTGCTGCAAGCCCCCCAAGAAGATTATACGAAAAAGCTGCTGGCTGCCGTGCCGATTTTGGACAAAGGCGCAGGCCTGCCGACAACCGGCCTTATGCAACAGCCTGTTTGATTTATGTAGGTATTGGGTATACTTGTGCCTGTCTCAGAAAATTATTGCTCTGCTATACTGATGCTATTAATAAACCAACACCAGGAATTGCCATGACTATTTGTAACCGTTTTTTCGCTGTTTTCTTATTTGCCGGAGCAATGACAGTTCCTGCCGCCCACGCCGATCCGATCTATGGCAATACCGGCATGCCAGCGCCCTATACGCCGACAAACCAGCAGAAGGCTTCACCGCAAAACCAGACTTATGGTCAAAAAACCGGTAACAAAGCGATTAATGCGCTGACAAATATAGGCACCGGCGTATTGGAAGTGCCCAAAAACGTCATTAACACAACTAATGACAGCAATATTTTTTACGGCATAACCGGAGGACTTTTTAAAGGCCTGCTTAATACTTGGGGACGCATGAGTGTGGGCATCACCGATTTGTTGAGTGTGGCCATACCCACCAAACCGGTCACCTACCCGCTGAATGTCTGGGAAGACACCAAGGTGGACACCACCTACGGCAATATCTTCGAACTGGATCTGCCGACAACGCCTGACCCGGTCATCGTAGAGACACCTGCGCCCAGGCCCTCCGCTGCCGTTGTCGCGCCAAGATTGCCGGTCGTGGACAATACGGGACAGTACAACCACCAGCAAACCAACCAGAAAATAGATACCTTATTTAAAAAGCAAATGATGAAATGATACGCTTGGCGCACACGCTATGAATCGCGCGGAGTCGTGCGACCCAAGCCGAACGACTCTGCCAGCATCAGTATCACCCCCAGCGTAATGGCAGCATCCGCAACATTAAAAGCCGGCCAATGCCATGTGTTGTAATAAACATCCATGAAATCGATGACATAACCATAAGCCAGGCGATCTATCAAATTGCCCACCGCACCGCCCAACACCAGCGATAACGCCACCGCCACCAAGGTTTCATGTTTCTGCAACCGCGCCAGCCAGACCGTGATGCCCACACTGATGACCAATGCCAGGCCTGCAAAAAACCAGCGTTGCCAGCCGCCTGCTTCACTCAAAAAGCTGAACGCCGCTCCGGTATTATGGACATAAGTCAGGTTAAACGACGGCAGCAGCGGTATCGACTGGTATAGCTGCATA
Organism: Methylovulum sp.; assembly: GCA_030653435.1. GTDB lineage: Bacteria > Pseudomonadota > Gammaproteobacteria > Methylococcales > Methylomonadaceae > Methylovulum. The sequence goes on from JAURZI010000099.1 coordinate 56,441, forward strand.
TTGGCGTCGATGAGCAACTTGCTGGCCTGATCCAAAGCCAGCGCCAATAATGACAACCACAACCACTTAAGCATAACGCCTCACTTCGCCGATGCCCGCGACATTTTCGATACAACGACCGCAGAGTTCCGGGTGTTCTGAAGATTCACCTATGTCGTGGTGTTGATGCCAGCAGCGCACACATTTTTGATGCCCGGACACCAGGACTTTTAATTTAACGCCGTCGATTTCGGTGGGCATGGCATCGTCAGGGCAAAATTGCTCGGAAATGACGGCAGCGTTAGACGTGATGAAAATAAAATGCAACTCGCCCGCCAGACGATTTAGGTCCGCAAAATAATCGCTATTGCAATACAGCTCGATTTCAGCATTCAGCGATGCGCCAATATCACCTTTGGCGCGGCTTTTTTCCAGCTCTTTGCTGACTTCGGTCCGCACCGCCATGATTTTTTGCCAGAATTCGCGGTTCAACGGGGAATCCGCATCCAATTCGACCAAACCTGGGTACCACGTTTCCAGAAACACCGACTCACTGCGCGCACCCGGCAGGTATTGCCAGATTTCATCGGCGGTATAGCTGAGTATCGGCGCCAGCCACCGCGTCAACGCTTCCAGGACATGATACATCGCGGTTTGCGCGGAACGTCGCGCCAAACCGTCGGCCTTGGCGGTGTATTGGCGGTCTTTGATAATATCCAGATAAAATCCGCCCAGATCAATCACGCAAAAATGATGCACTTTTTGATAAATGGCCTGAAACTGGTACGTGTCGTAAGCGGATTTGACTTCTTCCTGCAACAGATAAGCCCGATCTACGACCCAGCGGTCCAGCGCCAGCAAATCCTGAGTTGAGACTTTATGCAGCGCAGGGTCAAAATCATCCAAGTTGGACAGTAAGAAGCGGGCGGTATTTCTAAGCCGCCTGTAGCCGTCGGAAGTGCGTTCGAGAATCTCGTCAGACACACGCATTTCGCCCCGGTAATCGGTGGCGGCAACCCATAAGCGCAGCACGTCGGCACCCAGGTTTTTCATGACCGATTGCGGAGGAATGACATTGCCTTTGGATTTGGACATTTTTTCGCCTTTGGCATCGACGGTAAAGCCATGCGTCAACACGGCCTTATAGGGGGCAATCGCGTTCATTGCCACCGATGTCAGCAACGAGGATTGAAACCAGCCACGGTGCTGATCCGAACCTTCCAGATACAAATCCGCCGGAAAATGCAGCCCTTCTCGTCGTTCCAGCACGGCGGCATGCGTGACGCCGGAATCAAACCAGACATCCAGCGTATCGGTTATTTTGTCGTAGTCACCCGCTTCCACGCCCAGCAACTCTTCGGCCGCCAGACTAAACCAGGCCTCTATGCCTTGTTGCTCAATGCGTTTGGCGACTTGCTCGATCAACTCGGCAGTGCGCGGATGCAGCTCACCTGTTTCTTTATGCACAAACAGCGTAATCGGCACGCCCCAGGTGCGCTGGCGGGAAATACACCAGTCCGGGCGACCGGTCACCATGCTTTCAATGCGCGCCTGGCCCCAGTCAGGAATCCAATCCACGCGCTTGATTTCATCCAGCGCCTGTTCGCGCAGATGGTGTTTATCCATCGCGATAAACCACTGCGGTGTGGCGCGGAAAATAATCGGCGTATGATGCCGCCAGCAATGCGGATAACTGTGCAGAATAGCGTGGTGATGCAACAGTTTACCGTTGGCGTCCAGCACGTCGATAACATGGGCGTTGGCATTAAACACATGCTCTCCGGCAAACAACTCGGTGCCGGGCAGGAACACGCCATCGCTGCCGACCGGATTATCTATGGCCAAGCCGTACCGTCGGCCGACAACATAATCGTCCTGGCCGTGTCCGGGTGCGGTATGCACCGCTCCGGTACCGGCCTCGACAGTGACATGGTCGCCCAGCACTATCGGCACTTGCCGGTCATAAAAAGGATGTTGCAACAACTGGTGCTCCCATGCCGAACCCTTGCAATAGCCGACAACATGGTGGTTTTGGATGTCATAGCGCAACATCGTGTCTTTCAACAAAGCTTCGGCAACAACCAGACGTTCGTGTACGCCATCTTTTTCACATTGTACAACGGCATATTCAATATCGGCATTCAGCGCGACGCCCTGGTTGGCAGGCAAGGTCCACGGCGTGGTCGTCCAAATGACTACCGACAACGGCCCTTGCCCCTCGTGCTCAGGCGCATGGTGGCAACAAGCCATAAAGCCCGCTTCGTCCAGCACCTGAAAACGCACATCAATGGCAGGCGAATGCTTGTCTTCGTACTCCACTTCCGCTTCCGCCAGCGCCGAACCGCAATCGGTGCACCAATGCACCGGCTTGGCGCCTTTGCTGATATGGCTGTTTTGGCTGATTTTGCCGAGTGCCCGGACAATATCGGCTTCAAACGTATAATCCATCGTCAGGTAAGGCCGCTCCCAATCGCCGAAAACCCCCAGGCGGACAAAGGCTTCTTTCTGCAGGCTGACTTGTTTGCCCGCGTAGTCACGGCAAGCCTTGCGGAATTCCGCAGGCGAAACCTTAACGCCCGCCTTGCCGATTTTCTTTTCGACCATCAGTTCAATCGGCAAACCGTGGCAGTCCCAACCGGGTATGTAGGGTGCATCAAAACCGCTTAGGGTTTTTGCTTTGACAATAATGTCTTTGAGCACCTTATTGACGGCATGGCCGATATGGATTTCACCGTTGGCATACGGCGGGCCGTCATGTAGCACAAACACATGCCGTCCGGCGCAGTTTGCGCGGATTTTTTGATACAAGTCCGCCGCCTGCCATTTTTTCAGGCGTTCCGGCTCGCGTTGCGCCAGATTGCCTTTCATCGGGAATCCGGTGTTCGGTAAATTCAGGGTTTTTTTATAATCCATGGTTTGCAAGCTCTTGTCTTAAAATTTTTTGTTCATCCGCATTGTTTACGATGCGGGTATTGGTTTTAGCTGACGTTGGCAAAAAATTTCCTGGCCTCGGCCACATCCTGGACTATCTGCGCTTTCAAATCTTCCGCTGACTGAAAGCGAATTTCGTCCCTGATCTTTTGTTTAAAATGCACTTCCACATAACGCCCGTAGATTTCGCTGTTAAAATCGAATAAATGCGTTTCCAGAATGACCTTAGAGCCGCCCACAAACGTGGGCCGGATTCCGACATTGGCGATGCCTTGAATCTCCAGATCATCAATGCCCGTCATGGTAACGGCAAATACGCCGTTAACCGGCGTATTTTTTCTAAACATTTTGATATTCGCGGTAGGGTAACCGATAGTCCGGCCGCGCTTGTCGCCATGTGCAACCCGGCCGCACACCGAAAAGCAACGTCCCAGCATGTGTTGTGCCTGTTCCAGGTTGCCTGCACCCAGCGCATCCCTAATCAATGTGCTGCTAACCCTTATCCCCGCCGACTGATAGGATCCGGTATCTTCGACGCTAAAGCCATGCGCCTTGCCTTTTGCCTTAAGCAAGGCAAAATTACCGCGCCGCGCTTTGCCAAAATGAAAATCGTCGCCGATTACCAAGTGTTTGATATTCAGTTTTTTTATCAGGATCTCATCAATAAACTGCCCGGCATCAAAATTGGCAAAATGGCGGTTAAATCGCACGACCAGCAAATCATCGACCGGTAAGGCTGAAAACTGCAACACTTTCTCGCGCAAACACATCAAGCGCGGCGGCTCATTGTCCTTGAGGAAATATTCCAGCGGCTGGGGCTCAAAAATCATGATGACTACCGGCAGCCCTAATGCCTCCCCACACACCACCAGTTTTTTTATAACTTCTTTATGGCCTAAATGCACACCGTCAAAATTGCCTATCGTCAGTACACAACCGTTTTCGAACGGCTCCAAATGGGATAATCCTCTAATTATTCGCATGGATCTTATGATGACAAAAAAATTTTCATTCTATCATACGTGGTTGTTTGTGCCGTAGTAAGTCGGGCGCGTTATGCGCGCCACGGAGGTAGTTAAAGGTAGCGCGAAGAAGGCGTGCACGGCGCGCCCTTCTGCTGACGTCTTACCTGCGTGTAAGGCAAATGCTATGATAGATATACAACGTATTGAATATTTCCCGACCGGCCGGAGTAATTAATGACAGAACCTGATAAAGACGCGGCAGATTTCTTCGACACCTGGGTCATCTACCGTAGCATCGTCGCCCATAACAATATGTTTCACCGCGAAATTTACGCCGATGTCGCCGAGTTTTTGGCGGGCCTGGGCGACGGGTTTTCGATGCTGGATTTGGGCTGCGGCGATGCGGCCTGTTTGGCGCCGGTGTTGGCCGGAGCCGCTATAATGGAGTATCGCGGCGTTGACCTTTCGGAAACCGCCCTCCAGCTTGCCGCTAAAAACCTAGCGGCGCTGCCTTGCCCAGTAAGCTTGCAGCAAACTGATTTATTGCAGGCTTTGCATGAAAATCCAACGCAATACGATGTCATTTTTTCCAGTTTCGCCGTGCATCATTTAAGCTTGCCGCAAAAAACAGCGTTTTTTCGGGCCGCGCATAGCCGTCTTAACCATAACGGCAGATTGCTGCTGATAGATACCGTGCGTGCAGAGGGAGAAGATTTGCCAGCCTATTTGCACGCCTATTGCCAATGGATAGACAAGGATTGGATAGGCATAACACCGGAAGAAAAGGCCGTCGCCTGCGAACATATCATGGAATATGATTTTCCTGAAAACATGTCCACGCTGTCGGCCATTTCCGCCCAGGCCGGATTTACATCCTGCTGCCAGCTAAACCAGTACCGCTGGCATAGGGTGCTGTGTTTTCAATCGGTTTAGCAAGCGCATTCCGGGCAACGCCAAGCGCCCCGGAATGTCAGACTTATTTTTTCAACGCCTTGGCATAAGCATGGGCAAAAGCGCCCGGCAATGGCTTTTCGGCTGCGGGTTTGGCTTTTTGTTGCGGCCTGACGCTTGACTTGCCAGGCGCAACTGATACGCCGATATCGGCTTTATCGACCGAGGTTTTCATGGACAAGGAAATACGCTTGCGCTCAACATCCACTTCCAGCACCTTAACCTGCACCATATCCCCGGTTTTGACGGCTTCCCTGGGATCTTTAATATAGGTGTCGGACAAGTGCGAGATATGCACCAATCCATCCTGGTGCACGCCTATATCGACAAATGCGCCAAAATTGGCGACATTGGTCACCACCCCAGCCAGACTCATGCCGGGCTCAAGGTCAGAGATTTTTTCTATACCCGCTTTAAATTCGACGCTTTTAAATTCCGGCCTAGGATCGCGCCCCGGTTTTTCCAACTCTTGCAGAATATCGGTAACGGTAGGCAAACCAAATTGTGCATTCGTGTACTTGGACGGCTCCAGCCTACGCAGAAACTGGCTTTGGCCGATAAGTTCGCGCACCGGTTTGCCGGTATCGACAATAATGGCTTCAACCACGGGATAGGTTTCGGGATGCACGGCAGACGCATCCAACGGATTATCGCCGTTCATGATGCGTAAAAAACCTGCCGCCTGCTCATAAGCCTTGTCGCCCAAACGAGGGACTTTTTTCAATTGTTTGCGGTTGGCGAACGGGCCGTGTTCATTGCGGTAGGCGACGATATTTTCACTGACGCTGCTGGACAAGCCCGACACCCGTTTCAGCAAAAACACCGATGCCGTGTTCACATCGACGCCGACGGCGTTTACACAATCTTCAACAACGGCATCCAGGCCACGCGCCAGCTGGACCTGATTGACATCATGCTGGTATTGGCCGACGCCTATTGCCTTGGGGTCAATCTTGACCAGTTCCGCCAACGGATCTTGCAAGCGTCTGGCAATAGAAACCGCGCCGCGCAATGAGACATCGAGGCCAGGAAATTCCTTGGCGGCAAGCTCGGACGCCGAATACACCGAAGCGCCCGCTTCCGACACCATCACTTTACTGAAATGCAAATCCTTGTGCTGTTTCAGCACATCCGCAACCAGCTGGTCGGTTTCCCTGGAACCCGTGCCGTTACCGATACTGACCAGATTAACCCGATGCTGTTGTATCAGTTTTGCCAACGCCGCAATCGACTCATCCCATTGTTTGCGCGGTGGATGCGGGTATATGGTGTCGGTGGCCAGCACCTTGCCGGTGGCATCGACAATAGCGACTTTAACGCCGGTGCGTATGCCGGGATCAAGGCCCATCGTGGCTTTGGCCCCGGCTGGAGCCGCCAGCAGCAAGTCGCGCAGATTGCTGGAAAATACCCTGATGGCTTCCAGTTCCGCAGCCTCCCGCAAACGCTGTTTCAAATCCAGGTCTATGCGCGTGTACAGTTTGATTTTCCATGCGTAACGGGCTGTTTCCGCCAGCCAGGCGTCAGCGGGTTTGCCCAGGTCAGTCACATTAAGATGGCGCGAAACAAACTGTGCACAACGCTCATGCTCTTCCTTGTCATCCGCCGCCGGTTTAAGGTCCAGCGCCAGCACACTCTCGTTGCGCCCGCGAAACAGCGCCAAGGCCCGGTGCGAGGGGATTTTATTGATAGCTTCGCTGTAATCGAAATAATCCTTGAATTTTTCCGCTTGCTGTTCTTTGCCGGACACCACGGTCGCATGGACTATGCCTTTTTGCCAGACCCGTTCACGCAGTTCCGCCAGCAGTTCCGCCTGCTCGGATAACCGCTCCATAATGATCTGCCTGGCGCCGTCCAACGCCGCAGCACTGTCCGCCACGCCTTTGTCGCTGTCTATATAGTCGGCGGCGATGTGTTCGGGAATTAAGCTGCGATCATCCAGCAAGGCGTCCGCCAAAGGCTCCAGGCCTGCTTCGCGGGCGATCTGCGCTTTGGTGCGACGCTTGGGTTTATACGGCAGGTACAAGTCTTCCAACAGCGTTTTGGTGTCCGCCGCATTGATGGCGAGTTCCAGCTCCGGCGTCAGTTTGTCTTGCGCCCTGATGCTATCCAGTATGCTGTTGCGGCGGTCGTTGAGTTCGCGCAAATAAACCAGACGCTCCTCCAGCATACGCAATTGCGTGTCGTCCAGCCCTCCCGTCATTTCCTTACGGTAACGGGCAATAAACGGCACCGTGGCCCCTTCATCCAGCAATGCGACAGCCGCGCTGACTTGTTTGATGTTTACAGATAATTCTTTGGCAATACGGTCAATTACGTCCATTTCTTAATGTGTTATGCGGTTTAAAAAGAGGGCGCATTGTAGCAGTTGGGTAACGGTAAGTTCATTATTCCTGAATGTGAGAAAAATCAGCGGGGCAGGCTTGTGTCGACAATCGCACGACTGCGGGGGCAGCTATCGTTGCCAACGCTGAAAACGGTGCTGCAAAAACTCGGCGGTTTCATTCATCAGCAGCGCGGCTATCTGGTCAACATGGCGGTTATGCCAGTCCTGTAAAGCTGTGCCTTGCACCCATTGGTTAAAAGCACCCAAAGCCGGGCCGCAATGCACCTGAAAATTGACCCGTTGGCTGATATCGCCAGCCGCAGCAAGGCGCATCGTATGGATAAAATACCAGCGAAATATCAAGGCCATTTTCACTTTCGGCTGCTGTTCCGCGCGGGCAATTTCAGCAGGCATTTCAGATAGATAATAGCTTTTGGTTTCACTATAGACATCGTCAAAACTGCGCCCGAAAAACTTTTCCTGTATCTGTTTTCGGGTTGCAGAATCAATCGCGTCCAGCGAACTGTGGTTACGCCACAGATCATGCAGCTTATTGGCCCTGGCCGGGAAGAACACGCTTTTTTTCATGACTTGCACCCTGGCGCCCAACTCAAACATATCGCCGGCCGGAGCATAATCGGTATCCTGGACATTAAGTTCCTGGAGCATATCTTTAACGGCTGCGCTGGTCCCGGCTTCGACGCTGCACTGGTTGATCGAGCCGGTCAGAATAAAGTCGGCGCCCAATACGAAAGCCGACGCCGCCGACTCCGGCGTGCCGATACCGCCGCCGGCACCCACCCTGACTGGTTGATGGTATTGATAACGTTGCTGCATGCTATCGCGCAAGCGGATCATCGCCGGTATCAGCACGGCGGCATTACCCATATCGGTATGTCCGCCGGAATCCGCCTCCACGCACACATCGGATGCCAACGGCAAACGCTCAGACAATGCCGCCTCCTCTGCGTTGATCTGCCCCTGTTGTAACAATCTTTCCACGATCTGCTTGGGCGCAGGACTTAAAAACAACTCCGCAATTTCGGGACGGGAGAGCTTTGCCATCAGTCGATGGCGCGCCACCGGATGGCCTTCGGCATTGCGCTGCAAACCGCTTAAACGGAACTTGACCAAAGCCGGTGTGACCTGCATAAACGCCGAAGCTTCGATATTGCTCACCCCATAACGCAGGAACATATCCACGGCAGCCATTTCCATATCGGGCCGGGCCAAATTGCACAACAAGTTCATGCCATAGCCGGTATCGCCGCCCAGCGCCAGTTGTATGGCTTTGATATTTTCCTCAATCACCGGCAAGCTCAAGCCGCCGGTGCCGAAAAATGCCAGATAACCCGCCTGCGCCATGCGTATCACCAACTCCTTCGACGCGATGCCTTTAACCATAGCTCCGCTCACATAAGCATAACGGATGCCGTAATCCTGTTTGAAAGCCTCGGAACCTAAACTTTCGGCACTAATCATGGGCTTGCCCTGAGCTGTATTGCAGGAAACCTTTATCAATCACGTGCCCGTCCTCTCTAATGTTGTTAACTCAGGGGTTCAAAAACTGCCGCTATCGCTATCCGCTTAATGGGGTAGCCAGGATTGTACGCAACATCCTGTCATCCGGTAAAGGTTCCGTGTCGCCGCAGTCAATGACCGGTAAACAAGCGTATACAACGCCTTCTTTTTGACTATACTCAATGCCACTAAAAACACTTTCAAAGTTATCGCATTGTAACGCCCATGTTTATCGGCGATACCGAACAAATGGTCGCAGACCCATTAGCCGCCAAGGCTGTTGAAACCTGGGCTGGAATAACGCGTTGTGTAGATACCTATGCCCGGCGGGACCGCAATAGTGCGCTGGCCGCGTTTAACTTTTGCTAGAATAGCGCGTAGCCTGTTGATGCTTGAACACATGGATACATAACGCCAACCCTTATCTTTTCAGCTAACCTTAAGCACACCGTGAACCAACTACCCACTCATATCCATACCCACAAGATCCTGATCCTGGATTTCGGCTCGCAATACACCCAGTTAATCGCCCGCCGCATCCGCGAGATCGGCGTTTATTGCGAAATCTATTCCTGCGAGGCCGGCGAGGAGGCCATCCAACAATTTGCGCCTAACGGCATTATCTTGTCCGGCGGCCCTGATACCGTCACCAGCGGCGACACGCCCAGGGCGCCGGCTTGCGTGTTTGCGCTAGGCATTCCCGTGCTGGGCATTTGCTACGGCATGCAAACCATGGCGGAACAATTGGGCGGCAAGGTGGAGTCTTCCAGCCATCGTGAATTCGGTTATGCCCAAATCAGAGCACGCGGCCACTCTAGGCTATTGCAGGGCATCGAAGACCACTTGTCACCGGAGGGTTTTGGTTTGCTGGATGTCTGGATGAGCCACGGCGACCGGGTTGTGGCGTTGCCGGACGGCTTTATGCTGATTGCCAGTTCCGACGGCGCGCCGATTGCCGGTATCGCCGATGAAAGCCGGGGCTTTTATGCCTTGCAGTTCCATCCCGAAGTCACCCACACCCATCAGGGCGGCAGGATATTAGAGCGCTTTGTGCGGGATATTTGTGGCTGTGCGGCCTTGTGGACTGCGGATAACATCATTGAGGACAGCATCCGCGTCGTGCGGGAAAAAGTCGGTGACGACCGGGTTATCCTGGGCCTGTCCGGTGGTGTTGATTCGTCGGTGGTCGCGGCCTTGCTGCATAAAGCGATAGGCGATCAGCTAACTTGCGTGTTTGTCGATACAGGCTTGCTGCGCTTGCATGAAGGCGACCAGGTGATGGCGATTTTCGCCGAGCATCTGGGTGTCACGGTGATCCGCGTCAATGCCGAGCAGCGTTATCTGGACGCATTAAGCGGCATCACCGACCCGGAACAAAAGCGCAAGATTATCGGCAATCTGTTTGTCGAGATTTTCGACGCTGAGGCGGGCAAGCTCAGTGATGCCCGCTGGTTGGCGCAAGGCACGATTTATCCCGATGTGATTGAGTCGGCGGGCGCCCAAAGCGGCAAGGCGCATTTGATCAAATCGCATCACAATGTCGGCGGTTTGCCGGAAAACATGACCTTAAAGCTGCTGGAGCCGTTACGCGAGCTGTTTAAGGATGAGGTGCGGAAGCTGGGCCTGGAGCTGGGCTTGCCGTCCGATATGGTTTATCGCCATCCCTTCCCCGGCCCAGGCTTGGGCGTCAGGATCTTAGGCGAAGTTAAAAAGGCTTATGCCGATTTATTGCGTCAGGCCGATGCCATTTTTATTGAAGAGCTGTACCGCCATGACCTTTATAACAAGGTCAGCCAGGCGTTTGCCGTGTTCTTGCCGGTCAAGTCGGTGGGCGTGATGGGTGATGGTCGGCGTTATGATTACGTCATCGCGATACGCGCCGTCGAAACCATAGATTTTATGACCGCCCGCTGGGCGCATTTGCCTTACGATTTTCTGGACCTGATTTCCCGGCGCATCATTAATGAAGTGCCCGGAATTTCCCGCGTCACCTATGACATCAGCGGCAAACCGCCTGCAACCATCGAATGGGAATAGCGTTAAGCGACGCTGATGAGGCGTGGATGCGCCATGCCATACGCTTGGCGCAACGTGCCGAAGCGCAAGGCGAAGTCCCGGTAGGAGCCGTTGTTATCCAAGACGGTGTTTGCCTTGCCGAAGGCTGGAATAAGCCGATTGCCTTGCACGACCCGACCGCGCATGCCGAAATTGTCGCCTTGCGCGCGGCCGCCGGCGTTGTAGCCAATTACCGTTTGCCGGATGCCACGCTGTATGTGACGCTGGAACCTTGTGTGATGTGCATGGGCGCGATCAGCCATGCGCGGGTCAAACGGCTGGTGTTCGGCGCATACGACCCTAAACGCGGCGCGGTCTGCCATGCCCTGAGCCTGACGGATGCGGCTTTTTTAAACCATAAAGTCAGTTGGGAGGGCGGTATCCTGGAGGACTGTTGCGCCGGGTTATTACGGGATTTTTTTCGCGTCCGCCGCTGACGCATTGCGGACATCTATGGAGTAGGGCGCGCCGTGTGCGCCTTTTTCGCTGTCAAAGCTAAAATCGACACCCTCGTTTGGGCGCGCACGGCACGCCCTAGCTGGCCGTTCAACAGTGTTTGCTACCTTCAAGATTCGCGCATTGTTTTATAGGCGTTAATCAGCGCATTCGTAGAGCTGTCATGACTGGTAATTTCTTCATCGCTCTGCAATTCCGGCAATATCACTTTTGCCAACACCTTGCCTAGCTCCACACCCATTTGGTCAAACGAGTTGATATTCCAGATAACGCCCTGGACAAATATTTTATGCTCATAAAAAGCCAGCAAGGAACCTAGCGTCCTGGGCGTTAATTTCTTAAATAAAAACGAATTCGACGGTTTATTGCCCGCAAACACTTTCGATGCTACCAACAGCTTATCTTCGCGCTGTTCCGGCGTCAGCTCCGCTTTCACTTCGTCTACCGTCCTGCCGCGCATCAAGGCTTCCGGTTGCGCCAAAAAGTTCGAAACCAGTATGTCATGATGCTCAGGCAGCTTGTAATGGCTATTGGCCGCAACCAAGAAATCGCAAGGTATCAATTTGGTGCCCTGGTGGATCAATTGAAAAAAAGCGTGCTGACCATTGGTGCCCGGCTGCCCCCAAATAATGGGGCCGGTGCTGTAATCCACTGGTTCGCCGGTCAAGGTAACGCTTTTGCCGTTGCTTTCCATATCGCCCTGCTGGAAATAGCTGGAGAAAAATTGCATGGACTGGTCATAAGGCAGCAAGGCATGGGAATCGGCATCAAAAAAATTGTTATACCAGACACCCAATAGCGCCATGATGACCGGGATGTTCTGGTCAAATGCCGTGTTGCGGAAATGTTCGTCGGCTTCGTAAGCACCCCACAGCAGCTCTTCGAAATTATCCATGCCGATGTACAAGGCTATCGACAAGCCGACTGCCGACCATAACGAATAGCGCCCTCCCACCCAATCCCAGAATTCAAACATATTATTGGTGTCTATCCCGAATGCGGCGACAGTTTCGGCATGTGTTGAAATGGCGACAAAGTGTTTGGCCACGGCACTGGAATCTTGTGCCTGTTCCAGCAGCCAGTTTCTGGCCGATCTCGCGTTCATCATGGTTTCCTGCGTCGTAAATATTTTCGATGCAACGATAAACAGCGTGGTTTCTGGATCTAGAATTTTTAGCTTTTCAACAATATCAGTTTGGTCAACATTTGATACATAGTGTACTTTTAATGAGTCGGCGCTATAAGGCGTCAGCGCCGTAGAAACCATTTTCGGCCCCAGGCCGGAACCGCCTATACCAATATTAACCACATCGGTGATGGCTTTACCGGTGTAACCTTTCCATTCACCAGAGCGTACTGAGGCACAGAACCCACGCATTTTCGCCAAAACCCGGTTAACGTCAGGCATCACGTCCCGACCGTCTACATAAACCGGCTGGTTGCCGCGGTTCCGCAAGGCGGTGTGTAACACAGCCCTATGTTCTGTCGTGTTAATGACTGCACCCGAAAACATTGCATTGATTTTAGCGGCAAGCCCTGACTGTTCGGCAAGCGCTGTCAGCAAGGGCATGGTTTCATCGGCAATTCTGTTCTTGGAATAATCAAAAAGAATATCGTTAAAGCTGAGGGAGAATTTATTGTGGCGTTGCGGGTCTTGTGCAAAGGCGTCGCGTAAAGAGTGGTTTTGAATGTGCTGAAAATGGTCTTGCAACGCAGACCAAGCTTTTGAAGTAGTCAGGGATGACATGTTTTGGAGGCTCCGTTTATTATGATAATGGCTTAAGTCTAGGAATAGAAAGTATGTATGTATAGCAACAGAACAATAACCATATTACCACTTGCTTATGTAATATTTGATGGTAAGCTTGGTTTTCATCAAAGCCTTTATTTGGAAAGTTTGATGTGCTAGAGTTTGTGGCTGCTATCGGTGGTATATCATAGCAGAGGAGTTATTTTGGTAAGGCCATAGTCAATAGGCATTTTAACTATTCATATAATAATAACTATTTATCAGGACAGGAAGGTATTATGAACACAGCACACATTTTAAGAAAGGGTTTACTCGTATTTTTAGGGTTATTTTTCTCGGCGGCGCTTTGGGCTCACGGTGGCGCTGCGGGTACTGACACTGACCAATGCAAGTTTGAACTGGAGCCGGGACACTGGATCCATTACACGGCCTATCAACCAGTCGCCTACTCGGCCGAAGAATTTTGCGGCAGCCTGCCTGGAGTAGACACAAAAACCCAATTGGTTTTCGATTATCAGGATATGAAATACCGGAATATGCTGGTTGAGTTTGAAGTGACTAAAGAACCTGAAGGCACCCGCGTATTTTTCCTACCGGCAGCCCAACATAAAAAAGGTTCCGTCAATTTAGAACTGCCCAACGGCGTACCCGATGCGGGTAAATACCTGATCCATATCACGCTGGTTCCTGAAGACAGCAAGATGGACCAACGCACTACCGGCGGCAGACTGGATGCCCACATGAGCTTCACAGCAGGCGCCGGCCAAGCCATGAACAAAAACAGCATGCTGTTATATGTCTTCTTTGCGTTCGCCGGCTTATATGTGCTTTATCTGTCACATGCTGGTTTCAAAAGCAAAGTGGATGAAGCCATCGCAAAGCTTAAAGCGTAGTCAGCCAGCCTTTTTTGCTGCGCCTTACCGGGCTCACCAGCGGATTACTTGGCTATAGTGGCTTATCTGCTGGTTTTAAACCCTGGTTTTCAATCCTGACTTTTACACAAAGAGGAGACAAAGAATGGTGAAATTATTATCGGTAAGCATACTGCTGCTTGTTTTTTCCACCGCCATTAAGGCTGTGGATTATCAAGAACACGACGGTATGCTGATGAATCACGGTGATGGTCACTTAATGGATATGGCTGGCGGCATGGTCATGGGCCAAAATGCCGATACGCTGCCCGGCGGTTGCGACAGCATATCCGAAACCAAAGAAATTACCGTACATGCCGGTCATAAATACGCCGAGAAATTTCCAGGCCGAATGTTTGCGTTTGATACCCAGGAATTTAATTTTAAACCGTGTACCAAGCTAACCGTGCATTTTGTCAATGAGGACAAAATTCGCCATCAATGGATGATGCACGGCTTACCCAAGTATTTGTACCCTAAGGGCATGTTCCATTTGGAAATATCGGGGCCCGCCAAAATTTCCGGCACACTCATCCTGCCTCCCGGCGATAAAACCTATCTGGTGCATTGCGATATAGCCCAGCACATGGAAAAAGGCATGAAGGCCCAACTCAAGGTCGGCAAAGGCGATGGCGATTTGCCTAGCATACCTGGGGTCACCGCCAATGTCGTGCTGGACGACTATAATGTGAGTCTGCCCGAATTGATCAGCACTGCGGAAGCTGAGGCCAAAACGGCAAAAGACCTACCGATAGCCGTAGCGGCAACGCCAACACCCGGCACAGCAACACCTAAAGACGATGCCTTTATCTCCGGCATGACCGTGATCGGCTTGGCAATAGGACTGCTGCTTGCACCTTACTTGGCAAAAAAGTTTAAAGGCATGAGCGTTTCAGAAATCATTGCCTATATTTTCGAGCAGATACGGATCATCGTTGATTGGACTGTGGCACTGTTGTCCAGCCTAATAAAACAGATAGCCGCAAAGAAAAACAAAATATTGCCTGGAAATTAACGGCGATACCGTACAAAAACCCCTGGGCTAGTTGTCTCAGGGGTTTTTTTTTGGGCACAGTTTTTAGCCACCGTTAAGGCAAAGCATTCATGCAGGAAAACGCCACCGAGTTATCCGGCCTGTTTATCAGCGCATTCATCTCTTCTACGGTCGCCCCTGGCGGTTCCGAAGCGATTTTGGCCTATATGGTCGCTACGGCGCATTACCCGTTGGCGCAATTGCTGATCGTCGCCACTGTCGGCAATACGCTAGGAGCCATGACAACCTGGGGCTTGGGCTTATACGCGGCAAAAAAATTCCCCCCAGCCACATTGCTGCCCGAACGCAGGCAACAAGCGCTCGCTTTAATAAGAAACCGGGGGATCTGGACACTATTTTTCAGTTGGCTGCCTATCATAGGCGATGCCTTATGTTTCGCCGCCGGCTGGTTAAAATTGCCTTGGCTACCCGCTTGCCTAGTCATATTGACAGGCAAATTGGCGCGGTATGCCGTAATTGCCTTGCTGTTCGCCTAGTTCATGCACTATTTCACTAACATTAAACCGGAGAGATTTTTGTGCTACGCCATTTTCCCGACACTAATACCGTTTACCCCCATCGCAACCGGGATTATTTTATCGCGGCCTTCACGTTTGTTTGCGTCGCCATTTGCTTGGTCAGTGATGCCGATGCCGACCTCGAAAAACAACACGCCTTAGGCATCTGCGGGTGGATATTTTTACTGTGTTTGTTATCGGGCGAAAATAAGGAAGTCCGCATGCAGGTGGGCATCGCCATTATGTTCGCCACCATAGGCGAACACTTTGCATCCCCTTTTATGGGCGGCTATACCTACCGTTTCGGCAACGTACCGGCTTATGTGCCACCGGGTCACGGCATGGTGTATTTAACCGCCGTCGCCCTGGCACGCTCCGGGTTGTTTTTAAACCATGCACGGACCATTGCGGTGTTGGTGGTGTCCGTTTGCGGCATCTGGTCGATATGGGGCATCAGCGGCTATGCCGCACAAGGCGATTCAGTCGGCGCCTTGCTGTATTGCGTGTTTTTAGCCTATCTCTTTAAAGGCCGATCACCTATGGTTTATCTGGCCGCCTTTTTTATTACGACGTGGCTGGAACTGATAGGCACAGCCGTCGGCACCTGGAAATGGGCAGTCATCGACCCGGTTTTACAACTGCCCCAGGGCAACCCCCCCAGCGGCGTCGCGGCATGGTATTGCTTGGTTGACGCCGTCGCCATCGGCGGCGCACCGCTGGCATTCGCCGGTACGCAAAATGTCCGCCATTACTTTAAATCGGTAAAAAACCGAAAAAATGCTTATCAAAGCGCCGGAAATGAATAATGATATGCCCTGTGCACATCATCTCTGCAATCAAACTTTAAGCGAGGAACAAGTATGGAACGTCGTGATTTTATTCGATTAAGCGTAGCGGGTGCCAGTGTCGGCATTATCGCGCCGCAAGCACTGGCAGAAACCCAACCGGCAACTGCCGTAACCAGCGATATCTACTACACCAAGACTTCACCGGGCCGTTGGGGCGGGAAAGTCGCCACGCATTTACCGACTATTGAAGTCAGCAAAGCGGGCGCCAAGACCATCATAAAAGTGGTCACCGCGCATGAAATGCGGGGCTACGAACACTATATCGTCAAACATGTCCTGCTCGATAAAAACTATAAATTTATCGACGAACGCCTGTTTGATCCCATGGTGGACAAAAGCCCCCTATCCACATTTACGCTGGAAAACTATAGCGGCACTATCTATGCACTAAGCCTATGCAATAAGCATGACCTATGGCTGGAATCCGCCAGCGTTTAGCCCCGCCACTACCCAACCCGGATGCCTGCTAATGGCATTTGGGTGACCGCAAAAAGCATAGGGACACCAGACCCTATGCCGATGGCAAACAGCAGGACAGACTCACCGAGGTGACCTAGATGGCTATTAAAGATTGGCCCGCCGAAGACCAGCCTAGAGAAAAACTATTGCAACGCGGCGCAAGCGCGTTAACGGATGCCGAACTACTGGCCATTTTTTTACGCACCGGCACAGCAGGTAAATCTGCCGTCGACTTAGCTCGGGAGCTACTCGCTGATTTTGGCTCTTTAAAGGCTTTGCTCGATGCCGATCAACAACGTTTTTGTCAAGGTAACGGCCTGGGCAACGCCAAATACGCACAACTGCAAGCGGTCATGGAAATGGCCAAACGCCATTTCAAAGAAGTGCTGCAACGCGGCAATGCCTTAACCAGCCCGGACATAACCCGCGCCTATCTCAGCGCGCAATTGCGCGGTTACGGCTACGAAGTCTTTGCCTGCCTGTTTTTAGACAACCAGCACCGCGTCATCCAGCTCGATGAATTGTTCAGAGGCACAATAGACGGCACCAGCGTTTACCCCAGGGAAGTCGCCAAACAAGCGTTGCAACACAATGCCGCAGCCGTCATTTTTGCCCACAACCACCCTTCCGGCATCGCCGAACCCAGTCCAGCCGACAAGCAAATCACCGACAAACTCAAACATGCCCTGGCCTTGTTCGACATACGCGTACTGGACCATTTTATTATCGGTGACGGGCAACCTTATTCTTTTGCCGAACATGGCTTGCTTTAACTGAAGCTGAAGCTGATGCTGATGCTGACGACAAGCGGGCATCCGCAGCCCTCATGCCGCCAAACCTCATGGCCATAGTGGAAGGACCGAACATGAACAGCGACAGACGATCACTCGAAGCTTCGAGTTTTAGGACGTTTTTCGATAACCAATTGCATCATCTGCAAGAACTCGCCAATATGCTGGGCAGCCATATCCGCAACGAGGAGCAACAGAACGTGGAAGACAGGCAAATCGTCGAAAGCTTAGTCGATGCTTCAAACCGTAAGATACGGGCCGTACACGGTTACTCCGGTAAGCTAAGAAAACATGTGCGGGCGCTTTACACCCATGTGCTCCAGGTTGCCGATCAGATTCCCCCGCCCGTTGGCTTGAGTCAGGAAACATTCAGGACGGTTCCCCTCGTCAACGCCTTGTTCGTCGGCAGCAAAGACATCGACAAGCTCTTTCAAACCGACCCCGACGTACAAGCCTATGCACGCATCCATGACCAGCACCAAGTCCCTGTGCTGTATGCGCTGTTAACTGCCAGCAAGAGTAAAAAAACAACGCTGGGCTTAGCCATACAAGGTGACCAGCTCATTCGCGACGTGCCGCAACAAGCCGTCAATTTCTCTTTACATAAAATCCATGCGCCTTGTGCAAGCCGAGCAGAGCTCAGTGCGGAGCTAAAAAAGTATCTGTTTGACCGCGTGGTGATGGTTGCCAAACAAGAGATGATGTCGCGCATGACCAACCAATCGCCCAAAACTGGCGATGATTGTTACACTGCACGGGTAAACAGCTTGGCTAATCCCGATGTCTACCTCAACACGCTAATCGAGTATATCGAGATTCCGAGCCAACTGTTGAGCATTGAAAAAAGTCACGTCAGGCTCAGCAAGCTAGGTATCAAACTGGGCAGCGAGGATAATCAGTCGGCAAATGAGTTTGATATTCATGAACTGACCTGGGGAGGCGGCACCCGAAACGTGGCATTGCAAATTATTTACACCCGCTAGACTATAGCCTCTGGATTAAGCACAGGCAGCATCTACCCTACGGCTTGTGCAGGGCATGATTTGCCTTGGGTGCAACTAACCAGTCTGGAACGCCACAAAAACTACCGGCTGTGCTAGCCCAATAATTCCCCTATCGTACGAAAAACATCTCCAACCATATCTTTCGTCAGCCTTCGGGTTTGCACGTTATAGCGGCTTGTGTGGTAAGAATCCACCAGTGTGCGGCTGCCCGGCAATGGATGCTGGGCATTATGCTTGAATGCGGCAACGCCGGGTTTCAACTGGCAGGCTTTTAATACCGCCTGATGGGCAACCGTGCCCAAGGCCAATATCACAGCATGTTCCGGCAAGCTTGCGAGCTCGGCTGCCAAATAGGGGTTACACTGGCTGATTTCCGCAGGCAACGGCTTGTTTTGCGGCGGCAGACATTTGACGGCATTGGTGATACGACACATCTTAAGCTTCAGACCGTCATCCAAGGACACCGAGTTCGGCTGGTTGCTGTAACCGAATTCATACAATGCTTCATACAACAATAATCCGGCATAGTCGCCGGTAAACGGTCGGCCTGTGGCGTTGGCGCCGTGCAGTCCGGGCGCCAGACCCACCACCAATAAACGGGCATCAGCATCGCCAAAAGGCGCAACCGGCCGGGCATGGTATTCGGGGTGTTGTTGTTTGACGGCGCACAGAAAATCATCCAACCGTTTGCATCGCCGACAATCCTGATCGAAGAGTTGTTTTAAATCCATCGTTCCACTTTATCGCTATTCCGCTTAATTTTTTGGCCGCAAGCTATCATCTTAAGTACCCCTGCAAACCAGCCCAGGGCTACAATAGCCGGTGCCCAATTTAACACATAACCACCCGCAGGATTCCCTTAACGATGCAGTTCAGCAACAAATGGCTAAAAACATATCGGTCACTGGCCTGCCTAATAATTACCTCCCTATTTATATTGCATACGGCTAACTGGCTCGAAATCCCCACCATGCAGCGCATGGAGCATATTTTTTATGATTTGCGTTTGCGTACCACAGTGGTCAACACCATTGATCCACGCATCGTCATCGTCGCAATCAACGAGGAAAGCTTGGCCATGGAAGGGCGCTGGCCCTGGAGCAGAGATAAGATGGCATATCTGCTCGATATGCTGTTTGATTATTACAACATCAAACTACTGGGCTTTGATATGGTGTTTGCCGAACCCGACACCAGTTCCGGCGTGGCATTGCTGAATAAATTGGCCTCCGGGCCGCTACACGGCGATACGGCATTTTTATCGGCAATAGCAGCGTTGCGCCCGCAGCTGTCGTTTGATGAGGTGTTTGCCAAAAGCCTGCAAAATCGTCCTACGGTGCTGGGCTATTTTACCAGCCATGTCGACGAAAAAATCGATCAGGTCGGCCTGTTGCCCACAGCGCTGACCCCGTCGAGCGGCCTGCCTTTTACACCCCTGTTAGTTAATGCCAAAAGCTATACGGCTAATTTACCGGTGTTGCAAAGCGCCGCGTACTCCGGCGGCTTTTTCAACAACCCCAATGTCGATCAAGATGGCGTTTACCGTAAACTGCCGTTGTTAATCCAATACCACGAGCATCTCTATGAATCCCTATCCTTGGCGCTATTCAGGGCATTGCTGGGACAACCCAAGGTTGAGTTCATCACCGGCGAAGAGTACGGCAAGGCCGATAGCCGGCTGGAGGGTTTGCGTATTGAAGGTTTCACTATCCCCGTCGATGCCGGCGCCGCTATTCTAGTGCCTTTCCGCGGCAAACAAGGCAGCTTCCATTATATTTCGGCAACTGATGTGCTCAACGGCACGACTGCGCCGGAAAAACTAAAAGACAAAATCGTCATCCTGGGAGCCACCGCGCCGGGTTTGCTGGATTCGCGCGCGACACCGGTACAAAGCCTTTACCCCGGCGTGGAAGTGCATGCCAATGTGCTCAGCGCGCTGCTAGACCGAAGCATCAAATCCAGGCCCGATTATATCCTGGCGGCTGAAATTACCGAATTGCTGCTGATCGGCGTGCTGGCTATCGTGGTTTTTCCGCGCGTGTCCATCATCACGTCAGCGGCTGTTTTCGGCTTGGTATTGACCGCAGGCACGGCCGCCAATTTTTATTGCTGGCGGGTATGGGATATCGACACCATGTTCGCCTTGCCTTTCACATTATTATGCCTGTTATACGGTGTGCAGATTTTTTTCGGATTTTTCCTCGAAAGCCGCAAAAAAAAGCAATTGAGCGATATGTTCGGCCAGTATGTGCCTCCGGAATTAGTCGAGCAAATGAGCCAATCCGGCGAAGCCTTTTCTTTACAGGGCGAAAGCCGCGAAATGACCGTGTTTTTTTCGGATGTGCGCGGTTTTACGTCGATTTCCGAAACCATGGCCCCTCATGACCTCTGCGAGCTCATCAATGCCATTTTTACACCGGTGACCCAGGTCATACACGATTCCCAGGGCACGATAGACAAGTACATAGGCGATGCAATCATGGCCTTCTGGGGCGCGCCTATGCACGATGCTCAACATGCCAGTCACGCCGTGAAATCGGCGCTGGCGATCATAGATCTGTTGGCCACGATGCAAAACGGCTTTAAAGCCAGGGACTGGCCAAGCATTGATATGGGCATAGGCATTAATACCGGGACCATGAGCGTGGGCAATATGGGCTCGCAATTCCGCATGGCCTATACGGTGATGGGCGACGCCGTCAATCTCGGCGCACGTCTGGAAGGGCTAACCAAACAATATGGCGTAAAAATCATCGTCAGTGAAACGACGCGGCAGGCCGCACCCGGCTTTGCTTACCGGGAACTGGACAGGGTCCGCGTTAAAGGCAAGCGTGCGCCGATCACCATCTACGAACCCTTAGCCGCAATGGCTGACGCCACTACCGGGAGCCGGCAAACCGCCGAGTTGCTAAACCAGGGTTTGCAAGCCTATAGGCAACAGCAATGGGACAGCGCATCGGCCATTTTCAACAGCTTGTCGGCGCAATATCCCGACGACAAGCTATATACGCTATATCTTGAGCGTATCGGCATTTATCGCCTGTCGCCGCCGGATGCGGATTGGGACGGCGTGTTTACGCATACCAGCAAATAATGGGCATGTCCGCCATGACTTACCGAATCCCCACACAATGACGCGCCATAAGCAAGATGGGCTGACCATGAATTTGTTCGACAGCCTGGACGCCGGCGAATTATGGCAAGAAGCGCTGTGTCCGGGAGCGGCTGTGCTGCATGGCTACGCAGGGGACGGGCGCCTGTTGCTGCCCGCCGTGCACGACGTGACAACGCTGGCACCGTTCCGCCAAATGGTCACGCCGAGCGGTTTCCGCATGTCCGTTGCGATGAGCAATTGCGGCAGCTTCGGCTGGCTTAGCGACAAGAGCGGCTACCGCTACGGCAGCACTGACCCGTTAAGCGGCCGCGCATGGCCGCGCATGCCGGATAGTTTTGCAAGGCTTGCCAGCGCCGCCGCCGCACAAGCCGGTTTTGACGGGTTTGAGCCGGATGCCTGCCTTATCAACCGCTATGAACCGGGGGCGCGGCTGTCCTTGCACCAGGATAAAGATGAGCGGGATTTCAGCCAGCCTATCGTCTCAGTGTCATTGGGCATCCCGGCCGTGTTTTTATTTGGCGGGCTAAGCCGGACTGACCCTGCTATCCGCGTATTATTGACACACGGCGATGTGGTGGTCTGGGGCGGCCCAGCCAGACTCCGTTATCACGGGGTTATGCCGGTCAAAGAGCATAACCACCCGATAATGGGGAGGTGCCGCATCAACCTGACCTTCCGTAAAGTCATGTGACCCCGTGCCCAAGCTCAAATAAACGTGCTAAATGGCTCGACGATGACCTGTTCACCGGCTTTTACGCCATTACAGTCTATCGGTAAAATAATGTAGCAATTGGCCTTATGCGCCGAGTTCAAGCGGTGCGAGCCTTGTGGACCCGATGCGGCAACGGAGAACGCCCCGTCATGGTCTTGGCTTAGAATGCCGTTTTGAAACTCCTGGCGTCCCGGCGCTTTTTTTAGCGGCTGGGTGCAGGTCGCCGCAAAGCGTAGCGGTTTGCGAGCTGGCGCACCGGCAAGCTGCTGCAACGCAGGTGCGACCAGTTGCTGGAACGTGACCAGCACCGCCACCGGATTGCCCGGCAGGCCAAAAAAATGACATGCGCCGATTTTTCCAAAAGCCAACGGCTTTCCCGGTTTTACGGCAATTTTCCAGAAATTGACATCCCCACAACATGCCAACACATCTTTAATATAATCGGCTGCGCCCACCGAAGCGCCGCCGGTCGTGATGATAACGTCATAATCTTTAGCGGCCTGGCGCAAAATGTCTTCGAGCAAGCTTTTATCATCAGCGATCACCCCGCCGTCAACAACGGTATTGCAGGCATCCGCCAGCAACCCGCTTAAGAGGTAACGGTTACTATCGTAGATTTTACCGGCTTGCAAGGGCTGACCCAGCGCGGTGAGTTCATCGCCAGTAGAGAAAAAAGCGATGTTTAACCGTCGCTTAACGGTGATCTCAGCGATACCGGCAGCAGCCAGCAAACCCATATCGCTGGCGGTCAACTTTTTGGGCGCGGCGCACAGCAAACCGCCTTGTTCGACATCTTCGCCTGCGGCGCGGATATTTTGCCGAATCGGCGCGTGTGCAGGAAAATGCACGGCATCGCCATCAACAATGATCTGCTCCTGCATAATCACTGAATCCAACGCTTCCGGCACAACGGCGCCGGTAAAAATCCTGACGCATGACTGCCGTTCCAGACATCCGTCAAAAGGACGTCCTGCCCACGAGGTGCCCGCCACATGCAACGTGAACGCTTGCCCATCCAGATGGCCGTCACTGGCAAAAGCATAGCCGTCCATTGCGGCATTCCTGGCGCAGGGAATGTTGATCGGCGAATACTGGGTATCCGCCAATACCCGCCCTAGCGCATGCTTTAAAGCAATGATTTCCGTCTCGCCAACCGGTGTTATCGCTAGATTGATTCTGTCCAGCGCCTCTTTAATGCTCAGCATCGGCTTTGCATCCGTGCCACACACATCCCTCATACCCACCTCATAAACCCCGTTGATATCAATAACCAGTCCATCACGGCGCCAAACACGCCAAAACGGTTTGCCTACAGACTGTCCCACCCTGCCCCTGATTTTCACGTTGCCAAGCCCGATAAGCACCGTCAAACGATTCGGGATAAACAGCACCCTTAGTGAGCGGCTTCAAAACACTCGCCGCCAGCGCCGTTTCAGTGATCGCAATATGCCTGGCCAGATGTTGTATTTGCCAAGCCGGATCGTGTAAGCCACGGGCAATCACTTCAATATGGTAGATACCGGTAGTTTTTGCTTCCTCTAAATTGTGGATAATAACCCATCGGTGCAGTTTTTTTGTCGCCGAAAAAGACCAGATACCTGGTTTGTGTTGTTGCAAATCTACGCCTGCGCTGGATACCGGCTGTGCCATTAGCACAAACAGCAACATGACGGTTATTTTTATCATAGAGCGATGTCCCCCCACTGGTGTTAAAATAAAAACCGTTTAGCCCCTGCGCCGCTTAAGTCTTGCCACATAACGCAGACCAAGCCGCCAAGCCTGTATCCCGCATCTTGGCTGTCGGCGCTTTCACACTATCGCCATGGAACCCGCTATGCCCCGTCATGTATACCTTGTATTGATCGCTGTGCTTGTCTTATTCAACCAGCCAGCAAACAGCGACACCCAGCCCGCTATTGCAGAACTGCAAACCAATGTCGGCACGATAACTTTCCAGCTCGATTATACGAAGGCGCCAATCAGTTCAAACAATTTCCTCGCTTATATCAAAAGCGGGTTTTATAAGAATACGCTGATACACCGCAGCGTTAAAGACTTCGTTGTGCAGGGCGGTGGGATTAATAAAGCAGACGGCAAATTGAAAACGACGCTCGCACCTATTATTAACGAATCGAGCAACGGCTTGAGCAATATAACCGGCACTGTCGCGATGGCGCGCACCAGCGCTCCCAACTCGGCAACCTCGCAGTTTTTTATCAACCTTAGCGACAACGTGTTCCTGGATTATGCCAGTGCCGCCAGCCCCGGCTATGCGGTATTTGCTAAAGTGATAGACGGCATGGATGTAGCCAGAAAAATTGAAAATCTGGCTGCCTATAACGAGTTGCCTTTCACCAGTTCAGCCGGATTGGTCTTTATAGAAAATGTCTACAGCTCCAACCTCTTTGACCGCACGGTTTCCAAAACCCGCATAACCCGTAGCGGTTCCGGCACGGTCACCAGTGTCCCCGCAGGCATTAACTGCGGCGTCAGCTGTTATTTATCCCAACCGGCGGCAGGCACCATTAAACTGACCGCCACACCGGCCACCGGTTATTTGTTTGCAGGCTGGAGAGGCGATTGCCAAGGCGTTAACCGTGTCATCAGCCTTGATACATTAAAAGGCAACCACAATTGCACGGCAGTTTTTAACAAATCGTCAGCCACCCCGCAATAACCCGGATCATTCCCCCGGTCGCTTGCCGCTCAACAAATAAGCAAAAGCAATCACTTCGGCGACGGCCAGATATAACTCTCGGGGTATTTGGTCGCCCAGCGGCACTTTCGACAGCACCTCCACCAGCACGACATCGGTATGCAGCGGGATGTTATGCTCTTGTGCCAAACCGATGATTTGTTCCGCCGTCTTGCCCCGACCCTTGGCGGTTACCCGTGGCGCCTGGGAACCGTCATAATTCAACGCGATGGCAATGTCGGGCGGGTTGATGACATTCTTCATGCACGCTCATCCACCAATATTGG
The DNA here is from genome assembly GCA_030653435.1 of Methylovulum sp. Lineage (GTDB taxonomy): Bacteria > Pseudomonadota > Gammaproteobacteria > Methylococcales > Methylomonadaceae > Methylovulum. The sequence continues at coordinate 81,745 of JAURZI010000099.1, forward strand.
CAACACAGGCAAACCAGTCGCCTGGACATGAACCGGCAAACCTTCCAGCGCGTTAAGCTGCCCAACCTCAAGGCCCGCCTGTGCATAACGCGCAGAAAGCAGGGTTAGGTGTTCCCGCACCAACGCCGTAGTGGCTGCGCTGTCGCTCCAGAAATAGGTGTCTATGGCCTCGCCGACCAGGCTGATTCGGCTATGCAGTGTGCCTAGGCCGGGCGGGTTAAGTTCCAGCAGCACAGACCAATTAGCCTGGCCTCCAGCTTGGTTGGCCTTGCTTTCGCGGTTGATTTTCAATTTCACGGCATCCGTATGCTGCCCATCGGTAAACGGAATTTCAATCTGCCAGATATTTTGTTTACCATCATTTTGGGGCAGCGAGGCCAATTGGTCTAGCACAATCCTCGCTATCGCGCCCTCTGTCTTGTTCAATAAGGTTTTATCCGCGGCAACAGACAGCACTTCCGCTAAGGTGTTGGCCGTGGTCGCCGCAAGGCCGGTTTCAGGGCGCGCCTGGACTTTTTGCAACACATCCGCCAGCGTCAGCAGCTGCCCTTTCAAATCAGCTTGCATTCTGCCCTGCATATTTGCCAGCTTTGCTTCCAAAAAAATCCCTGAGTCGCTGATGCCCCGTTTAAGGCCTTCGGCAGACATCAGTTCATCTTTGGGCCTTAGTGCGCTCAATGTTTCATTGACGGCAACACTTATTGCATCGGTTTTACCCGCCGTCAACGTAGCGAGCTGCCGCAAAGACACCGCAAAATCAGCCAGACTTTGCTGTTTCGGCAAAAACTGCCGTAAAGCCTGCAAGACCACCGCTTGTTCGGGGGGCACAGACCGCTCCGCGACGATAATTTTTAATTCCGGCGTCGTGCCCGCCTTAACGACCTCCAGCTTCAGCATTTGCCCCGGCTCAAGCACGTTAGGGGCTTGCGCATGTAATGTCTGACCGCCCGGTAGTTTCAACACAAAACTGTTTTCAGCCAATTTTGCTGTCACCACCGCATCTAGCGAATAACCGGGTCGCAGCTGCGACAACAGCCAAGACAAGCTTTTAGGGCTAGCCGTGCTGGCAATTAGTGCCGGAGAATTTTGTATTTCCATTAAAAATGACCCTTAGCGGCTTAATAAACACGCCATCCTGATACTTATCCACCGGCCGCAGCCCTCATGCAAACCCGCCCTGCTCATCCCTAGCCATCACCAACCGACTGTTGACATTAATACCAGTTTTCAATCATTGCTGCAATCGTTTGCAAAGCTAGCGCCGCAGACAAGCTGACATGATAACCCCGTACACAAGCCAGGCGGTCAGCAACAAAATCTTAGCCCATCGGAACTTTCCAATACACTTAAAGTCATATCGACGTTCGCCTTCTACGGCGATCAATCAGCCGTGTTTTCCCCCCTTGTTTATCGGCTGATTTTCTCCTCAAGCCCCAGCGTTTTTCTCCAAACGCTGGGGCTTTCTTTTTGTAAGCCTTAGCCGATAACCATCCCTATCCTGCTATGCAAGCTATTGAGGTAGCGGTATCTATTGCAATGATGTCAAGCACATCATACTTGGTTCTCTTTTTGTTCTCTTTTTGTTTGCGTTTCAGCAAATTTTTGTTAAGCTAATCATTAAGGCCATCATCTTGTTGGCGCTCATAAAAATCTTACCCATCCAAACTAACTGATGAACACGTTAAGCAGACGCCAACGGGAAATTTTTGATTTTCTGCGCAGCAACGACGGTAACTTTGCCTACCCGCCTACGCTGGATGAACTTTGTGCTGCAATGGGTATGGCCTCGCGCGGTTCCTTGTATAAACATATTATGGCATTGATTGCCGCAGGGCTAGTTGAACCTTTCGCAGGCAACAAACAGGGTGGCGTCCGGCTTACCGCGCTAGCGCAACAGGATGGGCCGGATCTGGGGCAAGTCTTGCCTTTTGTCGGCTCAATTGCTGCGGGGCGACCCATTGAGGCGCTGGAAACCATCCGTTATATGGCGGTGCCCGATGCCTTAAAAAGCGACAAACCTTGCTATGTGCTCCAGGTTAAAGGCGATTCGATGATAGAAGCCGGTATTTACGATGGCGACTGGGTGGTCATCGAGCAATGCAGTTATGCCCGCAACGGCGAAATTGTCGTCGCGTTAATCGACAACGCCGAAGCGACGCTGAAATATATCGAGCAGACACCGGACCAGGTTTTATTACTACCGGCCAACGCCAGCATGACCGCCTTGTCATACCGGCCTGAACAAGTTGAAATCCAAGGCATATTGATAGGCCAAATGCGTAGTTACCGTCCATTAACCAAGCAATGACAGGGGAAGCACCATGCAAAAAAGAATCCACATGCAGGATCAAGTCGTCAATAAAGTTGATGACATCATGAACCACTACAACCCCTGCTCCAGAGAAATATGGGCGGCTAAATTCATCGTGATTGGCGTGTTTTTATGGTTAGGCGTGTATTGGTGACAGACGCCGCTATCCGTGGCTTTGCACGCAGCATCCGGCGCCTTGCCAAAATCAGGCCGAAAAATCATCCATATCGATATGGATGCGTTTTTTGCAGCCGTTGAACAACGCGATTTTCCGCATTACCGGAACAAACCGCTGATCGTCGGCGGTAACCCGAGTTCGCGCGGCGTTGTGGCGACCTGTAGCTATGAAGCCAGACAATACGGCATCCATTCCGCGATGTCGTCAGCCTTGGCTTACCGCTTATGCCCGCAGGCTGTTTTTGTAAAGCCGCGTTTCGCCGCTTATCAGGAAGCGTCTATGCATATACGCGAGGTTTTTGCCGATTACACCGAGGTTTTTGAACCGCTGTCTTTGGACGAAGCTTATCTGGATGTCAGCGGTACCGATAAGCTGCAAGGCTCGGCATTGCGGATAGCCAAAGCCATTAAAGCGGCGATCCGCGAAAAAACCCAACTAACCGCATCCGCCGGCATTTCCTACAACAAATTTCTCGCAAAAATAGCGTCCGACATGGGCAAACCAGATGGGCTTTATTTGATAACACCGGAACAAGGTGCTGCCTTTGTCGAACAATTGCCAATCAATAAATTTCATGGTGTAGGCAAAGTCACGGCAGCCAAAATGCAAGCGCTAGGCATATACACCGGCAAGGATTTGAAGCAACAGCCTTTGTCCGCGCTGCAACAGCATTTCGGCAAATCCGCCTTGCACTATTACCATATTTCCAGGGGCGTGGACAACCGTCAGGTCAATAATCACCGTATCAGAAAATCGGTGGGCGTAGAAACCACTTTTGCAACAGATATTAAAGCCAGGGATGACATCATTCGGAATTTACAAACATTGCTGCAACAAGCCTTGCGAAAATCGGCTGAAAATCAGCTGAATGCACAAACCGTAACGGTAAAAATCAAATATCACAATTTTGTGCAAATCACTCGCAGCCGGACGTTACCCGACACCATATCCACGGCATCGGTCACGCCGGCACTGCTCGACGACTTGCTTAAAAATACCGAAATCGGCGTGCGCGAAGTCAGATTACTTGGCATTACGCTGTCGTCGCTGAACGATAAAACAGCGTATACGCCTATCCGGCAATTGGATGTGTTCAGCGAGTTTCAAGCCATCATCTGAAAATTTGCCGGCGCGGGACTTGAGTTCAACGGCTATTGCAGCACAAATTTCAGCCCTATCAACAATAACAGAGAGGCCAACACAGGGCGTAAAAACCGCTCAGGAATCTTTACGCTCAAGTGACTGCCTATCCAAATACCGGGTAACGAGCCTATCAGCAAGCTGCCCAACAAAACCAGATCGACATTACCCAGGCTAAGATGACCTAAACCTGCAACAGCTGTCAACGGAATGGCATGCGCCAAATCCGTACCGACAATTTTCACTGTCCTCATTTTAGGGTATAGGAATAACAACGCGACCGTACCCAGCGCACCCGCCCCGACTGAAGACAACGTGACCAACACGCCCAGCACGGCACCAACCAACACGGTAGCAGGGATTTGTAAACGCTGGAAACGCCCCGTGTTTTCAGGCTCATCGTCCTTGTCATCGACAATATCATCATCGGCATCCAGCTTTGCCGACCGATGTATCAACACACTACGCACCAGCAACGAACATGCCGTCAGCAAAAGCGCGACACCCAACGTAAATGTAATAACGCCGGTTGTTTCCTTACCAACCGCCATAAAGTGCTTAAGCACTAATAAAGTGGCTACGGCAAAAGGCAAGCTGCCTAATGCTAACCATGAAACCACTTTCCAGTCCACCGAGCCATGTTTGGTATGATGCACCCACACACCGCTGGTTTTGGTGATAGCCGCAAACAACAAGTCTGTCCCAACCGCGACTGCCGGTTTAAAACCAAACAAAAACACCAGCAACGGCGTCATCAACGAGCCACCGCCTACACCCGTAACACCCACCAATAAGCCGACTAAAAAACCGGAAAACGTATACGCCACATTCATAAAAACTAACCTTTATTACATTAATAGTTAAACGGCTATCACTATATCAGTGAAACACTGCAACATTTAATGATAAGTTATGCTATCTTTATATCGTTTAGTTATAAAGAAACCCTAACAAGACGGATCATGAAACTACATCAATTACGCTACGTGCGTGAAGTAGTGCATCAAGGCTTAAACATTTCCCAGGCCGCCGAAATATTGCACACCTCACAGTCCGGCATCAGCAAGCAAATTCAGCTGCTGGAAGAAGAACTTAACCTGCATATTTTCCAACGTAATGGTAAACGGCTAATCGGCATCACCGATTCGGGCAAGCTCATTTTGAACCTTGCCGAACGTGCATTGCGCGAAATAGATAACATTAAGATGGTAAGTGAGGAATTTAGCCAAAAAGAGGCGGGCACACTCACCGTAGCGACCACGCATACCCAAGCACGCTACCGCCTGCCGACAGCCGTCAAGGCTTTTATAGAACGCTATCCCAGCGTCAGGCTGCATATCCACCAGGGCACACCTACCCAAGTCGCCGAACAAGTCGCCAGTGGCGAAGCCGACATCGGTATTGCCACGGAAGTTATCAGTACCTACGATAAACTGTTGTGCTTTCCCTGTTATCAATGGAACCGTTGTGTCATCGCGCCGTACGCGCATCCGCTTCTACAAGATTTACCGCTGACCCTGGAAAAAATAGCGCAGTATCCGCTGATCACTTACGATTTCACGTTCACCGGCGGCTCTTTGGTCAACCGTGTGTTTAGTCGGGCAGGATTAAACCCTAACGTCGTGCTCACGGCGATCGATGCCGATGTCATTAAAACCTATGTCAATCTGGGCCTGGGAATCGGCCTGTTGGCAAACATCGCCTACGACCGGGAACGCGACAGTAATTTAAGCATGATAGACACCAGCCATCTGTTCCCGCCCAGCACAACTTATCTGGGCGTGCGCCGCGATGTTTATCTGCGCGGTTATATGTATGCGTTTATCCAGCTGCTCGCCCCACAATTCGACCATAAGGCGATAGATAGCGCGCTTAAAGGCATGGCCATTAACCGGCTGTTTCTTGGCTTTGTGTAACAGGCTTACTTTATTGCAGGCTGCTCGACTGGATTGATAATCCGTTTTCGAACGGGAATGACTGAAATGGGTGAGTAAAAGGTGTAGGTGCAAACCTGCTGGTAAAGGGTGCTGTTGCCGGCTCGCCATAGGGAGCTGGCAACGCTGCGGCAATCTTACTGTTTTATGTTCTTATAACTTTCTTCACTTTCACGCACGACTTTCGAACCTTCCTCAATCAAACGGTTGCCTTCGTCTATCTTGGCTTGACCGTCGCGGACCAAACCATTGCCTCGTTCAACCATTTGCTTGCCATTTTTCCAGCGTTCGCTCAGGTGCGCGATACCCTGGCTGTCACGCAACATTTGTTCGCCGGAAATAATAGGCATGGCTTGCATCGGAGCAGGGCGTTCGCTGGCGCAACCCGCGATCAGCAAGGAAAATAAAGCAATAGGCAGAAGCCGGATGCTGACACATTTTTGCATGATAAGGTACTCCTAAAGAGACTAATTACAGAGGGGAGGGGTTAAAACAATACATTATTGTGCTGACAGCTGCGAAACAGCATAGCCTTATGCCACCGCACCGGACTTTTGTTTTTCCAACAAGTAATCCAGCCACAAATTGGACAATTTTTCCTGCACGGTATTTTGTCTCAATCGGGCGTTCAGGTGCGGAAAATCGACTTTATCCAAGTCCTGATCCTGGTTGTAACAAGAGTAGACGAAATACTCCTTGCCGGTATCGGCATCCACATGCTTGCAAAGGCATTGTGCACAGATCCCTTTCATCATGCACTGCATAGGCGAGTTGATAGAACCTATGGCATGTTGCACTTTGGTCAGATACGGTTTCAACACATTGTAGCGGGCATCTTTGACGGCCGCCATCATGCGGTCGGAACCGATAACCACCAGATGGTCAACATCCGACAGCAAGATCGGCTGTTCGCCCAATTCGCCCTTGGCATAAGCGACCATACATTCCAGAATATTGCCGACGTAGGTCTTGTCTTGCGGACGGGTGGCCGGTATAGCCTTAACGTCGGGCGAAGTTCGGTCCACAGCCCAGATTATAATATCGGATGCCGCTTCGATGTCTTTAGTTTTGAAAACATCTTGGTTGAATTTATAACCGGCAAAATAAATCACGCGGTTGCCGGCTGCACGTAAGGCTTTGCCTATCGAAAATAACACAGCATTGCCTAGGCCGCCACCGATCAGCAACACAGTTTGTCCCGTCGGTATCTCGGTCGGCGTACCGGTTACGCCCATGATGACCAGCGGGTCGCCCACTTTCCAGCTGGCGCACAAGCGTGACGACGAACCCATTTCCAACGCAATCAACGAAATGGTGCCTTTTTCTTTATCCACTTCGGCTCCGGTCAACGCCAAACCCTCGGCTGCCAGCACGGTATTTTCAACGGTGGGGGCATAGGCTTCATAGTTCTGTACCCTATAAAATTGCCCTGGATGGAATTTTTCCGCCGCCATCGGCGCTTTGACCACCACTTCGATAATCGTCGGCGTTAAGCGGTTGATTGCGACTATCGTGGCAGTAAACGCCGCATCCAAACGCGCGAACAAGGCTTTTAACGCGGCATCACGTCCGGCCTGATCTGCCGGGTTTAACTGCGCCAGTTCTTGTCCGAACAATTGGACAACATAAGGGTAGCCGTTTTTAGCGCTAGCCATGGCCTTCACGACGTTGCCGGCATAAACCGGGTGGTTGTCGCCGTAAAAACTGATGTAGTGCCGTCCATCCGAATAAGACGTCAACGGTGCAGGCTTGCCCAGTTTCGGCAGGGTCTCGTCGGCCATCGCAACTAATTCTATTGCACCATCTGTCCATTGCGGCTCATGGCGCTGGAAGAAATGCTTGTCCATCACGAAAGTGTCGGGATATTCGCTTTGGTAAATGGTGTTAGGCGAGGTGCCGGCGGCTATGTACAAGCTGCGTAACGGTACCTTGACGATCTGCCCGGAACTATTCCAGCGTCCGCCCTCCAGAGCCAATTTGTCAAATTCCACCGTCTGCAAATGTCCGAATTCATCGGCTAAGGCCGCCTTAGGGCTCATGCCTTCCGCCAAGGCGATACCCTCTTCCAATGCCTTGTCAATTTCTTCGTTATTTTGACGATAAGCGGGTGCGTCATTGATACCTTTGCGGTAAAACAAGGTCACCCCGCCCCACGATTCGAGCAAAGGCTGAAAATCAGGCTGCTCGCCAGCTGCTAGGGCACGCTGGCGTTCAGACCGGATCGCCTTGCCATGGAGCAAAAACTCATCCAGTATCAAGGCTTCTTCTTTATCGTATCGGTTGCGTACGGCTTGTTCGCCATAAGCGACCACCAGCAATTCGTAACGATGCAGGATTTTTTCCACTTGTACCGGATAATACGCCATCAATTCCGTGCATGTGTCGATAGCGGTCAAGCCGCCGCCGATCACTCCGGCAGGTAAACGCACTTGCAAATTGGCTAGCGACGATGCTTTTGCCGCACCGGTCAATTGCAAGGCCATTAAAAAATCCGAGGCTTTGCGGATACCGCGCATCAAGTTGTTTTTCAGGTCGATAACCGTCGGCTTACCTGCTCCCGAAGCAATACAAATATGGTCGAAACCCATAGCCCACGCATCGTCTATCGTCAGTGTGCCGCCGAAACGCACGCCGCCGTAACTGCGGAAGGCTGCACGCCGTTGCAAAGTCAGGTAAATCACCTTAAGGAAGTTTTTATCCCAGCGCACAGTAATGCCGTATTCGGCGACGCCGCCAAAACCCGCTAGTATACGTTTGTCCAAATCCTCATACAGCGCCTTGAAATCGGCAATAGGTTGGGGCAGATGCTCGCTATCGCCGGTCAATTCGACCGGTAAGGGTTCCAGCTTCAAGCCGTCAATACCGACGACGGCAAAACCTTCATTCAATAAATAATGGCTCATGGTATAACCCGCTGGCCCCAAACCGACGACCAGCGCATTCTTGCCGTTATAAGGCAGGGCATGCGGGCGTTTGACGTTTAACGGGTTCCAGCGTGTCAGGAAACTGTAAATTTCAAAACCGTAAGGCATGAACAGCACGTCGGTCAACACATTGGTTTCAATTTGCGGGATATTGACCGGATCGGTTTTTTGGTAAATACAGCCCTTCATGCACTCGTTGCAAATACGGTGTCCCGTACCTGGGCACATCGGATTGTCAATGATAATGATCGCCAATGCACCAATGTTGTCGCCTTGGCGCTTAACCAAGTGCATTTCAGAGATTTTTTCATCCAGTGGGCAACCTATGGTGGTTTCACCCAAAGGGTCAACTTTATAGGTATTGGTTTTTTTGTTACGCATGCCCTTGGAGCAGGAATCCGTATCGCGCTCATGGCAGTAGATGCAATGGTTGACTTCAGACAGCACTTGCCGTTCGTTAAAACGCGGATCGGTTAATTTAAAGCCGTCACGGCGGCGGCGATGTTTCAACTCGCCCATCCATACGTTAAATTCGCCGCGATCTACCGTGTCGTGGGCGACCAGATTGTCGAAATCCCGTTTTTCAGGCAACTTGAAGCTCAGCCAAGTAGACGCTATGTTTTCGTCTTGGGCGGTGATAAAACTCCAGCGTTGCACCAGATCCATCAATGCGGCGCTCAGATCCGCCGGCGCGACCAAGGCAAGCATGTCGCTAAACTCTTCCGCTGCCTGAGGATGCTCCTGCAAACGGACGCGTAATGCTTCCAGCGTAACGTCCGCATCGTCATAAGCGCTGGTTTTGCCCTTGGCAAGCAATTTGTAATGGGCGGACAGCAATCCGATGGCTGCACCTACGCTAGCCACCCGTTGTTCCGCATCACTGATCGGGTTGGCAGCGGGAAAACCTGCATTTATCAGCAGTTCAAAGCGGCGTTGTATGCCTGCCTTATCCCAATCATTGGCATCCTGGCCTTTAAACACGACACCCAGTTTCTCTACCACTTCGTTCTTATAGGTAAAAACACTGTCTATCTCGGCTTTGATCTGTTCCCTTTGTGCGTCGTGCTGCACAGATACATTGAACAGTTTGGCAACAAACCGCCCCACATAAGGCCCCATCTCCACTAGCAAAGCGGATATTTCTTCCGGCGACAAGCCTGCCCCCTGACCTTGGCGGTAGGCAGCAAACCTGGCATAAAGTTCAGCATCGTGGCGCTGGACCGAGGCATCAAACACCGCCAGCAAATCACTTAGGCGTGTTGGGTCGTATAAATCCGGGTAAGTGAAATCAGGCAGGCCTAGCGTGAGATTATTTTGTTCCATAACTCTTTGATTGATTAACCCGGACTTGTGCAAACTGACCACTAGACGATGTGCTTGGACAAACGGGCTTGGACTAAAGGGGGATTTTGACCGCGTATTGTATGTAAATACGCTGTTTTTTGCTACAGATAATCTTGCCCGGCACGATTGCCGCAACAAGTGGACATTGCTATCACCCGCACAAAGATGATAGCAATGCGGCGGCTCCTCATGCTGTTACGGCACTAGCATGACAGAGACGCTTAATCAGCCTGCCGCCTTAGAAAAGCAGGAATATCCAAATAATCCAAGTCAGACTCTTTTTTAGGTTGTGCGCCAAAACGCACTTCCCTATTTTCATGCTTACCGCCTTGGCGCATGACCGTAGGCTTATCCAATTCATCATAATTGGTCACGCCAGCGGTCTGCTTCTGCATCAGCTTAACGGGCGCCTTAACGGCAACAGGCGGCAACCCCATGCCAGTGGCAACGACCGTGACTTTAATTTCATCACCCAAAGTCGGGTCAATCGCCGTGCCGATTTTAATAATGGCATCTTCTGACGCGAACTCATGGACGATATTACCGACTTCATTGAATTCGGCTATACCCATATCGGCAGCAGAAATATTGACCAGAATGCCGCGCGCGCCCTGCAAGTTAATATCTTCCAGCAATGGGCAGGCTATGGCTTTTTCGGCGGCTTCGCGGGCGCGATGCTCGCCTGACGCGGAACCCGTACCCATGATCGCCGCCCCCATGCCGGACATCACCGTTCTGACATCGGCAAAATCGACGTTAATCATGCCAGGATGCACGATCAGCTCGGTAATGCCTTGCACGGCATCCAACAGCACGTCGTTGGCGGCTTTAAAGGCATTCATCAACGACACATTATTGCCCAACACCGGCAATAATTTCTGGTTAGGAATGGTTATCAACGAATCGACATATTTTTCCAGCTCGATAATGCCTTGCTCGGCCACCGCCTGTTTCTTTTTGCCTTCAAACAAAAATGGCTTGGTGACGACAGCTACCGTCAAAATGCCCATTTCCCTGGCAATTTCTGCAATCACCGGAATCGCGCCGGTGCCTGTGCCACCACCCATACCGGCGGTCAGAAACACCATGTCCGCTCCCTGCAACACCTCTTTGATACGCTCTTTGTTCTCTTGCGCGGCATGCTTGCCAATCTCAGGGTTCGTACCCGCACCCAAGCCTTTGGTCAATTCCACGCCTAACTGAATGATCGTACCCACATTGAGCTTTCTTAATGCTTGTGCATCGGTATTAGCGCAGATAAATTCCACACCCTCAATGTGATTGCCCACCATGTGATTAACCGCATTACCACCGCCCCCACCCACACCAATAACCTTGATGACGGCAGTCTCGCTATACATATCCACTAATTCATATTTCACAACACCACCCCTTGATTACACTAGATTAAAATAAGGCTACCCGCACAAACCAGCCTGCTGCACAGATGCACCTAAAACTCAAAAATTACCCTGAAACCAACTCTTAACTTTAACCAACCACCCTTCGCCATCGGCATCCATACTCCTACCTATGCCTTGGTGGTCTTTACCGTACATTAACAAACCCACCCCAGTAGAATGCACCGGATTTTTGATAACTTCCGTCAAGCCGGTGACATTTTCGGGGCCTCCCATGCGGACTGGCATGTGGAAAATCTCTTCTGCCAATTCGATCAGTCCCATCACTTTTGAACTGCCCCCGGTCAACACGATACCGGCGGCAATCAATTCTTCATTGCCGCTGCGCCTGATTTCGGCCTGCACCAGCAGCATCAATTCTTCGTAACGCGGCTCGATAATTTCCGCCAGGTTTTGCGTGGAAATCTTGCGCGGCGCCCTATCGCCTATACTGGGCACTTCAATGATGCCGTCAACGCTGGCCAATTGCGTTAATGCACAGGCGTATTTCCGTTTTATCTCTTCGGCATTGACGGTAGGCGTACGCAAGGCCACGGCTATGTCGTTGGTGACCTGATCGCCTGCTATCGGTATCACCGCCGTATGCTTGATCGCGCCTTCGACAAAAATGGCAATGTCGGTAGTGCCGCCGCCCATGTCGATTAAGCAGACGCCCAGTTCCTTTTCATCCTCGGTCAACACCGAATTGCACGACGCCAGCTGCTCCAGCACGATGTCTTCGACTTCCAGCCCGCAACGACGTATACATTTGATGATATTCTGCGAGGCGCTGACGCTGCCGGTCACCATGTGCACTTTGGCTTCCAGGCGTATGCCGGACATGCCGATAGGCTCTTTAATGCCATCCTGCAAATCAATGACAAACTCTTGCGGCAGGATATGCAGGATTTTCTGGTCGGCGGGTATCGCGACGGCGCGCGCTGAATCAATCACGCGGTCGATGTCATATTGGGTGACCTCCTTATCTTTGATCGCCACGACGCCATGCGAATTCAAGCTTCTGATATGGCTCCCGGCAATGCCTGCAAACACCGATTTGATCTGGCATCCGGCCATCAGTTCGGCTTCTTCAATCGCCCGCTGTATCGACTGCACCGTCGATTCCAGATTAACGACCACACCTTTTTTTAGGCCGCGCGACGGCGATGTGCCTATGCCTATCACTTCTATGCTGCCGTCACTGGTAAGCTCCCCGACAATAGCCGCGACTTTGGACGTACCAATATCCAAGCCGACTATCAAATTACGTTCTGTTCTATTTCTGGCCATTTTGCTTACTCTATCGTTTTGTAGTTTTGTAGGCTGGGTTACGCTAGCCTACGCTACTGTTTTAATTACTGACCGGACCAGCCCTCTGGAGCATAGCTGTTTTTCCAATCTATCTCCGGCGTTTCCGGTTTCCATGAAACGGCATAGCCATTCGGATACCGCAAATCAACCACAGCCATCGCATCAATCTGTTCTTGCCTTAGCACCGTCAGGGTTTTCAAAAAACGTTGTAATTTTTTTAATTGTTCGTCACGCCCCAACAATATCACCAAGCCTGTTGTCAGTTTAATTTCCCACGCCCAACGGTCATTCACGTTAAATTCCGCCAACTCCATGGATTGGTCTGCTAATGCCGTTTTAATACCTTTCATAATTTCCAGCACTTTCACCTGTTGCTGGGCCGGTCCCGTCACTATCGTCAAATGTTCGTGCAGGGCGATTGACTTAGGGGTAAATATCACGCCCTGCTCAGTCATCAAGCTATCCTGTCCCCAACGCACATAAGGTTTTTTTTCACGTATCCTGATATCAATCGCATCAGGCCAAATCCTTTTGACCGAAACGGCTTCCACCCACGGCAAGGTCGCAACCTGCGTGTGTATCGCCTGCATATCCGCTTCAAAAAAACCGGTCGTCACCAAGGGTTCCAATACGGCTCTTATCTCATCTTTGCTTAAATACTGGAACACGCCTTCTGTACGCACATATTTGATGGGCAATGAGGCCACTTTCAAATGAAAATGCAGCTTGCCATTTTTATAGGCAAACAGTCCAACCAATCCTGTCAACACCAGCAAGCCTATCCACAGGATTTTTACGCCACCCTTGCCCATTACGCCAGACAGGTTACTAAGCTGGTTTCAAGTATTCGCCAGACCAGCGCGTCAAACGTCATGCCCGCCTGTTTAGCCGCCATCGGCACCAAGCTGTGGTCGGTCATGCCAGGCACGGTATTGATTTCAATCAATTGGGATTGCCCGTCGTCGTCAATAAACACATCGACCCTGGCCCAACCGGTAACGCCAACCACCTCGGCGGCAAGCACCGCGAGTTCCCCCAATGCCCGTTCCTGATCCTGCGGCAAACCGCAAGGGCAGTGGTATTGTGTCGTCGTGGCATTGTACTTGGCTTCATAATCGTAAAACGTCCTCGGCGTTTCCAGACGGATCACCGGCAATGCCTCGCCTGCCAATATTCCGACGGTATATTCCTTGCCGGTGACCCAGCGCTCGGCATAGACATCGCAATTAAATTCCGCCGCCACCTGCAAAGCCTGTAACAACTCATCTCGGTTATGCGCTTTGCTCATGCCTATGCTGGAACCTTCCTGGGCCGGTTTGACGATGACCGGAAAACCCAGTTTAGCGATGCAGCCGTCCACATCCTCTACGTCCTTCAACACTTGCCATTCTGGCGTGACCAAGCCATAACCCCGCCAGCACAGTTTGGTCCGCAGCTTATCCATCGTCAACGCCGACGCCATCACACCACTGCCGGTGTACGGCATCCGCATGGCCTCCAACACCCCTTGCAGCACGCCGTCTTCACCGCCGCGCCCGTGTATGATGTTAAACACGCGATCCGCCTTAATGCCGATTAACGCGTCTATAGCGCTGCCGGTCACATCAACGGCAACCGCATCTACGCCGCAATTTTTTAACGCCTGGTACACAGCGGCGCCGCTTCTTAAAGAAACTGCGCGTTCCGCCGCCGTGCCCCCCATCAACACCGCCACACGACCAAAATGTTGCGGGCTTTTATCGGCGTAAAACCCAACCCTCTCACCCACCATACAAACCTCTGTCTGCAAAACAACGCCTTGCTTTTCTTCTACTTGGCGTTGCACATAGTTGATTAACGTTTCAATTTCCGCTGCCGTGGCATGGCCGGTATTGACAATAAAATTGGCATGCTTGGGGGATACGCAAGCTCCGCCTATGGCATAACCTTTTAATCCTGTTTGCTCTATCAAGCGCGCCGCAAAATCGCCTGGCGGGTTTTTAAATACCGAACCACAACTGGGCTGGTTAATCGGCTGCGTTTTTGCCCGCTGCTCCAACAGGCCTTTAATTTTTTGCTGGCTGGCGGTCGCATCGCCTGCTTGCAATTGCAACTGTGCGGACAAAAACCAGGCACCATCCGCCCCTTGCACTGAGCGGTAATTGATCGTGAAAGCTGTCGGCATACGCATCGTGACCGCACCTGAGGCATCCAACATTTCCACGGCATGGACAATAGCCCAGGTTTCGCCGCCAAACGCACCGGCATTCATCTTTAATGCACCGCCCATGGTGCCCGGTATGCCTGCCAAAAATTCCGCACCGACCAAGCCCTGTTCCGCGCAAAAGCGCGCCACATGAGCACAAGGGACGCCCGCCTCGACATAAACCAAGCCATCATCGGTAAGGCGCATGTCTTTCAAGCGCCCCTTGGTGTTAATGACCGTGCCCCGGATACCGCCGTCCCTGACCAGTAAATTACTGCCTAAGCCCATCCACAACACCGGCTCGCCGGACGGCAATTGCCTGACAAAATCGATCAGGTCTTGCTTGTCCTCCGGTATATACAAGCGTTGGGCAGGGCCGCCGACGCGCCAGCTGGTATATTTGGCCAGCTTCTCATCAGTTAACAAACGACCTTTGATCACGTCAGCCGACCCATTCGGCAGCCAACAGCTGCGGGAGCTGCGCGGCTATATGCCCGACGTTGCCGGCCCCCATCGTCAAAATGACATCTCCGGCCTGCACGATACCAGCCAATATTCCCGGCAACTCTTCCCAAACATCGACAAACACCGGAGCAACCTGCCCGCGCACGCGGATGGCACGGCTTAACGCCCTGCCGTCAGCCCCTGGAATCGGCGTTTCGCCTGCCGAGTACACTTCCATTAAAATCAACACGTCGACCGTAGATAAAACATGCACGAAATCTTCAAACAAATCCCGTGTACGTGTATAGCGGTGTGGCTGAAAAATTACGACCGAGCGCTTACCTGGCCAAGCTTGGCGCAAGGCTTCCAAGGTCGCGGCGATTTCACGCGGATGGTGCCCATAGTCATCGACCATCGGCAACACACCGATGCCGTCCAGCGTTATCGCCGTGTGCTGGAAGCGTCTGCCTACACCTTTAAATGTGCCCAGGCTTTTGATGATGGCCGCATCATCGACATTAAGCTTAGTCGCCACGGCAATCGCGGCGAGCGCATTGAGCATATTATGCCAACCCGGCATATTTAACGTGACGTGCAAGTCGGGGTAATCGCCGCGCCGCACGACGCTGAACGCCGTTTGCAAACCGTCCTGTTTGATGTCAACAGCCCGCACATCGGCGTCTGCACCAACGCCGTAAGTCATGACCGGCTTGGAGATGGACGGTAGTATTTCCCTGATGCCGTCATCATCGAGACACAGCACCGCCAGCCCATAAAACGGCAAATGATGCAAAAACTCTATGAAGGTGTCTTTCAGGCGCTGATAGCTGTTCTGATAGGTCTCCATGTGATCTTGGTCGATATTGGTAACCACGGCTATCATCGGCTGTAAATACAAAAACGACGCATCGCTTTCATCGGCCTCGGCGACCAGATAATGACCCAAGCCCAGTTTGGCATTGCTGCCTGCACTGTTTAGACGCCCACCGATCACAAAGGTGGGATCCAGCCCGCCCTCTGCCAACAGGCTGGCGGTTAAACTGGTGGTCGTGGTCTTGCCATGGGTACCGGCAACGGCAATGCCAAATCTGAAACGCATCAGTTCCGCCAGCATTTCCGCCCGTGGAATAACCGGGATCCTGTTCAAATAGGCTTCATCTATTTCTTCATTACTACGGTCAATCGCACTGGATGCCACGACAACATCGGCATCGGCTATATTTTCACGCCGATGACCAATCGTGATCGCCACGCCCAATCCGGCTAAACGTTGCGTAACCGAACTTTCTTTTATATCCGAACCCGACACCTGATAACCCAGGTTAAACAACACCTCGGCGATGCCGCTCATGCCGGTTCCGCCAATACCGACAAAATGGATGCGCTCGATATTGCCCAACGCCTGCACTGGCACCTTCGCATGGGGAAAGTTCATAGCCCGGCCTCCTCAATGCACACACGGGCAACCACATCCGTCGCATCCAGTCGCGCACATTGCCTGGCGGCTGCGCCCAACGCATCCAGCTGGCCGATGGCCTGGGTGATATGCGCCGCCAGCGTTGCCGCGTCTAAATCTTTCTGCATCAGCAACATACCTGCGCCGGCATCGGTCAAGTAGCGGGCGTTAGCCGTTTGATGGTCGTCGATGGCGCTAGGCAGCGGGATGAAAATGGCCGGCAGGCCGAGGGCGGCGACTTCGCTAACCGTCATCGCGCCTGCGCGGCAAATCACCATGTCCGCCCATTGATAAGCGGCCACCATATCGTCAAAAAATGCGCTCACTTCGGCATGAATGCCTGCCGTTTGATAATGGCTGGTCACTTCTGCCAGCATCGCCGCCCCGGTTTGATGCTTGATATGCACGCCAGTCAATTGTGCGACGGCGTCGGGGACAATTTGATTCAATATTTGCGCGCCTTGGCTACCGCCGACCACTAAAATATGGGTTACCGGCTTGACAGGCCTGACACCGGCATCAACCCGGTTTAAAAACTGTTTCCTCAAAGGGTTGCCGGTGCAGAGGGCATGGGCTGATGGCTTAAAGCTACCGGGAAACGCCTCTAATATCCGGTTCGCCATGCGCGCCAATAGCCGGTTGGTGGTTCCGGGCACCCGATTTTGTTCATGGATGACCAGCGGTATGCCCAATACTTTGGCCATCAAACCACCGGGGCCTGAGACGAATCCGCCCATGCCCAGCACGACATCGGGTTTGCGCCTACGCAGGATTAGCGCTGCCTGCACACAAGCCTGGATTAATTTAGCAGCAGACAGTATTTTTGCCGGCCAACCTTTGCCACGCACACCGGCGACCGACAACCAGTCTATCGCTATGCCCTGCTCAGGGATCACGCGGCTTTCCAAACCTTTATGCGTGCCCAGCCAGCTCACTTGCCAACCTTTTTCGAGCAGCGACCCGGCAACAGCCAAGGCCGGAAAAACATGCCCGCCAGTACCACCGGCCATAATTACAATACGTTTAGTCATTTTTAGCCTTTACCTTTACCCGTGGTTCAGGAATCGCATTCGCATTGATTTCGGCGATTTCGCTATGCACACGAAATAGCAGCCCTATCGCACAGCACATAATCATCATACTGCCGCCACCATAACTCATTAACGGCAACGTCAAACCTTTAGTCGGCAACATGCCCATATTGACGCCCATATTGACGAAAGCCTGGAACCCGAACCAGATCCCTAAGCCATAGGCGATATACGCGGAAAAGTGCTCACCTGCCTGCTCAGCTTGGGCGGCTATCTGAAATGCCCGCCAGACCAATAACGCAAACAAGCCAACCACAGTCATCACACCTAATAAACCCAGCTCTTCGGCTATTACTGAAAATAAAAAATCGGTATGCGCTTCGGGTAAATACGATAATTTCTGGATGCCGCTGCCTAAGCCTACGCCCAACACCTCGCCCCGGCCGAATGAAATAAGCGCCTGGACCAACTGGAAGCCGCTGTTCAGGGGATCCGCCCACGGATTTAAAAAACTGGTGACCCTGATCATCCGGTAAGGCTCGTAAACCACCAACAGCATAGCCGGCACAGCCAGGGCTGAAAACAACATGGCAAAATGCAATAATTTTGCCCCTGCCAAAAACAAAATGCCCATCGCTATCATTAATATGACGACCGCAGAACCAAAATCAGGCTCCATCAGCAGTAGCACGCTGGCGATCAAAAACAGCAACAACGGCTTTAACAACCCCCAAAACGACACACGCAAAGTTTGCTGATGGCGGGTGACATAACCAGCCATATAAATCACGGCAAAAAACTTGACCACTTCGGACACTTGTATCCTTAGCCCGCCTAATGACAACCAACGAGTACTGCCATTTACTTTGACGCCCAAGCCCGGCACCATGACGACAACCAGCAAAAGCAAGCCTATCAAAAACAATACCGGCCCTATTTTTTCCCAGCTACGCATCGGCACCGTTGCGATAGTGCTGCCTAATACCACACCAAGAGCTATATGTATCAACTGTTTAAGCGGATAATTCCAGATATTGTCGAGCATCTTCGAGCCCAGGTGTATGGATGACGATGCCACCATGACGTAGCCGATAAATAACAGGCTCATGCAGGCCGTCAACAGCAAGGGGTCAAAATGGAACCGGCCAAGCCGCGACGCTTTGGCTTTTCTGTTCATCAGCTTCACCCCGCCAACCCCAACACCGCTTTGGTAAATTTATTGCCTCTATCTTGGTAATTCTTATATTGGTCAAGGCTGGCGCAGGCCGGCGACAACAAGACGCTGTCGCCGCTCTCGGCGAGTCCTGCGGCAATCTGCACCGCCTGCACCATATTTTCAGCGGCATAAACGGGCACGTCAGACGCTTTCAAGGCTTGCCCGATCAACGGCCCATCCTTACCCATTAACACGACGCTTTTGGCTTTTTCCTTGATTACAGGGGTCAGTTCATTCATATCCGCGCCTTTGGCATCGCCGCCGGCTATCAGGATGACTTTACGGGCATAGCCTTCTAACGCGGCGACACAAGCGCCGATATTGGTCGCCTTGGAATCATTGACCCAGGTGACACCGCGGATTTCGGCGACGCGCTGCATCCTGTGCTCCAGCCCTTTAAACTTACGCAACGCCGCACACATAAGCTGTTCATCCAAGCCTACCGCGACACCCAAAGCCAACGCAGCCAACGCATTGGCTGCATTATGCCGGCCTTCCAACGGCAATTCGGCCAACGGCATCAGCAGGTTGTCGTTATGCCACAAATATTCGGCAACTGCTCCCTGCGTTGCCCTACTTCTGTCCATAGACCACCCTTTAGTGGTGGCATCCATGCAGTCGTCCACGCCATCCCGATCAGCCAGATAAAAATCAGCTGTTTTTTTAATCGAAAACGTATAGGTTTGTCGTCCGCTCTCCTGCATTGCACTGACTATAGCGTCATCGGCATTGATGACCATAACGCCATTGCCGTTAAATATCCTTTGCTTTTCCTGTGCATATTCAGCCAGATCTACATGCCTATCCAAATGGTCAGCCGAAACATTCAACACTGTTGCCGCGGCGGCATTCAGCACCGTCGTCCTTTCAAGCTGAAAACTTGATAATTCAAGCACATATAGCTCCGCTTTCTGGTCGATCAAATCCAGTGCCGGAACGCCCAAGTTACCGCCGATAGCCACCCGTTTACCTGCCAGTTTAGCCATGTCACCAAGCATCGTAGTGACGGTGCTTTTGCCGTTGGAGCCGCTGATGGCAATAATCGGCGCATCCACCGAACAGGCGAACAAATCGATGTCACTGACTATTTTCGAGCCATTGGCAATCGCCTTCATAATCGATTTTTCGTTCAGCGACAGCCCTGGGCTCACGACCAGATGGGTCGCCACCTTGAAAGCAGCATCATCAAAACCGCCGGTAAAGACCGGTGTGCCTGGCATAAGCTCAAAAAATTCATCCATTAGCGGCGGCTTGGCGCGGCTGTCTATGATCGCGAACTTAAAGCCCATATTTTGCAGATAATGTGCAACTGAAATGCCCGTGCTGCCAAGACCGACCACCAAAACCTTGGCGCTTTCCGGCTCCAGGGCAAAATGCTTTTTTAATAAGTCTAAAACCGTTGCCGTTTTCATTTCATCTCAACTTTAATGTCGCTAAACCAATCAATACCAAAATAACGGTGATAATCCAGAAACGCACGATGACCCTCGGTTCCGGCCAGCCTTTTAATTCAAAATGATGATGTATCGGCGCCATGCGAAAAACCCGTTTGCCGGTCATCTTGAATGAAGCGACCTGGATAATGACCGACAGGGTTTCCATGACAAACACCCCGCCCATAATCATCAGCACGATTTCCTGCCTGACCAAAACCGCCAGCACGCCTAACGCCGCACCTAATGCCAGTGCCCCGACATCACCCATGAAGACCATTGCCGGATAAGTGTTAAACCATAAAAATCCTAGCCCTGCGCCAACCAGCGCCGCACAGAATACGATCAGCTCGCCGGCATTCGGCAAGTAAGGGATAGCCAGATATTCTGAAAAGGCGACGTGTCCGGAAAGATAGGCAAAAACCCCCAATCCTGATGCGACCATCACCGTCGGCATGATCGCCAGGCCATCCAGTCCATCAGTTAAATTGACCGCGTTGCTGGTGCCGACAATGACAAAATACGTCAGAACGACATACATCCACCCCATATCCAGCATGACGTCCTTAAAAAACGGCAAGAAAAATTGCGTTTCCGCAGGCAACACCGCTGTTTTGTATAAAAAAAGTGCGGCGGTCAAACCGATAACGGACTGCGCCAAATACTTGGCCTTAGCCGACAGGCCATCGCTGTTGCGCTTGACGACTTTTCTATAATCATCGATAAAACCGATAATCCCGTAACCCATTGTGACCAGCAGGATCACCCATATATAGCGGTTACCAAGATCAGCCCAGAGCAAGGTGCTGACGGCTACCGCTATCAAAATCAACGCGCCGCCCATAGTCGGCGTACCGGCTTTTTCGTAATGGGACTGCGGGCCCAATTCACGAATGCTCTGGCCGATCTTATTGCCTTTTAACTTTCTGATCATTACCGGCCCGATCATGAAAGAGATCATTAATGAAGTTAACACCCCAAGAATGGCCCGAAACGTCAGGTAATGAAAAACCCTGAAACCGCCATCGAAGCTCATTAAATAATCCGCCAAATAAAGTAACATCGTTTAATTCCTAAAGTTCTCAACCAAAGCAGCAGCTACTTGTTCCATACGCTGGACCCTTGATCCTTTAATCAAAATCGTTTCATCGCCTTTAAGTTCTTGCAGTAACTCGGCTATCAAATCATCTTGGC
Organism: Methylovulum sp.; assembly: GCA_030653435.1. Classification (GTDB taxonomy): domain Bacteria; phylum Pseudomonadota; class Gammaproteobacteria; order Methylococcales; family Methylomonadaceae; genus Methylovulum. Next base: position 103,246 of record JAURZI010000099.1, read on the forward strand.
TGGCAAAAAAAGTCGCACCGTCCCCGAAAGCCCGCACCGTGTGCAGGGCATCGCCGCCCATCGCCAACATCCTGACCACGCCGCAGGCTTTAATCAACCCGCCCATGTCGTAGTGCATGTCCGGGCTATCCGGCCCCAACTCGCCAAAAGCACCCAAGACTAACCAGCGCGGGCCTGCACACAAACCAAGCACGTCCAGCCCCACTTTTAGTGATGCCGCATTGGCGTTATACGTGTCATCAATAACCCTATTGCCCAAGCGGCCTTGCAACAGTTGCAAGCGTCCGGTAACCGGCTTGGCTTGCGCCAAACCCCGGACAATTTGCGCCAAACTTATATTTAAAGCCAAACTTGCCGCCGTTGCCGCCAACGCATTAACTACATTATGCAGGCCTGCCAGTTTTATCATGCAGGCTTGCGTGCCTTGCTTCGTGACCAGTTCAAAGGTCGTCACAAAACCGTTATCGCTTAGGGAGGTCTTGATGCCTTGGGCACTGACATCGGCATCCCCGTCCACACCAAACGACAGCACTTTCCTATCGCCAGCGACTGATTTCCAATAGTCAAAATAGGCATCATCGCGGTTAAGTACGGCTACACCGCTCTGTTTCAGCGTCGCGATAATTTCCCCTTTTGCCTGTGCAACACCGTCAAGGCTACCGAATCCCTCTATATGTGCGGCACCTGCATTGTTCAATATCACCACGTCGGCCTGGGCATACCGGCTCGTGTAGGCAATTTCCCCCGGATGGTTTGCGCCCATTTCAATCACCGCGTACCGGTGTTGTCCGTTCAAACGCAGCAGCGTTAAAGGCACGCCGATGTCGTTATTGAAATTCCCTAGGGTGTATAAAACCTGGCCGGGGTTAGGCGTGGGTTCAGAAGCCGCCAATATGGCCGCCGTCATTTCCTTGACTGTTGTTTTGCCGTTGCTGCCGGTCACACCGACGACCGCCAGGGATGGTGGAAGTGTCGAGGTCGGTATGGAACCGACACGACCGACCGCCAGGGATGGTGGAAGTGTCGAAGTCGGCATGGAACCGACGCGACCGACCGCCAGCGATTGCGGCGATACGGAACTCATGCCGCTTAACGAAACTGCCGCTTTTTGCCGCCACGCACCAGCCAACTCAGCCAAAGCCAAACGTGTGTCTGCGACTATAATATGCGGCACAGTTGCCTTAATACCCGGATGCACCATAGCGGCAACGGCACCTGCCTGCTCTGCCGTGCCGACGAAGTCATTGCCGTCAAACTGCGGTCCCTTAATCGCCACATATAGTTGTCCCGGTTGTATCGCCCGCGTGTCTATGCTGACTGACGCGATGGCTATATCCGTGCCAACCAACTGCCCTTGTACGCATTTGGCAATCTCGCTCAGCATCATATTCATGTTTGTCCGGCTCTCATTTTTAAACTACATGGATGTAATGGATACAGAAAATGCAGGCGCTATTTTTCTGCAAGATATATCAACATTGATTACACACCCGCCCCAAAACCATTCGTATGGCGGTTACATCAGTAGGTACGCCAAGCTTACCTACTAGCTCATTGTTTAAGATACATGGACAACACGCATTGTTAAGGCATCCATCACAATGTCCCTATCGCTAAACGGCGCCCGGACACCGGCTATCTCTTGGTAATCTTCGTGGCCTTTACCGGCCACCACGATACAATCATCGCTTGCGGCGCGGCTGATCGCACTTTGTATCGCCAGCGTCCTATCCGGGATCACCTCAATCTTGTCCGAACAACAGCCACCTAAAATATCATTGATAATCATTGCGCTATTTTCAAAGCGAGGATTGTCATCGGTAATGATCAGGTGGTCTGCCCAACGCTCCGCCTCTGCCCCCATCAAGGGCCGCTTGCCCCTATCGCGGTCACCCCCACAGCCGAACACCACCCAAAGATCCTTTCCGCAATGTTTGCTTACGCTGGACAACACTTTATCCAAGGCATCTGGCGTATGTGCATAATCAACAAAAACTAATGGCCGCCCCGCACCGCCAAAGCGCTCCATGCGCCCAACCACCGGCTTTAGCTCGACCAAACGCTTAACCGCTATGCTAAATTCCAAACCCAGGGCCAGCATCACTGCTAAAACCAGCAGCACATTTTCAATATTAAAATCACCGTATAGCGGCACCGACACATGCTGGACTTGAGTGCGCCAACGCACGTCAAACTCAATGCCGTCAGGCTTATGCCTGACCTGGTCGGCAAGCAAATTCTCGCCAGAGGCTATCGTCTTGCCGTTGACACTAACACCCCAGACAACTGTGCCATCCGGTGCGGCAGCAATAATCCGTCCGCTCGCGGCATCATCGAGATTGACGACGACAAAATCCAGGCCGGGCTGAGCCAGCAAGCCCAACTTGGCTTGCAAATAGGCCTCCATCGTGCCGTGATAGTCCAAATGGTCACGGCTGATATTGGTAAACACCGCGCCTTTAAAACGCACACCGTTCACACGTCCCTGTTCCAGACCATGCGACGACACTTCCATCGCAACGGCCTGTTTGTTGTCTTGCCGTAAAGCCGCCAGCATCCTCTGCACGGACACCGCATCCGGCGTCGTATTGATGGTTTTGTTCAAGCTCCCCCACTGTCCCCAGCCTAGCGTCCCGATAATGCCGCAATCGTCGAGCAACTGACCTAAAAACTGGCTGCAAGAGGTTTTGCCGTTGGTGCCGGTAATACCAATCACATTGAGCGACTGCGACGGGTTACCATAAAATCGGGCGGCTATCTTCCCGACGGCTTGCCCCAGATTATTCACAGCAATCATGGGTACGTTATCCGGCAGTGCTGACCAACCCGCATCGTCCCCAGTCGGATCAAACACGACGGCACGTGCACCGTTTTCCAGCGCCTGTCCAAGATGGGCCATGCCGTGCTGTTTGCTGCCTGCCAATGCAATAAACAGGTTTCCCTCAACCAGAGCACGACTATCCAATGCCAAACCGGTAACCCATATGCCATCTTCACTGCCGGGCGGGCTGGAAATAAACACCAGCCCAGTCAATAACTCCTTCAATTGCATACGGTTATCAACGAAATCAATGCGCCTGCGTTAATAAAACCGGCATCGTCTCTTCCTGATCCGGCGCCACATCAAGTATCCGCAACGCGCCCGTCATCACTTTGGAAAATACCGGGGCCGACACCAGACCGCCGTAATACTGGCCTGCCGACGGCTCGTCTATCATCACCACCATAACCAGCCGAGGATCCTTGGCCGGCGCGATCCCGGCAAAAACAGAAAAATACTTTTTGTCCACGTATCCGCCCCTACCGGCAGACTTTTTTACCGTCCCGGTTTTGCCGGCGACACTATAGCCATCAACCCTGGCTTCATAAGCCGTGCCGTCTTTCATAATGACGTGCTCCATCATCGCCCTGACACGCCGGGCTGTTTTTGTTGAAAACACCCGCTTTTCATCAATATCTTCGTCACGTTTCAGCAAGCTCACTGAATGCAACATGCCATCATCGGCAAGTGCGGTATAGGCCCTAGCCAACTGCAATGCCGAGGAACTGAGGCCATAACCGAATGACATCGTCGCACGCTCAAAATCATGCCAGCGGTGGTAATCAAGCAAACTGCCGTTCGCTTCGCCCGGAAACCCGGAGTCTGCCGACACCCCGAAACCGAGCTGGTGGTAGACATTCCAAAAATACTTCGGCGGCATTTTCAATGCCATCTGGCTCACCGCAATATTGCTGGATTTTTTCAGCACATGGGTCAAATCAAGCGTACCGTAGTTATGCACGTCTTTGACCGTGTGATGACCTATATGAAAAACACCCTGCGTCTCAAACTGATCATTTGGTTTCACATAGCCGCCATCTAATGCGGCAGCAACCACAAAGGGCTTAACGGTTGACCCCGGCTCAAACACTTCGGTCATCGCCCGGTTTCTATAAAAGTATTCCTTTAGGTTTTTCCGCGTGTTCGGGTTAAATGATGGCTGATTGGCGACAGCAAGTATCTCGCCATTTTTCGCATCCAAAACCACCAATGTCCCCGACTTGGCACTGTTGGCATTAACAGCCAATTGCAATTCCTTGTAAGCCAAATATTGGATGCGCTGATCTATGCTCAGCTCCAAATTTTTTCCGGTAACCGGCGCCTTGACATTTTCAACGTCGGCGATAATTTGGCGCTGCCCATCCCTGATAACCCGCTTGCTGCCCGGAATCCCTTTTAATACTTTCTCATAGCCTAATTCCAGACCGCCTTGGCCGACCTCATCAACATCGGTAAATCCGACGATATGCGCGGAAACGCCACCGGCCGGATAAAACCTCTTGAATTCCCGTTCAAAATAAACGCCGGCCAGTTTCAAATCCTTTATTTGATCGCCCTGCCCCGGATCTACCCTTCTAGCAATATAAACAAAGGATCTGAGCGGTTCTTCCTTAAGCAGGGCATCGACCTTGGCTGACGGCAACCCCAACAACTTTTCCATTTGACTGATAGCTAATGCTTTTTCCTTGCGGTAATAGTCCAGCACCACAGCCTTGTCATTTGCAGAGAGTTTTTCCAAATGCTGCTGGCTTCTGAAATCTTTTTCCATTTGCTTAAGCCGGTTCTTGTCGTCAGCCAGTAACTCCTTAGGATTGATGGCAATGGACTCAACCGGCGCACTCACTGCTAAAGGCGCGCCATTTCTGTCTTTAATCATGCCCCTGTAAGCCGGAATGGGCACTTCGTCGACTTGCCTGTCATCCCCCTGATCTTTCAAAAAGGCGGTCTCGAACACTTGCAGGTCAATGGCCCTGCCTACCAACAACATCATACAGCCCAGCATAATGGTGACCAGAAAACGTCTCCGTCCTGAAAAGTCACTGTTGGGTATCCGTGTTTTACTTTTAAGTCGAAAATCCAGCATTAGGGTTTTAAATAAATAGTTTTTTCGCGTAAGGGCATCACCAGCTTCAATTGTTCCAACGCCGTGCGCTCCACCTTGTTTTGATCCGCCAACTGAGTCAATTCCAATTGCATTTGCCCCCATTCAACCTCATATTGATCCAGAGCCTTCTCCTGCTGCTGGATGTCAATAAAAACCAAGCGCGAATAATATTTGCTGTAAATGACAGCCAAGGCAGACACCAGGAGCACCACAAATAACGCCCCCACACCCCAAAATCGGAACATCAGCCTATACCCTCTCTGCTACCCGCATGACAGCACTACGCGCCCTAGTATTTTGGGCGATTTCCTCCGGCCCTGGTTTTATCGCCTTACCTATCGTCTTCAACACGCCTTTTGCAATATCGGCTTCCTTAATCGGCAATTTGCCTGGATTAAATTTGGCACCGGATTCAGCCCTGAAAAATCGCTTGACTATCCGGTCCTCCAAGGAATGAAAAGAAATCACCACCAAGCGACCACCGGGTTTTAATAAAAGCACCGACTGTTCCAGAACGCTTTTTAATTCGTCCAACTCCTTATTTATTTCAAGGCGTATGGCTTGAAATGAACGGGTAGCAGGATGTTTGTGCCTTTCCCTCATCGGCACTGCATTTTCAACCAGCACCGCCAATTGCTTCGTTGTCAGAATAGGCGACTGCGCCCTGCTCTCCACAATGGCACGGGCAATACGTCTGGCAAAGCGCTCCTCGCCATAATCAAACAACACGCTGACTAACTCTTTTTCGTCAACACTTGCCAACCATTGTGCCGCGGAAACACCTGTCCCCGTATCCATACGCATATCCAAGGGGCCATCACGCAAAAAACTGAACCCTCGCCCAGGATCATCCAGTTGCGGGGATGACACGCCCAGGTCTATCAGAATGCCATCCACCTTTCCTGACAGCCCTGCTTGTCCGGTGATGTTTTGCAATTCGGAAAAACGGCTATGTGTAAGCGTAAACCTGCCGTCCTTAAGCATTTGCCGCGCAACATCAGAGTCGCACGCCGCCCAATCCCTATCCAGGGCCAATAAGCGCCCTGATTCATCCAGCTGGCTTAAAATCCCTTGGCTATGCCCACCGCGACCGAAGGTGCAATCGAGATAGCTGCCGTCTTGTCTAATAGCCAACTGCTGCAATGCTTGCGTAAACATCACGGGCAAATGTTCCATTAACAAATCCCCTCTATGTTAAAAAGCATTCAAAAAGATAAAGTTCCTAACTCTTCCAAGCCGTCGTTATCATCACCATTCATCCAGTCTTGCTCTTTTGCGTTCCATGATGCTTCATTCCATATCTCAAATTTGTTGAGCTGTCCGACCAGCACTAATTTTTTATCCATATCGGCAAACTTCCTTAACTTTTCCGGTAACAGCAAGCGGCCTTGACCATCCATTTCGCATTCGGAAGCATTACCGATAAGAAACCGACGCAACTTACCGGCCATTTTATTTAAGGTGGGTAATTTACTGATGGTTTGCTCAAGCTTTTCCCATTCAGGTAGCGGATATAGCCATAAACAGCCAGGCTCACCAATGCAGCGCTCATTCACGGCAACAGTTACAACCAATTGACGGTCGCAGCACTCCTGTAACTCCTCCCGATAGCGGGTTGGAATCGCAAGACGCCCCTTATCGTCCAGATTAATCGAGCTGATACCACGGAACAAAATTCACCCTTCCCCGGAAAAAAACCATTTTTTAACAATTTTACACCACTTTTACCCACTTTGCCTCACTATAGAATTCAAACAAGGCTTAGTCAAGAACGATTTCACTTAAAATCTTTCTTTTTTGACAATGACTTACATACCAACCGAGGAGGCGCTAAAACGGGGAAAAAAGAACAAAATAAATTCCATGATTTATCAACAAAGTGTGCAATTTTATTGAAGTTAAACTTGAAAGAAACTGCGGTGGGAGCCAAACGGGCTTTTAATGTGTGCGGAAAGGCAGAGCCAAACTTAAGCGGCAATAGCTACCGCAAGACGATTTTATATTGATGGGCGCTTATCAGTAGATGCGCGAAAATATTTAAAAGATAAATTATATCAAGAAGTTATATTAATTTTGACAGTGCAGACATAAAATAATGGGTAACTTTTATGTCGCTTAAAAGTCATGAAAAAACATGCCGCAGCATGCCAATAGGAGAGGAATAACACTAGAGGAAAGAAAGAGTTGGCCTGTAAGCCGGGTTCTGTCGAGAACAGACATTCATCTAGGCTGCAAGTCACCCTGCAGCTCAAGCAATCTACCCAGGAACCGCGCGGGCCACGCGTCTGTTCCTCTATTTGATCTTGCTCCGGGTGGGGTTTACCATGCCACTTCTGTTACCAGTTGCGCGGTGCGCTCTTACCGCACCTTTTCACCCTTACCTGACACCATGGTGCCCGGCGGTATATTTTCTGCGGCACTTTCCGTAGGCTCGCGCCCCCCAGGCGTTACCTGGCACCCTGCCCAATGGAGCCCGGACTTTCCTCCATTTTATCGTCATGATAAAACAGCGACTGCTCAGCCAACTCTTTCAGCAAGTAGTATACCACATTTCTAACGCGTCTTGGCGACTAGCGGCTGAAAAACAGCAATTCTCATTATGACCCCAAGCTACCCTATTTCCGGCTTTGGGGGTCGAACAATTGGGCTTTTCGGGTTATAAGACCAGCCCTCCAGCATAAAATCGAGCAGATGCTCCCAGCTATCAAAGCACAAGTAAGAAGT
>JAURZI010000059.1 GCA_030653435.1 Methylovulum sp.
TTCTTCCATACGTTGAAAACAGAGCTTGTGCATCATGAGTCCTATCAAAACCGTGATGACGCCAAGAAAGCTATATTTGAATATATTGAGGTCTTTTATAACCGTGAGCGACTACATTCTGCCAATGGCTATTGGTCGCCAATAGACTACGAATTGCAGTGTAAAGCTGCTTAACTTTGTGTCCGGAAAAGTGTTGACACATCACAACCCAACTCTCGGCGACACGCGGACAGAAGAGGACTTTGTTGCCCATATCCGCGCCACCGTATCTACCGACCATGACGCTTGTGGGTGTTCATTGCAGACCAGCTCAACACCCACAAATCCGCCTCGCTGGTGGAATGCGTGGCGGAACTCTGTGGCGTAAAAACAGCACGGGGTGAGAAAGGCAAGTTCGGCATTCTGCTCAATATGGCCTCCCGTGCCGAATTCTTGCAGGACACCGGGCATCGTATCCGTTTTGTTTACACCCCTAAGCATTGCTCATGGCTCAATCAGGTTGTTGTTGGTTCGGCATCCTCAGCCGACGACTTCTTAAACGGGGCAGCTTCGCCTCAACTGAGATTTTGAATCAGCGTATCCTTGCCTTTATTGAGTTCTTCAATGAGACCTTGGCAAAACCGTTTAGCTGGACTTATATTGGTAAACCTTTGCTCGTATAGGTTATCGGATGTATTTCAGAAGTTAGGTACTAGTAGGGATACTCCTGTCCATGGTTGAACGCTACTTGGGTAGGTAAGCGCACCCATAGGGATCGCTGTTAATTCGGTTGTATGTAATAAGCCATCATGGGACACGGTAGCCCGGCGTGTGCCGCAAAGGATCAGGTATTTTGCACCACAATAGTAGGGAACCGACTACTGAAATCTTTGGCTTTTAATGCTAGCCTTGCTGCTGTTTTTCGGGCAATGGCTTTATAAATTTGTGCAGCGCGACCTTCAGGATCGGCGACTACCGTCGGCCTGCCCAAGTCCGCGTCCTGACGAATAGCGATATCTAACGGTAAGGCACCAAGAAAATCGACTTTATTGACTTCAGCCATAGCGAGACCGCCACCCGTCCCGAATATAGCCTCTTCATGGCCGCATTGCGAACAGATATGCAGACTCATGTTTTCGACGACACCCAAGACCGGTACGTTAACTTTAGCAAACATCGCCAAACCACGCTGTGCATCGATCAAAGCAATATCCTGCGGAGTCGTGACAATAATCGCGCCGCTCACCGGTATTTGCTGTGCCAGCGTCAACTGAATGTCACCGGTACCTGGTGGCAGATCGATAATCAAATAATCGACATCCGCCCAGTTAGTGTCCCTCAGCAATTGCTGCAAGGCATTAGTCGCCATCGGGCCACGCCATATCATCGCCTGGTCGGCCTCGACCAGATAACCTATCGACATGGTCTGTATGCCATAAGCCACTTTCGGCATCATGGTTTTTTTATCCAGACTTTCCGGTGAGCCGGAAAGTCCCAGCATCGTCGGAATACTAGGACCATAAATATCCGCATCGAGTATGCCGACCACCGCCCCTTCTGCTGCTAGCGCCAACGCCAGATTAACCGCCGTGGTTGACTTCCCTACCCCGCCTTTGCCGGATGCAACAGCAATTATATTTTTGACATGGGGATGGGGTTTAAGCGCCTGCTGCACGGCGTGGGAAATAATTTTCACCGTGACTTCAACACTGACATGATTGATGCCGGGCAGCGCTTTAAGATGCTGTTCCACCGCCAACCGCATCTCAACTAGCATGCTTTGGGCCGGGTAGCCCAACTCCAATTTGACACTGACGTGGCCGTCATCAATGACTATGGATTTAACCGATTTTGCCGTAAGCAAATCAGTACCGTGGTTAGGGTCTATATAGCTTCTTAACAGATGCTCTACATCCGCTTTTTCGATGTTTGACATGATTATTCCTGATGGATAAAACCTTATGGTCTGCCCAGATTATAAGGCGCGCAACGAATTTTCAATATAATTTCGCGTTATGACACCAATTAACAGCTCACAAGAACCAGACCTTCTTTTATTGTGCCACTTTTTCCAGTGCTTTAAGCGTCTCTTTGGCTTCAGCTAAGCCATTAAAGTCTTCTTTTTTATCGATTGCTTTTTGCAAATAGCTTAGTGCATTAGACTTATCGCCCTGTTTAAAATAAAGCATGCCTAAATGGTAAAGGCTGACCGCAATATCGGGGTTTAACGCCATTGCTTTTAATAACAGCTGTTTGGACTTTTCGTAATCGCCCTGTTTATAGGCAATCCAAGCTACGGTATCCAAGAGATAAGCATCGTCTGTATTGGCCAACGGCTCAGCCAGTTTGGCGGCATGGGTCAAGGCTTCAGGGCTGTCGGCATAATCGGCCAAATAACTGCTTAAATTATTCAGCACATTTAATGAGTCGGGATATTTCTTGTGCATCTCTTCATACAAGGCGATAACTTTTTGATGTTCACCATCCTGATGATAAAGCGTTGCTAAGTCTGTCATCAACTCCATGGGTTCGCTGACGTTGTCTATCCCTTTTCTTAAAACGGCAACAGCATCCCCCGGCTGTTTCTGCATGATTCGGCTTAAGGCAATATTGCGGTAAGGCACTGACCAGCTTGGCTTGATGCTGATAGCTTGCTGGTATGCATTGATCGCATCATCGTATTTATTACGGCGGCTATAGACTTCGCCCAGCAAATTATAGGCAAAAAAGTTATTGGGTTGGTTTTTCAGCACATCTTGCAATTTTTTGATCGCTTCATCGGGTTTTTTTAACAGCAAATAGTTTTTCACCAATTGGCTTAGCGGCTCCATTGCTTGCGGCTGCTTCTGCATAGCCTGCTCAAAACGCGCCGTGCTTTGCTCAAGCTTACCTGCGCCTTGATACGCCAAGCCGGACAGATAATAACCCTCCGCATCATCCGGGTAGAACCGCTCCAATTGTTGCGCGGTTTGTAGTGCGGGTTCCCATTGTTTTTGCGCCGCATAAAGCTTAAACACAGCTTCCATACCTTTTTTGCTGTTTGGATTCAGCTTGAATAACGTGTTTAGCTGTTCTGCGGCCTGCTCTTTAGCACCGGCTTGTATTAACAGATTAACCAGATCCAATCTGGCCGTTTCGTCCGCCGGAGCAAGTACGACGATTTTTTCGAGATTCTCGCGCGCCAAGACAGCATCTTTATTAATAAGATGTGCCGCACTTAACAATTTAAGCGCGGTAATATTATTCGGCTGCTCGGCAAGCACAGCGCGAAAATCTGCAATCGCTTCAGAGACCTGATGATCCGCTAACGCCATCTCGCCACGCAAGGCTATCGCTGCGACTTCGCCGGGATTGTCCTCCAGTATATCCTTGAGCAACGCTTTCGCCTCGCTGACACGGCCACTAGCCCTGTATAAGCGCACCAATTGGTTACGCGCTTTAACCGACTGCAAAGCTTGCTTGTCTTCCCCGACGATCTCTTTTAAGGTTTTTTCAGCTTCCTCGGTTTTTTTTTGTGCCAAGAACAACTCAGCTAACTTGAAACGCAGTTCATAATTAGCCGGCTGCCGCTCCAACATCGGTAACAATTCGGCGATAGCGACTTCCGGCGCTTTTTTGCTTGCCAGAAACTTAACCAGTAATAATTTTGCTTGCCCGTCATCGGGCAAATCGGCAACTGCGGTGCGTAAAACAGTTTCCGCTTGATCATCCTGGTTATTATTCATTAAAAACACGGCCAAACGTTCGCGATGATCCACATTCTTGGGTTCTATCTTGACCAGTTCCGCTAGTGCCGCTTCGGCTTTTTCCACCTCATGACGCTGGCTGTACAGATTAACCAACATCAAACGCGCTGCAATGTTACCCTCATGCTTTTTAATAGCACCCTGCAATAAGGCAACCGCTTTATCCGGCTTGTTTGTCCTGACATTTAACGACACCAATAGCAAGGTCGCCCCCAGATCATCTGGCTTTTTCCGCAACGCAGCCTCAGCTTTGACAAATGCCGCATCGCTGTTATTTTTAGCCGCCAGCACCCCTCCCATCAACACCATCGCGTCTACATTTTCGGCATCTATAGCCAGCGCGTCGTCGGCCATTTTTTCAGCATCAGCAATTTTCGATGCCAACAAATAGATATGCCCCAATTTTATCCGCGCAATCACCTGCTTGGCATCTTGATTAATAATCGCTTGGTATTGTTTTGCGGCATCCTGTATATCACCTAATTGACCCAATTCCTCAGCCAGCCGGTAACGGCCCTGAATGTCTTCCGGGTCAACGGCAAGTGCATTATCGAAGGCAATTCGGGCATCTTTATATTCACCTGCCAAATATAAGCGTTTACCTTCTTCTATAAATTTAGCTTGTTGCTCGTTGCTGTTGTCACAAGCTATAAGATGGCTGCCCAAGCACAACAGCAACACATATCTCAATGGGAATAAGTGCATGACAAAAACTCTCTTTATTGATAGTAGTGACGATAGGCCGTAAGGACTAGAAACATGAAGTGACGCCGTACAGGCTGCGCGTATTAACAACTATGCAGGACAAGGCCTGCATAGTTTGGGTGCGGGTAGACTTTAAGCTGACTTTTTAATGCGATAGCGCAGTTGGCTGATTATTATTTTCTAGCTTCACCGGCTTTTGATGGTGCGGGTAAGGCATTAGGATTAGCATGATATTTTTGCTTGTTCAATTTGTCTTCGAATTCTTGAATAATCGTTTCGAATTCAACATTTTTAATCTGCAAAAAAGGTTCAGTCCCTATTAAAGTATCAACTATGCCTTTGTTTTGGCAATTATGGTAAGCATCAATAATTTCTTTTGCGCCCTCATACATCTTAATGTTTTTGCTTTCACATTGTTTCAATTCAGATGCCGTGAGCTGTTGGTTGTTTTGCAAGCCAGTATGTTCAACAGCCAATTCATTCTTGGATTTATTCAAGGCATTGTATTTTTCAATGACTTCGCGCAATTTTGCCGTTGTATTGTCCAAACGCAAGCGAATTTCATCAGCCGTCGCTTTTTGTGCGCTAAGCTCAGTGCTAGACTTTTCTTCCAGCGACACCACCGCAGCTTGTTCTTTGGCAAGTTGGGACTTCACCGTTTCAAGCTCAGATGCCATTTTAGCATTATCGGTTTTCAGCAGATCACGCTCTGCAGTGATGTCTTTAACCATCAACTGCAATTTATTGACAATTTTAGCATTGCCGCCAGCTTCCCTAGGCGCGGCATAAACAGCATCCCAAGATGCTGCGCCGATTATCCATACCAATAAAATAAATAATTTCATAAGCTTGTAGTTGATAGCCATTAGAATCTCGTATTCAAATCTAATTGCAGAACATCATTGCCGTATTTAGGACCAGTGATAACATCGGTGCTTAACCAACGGCCTGTCGCCCAAACGTTTTTCATCAAACCATAGTTACCGCCGACGACCCAACCTTTGGCATTCGTCCCGCCCAGATGAAAATCAGAGTCGGTATAAGCATCAAAAACCGCATCACGCTCGACATACTTATAAAGCGTAAAGACATTCCATTGGCCTGCGTGGTCGACTTTAGGCCAACCAAAATCAATCCGCACTTGCCAAGCATTGGTTTGGTCATCGACAGGGGTTCCTGCCAGTTGCTGCACAGATGCGGCATCAAAGCCTACGTTTTTCGCATAATCTGCACCCAAGATAAGATGGTGCGGCGCAAACCTCGCAATATCGTAATTGGCAGACGCATTGACGATGTTATAGTCTGATGCTAGACCGTATTGTCCCGGAAACACGTTATCATTGTCGTAACAAATGATAGCCATCGTATTACCGAATTGCATAAATTGCGGTACGGAAAGATTATTATCGGGGCTATTTGTGTTACACGTGGCTGGCGTATTCTGATTAGGTCTTGCCTTCGTATTTTCATAATCGAAATAAGCGACGGCCATTTTAAACGCGTCCTGATTTTCAAATCCCCAATCCAGACCTACTTGCGAACCAAACATCCATTTGTCATTTGCGCTAAGAGCCGATTCTTGAAGCGGAAATGCACCGACAGTAGCAAATAAAGAATGAGGCGCGGAGTGTGAATCATCTTGTCTATGATGTGCACTCTCAAAAGCACCCAGTGAGTGACGGAGGGTCGCAACAAACCCTTCAAATGATAAATCCGTATCCCAAACCATTTCGCTACCGCCTGTAAATTCGCCACCACCGACATACCAGGGGTTGGCAATCCGCCCGCCCGCCAAAGTCAACCATGTAAAACCTTCAGCATTCACTGCGTCATACTTTAGATAAGCGCGGTCAACATTGAAGTCATATTGGCTGCCGGTATTCCCCAAAGTCTGATTGGTCGAAACAGGATCGGGTATGTTGCTGGTAGCCAAACGCACACCAGCCTTAACACCTTCAGTAATTTTTGCATCAATCGCCAAACGTAGCCGTTCACGAAAACGATGCCGGTCATTATTAGTATTCAAAAACCCATCCAATCCAGCCGCCGTTACACCACCAGCCCGATTAATCGCCTGAAAGTCAGAATAAAACAGCTTGACGTTGTCGTCTGCCATAAAATCATTCTGCGAACGCAATCTCAAGTCACCCGATAATTTAAAGCGACTGATCCATTCAGGTAACGCATCAGGCACACCCCATTTCTGCGTTTTGGCTTCCTGCATAACATCATGTACGACATCTGCACGTAATTCTGTGCGTACTTGCTGGCGTATTTCATCTTTAACAAATTCAGGCACATAAGGTACGCGCACTTCACCGGCTTCGGGCGCATCAACTTGCTGGGCAGCTTGTTGTCCAGCATCAGCTTCAGCTTTCTTGATCATTTCGTCAGCGACTTGCTCGGTTAGAACGCCTTGCTTAACCAACTCTTTAATCAGATTAGTTGTCGTATTACGCAACTTCAGCAATTCTTCTTTTTCACCTGCCTGAGCCACGCTGACCAAGCCGCAAAACGCCAGAGCCATCAGCTGCTTTTTATTATCCATTTTCTTACCTGTAATGAGTTTAGATTCGTGACGTAATTTTTAACTTGATTGGTTGTTCCATCCCCGGAGGAACCGGTTCATTGACCTTTCTGTATTTACTAAGCAATCGATTCAGAAGTTCGTCGATTTCGGCATCGTTGCTTCCTCTGACTAATTCAAATCGTTTGACCGAGCCATCCGCCTCAATCCATACTTTAATAATAGCGGTATAACCTTTTCGGCGTAGCTCTTCTTTTTCAGAAAGAATATCCAGAATATCGTTTTTGACTATCCCGCCATACCACGCATAAGGATCACCGGCACCGCCACCACCCAGCAAACCTTTTCCACCTTTGCGTGCAGCCAGTCCAAAGCTATCCGAACCGGCCGAACCTTCGGCGTCCAAACCCAAATCGCCGGGCGGCGGCTCATCGGCGACATCCGGTATTTCTTCAGGTTCAGGTTCCACTTCTTCCTGTAACTTTTCTTCTTCCGGCTCAGGCGGTTTTTCAACCTTAGGCGGAGGTGGGGGCGGGGGCGGGGGTTTAGTTAAGGAAATCATCTGGACTTTCCTTTCCTTTTTGGCCGGTTTATTTTCCATCGTGCTTATCAAATGGATAATGACAGCAATCGCTGCAATCAATATCATCGCCCCCATAATCAAGGGCAGATGAGCACGAAAAGGTTTTTTATGCTTAGTCATTACAGGCTATGTCTCATTTAACCAGATTTTGTGTAACCAACCCAATCTGGGTAATATCGAGTTCCCCTAACAATGCCAGCACATTGACAATATTGACATACTGGACGGCCGCATCGCCTTTGATAACGACTGGCAACGCCGGATTCACCGCTTTGTATTGTTGCAATGTAGACTTTAACTGATCCATTGTTACAGGATAGGTATCCAAAAAAATAGTGCCATCAGCTGTTATCGTAATCGCTTTGGTTTGCGGTTTAGAAAGACTCGGCGTATCGCTGGCTTTAGGCAAGTTAACCGTTATGCCCTGCACTGAAGCCGTGGTCATAAGAATAAACACCACCAGCAACACATAAGCTAAATCCAGCATCGGCGTGACGTTGATTTCGTCATACGCTTCATTTTCTTCTTGTACTTTCATATTTAAAGCTCTTGGTTATTCAACTGAAGATTAGGACAGGCTAAAATCAGGTATGCTCTTCAGCCAGTTTTGCTACAAACTCATCCACAAATACATGCATATCTGCTGAAATGACCTTGATGCGGCTGCCTAGATAGTTGTATCCAAATAATGCAGGAATGGCCACAGTAAGACCGGCCACCGTTGCCGCCAAAGCGGCCGCAATACCCGGTGCAATTGAATTGACATTAACCTCTCCGCTAACCGCAATCGCTGCGAACGTAATCATAACGCCAACCACAGTACCTAATAATCCCAGAAATGGCCCCCCACTGATAGCAATAGTAAGCAATACCATTTGCGAGTTTAATTTTTGCAATTCCCTGACCAAGACAGCATCCATTGAGGCTTTAACGGCCGCCATAGCACCTGCTGACAATGATTGCGACACATCAGAACCTGCGGCTTTCATTAAACGCTTATTCATCTCTTCAACACCGACATGATAAATTCGGTAAATAGACGAACCGGCAAAACTACCGTCTTCTGTCGTTAATGAAAACAACAACGGCGACTCATCAAATTCCTCGTCTTCTTCAGTTTGTTCGCTATTCAATTTCGATATATCTTGTGTACCCAGCTTACTAAAGGCCTGTTGAAATTTTTTGTTTTCCCCCTGGATTTTATTTATGACTATAGCCTTAACTATCATCACCATAAAACTAATGACAAACATAACGCCCAGTATGCCGATAATAACCCAACCATCTATCGTGACATTATTCAACGTAGACACAATGTAAGATTCACCGCCTTCTTCGCTGTCAGGGGTGGAATCTTCGCCGTACGCCAATAATGCAGATCCGGTGCCCTGCATATCGACATCAAATTTTATTGTGTTGGCATCACGGGCCGTTTTATAGACAGCCAATTGATCTATCATGCCAGAATAGCCTCTAGCCCCTACCGCGTCTGCGCCAATCGTTATATCGCCTGTCAACTCGGCCAATGACACGGGGAAACTGCCGGCGATGACGCCATTAATGTAGATGATAAAACTATCAGTTGTGGCAACTAACGCCAGATGGTGCCAAGCATCAACCGCCACACTGCTCTGCGCGGCAAACTCCTGTTTAACCCCTGCTGCATTAGTGATCTCAAGATAAGGCGTGAGTTCTTTTATCGCCAACGTTACCGTACCCGCCGTCCCCGACCGTTGAAACAACACGCTGTTTTGTTGGTGGCCTTGTTCGGGTTTTAGCCATGCGCTAACTGTCCACCCCGTTACCGACGACATTTGTAAAGAAGGTGCCGTAGGTATGCGAATAATTTGGCTACCTTGAAAAACCGCAGCGCCTGCAATTAATCCACCTTCCGCATTGCTTGCAGTGACTTCAGATGGATTGTTGGCATTGGCCGTCAAATCCTTAACATTGCTGGAATCAAATTGGTAACTCAGCACCTGGCTAACATCATAAGAAGCCGCCGCTTCCTGAGCATCGACAGCTTCAGCATTGCCGTAATATAACCAAAAACTGGGCTCAGCCGATTTAGCAATGTCCTTGGGTAACTTAACCCAGATCAAGGCCATTTCATTAACAGGATCGAGTTTTTCAATATAGAATTTCAATGGCGTTTTTTCATCCTCCGCCAACACCCTAATGTCTTTACCTTTTTCGGCCAAATCTAGAAAATATGTAAAATTACCTGTATGCAAGCGAACCAATGCAAACGCATCTTCAGGGACAGTAACGCCGTCTTGTTGAAGTTTTTTTACATCAAGGCTTATTTTTTTCTTGTACCCCCACTCATCGCTCCACCATGCCGAAGCCATCGAAGGTAACAAGGTTAAAAGAATCAACAAAAGACAAAACCGTTTCATTTTTTTTCTCACTCATATTGGTGCAGGAATTATTACAAAAATTCGTTACAGAATTATTACTTCTAGCCCACAGCGTTACCTCAACAACGGCTATTAATGGCTAAGTCAATAAACCATCTGATACCAGCAGAGGAGACGCATTGTGAACACCGGTAGCCTAGCCACGGAGATTAGCCAGCAGATAGGCAAAGCAGCCGTAAAAAAGGGGCAACGTAAACCTACCCCGCCAACTGCCCCCCCCCCTGGCATCCAAAGAATACAAATACCCTCGGAGCCGATAAGGGGCCTAAAGGCACAATATTCCTCATCATCATTGCAGCACTAGAGATCCCTCCTCCTTAACGCATGGAGAAACCATCCCCCGTTTACAAAGCCGATTTGGGTTTATTTTTTTTGGTGTCCTCAGCGCTAGAACCATCGCCATAACCGAGGACATCGACACTGAGCACACCTAGCTTCATGCTCTTATTATTGGACTCGTCCTTATCTTTACTCATATCCGCAGATGCCTGGGCGACTTGGCTGACGCTGGCGGTCAGGTTGCTGACGCCGGTCAAGCCTGCCGCAAGACTGCCGGAAGAGGCAACGGGCACGCCAGTACCTACACCACCGACCTGGATATTATTGGCGCCTAACACGGCCGTTGCGGAAATGGTCACGTTAGTCCCGCCGATACCGGCCTCACCGGCATTGACCACGCCTTTAGGCGCAAAAAGGAAAACGTCACCGGCGGTATTCCCTGCTGTCGCGGCGGTACGGATACCACTGCCCGAAACGATAGGTGGGAAGATGGTGAACGCATTGCCGTTTTCATCAACACCTTGCTCTGGAGGCGGCGCTGATATGGCTGATTTGGCACCACGGCCGGCGTCAATATCGCCCTCGGAAGACCAAATCAAAATATCGCCGCCACTTAGCGCAAAGACACGAGATTGGTTAACGATAAAATCATCATGGACAAAGGCATTGATATTCCCCGTTCCCTGGGCAACGATACCCAGTTCAGAAGCGTCTTTGTCAACCAAGTTTGAAACAGCGAGGCCGGCATTGATTTCTCCGCCCGGCACCAGCAGGTTAATATCGCCGCCTTGAAGGGTTTGTAATTTGCTAAAAAACAAGTTCAGATTGCCATTCCAGTCCGTACCTGGAAATAACGTCTCAATAGCACCAAAACCACGGACGTTACCTGCCGAGGCCGATGCAGCCGAAGCCGAACCGGATTCCTTAAGTTCGTTAAAAAATACCTTATTCACGATAGCATTAAGCTGCGGCTGTATGGACAAATAATCATTAGCACTTAGTTTTGAGAACGCTGCCAACGCAGCCTCATCCGTCAGCGCAGGGTCACCGGACAAGTCCTGCATGAATGGGGTCACTAAGGCCTTGATTTGCGCGTATTGGTCGGCATAACTCTTGCTAACCAAGGCATCCAGGTTGGGCTGGATAACGGCATAGTCGGCGCTGTCCAGTTGCCTGAATGCTTGTAGTGCATCGGCTTCAGCCAATGCGGCATCACCAGTGCGTGCACGCATGAACTCCGTCACCACTGTTTTATAACCGCTATAATTATCGGCGTACTTGACGATATCCAAAAACGCCGCATAATCTGGCGAACCGGCATTCAACCCAGCCAGCACAGTGATATTGGCGCCTACTTTAGATTTAAGATTTGAATTGTATACATTACCCACGGTTGACAAACCACCCGATGCGCCTAAATCAATATTACGTCCAGCTTTGACCAACACGTCGCCAGTTCCTGCAACCTCGATCTTGTTGACATTATTGTCCAGGAAACCTTTCAAATTGCGCTTGCTGGTATAAAGCACATCCCTACCCGCCGAGATGATAGACACATCATCTGCATTGACATGCTGGATATTGATTTTCACATTCTTCAAGTCATTGCCGCTTTGGATAATCGCCTTTTTAGGGGTAATGATTTCTATGGTTTTAATATCTCCGTGTTGCGCGACCAGTCTTACCGGCTCTTCATCACCCGTATGCACCGGCGTTGCGGCATGTATCAGCGTTGGGTCGCCATCCGGAGACAGCATATTCCTCGGTGTATCCAACGCAGTTCGGATTAACGTGGATTCCGCACCAGGCAATAAGGTTGGGTCAGTATCCGACATGCTCAGCCTTAACGGATCTCCTGACGAACTGATGCTGTCATTCGCCAAAACACTTAAGGCACCTGATGCTGAAGGGTACAAGGTCACTTCGTCCCCCAGCAATACGCTGCCGCCAAACGCAGTCGTCCGTAAAGAAGCCGGATAAATCTGTGCCAATTGTCCCTGGTCATCTGTATTTATAAAGCCAATGGTTTGACCAATAACTGAAGTATCAGCACCCAGGTTAATATCCCCTGACAAGGATTTCATAGCGATGGCGCTATTATCGGTATAACTGAAAAAGTTAACGTCATTATCGTGCAACATCATCGCATCGGAGACTGCCGTTATACTGATGCCACTGTGCGCGGCTAGGCTCAACGTACTGTCGCCCATCACCAGTTGGGGGCCGTCAACAAAAACCAGTTTGGTGAAGTCATCCGTTTGCGTGGCACTGCCGGTAATCTCACCGCCCGCCGAAATGGCGCCATTGCCGGCACCTATATAGTAAGCGCCACCGCTTACGTCGCCTCCGGCATTCACCTGCATGTCACCACCGCCTTGTACCGCCACGACATTGGTCTCACCGGGCACGCCCAGCTGTTTGCCGCTAGTCGGCATCATCACGGAAAGATCATCTATATTGCCCGCAGCGCTAACATTGACATTGCCTCCACCAAATGAGCCTATGTTTTGCTGGAAACGGGACACGGTTATATCCGTGCCTTCCGGTGCACGCGATATATCAGCCAGATTATTGGTGGCGCCATTGGTATAGCCAAAAGTTACGCCCCAGGCTGTAGGATTAGGACTGTTCGGATCCGTAGTGCCGAAACGCAACAACCAACTGTTGATAAACTGGTTGCTGACCGCTCCGACAATATTGTTGCCTGCATTCAGTACGAGATCGCCACCGTCAACCGGATATTCATTATAAATATCAAAGGCCACCCTGATATCGTCAAATGTCCCATATCTCAGGGCATCTTCAGCCCTGCCTGCGTTATAAACCGTTGACGTTTGATCGGTAAAAACGATGTTGCCGCCTGCGCCTAACTGAATATCCCCAGTCCCGGTGCGTACCGTGACCGCAGAGCCTATCGTCAAATCCTTCGCTGCCACAGTCGCAACCGTGTCGGCACTGGTCATATCAGCCCCGGCCGTGAGCTGATATGACCAGGAATCATCCGTTTGCAACATATCGGTTACCTGGACTAGCCCAAAAAACAACGAGCCGTCCTTAAAACCATCGGAAAGCGAACTGTTCAGCGCAAGATTGCCGCCGGCATTAATGGTCAACATGCCGGGCAAAGAACGCAAACCGGATGTTTCGGATTCGTTGTATTTCCAGTCTACCAGATCCCATCGGCTGTTCAGCGCCAGATCACCCTCATAGTCAATTTCAATCCCTGCCTGTAAACGTATCCCTGCACCCAGCTTGGTATTGATAGCCTGCATATTGGCAGACGTCATATAGGTGTCCGTGTCGGCTTTAATATTTTCGATGTCAGCACTGTTGATTTCCCCGGATACGCTAAAGTCTGAGTTGCTGTATTTTTTAACACCTTCAGCATAAAACTTGCTGTAGCCTTGCGACAACATATTGCCATCATCGGCAAAAACAGCCGCTTTTTGGGCATAGCCCTGCACTGTGCCCGCAATTGCGGCAATATTGATGCCGTCATCAATGCCATCTTTATTGCCGTCGCTACGCAAGGCGCGCAAAACCACTTCACCACCGGTTTCCTGCGTGGCGCCGCCGACATCGACCAATGATCCGCTCTGGATGTTAATGCCACTGATGCCGTCGTCATCACTATCCACTGATGACAGCTTTACCTTACCACCTGCGGCACCTTTGGCCGACAACACCGCACCGTTTGCCAACGTGATGCTATCCCCAGCGTACAAACTAATCGCGCCACCTTTTGCACTGCCATCGGCATTAAGCGTACCGGATAATGCCATAGCACCTTTATCTGCCACCAAAGTGATTGCGTTTGCCTTGATGAGCTGTCCAGTTGACTGCACAATATCTGCTTCTCGGCTACGGAAATAAATGCTGTCGGAAATACCGGCAGCACTTAGCGTATTCATCAGGCTATCAAAGTTTGCATCGGCGCTGAAACGTGACACATCAATTTCCGCACTGCCGGCTTTTGCACTGATTTTACCCAACAACCCAACAGACTGTTCCAGCGCTTTCAATACCAGAACTCCGCCCTTCGCTGTGCCGCCCCCCGTGCTTAAATCAAGCATTGAACCTTCAGCCAAGGTGATATTGCCATGATCCGCCACTGCGCTGAAGCTGCCTCCCGGCGTATAGTCAACGGTATCGGCAAAGTTGACAGCCTGCCCGGCAAGGTTTAAATCGGCTAGCCCACCGATATTGATATCACCTGTCAATGCTTGCAAGCCCAAAGAACCGGAAGGCAGTAACACACGTGCATTAAAGTCAATACCATCGGCTTTCAGGTTAATGGCGCCGCCAAAGCTGACAGATGCCGGGCTGGCGGAGCTGCCATTACCATCCATCCGTATCCTGTGATTGCCGGCATCAATATTAAGCTTACTGCCACCGGCTGCCGTCATATAACCCGCAATCACATTAAGGTCACCGCCAACACTCAGCGAACCCTCACCCAAAGCGCCAAACCCTTCGGCAACATTGATGTTTGCCGTTTGAAAGCCATTAATGCCGAAATCACCGCCACCTTGAGTATAGTTTGTAGCCGATACGTCCAGCACACCCTGGCCTGTTGAAGCATGGCTAGCTACAGCGCCTGATGTGTTTTGTAATTGCAAACTGTTTGCCGCCAGTTTTGCCGTTTGCCCTGCCGATCCAAATCCTGAAAAACCGGCTGCATTAATAACTAAGCTGTCAAATGTTATGGCAGAGAGATTCCCGCCGCTATCCGCTTGGCCTA
Organism: Methylovulum sp.; assembly: GCA_030653435.1. Lineage (GTDB taxonomy): Bacteria > Pseudomonadota > Gammaproteobacteria > Methylococcales > Methylomonadaceae > Methylovulum. The sequence goes on from JAURZI010000059.1 coordinate 14,981, forward strand.
CGTTACCGTAGAAATTAACCGTATCCCGGCTGCTTAAGACCAACTCGTCTACGGCAAGATTTTGTAATTTTTCACTGGTCAGATTTAATGCGCCGTCCGATAGCCCACTGACTTCGCCTATATTGATGGCATTGGCGCTCAAATTTAGCGAGCCGCCATCCATCTCGATATTGCCTGCCAATACCGTCGATTGGCTGGCATCAAGCAGCATTGACTTAGAAGCTGCCAGCGTCGCGCCATCTTGTATCAGCAATTCACCGGCATTTCCCGCCGCCGATGTCCTGTTCAACACAATCTGGTCATCTGCGGACACCCTTAGCAAAGCGCCGTCGCCGATGATATTAAATTGTGTATCGCCGGTATTAACACTGCCACTCGCACTTAATACAGCGCCATTTCTTACTTCCACCTGGCCTGTAGCAGCCGCGACCAAGTCCGTAACCAACACCTGCGCTCCGGTGTCAAATACGACTTTCTCAGCAGTGACATTTAAATTAGTTGCGCCAGTCGTCACATCGTTGCTACGCGCGCCACCTAAAAACAAACTATCCACACCTAACGCACTCAAATCGCCTGCTAATACTTCCAACGTCCCTTCAGTTGGCGTTGCGCTTAAACTGTTAACAATCTTAAGGCTATTCGCGGCAATATCCATACGTGCGCCCCTGCCACCGGGCGAAGCCACTTTAAATTCGCCTTCCAAAGCCAGCTTGTCTGTTGCCGAAATTGAAATCTGGCCGCTATCCATAGGCAGAATTGGCGTACTGGCTTCGTTCTTAATCGCTTGTGCAGCATAGAAGGTGTTGGCTTTCTGTTCATCGTATTCAGAACGTTTGCGGATATCCGCGCCGCTCTCCAGCAAATAGCCGTTAGAACGCTGATCTTTAGTGCCGTCTCCGGCATTAAGCTGATAACCCGCAACAACCGCCAAACCAGCAGAGTTATAGGACGTAGCCGTCTGATCCTGAGTATTGGCTTGGGGCGTTACCAAATAAGCGCCAGGCAACAAAGCATAACGCGCAGGCAAAATGGTATATTCGCCTGCCGGTAAGCCCGGAGTACCGCTTAGATAAATTTTGCTGCCGACGGCATAATCAAAACCGGCGCTTTGTAAGGGGTCATAGGGCGCCATGTCCGAGCCTAAGGTCGGCACGACCGCGAAACCGCCTTGATACGACGGGCTGGCAGGATCTAAATAATCGTAAGAACCGCCAGAACCCGGTAAGAACTCATAAGACAATAAATCGCCGCCGCCGGACAGGTCAACCACACTGCCTTTAGCCAAATTTACAGAAGGCGCTGATAAAACCAGTTTTTTCTCAGGAGGCGTGGCAAATACCAGATTACGGTTGCTGTCTAACGGATAGAGCCAGTCCAAGCCGCCTTGAACTATACCGAAAGGAATCAATTGGCCTGCGCCCGAAACTGAAGTCAAGCTATTTTCACCCAGCGTCAAGCTGGTGCTTGCCGTTAAATTAATCGTACCGAACGGCGCTTTTACGGTGCCATTCTGGTTGATTACTGGCGCTACAAAGCTCAATATGCCTGCCGCCGATAACGGCGACGCATCGCTATTGCTATTACCATTGCCGGATAGGGTAATTTTGCCTTCCGGGTTATTTTCAACCGCAAAGCTAAAATGCGTCAGCGTGGAGGGGTAAATTTGGCTGGCTGTCAGGTTCAAATTAGCCGCGGTCACCATAGTGCCCACATAATCCATCGTATCGTCAGCCGTATTTGCACTTACCAAGCCCACCGTACGCAAATCATGTGCGCTGTTTAGGTTAATCTCGCTATAGCCATTCCATAACGAGGCGCCGCCTAGCTCAATCCATTGCGAATTCGCCGTAAAGATGCCGCTGGCAGCCGGAATCTGCCCCACTTCTGAGGGGCTTACTTCGCGTATTAATGATGAACCCATCCTTAAATAAGCAGTATTCAGGTTAACAGCGCCGCTAGTTTCGTCATTGAGCGCCGACCACGTTATTTTAGGAGCATCAATATCAATACGTGTTTTTGCCGTCAGATTGACATCGCCTGAAAACCTGACTTCGTCGCGTGATGCAAATAAATCGCCGTCATTAACCGACAAGCGCAGATCACTAAATTCACCGGCAGCCAGTTTATCGGCGCTCACGACCATTTTGCCGTTTAATGCCCCAGTGACCTTATCCCCAAACCGCCCGCTTTTACCCAGAATAGTCTGATCGGCCTGCACGACATCAAGTACCAGATCGCCTGCCGGGAATGGCGTAATAATTGCGTCCGGCGGGTTACGGCCTGACCGATCCAGCGCCAAATCTATGCGGCCTCCTTGCGTAGTCGCGGAACCGGCCACCCCTTTTAAACCACCATCCAGTACAGCACCTTCTGCGGTTGTCAACGCTATTTTTCCGGCATTGGAACCGACGCTAACCGGCTCATAACGGATGCCCGAGCCCGAGCCGTCATTAACCGGCAAATCCAGGACTGCATGGGTTCCCGACACATCAATTTGTGAGCCTTGCTTTAGAACTACATAACCTCGTTGGGCATTTAAGGTAATATCACCGCCATCCAGTACTTCACCTGTACGTCTACCGGAGGCATCCAGGGGATTCATCCGCGTCGTGCCGGTTGCCCGCAACGACCCATGCTGGCCCAGCCATATTGCCTGTGCGGGATTGTACTGCAAGCCTGGATTGGCATTAATGCTCAAGTTGATTGATCCTGATGGGGCATCAACCAAACCATCGACAAAAATACCACCAGCGGTCGATTTGAGAGTGATAGCCGCTTCTTTATCGCCCAATATCTTGCTGCCGGTTTCCAACCGGACATCTTTGCTCGAGCTGACCAACGTCAGGTCGACAGAGTTACGCAAATGTTCGGGCAGCGTTTCAATGCGGCTGATACCGGCTATCGAATTGCCGCTAGCCTGCTGTCCGAAATCGCCCTGCAAAATCCGGTTTTGTTGGATCAAGCTTAACGAACTGCCTTTTGTCAGCGTCAAGTCACCGGCGGTACTGGTTAAATTGATTTCGCCAAAAGCTAATTTTTTTGAGAAATTAAAATGCCCTTCTTCTACGCCCAGTGCCAAGGCAGACACCGCGTCTTCGACTGCACCCATAATAATTTCATCGCTAACCAGACTCAGGCTGCCATTCTCTGACAATCCATAGGCAGACACATTGCCGTCCAGATGTAATTGTGCAGATGCGGATCCGCCTCCCGGCGAAGTCGTGTAGGTTTTATCGGCAGCCAAGCTAATATCGCCGCCTTTGCCAGCCGTCAGGCTGTTATCCTGGGCCAACCACGCACCACCATTAGCCCTGACTACCGAACCGGATCTTATATTTAAATCGACATTCGCTGTCATCTCGATACTGCCGCCGTCTATTGCCAACGCATCGACAGGCGTCACCTCCAGGCCTAGCGCAAAATCATTGACCCAACGTCCAGACACATCCAGCACGGCATCATGACCCAGGTTTATTTTGCCTGAATTTTCTGTGACATTGTTATTTTCACCGGCCAGCGTGATCGTACCGCTAGGCGTATAGATATCGCCGTACACATTGATTTTGCCGGCATCTATATTAAACTGACTATCAGCCTGCATCGCTATATTGGCATCAGCTGCCACCTCTACGGCGCCACGTGTTTTTATGCTGAGCTTTTGTATTCCTGAACCGTTCGTTAGCGCGACAGGCAACACCAGATCCGCCTTCTTGCCATTTTTTCCCGGAAACTTATCGTCCACACCAATATCCACGGCGTTTTTTTCCGTCTGGAACACCACTTTCTGGGTCGAGTTAAAATCTGATGAATCCAAAGAAAACGTACCACCAAACGCCATAGTGTCTGATGTGCGCTGATAGGTATTGCTGGCAGCCCCCGCGATTAGATCGCCGTTCCATGACACTGTTCTAGCGACAATATTAAGCGCCCCGGCCGCCAACCCCTGCGTGTAGCCTTGCTCAAAACGGCCTTGACCGAACTGCGCCTGGGTGTCCCACACCGTGGTGACACCCCATTTCTCATGCACTTCCTTGACCACACCAAATACTGCAGCATAGTGTTCATTCGGATCCGCATCGCTGATATCAACTATCTTTCCGTAATCGGTCAACAATTTGGTCGTACTGATGTAACCATCTTGATAATCTATGGAGCCACCGGAAATATCCACCACCGCTTCATTGTTGATAACCACATCGCCACTGGAGGTCAGATTGACCACACCGCCAGTCCCCAGACGTTCGTCAATGCTGCGTTCAAAGCGGGCCTGAGCGCCGCTGGTGTCAACAATATCAGTCGTTTTGCGAAGATCAACACGCACGGTTTGACCCTGCAAGACACCGCCTTTCTGCAACGGGGAGTCGCGCAATTCAAATGTCTGGATATTAAGCTCCGCGACATTACGGTCAATATCCGCAGCAATATGCTTTGTGCCTGACACATCTATACGTGCCCCGTTCTCTAGGATAATGCGGCCGCTATTACCTTGTATCGCATCATCCAGTTTATTCGTTGCAACCGCATCAACCCTGGCGCCTGGCGCAACTATTGATGAGCCGGACTGCATGTGTATGGTATGACCCGACATTTCCAGATAGGAAACAGGCTGATCCTGTTCATCAATCGCCGAACCACCCGCCGCATCGGCGATAATTTGTGTCATGCTGCCCGGAGCTAAGGTAACTCTGGCTTCAGTACCCAAACCATCGCCCTGATCCTCGCCGCGCACCGTAGCACCGCCTGTCAACGCATCGCCAAGCTTGGTTGCCCCTTCCCTGGCCAATAAACGTATGGAACCATTGATGTTGACTGAGGTTGTTGCCGTAATCCGCCCACCCTGGTTGACGGCAAATCCGGCCAATGTCACATTGCCCTGACGGGTCACGATATTGCCCAGATTGGACACTTTCCCACCGCTACCGACTTCGACCAGCAAACCGGCGAAGTTCCTGTCACTTGCTGCCGGTTGCAAATAAACCTTATCTTTACTGGCGACCAGAATAATCTGTCCCTGCTCATCCGCAGTAATCGAACCCGAGTTGGTCACCGTTGGCGCGGCCATAATCAGTCGGCCGTTTTTGGCTATGTGGATATTCGCACCGGCATCAACTTGTATGGCTGCTGTTTTAGGATCGTCAGCGGAAGCTTCAAGTGCCGCTTTGCCGTTAAAATCATCAAATTGACGAACGATGCCGCTTTCAAAGACTTCATCTGAAATATTTAAAGTCGACGCAACCATCGTGTTGACATCAACCACCGAATCCTTGCCAAAAACAAAGCCGTTTTTGTTATAGAGATAGATCTGGCCGTTTGCGGTGACCTTGCCTAGAATCTGGCTGGGGTCGTTCTGAAAAATACGGTTAAGTGCAATGGAAGAACTACCGGGTTGGTTGAATTGCACCGTATTTTTAGCACCAACATTAAAGCTCTCCCAGTTCAGAATAACTCGATCAGCGTGTTGATTGATGTTCAGCGTATCACCGACAACCTGATGGCTTACGGCATCGGCGCCCATAGTCGACCAAACCTGGGCAGGCACCGGCAGTTCGGCATAAACTGGCGAAATAGACCCGACAAATACACTGCCGGCGATTGCCATACGCACACAAGCGGACAATGGCCTTAAGCGAAAAATATCCATTGTTTTAATGTGATGGGGCACATTTCGTTTATTAGCCATGTTCATAACCTGCTTGCAATAAAGTTTTAATGTATCTATTTATGTAAGAATCCGCTTTGCGTCCGTTCAGAATAAGTTTCGTGTTTTCTTACTGTGATAGCCCCCGCACGCGCAGTATGGATTGGGGACGGGGAAACAGGACTGACTGCCTAATTCATGCTGAAACAGCGGACTGCAAGGGAAGCCAAAAACACATCCTGATATTGCAGGACTATACTCCGCACAGCATGCTTACGGCTTTCGTAGGGTACGCATCGCGCACCTCATGTTGATTGTTGTCATCGTCTTATTAAGATACGCAGTGGCGTACCCTACATAAAAATGAATCGGGAGCGTTCAGAGTCTATTAAAACTCAGTTGCAATATTAAAATGCAATTTCGGATCGCCTTTTTGTACCGGTTCCAAGTCTATCAATGGAAAACCTAAATCCAGCACACCAACAAAATACTTCCATAACTGAAAACGCATCCCTAAACCGGCACTCGCCAGCTCATTACCCTTCGGATTTCCAGGTAATGCCTGTTGTATCCAGCCCCGACCGCCATCAATAAACATCAACGCCTGCAATTTGTTTATCGTGTCCATATAACCCGGCGCTAAATGTGGTGATCGCAGTTCTACCGAACCTACCAAGCCATCATCAGCCAAGGCTTGCGTTTCAAAATAGCCGCGCACGCTTTGCATACCGCCGAGTGAAAACTGCTCGTTACTGATTAACGGGGAATCCGCTTTCTGTCCGGAGACACGGCTGAAAAACTCCATGCCATAAGGCAGGTTATGCGTAAAATTAACGCCGCCCGTAACTATGCCGTAATCCGCCCGCGCATTAAAGCGTTTGTTTTCAAACTCCTGCTGTTCATTACCCAGGCCACGCACCGAAAAATTAACGCCGACATTGAATGACGCCAACGATGCCTTACCTTTTAGCGACGAGGCATACTGCACCATAAACGGCAGGTAAGTGATGGGTGTCGTCAGAGCGTCGGCACCGATCAGATTCAGGTTCTCCTTAAAATCTTTGTAATCTATGCCTAAAGTCAGGGTATGAAAATAATCATCGAGACTAGGGAGAGGTTTAATCAAGCGCGCGCCGTAAATTTCCCCGATACCGACGACCGACAAGGCACCTGCGCTGGCGATTTGGGCATTTGATGATGAACTGACGGCGTAAACTGCAAGTTTCGCGTCACTGTCCGGCACAGGCAACACATAAGTACCCGCCCACACATCAACTTCTTCACTATTTTCAGGGGAGACTTGGTACATTAATGACGCACTGTGCAATTTTTGCCACAAATTATCATAATGCAGCGACGTCACTAACCGTAAGAGGCTGGTCGACGAAGTGTTGCGCCCGTTTAATTCCAACCGTCCATGTAGGGGCATCGTGTCTTGAACTTTTAAATCCACTTCCAGTGTCCCCGGCGTTTCGCCGGCGCGCAGCACGGGCGTAATTTTACGGTCGGCACTTTGGCTACCAAGCGCGGCAAGCTGTTCTTGCATTTTAGGCATGTTGGGGATATTGCCTTCAGCCAGCTCCGGCACACCCGCCTTAATGCTGCCTAAAGAGAAATAGCGTGAATCCTTGACGCGCAAGCGCGACACTTTTCCTTCAAGCACTTGCAAATAGACCACACCATGCTCGACATTCTGCTCAGGAATATCGACCGCCACCGTCTGATAACCTTTTGTCCGATAAAGATTTTCCAGCGCATCGCGCGCCTGCTCTACGGTTTCAATGGTTTTCTTAGGACCTAAAAAAGGGTAGACGGCACGTTCAAGCTGGGTGCGTTCCAGCAAGGTATTGCCTTTTACGCGTAATTCTAAAAGATCAAAACCGGCTTGTTTCACCGTTTCGGGCTCCGCAGCAACGGCTGAATTCACATTTATCCCTAAAAAAAAGCACAAGGCTGCTCGTTTCAATAAGGCGCTACGCTTGTTCTTATGTATCCGCATGTTTTTATTTAGCTGTGTTGAATCCGTGATGGCTATACCCGCCGCTTCCAAAAGCAATCAAGTACTCATATCTTTTAATAAGATAACATTATTGAACCCTATCGCACCATGACTACAGGTTTCTCAGTGAAACATTGTATTAACGCTATATTAATTTTTGATGACAACAGGACCGGCTAGCTACTCGACGCAGCCACCCCATCTTACCCCGTTGCCCTAAAAAGCAACAAGCCAATCGCCCTAAGACGATTGGCTTGGCAACTCAGGCAATCCATTGCCCTATATTCAGCCGAGTAACAGAGGAACTCTTACTTAAACTGAATACCGTTTGATGTGCCTAGGTTGTAAGCAGCAGGGGCACGGCAGGCATTTGGAGACTTAGTCGTAGTGCCATGGCTAAATGGGTTAACCGGTTTTTCAAACGCGATGGTGCCATTCGCTTGAGGTGCAAAAGACTGCGGCACGGCCAAGAATCCAGCTTTACCCCACGAATGAACTGCCGCCAGATTGGTAGCCGCCATTACGATAGGATTACCCGCTTGTTTGATAATTTCATCAACGACCGCTTTTTCGCTGGCATCAAATGTATGGGTTTTATTGAACTGATACGTCAATTCAACCCAATCCTTATATTTGCCACGAACGACTTTTTCCAGAGTAGGTTCTACGCCGTCAACTTTGATATAACGGTAATCAAAAGAACGACTGGCATTATGCTCGGTTCCTTGAATACCGATAGCCCAGCGCACACCTGGATAACGGCTTTGGTCAAAGCCCGTGCTGACTGTATTGCTTCCTGAATCCAGCTCAGACAAACATTCCGACACGATACCCGAAGAAGAATTCTCATGAACTTGTGCGGCCAAAACAGCTTCAGGCAAGGCACCGGTTTCAGACGCTGCCGGAGTACCTACGCTAGAACAAGGATAATTCAGGAATTTTATGCCAAATTGGGCGCCCGTACCTGAACCATTAGTTCTACGGCAAATATGCACGCGGTCACTGTCTGGCTGGTTGGCAGCCGACGCATTATCAAACAAATTGCCGCTAGCACCCAGCTTCAATTGCTTCCATGAATTTAATTTACCGGTAAAAATACTGGCAATTTGCTCTGAGCTTAAAGACGGCATACAAGCCACAGTCTCGTTGCCCACGCACGCATTACCTAAGCCAAACTGTGCTTCTTGCATCGCGTTACGCAGTTTTTTGGTTACCGGCACGCCAAATACTAAGGCAGCCGCTGACTTTACGGTTAGTTTGTTAACATCCGCCGTCGTGACTGGATCAAAACCTGATGGCGTGTTTTGCCCAAAGAACTGGCCAGGGTCAACATCTGACATGCCAAAATCAGGTTTTTGCGCGTTGGTTAAATCAGGGTTACCTGCCGTATACGCACAGTTTATTTTAGTAAAACTCGTGCCCGCCACACCGGCTGAAACGACTGAGCAGTTAGCTGCCGTATCGACCTTCAAGAAATCAATCGCTGCATCGGCCACCACGGGGTTAACACCTTGAGCAGAGCCGCCATTATTGCGCTTGTACAGCAACAAATTGGTTTTACCGGCCGCCAAACCTTTTAATGCCGGATTGGCAGTGTTCAGTACGCACAAATAAGCATTTTGGTCTCTACCGGTCGTGCCAGTGTCTCTGAATTGATAAATCAATTGTGATGAATCACATATTCTGTTCGCAGCCGGAATTTTAGTGCTGGTCATCAGTGACTCGATAAAGGGTTGCGCCGCCGATGAGCCTGATAAAAATATTTCGTAAGTAGTCGCTGCGTTGATGACGGGTATCCCGTTGACATCAACCGTGATAGCAGCCTGTGCAGCACCGCCAAATAAAGCGACAGAGACTGCCGCGCCCAATATTAATTTTTTCATGATTTTCCTCTTTAGTTTTGATTAAACAATACACTGTGAAACATTTCGACGCTATAATCCTGCGTTGCAACCTTTACTTATGGGGTAAGCCTAGCAAACCACGACCTTCCCAGTAAATGCCGCACCCCCCACGCTTAAGCTTTTGGAACAACACCTTTGATGGCCAAACATCCTAGCGGACCAGCCCTTTGCCACCAGCGAAACCCTAAGCACCATAGGATTCTCTGCTTCCTGCCTTAACTACCGGGGTATTTTTTCATACTTCATCCGCTCAAATAATGACAGCTTGGTTAAAGTTACATGTAATGTAATACAATTGTATTTCTTTTCGATGACAATTCTTGCGCCGTAGTAATTCTGTAACATTTATCTTTTATCTTAGTGCTGCGACTAAACTTATTGATGGCAACTCCTGGGAGTTGAGAATTGAACGAACTAAAACAAATTATTTCCCTGCGTTTGGTTGACAGCGACCGCGCGGCCGTCCAGGCAATCGCATCCCGCCTTTTCGTCAGGGAGTCGGACATTTACCGCTTTGCAATTAACTATTTACTCAACAGGTTCAGCTGCTTATTTGATGAATCTTGCACAGGCAGTGATTTATTGCCTGCTATGTTGGAAATCAGGGCAGAAATTAACCATACCTTGGGGCTTAAAAGGCATCAACTGGAAAAAATCATCAACGGCAATAACTTGCATCCTGACAAATATGTCGCCATGTCGGACATTGAACTATTATTGATGCCGCAGCATATCTTGAAGCAACGCCTGATAAAACTGGATGAAGCACCCAGAGCGCATATTGATGTTGAAACTTGGCTTAAACTTTATCTGACTGAAAAATATAATCTGTTTGAAATCGATAAAGAGCTGCTGTATGACCCGGTTGCTGAACTATAAACTTTCATAAGTAACACATCGGCTCTACTGCCGGACAGACCTTGTCCATTCGGGCGCCGCTTGCCAAAAATCACGAGAGACTCACCATTATTTTGAAACCCGCAGTCTTTAAATAGCGCCGATAATAAAAATAACCGCTTACCTCTATTGGCCACAGGATTGGCGCTTGCTTATCTGTTGGTAATCAGCATCCCTGCCCTGACACCAACCAGCACCGAAACCGGCAAGGCAACCTCCCAATCCGCCATCGTCGGTAGCCCTGCGGCCCAAGAGCCACAGGATTTTTCGCTGACCAGCGACTTTCATTTATTCGGCCTCTCTACCGCCACGGCCTCCGCTAACGGATATGCGCCGCTTGAAAGCACTCAGCCGATAACATTAATAGGGATATTTTATGTTACCGGCCAGCAGGCCCATGCCGTTATTGAAACCTCCGACCATCGTCAAAAAGCCTACAAGATTAACGACACCTTACCCGGCGGCGCTGTGTTGCATGCCATAGCAAGCGACAAAATTTTGCTCAGGGGTCATGACCAGCAAGAGCTGATGCTTTTGCAGAAAACCCAAACGGAAACAACCAAACCACAAACCGCTAATAAAGAACAAGCGGCTCCTGAGCCTGCCAGCGAAATCATCATCCAACCGCCCGAATCACTTGCCAATTAATTATGTCTTTTCGTCTGTTAATAGGATGTCTGCTCATTTGGTCTTGTTCTCTTTTCGCCGCAGAAAAAGACGAGTTTTCCCTTAATTTAAATGAAGTTGATATGCGGGTCCTGATTGATACCGTTGCCGATATTACCGGAAAAAATTTCATCGTTGACCCCCATGTCGCCGGTAAAGTCAGTGTCGTGACGTCCAGACCCATGCGCGCCAGCCAAATTTACGAGATTTTCCTGTCCATACTCAAAGTGCACGGCTACGCGGCTGCCGGTGACGGCAACATGGTGCGGATCATCCAGAACATCAACGCCAAACAGGAACATTCAGCGCCCAGTTCCTCAGCGGACGGGTTATTGACCCGGATAGTCCAGATCCATCATGTTGATGCCGTGCAACTGGTGCAAATCCTGTTGCCGTTAATGCCGCAACATGCCTTTATGTCGGCCTTCCCTGACAGCAATGTCATCGTCATGTCCGATACCGTCGGCAATGTAAACCGTCTTGCGGAAATGATAGGGCAAATCGACAAGAACGGCGACCTGCAAATTGAACTCATTTCTCTGCAACATGCCGACGCGGTGGAACTGGTGAAAACACTAACATCTCTTATCAGTTCCAGAAGCCCCGGCAAGGCTGGTTTGTTTATCCCATCCCTGGTCGCCGATGACCGTACCAACACCATTTTACTGGGCGGCGATCCTGCTAGCCGTATGGAGATGCGGGCGTTAATCGCCAACCTTGACCATCCTGTGGAAAATATCGGCGATACGGAAGTTATTTATTTGCATTATGCGCTGGCCAAAGACCTGGTGGAAACCTTAACCGGCACCAAAGCCACGGCAAAAAGCGATATAAACCAACCTAAAACCGAAGGCAACACGCAAAAAGACGTGGACATCCGAGCCGATGAATCGACCAATGCGTTGGTCATCAGAGCGCCCGACGAACAAATGCGCTCGCTGAAGGCCGTCGTGCGCCAGCTCGATATCCGCCGCGCCCAAGTGCATATCGAGGCCATTATCGCTGAAGTCAATTATACGAAAGACCAGGAGCTGGGCGTAGAATGGCATACCAAACAATTGAGCAATGGCGTATCCGCCAATACCTTTACCAATAACTTGGGCGATTTTGTCACCAACAGCGCAAAAACCATGAGTGTCGGTTATCTGGTTGGCGGCGAATTGCGCGCCCTACTGGCGGCTTTTGCAAAAGACAATAATGTCAATATTCTGTCCACGCCGTCTCTGGTCACGCTGGATAATGAAGAGGCCAGCATGATAGTCGGGCAGAACATCGGCATATTGAGCGGCAGCTTTACGACGGCGACCAGCGGCGCCAGCAACCCGTTCCAAACCGTGCAACGCCAGGATGTCGGTATCAAGCTGAATGTCACGCCGCAAATCAACGAAGGCAATGCCATCAAGCTAAAAGTCAAACAGGAAGTGTCCAGCGTCGATCAAACCACCGCCTCATCGCCCAGCGGCGTCAGCATAGACAAGCGCGAAATCGACACCTCTGTGCTGGTCGATGACGGCAAAATTCTCGTGTTAGGCGGGTTAATGCAAGACCGCGTCGAAGAAACCATCACCAAAGTACCTTTATTAGGCGATATTCCGTTTTTGGGGCGGTTATTCCAGGACACCAGTACGGCGGTCACCAAAAAAAACCTGATGGTTTTTCTGCGCCCGGAGATCATGCGCGATCCTGATAAAGCTGCGCTACTGACCAGCGGCAAATATAATGATATGCGTAACCGGGAACAACAGGCGGGAAAAGACGGCGTGTTCCTGATGCCGAAAGAGCACGGCCCGCTATTGCCCAAACTCGCGCCAGCCTATCCCAAGCGCCCGGTGATCGCGCCATGAAACATGGCTGGATGATTTCCAATGCTGAATCTGCCCGGCATCGTCCCAGAAATGCCCGACAACGTGATGCTTGCGCTTATTTTTTCGCAGCTTTAGTCATTTCGCGGACACTATGATTATCCGATGAACCCGAACCAGGAACACGACATCCCGTCTGGGCAAGACGTTAAGCAACCGTCCTACAGTTTTGCGAAACGCCACGGCGTGCTCGTCAAGATCGGCCCGGACAACAGCGCCAGCGTGGTTTATCTGGAAAAAACCACCAGCCAGGCCTTATTCGAAATACGTCGGCTCATCGGCCTGCCGGTTAAATTCGAACAAATCACCGAGCAAGCGTTCGATGCGTTATTACAGGCAACTTACGAACAAAAAGCCGGGCATGCCCAGCTCATGGCCAATAATCTGCATGAAAACCTAGATCTTGCGGATATGGCACAGCATTTACCCAAACCCGAAGACCTGATGGAAAGCGAGGATGAAGCGCCGATCATCCGCTTGATTAATGCCTTGCTGACCGAAGCCATTAAGGAAAATGCCTCCGACATCCATATCGAATCCTATGAAAAACGCATGGTCGTGCGTTTTCGTATCGACGGCATCCTGCGGGAAATAATCGAGCCGCAACGTGAATTTGCAGCCATGGTGATTTCGCGGCTGAAAGTCATGGCCAAGCTCGACATCGCCGAAAAAAGGCTGCCGCAGGACGGGCGCATATCGCTGGTCGTCGGCGGCCGCACAGTCGATGTGCGCGTTTCCACGCTGCCCTCCGGCTACGGCGAACGCGTGGTCTTGCGCTTGCTGGACAAACAGGCCAACCAGCTGAGCCTTAAACAACTTGGCATGAGCGAGCAGGAGCTGGCGACGATACAGCAGATGATCTCCCGCCCGCACGGCATTATCCTGGTCACCGGCCCCACCGGTTCGGGCAAGACCACCAGCCTTTATGCCGTGTTGAACCAGCTAAACGAGCGCACACGCAATATCCTGACCGTTGAAGACCCTATCGAATTCTACCTGGACGGCATCGGCCAGACCCAGGTCAACAACAAAGTGGAAATGACCTTTGCGAAAGGCCTGCGGGCTATTTTGCGGCAAGACCCCGATATTGTCATGGTCGGCGAAATACGCGACAAGGAAACTGCTGAAATTTCCGTACAGGCCAGTTTGACCGGACATTTGGTATTATCGACCCTGCATACCAACACGGCAATTGGCGCAATCACGCGCTTGCGCGACATGGGCGTGGAACCGTTTTTACTGGCATCGAGCCTGATCGGCGTTATCGCTCAACGCCTGTTGCGTAAGCTTTACCCGGTTTGTAAAAAACCGGAACGCATCCCCGCCCATGAGCTATCCGCACTGGGCTATTCAGCACAGCCTGACGAATTCGTGGATATCTACCTGCCCGACGGCTGCGGGCAGTGTAAACAAAACGGCTTTAAAGGACGCATCGGCATTTTTGAACTGATTGCCGTCGATACCGGCCTACGCAATATGATTAACGGCCATGCCAATGAACACGATCTGGAACAACATGCCAGACAGACTGCCCGCAGCATCCAGTACAGCGCACTGAAAAAAGTGCTGGCTGGCGAGACCAGCCCCGATGAAGCGATACGCATCACCCAAAAAGAGTAAGCCGCATGGCCGCCTTCGAATATAAAGCAATTAACAGCAACGGCCAACCTGTCAAAGGCGTGTTCGAAAGCGATACTGTCAAGCTCGCCAGGCAGCAATTACGCAGCCAGGGCTTGCATCTGCTGGAGCTCAACGAAGTCCACAGCAAAGAGCGCAAAATCCGGGGCCCGCTGCTGACACACCGTATCAATTTGCGGCAGATGGCGCATATTACCCGGCAGTTGTCCGCCTTGCTGCGCTCCGGTTTGGCGATAGACGAAGCCTTGGGCATTATCGCCAAACAACTGGAATCGACAGGGACGCGGCGTATTTTGCTGGGCATCAGGACGCGGATACTCGAAGGCCAAAGCTTCGCCCAAGCCTGCGCGGCTTTTCCCAGCACGTTTTCGCCGCTATACCGCGCCACCGTCGCCGCCGGGGAATCTTCGGGCAAACTCGACCAAGTGCTGGAACGGCTCGCCGATTACCTCAGCGATAAAGGGCAAATCCACAGCAAACTGCAAATGGCAATGATTTATCCGGTCATGCTGACGTCGGTGTCGATATTGGTCGTTATCGGCTTATTGACATATGTCGTGCCGGAAATCACCGGGGTATTCGACAAAATGGACCAGCAACTGCCGACGATCACAATAGCCCTGATTGCGTGTAGCGATTTTTTTAAAAACAACGGCTTGGCAATACTGGGCGTGCTCGCCTGCCTGGCCGTGGCGGGCAAGGCCGTACTCAGGCATGACGCGCCGCGGCTGGCATTCCATCGTTTTTTATTGACGGCGCCGCTGATTTCCCGTTTTACCAAGGGGATAAACACCGCGCGCTTTACCCGCACGCTGGCGATTTTAACCAATAGCGGCGTGGAATTACTGGAAGCACTGAAAATCTCCAGCCAGGTGCTGGCGAATAATGCGATGGAAAAAGCCGTTGAAAACACCGCATTAAGGGTGCGTGAAGGCCAAAGCCTGAACAAGGCCTTGGAAAAATGCGGTTTTTTCCCGCCGGTGACAATACATTTGATTGCCAGCGGCGAAGCCAGCGGACAACTGCCGCGCATGCTCGCCAATGCCGCCGATGACCAGGAGCGGGAAATGGAAGCCTTGACCGAGCTGACAATGGGCTTGTTCGAACCGGCGTTGATCCTGTTTATGGGGCTGGTGGTATTAATGATCGTACTGGCGATATTACTGCCTATTTTTGAGATGAACCAATTAATAAAATAGCTAAGCAAATAATCTACTTATCGCCCCACGTTCCGGCGCGGGGCGATGCCATCAACTGCACACCCATGGAAAAACCAATGAAAACATACAAACAAACCGGTTTTACGCTGATTGAAGTCATGATAGTCGTTGTCATTTTAGGCATATTGGCATCCATCATCGTCCCGAAAATTATGGGCCGCCCCGATGAAGCGCGCGCAGCCAAAGCAAAACAGGATATACGCGCGGTCACCGCAGCCCTGGATTTATACCGCTTGGATAACTTCACTTACCCGACCACCGAACAAGGCCTAGAAGCCTTGGTCACCAAGCCATCAGGGCTTGCGTCAGGCGCCAACTGGAAAAAAGGCGGTTATCTGGACAGCTTGCCAACCGACCCATGGAACAAACCTTACCTTTATCTGCAACCGGGCACACACGGTGAATTCGACTTGTACACATGGGGTGCCGACGGCATAGAAGGCGGGACCGACGCAGGCGCAGACATTAACAACTGGGATCTTAAATAACGGCAAGCCACGCATAGCACACCCAGCCATGCCGCAGACCAAAGGCTTCACGCTGATTGAACTGCTGATCGTCATTGTGCTGATCGCGATCATGGGCAGCATGGCGATGCTGTCCATCGGCACCGGCAACCAGCGCGACCAGCAACGCCAGGAAGCCGAACGCATGCTGCAATTGTTTCAGCTGGCGGCGCAGGAAGCGATGATCCGCGGCATGCCGGTCGGGCTCGAATGCCACCTGCACGGCTATAGATTTTTGATGCTGGACAACGGGCAATGGCATACGGAAAACCAGGATGCCGTATTCAGACCCAGGACGCTGTATGCACAGCTATTTCTGAGCCTGCAAGTCGATAAGCAGACGTTATTGTTACGTCCTCTGGAATCAATCGCCCCTAAACCGCAGATCGTTTTTACACCGGATGGCGACACGGATCTGTTTCAGGTCAAAATCGGCTTAACCGGCAGCGCTGAAACCTTTACCGTGACGAATACGCTCCGGGACGGCCTAATGATGGCCACGCAAACCGCGCCAACACTATGAAGCCTAGCCCGAAAGCCGACGGTTTCACGTTATTGGAGATCCTGATCGCGCTGGCCATACTGGCTATCCTGATGATAGGGCTAATCAAGATCACCACGTATAACACGCGCAACCTATGGCATATCGAAAATAAAACCTTGGCGACCCTTATTGCCGGCAATCATGCTGCACAGCTGCGGCTGGCCAAGGACAAACCGGAACAGGATGACGGCTGGGAAACCCAGGCCGGACGGCGCTGGTATTGGCAGGCCAGACGGCAGATCACGACCACGTTGGGGCTTTGGCAATACCGTATCGCAGTTTATCTGGAAGGCGACAAAGAACCTTATACGGAATTAATCAGCCTGATCCCTGAAGCCTACAACGCAGAAACTGACCCGCCCAACCTTGACGCAGACACAACGGCACCCCAACAACCCAACGTCAGTGAACCCGTCATGGAGCCCGATAATGACGCGACTATGCCGCCTGATGAACCGGCTATTGACACCCCCGCGCCCCTGCAAAATTATGAATAAGACCGGTCACGGCTTTACCTTGCTGGAAATCCTGATTGCGATGGCGCTATTTGCCATTATGTCGGTGATGGCCTATTCAGGCTTGCGTGTGCTAATGGATGCCCGCGCCAACACCGCGCTACGGTCAGGACGCCTCGCCGAATTGCAGACCAGCTTGTATGTGCTGGGCGAAGACTTGGCCCAGGCCATTGCCCGTCCGGTCAGGGACGGCTACGGTGCAGCCGAACCCGGCATGCGCGGCGGCGGTAACGACGAATTGCTGGCCTTGACCCGTAGCGTCCCGGCCTGGTCAAACCGTGGCGCCGCCAGCCAGTTGCAACGTGTCAGCTACCGTTTTGAGCAAGGTGCACTGTACCGGATGACCTGGGCAACCCTGGACCGAACCCAGCAAAGCGAATACCGGCGACGCAAATTAATCGGCCTGCAACGCATAAGCATACGTTTTTTTGCGGAGGACTGGACGGATTATTGGTCTTCAAGCAACCCTCCCAAAGCGGTTGAAATCGTTTTCACGATTGACGGCCTGGGCGACATCACACGGCTGTTTTTTGTCCATGATTGAGACCTTCATGACCAAGCCCGCGCAACAACGGGGCGTCGCGCTAATCATCGTGTTGCTGATCCTGTCCATTGCCACCGTCGCCCTGGTCTCTATGTCCAGCAGCCGGCAACTGGACATACGCAGAACGGAAAACCTGTTACGCTCGGCACAAGCTTATGAATATCTTTATAGCCTGGAAAGCTGGGCAGCGAAGATCCTGCGTGACGAACGTCGTGAAAACAACCAGGATAGCCTGAACGACAGCTGGGCTGAGCCCTTAGCAAAAACCGCCGTTCCGGGCGGCACAATGGACGCGCGCATAACCGATTTGCAAGGCCGCTTTAACGTGAACAACCTGTTGGTGGAAGACCAGCCCAGCGCACTCGATGTGCAACGGTTCCGGCGTTTGCTAGCCCTGCTCAAGATCAAGCCGGGCATTACCGACGCCATACTGGATTGGCTGGATACTGATTCAGCTATAAGATACCCGGACGGCGCTGAAGATGAAACCTACGCCCAGCAGCAAACACCTTACCGCTGCGCCAACCGGCCATTTGCCGACCTCGGCGAATTGCTGTCGGTATACGGCATCACGCCGGAAGATTACCACAAGCTGGCACCCTATCTCTATGTCGCAGAAGGCTATCAGCCGATGAACATCAACACCGCCGAGCCGCTGTTAATACGCAGCTTAGCCGATCAATTATCGGCAAAAAATACCGAACGGCTGGCGCGCGCAATCAAGCGCCAGGCTTTTGGGGACCTGGAAGCGTTTCTGCAACATGATTTGGTTGCCGCACAGGGTATTGATAAACTGGGTTTAACGGTAAGCAGCCGGCATTTCCTGCTGTCTGGGACCATCCAGGTAGGCAAAATTTTCTTACGGTTCGATTCCCAGCTAAAACGCCTGGAAAACGGCAACATCCAAGTACTTAAACGGCAACGCAGGAGCCCCGAGCATGGCTGAAACCATAATAGCCAGAGTTTTTGGCGACCAGCAAGATATTTGTGAATGGGCCACGCTTTCCGATTCCGCCATGATCTCGCCCCATCAGGGCGACCTTAATGAACTGGCCTCTACGGCAAAGCATAACGCCGTCATCCTGCTGCTACCGGCCACCGAGGTGGTGCTGATTACGCTAGACCTGCCGATCACATCCCCGCGCCAGCTGAAACAAGCCCTGCCTTATGCACTGGAAGATTATTTAGCCCATGACGTAGAAAGCTACCATTGGACGTGGCGCAAGCAACCCGGCGGTAAAGTCGCAGTCGCCGCGATAGAACACCGGCTATTGGCATCCTACCTACAGCGTTGCCGGAATGCCGGGCTGAAACTCCTGGGCGTTTATGCAGAAACCCTGTTTCTGCCTGTGCAAGACGACAGGGTGTCGGTTTTACTGGATAGGGGGCGTGCCATTGTGCGCTATACGCAGTGGCAGGGTGGCGGGGTCGACCAGGATTTTCTGGTCACCTGCCTCGTTAAGACCCTAGCAAATACGCCCACCCAAATACGCTTGTGGCATACCCAGGACTGCGGGGATTTGCAATGGCCCCAAGAGTTGACATCCGACACCGAAGCCATACCGTCCGCTTTAGCGCTGCTACGCCCCGATAAAGACATCGGCCTGAATTTGCTGACCGGCGTTTACAATCCCGAGCAACCCGGCACTATCCGCTGGCAAGCTTGGATACCGGCCGCCACCCTGCTGCTGCTCGCCGTGTCCCTACAATTCGGCATGGCGTTCAAGGCATACCGGCACAGCCAAGTACAACTCGTCGAACTGGAAACGGCAAACCGGCAATTATTCACGCACACGTTCCCGCATATCAAGCGCATCGTCAACATTAAAGCCCAGGCCGAACAAGAATTGCTGGGCTTACGAAAACATCAGGGCGGCAACCACAGCGCTTTTCTGCGCCTGCTCTACCAAAGCGGCGCGATTATCAGTCAGGACAGTTCATTACAGCTGCAAGCCCTGGAATTTGCCAACGGCATACTTAGCCTGCACTTGACAGGGTCCAGCATCGCGCAAATAGAACAGTTCAAGCAAAGAATGGAACAAAACCAGCAGGTCAGTGTGAACATCCAATCGGCGGAAACCGACAACAAAGGCGTATCCGCCCATATCGACATCAGCGGGCAAACATCATGATCAACAAATTACAGCAGTTGTCGTTGCGCGAACGCATGCTGTTGGTCGGCGGCGTGGCGGTATTACTGGTTTCCGGGCTATATGCGTTCGCTTATATGCCCATCATCGAGGGACAGCAACGTCTTAGCGCAGCCATTGCCACTCAGCAAGAGTTAACAAATCTTTTACAAACCATCAGTGCGGAAGCCGCCGGTTTGCAGGGCAATAAGCAGGAACCGGCTGGCGATAACAGCAGCCAGCCGTCCCTGATGGGCCTCATCGACGCCAGTAGCGCACCATCCGGCATAAAACCCGCCATCCAGCGGCTAATACCTGAAGGCCAGGACAAAGTGACGCTGTGGCTAGAGCACGGTGAATTCGATACATTAATAGGCTGGTTAGCCATGCTTGACAAACAACATGCCGTCACCGTGCAGCAGATCGCCATCAGCCGCGAACCCGGCGACGCTGGTTTGGTCAGCGGCAAGCTGCTGCTAGGCAAGCCTGCACAATAAACGGTACCGAAACTCAGGTTGAACGGTTCGGGCCATCTACCGAAATAAACATGACCGCAGACCAAACAAACTGTAATACTTCCGCCACATGTTGCCAAAAAAAGTTTCAAAGCAACATGCAATTAATACAAGACTATCCAGTAATCAATATCCCGCTCATTCTGTCGGTATTCAGTCCCGCCTACTCTGCGGCAGCTATTGCCAGGAGCAACGCTGCCGAAAAGCCGCTACGCCAGCACGTCATGGCCTACGCTTTCAGCGGATGGTCTCCGAGTCTGTCGCAAAAGACAGGGTTTACAACAATAACGCGGCATCCAAATCCGTTACGGTCAATCAACAGCAATAAACACAGCATTTGGCACAACCTCAATCGCTTGTTACCCTATATAAATCAATATAAATACACTCTTCAAAACTCATCAGGTAACGATATGTCAAAAACAACACTATGGCGCGGAATTATTACGTTGCTGTTATTGGCTTTTTACAGCAGCAGTCAGGCCAATCCTTGGGCTATGGTGACAGAACCCGTGCAAATCGGCCCTGTTGCCCAAAGTATCGGCACTTATAACGGCGGCTGCCTGAGCGGTGCAGTGTCCTTGCCGCCTAATGGTACCGGTTACCAGGTCATGCGCCTGTCACGGCATCGCGTCTATGGCCATCCCGACCTGAAACGATTTATTGAACAACTCGGACGAACGACTGCTACACAGGGCCTCGGTGTATTGCTGATCGGTGATATGGGTCAGCCGCGCGGCGGGCCGACCCTAAACGGACATCGCAGCCATCAGACCGGACTTGATGTGGATATTTGGTTTTTACTGTCGAAGCAAGCGGAAAACCGGGTCCTCAGCTTTAATGAACGTGAAACATGGAGCGCTTCGTCCGTGCTGGTTAGCGGCTCGGAAAATATCGATTACGCCCAATGGTCGCTGGCCCATGAAAAGGTCCTGGAGGCGGCGGCACGTATGCCTGAGGTGGACCGCATTTTCGTCAATCCCAGTGTAAAGCGCGAACTGTGCATGCGTAAAATCTCGCACGACTGGCTGAGAAAAATTCGTCCGTGGTGGAAACATGATGACCATTTCCATGTCCGGCTGAAATGTCCGGCGGGAGATAACCGGTGTATTGGGCAAGAGCCGCTGCCGCAAGGCGACGGCTGTGATGCAGGGCTGGCGTGGTGGTTTTCGGCGGAAGCGAAAAAACCGGCGACAAAAAAAACGGTGCCCGACAAAGCGCCTGAGTTACCTGCCTTGTGTGCTGCGGTGTTAAGGGAGTAAGGTTTATCGTCGACAATTCCAAGCAGACGCGAGCGGCGCGGCCTACAATGGGTCAGACAAGCTTTTTACCCAGCGCCAGTTTAGGCAAATGGCCTTCCAAGCCCATAGCACCGCGCATCACTTTATTTTTGGCGGGTAAAATCCGCTCAGCCAACCCCAGGCCCATGTTGCGTAAAAATTTTATCGGCAGAATGTCATTGCTAAAAACCTGATAAAACACATCCATCACCGTCATCATTTTTAAATTCTCCGTGCGGCGCATCTGCTCATAACGCTGCAACACTGACAAATCGGCAATATCAAGGCCTTTGTCAGCGGCTTCAACCAGCACTTCAGCCAGAGCCGCCGCATCCAGCAAGCCGATATTAACGCCCTGCCCTGCCAAGGGATTAATGGTGTGCGCCGCATCGCCAACCAAAACCACGCCGTGTTTGACATAACCTTGGGCATGCTGGCGCTTCAGCGGAAAATTGGCAGTGCCCAGCACCGCATTAACTTGACCCAAACAGTCTGGGAATGCCGCGACCAGTTCTTTACGCAATTCATCATAAGGCAACGCTTTCAAACGGTTCACCTCATCTGGGGAGTTATACCAAACAATGGAACCGTAATGACCGGTTAACGGCAAAAACGCCTGCGGCCCGCTAGGCACAAAACGCTGCCAGGTAATGTCCTGCTGCCCATAGGCGGTTTCGATATAGATGACCAGCGCATGTTGTCCGTAATCCCAGCTGGTCACGCCCAGACCCACGGTTTGTCGGACTCGGGACTGACCACCATCGGCGGCAACCAGTAGTTTTGCCGATAACGTCCGGCCATCATCCAACTCCACCGTGCTTAATTCTCCGGGATAATACGTGATGTTGCCGATAACCGCAGGGCAAATCAGTTCAATATTGGCAAAATCCTGCATGCGTTCCAGCAAGGCCAGCTGCGTGACCCGATTCTCGACGATATAGCCCAGCTCAGGATAATTGATGTCATCGCTGCAAAACTCCGTATCGCCAGTCGTTTCCCAGACCCGCATCCGCCGAAACGGACAATAGCGGCGCTTGATGACGCCGTCCCACGCGCCAACGGTCTCCAAGATGTTTTTTGACGCGATACTGAGCGCTGAAACCCTCAAGTCATGGGCTTGACCAGCCACAAACGGCAACGGCGGCGAACTCTCGACCACCGCCACGTTCAGGGAGCCTCCGCCCAGACCACAAGCCACCGCTGCACCCACCATGCCACCACCCACGACGACGACATCAAAAATTTCTTTCATATTAATCAACTATCAAGTAATCTAAATTTACAAAAGCTACGCGAATAAAACACGTTCCCAATGTGACAGATAAGCCCGACTGTATTACAATTATCAGGTTTCGCTAAACGAAATTTATCTGAAAATTCGTCGTGGCCCCGCATGCGTATTACACTGACTCTAACACGCATCACGACAAAAAACGACACTAACCGCCATCGCCTGTTAAATTGGGCATGGCATGACTAGAAGAACGGGCTGTATCAATGAACAATAATTCCCGATTAGGTGAAGAACCCATGCTTTATGACGCAGAATTGTCGCAGGATAGCTGCGGCGTAGGTTTTATCACACACAAGCAAAGCAAACAAACCCACGACCTTTTGGTTAAATCCCATGAAGCCTTATGTACCATCCCGCATCGCGGGGGCATGAGCGCTGAAGGCATTGGTGACGGCGCGGGCGTTAATATTGATTTATCCCTTAAGTTCTTCCGTAAAATCACCGGAATAGCCACGCTTGAACTGGGCCTGTTTGGTGTCGCCAACTTCTTTTTCCCGGAAGATCACGACCACTACGACTGCGCGGCACAGGAAATGGTTGAACGCCATTTTAAAAACGCAGGTATGCCTATTATTATGTGGCGCGTTATCCCTGTCGATAATGATGTGCTAAATGCCGCAGCGTTAAAAGCCCAGTTTCCGATCAAACAGTGCGTATTTGGTCGATCCGACAGCTTGAAAGACGTAACGCAGGATGAGTTTGAAAAACACATCCAGAAGACCTTGCTGGATATTGAAGTGGAAGGCTTTACCCGCACTGAATTGGAGGGTTTTTATCCCTTGTCGATGAGTTCGCGCACCCAGGTCTATAAAGGCCGCCTCAACTCGTTTGAAGTCATCCCTTATTTCAAAGACTTGTACGATGTAGACCACGAAATCAGCACCTTATTTTTCCATACCCGCTTTTCAACGAATACCGCGCCCGCAACGATCATGGCGCAACCTTTCCGCTACATGGCACATAACGGTGAACTCAACACCGACAAGAAAAACCGTTTAAGCGAAAGCGCCATTGCCCGCCAAAATAATAAACATATCATTTTCCCTTGCGGTCAATCCGATTCTGGCCGCCTGGATCAAACCCTGTCGCGCCGTATTAACGAAGACAACATGAACATCGTCACCGCCGTGCTGGCGATGATGCCCCCGGCCTGGGAAAATGACACAACCTTGTCGCCGGAAGTCCGCGCGATGCTGGAATATTTCAGCTTATACGAAGAAAAAAACGATGGCCCGGCAGCATTGATCTTCTACGACGGGATACGTATCGGCGCACGTCTGGATCGCTTAGGCTTGCGCCCGTTGCGCTCGGTCGAAACCCACGAATATCTGGCCGTCATGTCGGAAGCAGGGCAAATTGATTTCCCCCCTAAAGACATCGTCAAACGCGGCCGCATTGAAGCTGGCGGCATGCTGTATTTTGACCACAGCACAGGCGAAGCGTACAACAGCCATCAGGTCATGGCGCGTCTGGCTAGCGAAAAAAATTATCAAGCCTTGCTCCAGCAACGCTGTGTGCATCTTGCTGAACTGCCAAAAGTTGAGTTATCCGAACTTAACAACCAGCATACGTTCAATATAGATCAACAACATACCGCCTATTCGTTAAACCAGGAAAGTTTCAAGTTTCTGCTGGATCCGATGCTGGCAACCGGCATGGAAAAAGTCACCGCGATGGGTTACGGCATCGCCCCCAATGCGCTATCCAGCGCAGAAGGCGGCATGTCGCGTTATTTCAGCCAACGTTTTGCCCAAGTGACCAATCCGCCCTTGGATTCGATACGGGAAAGCGACGGCATGACCTTGCGAGTCGCATTGGGTGCAAAACCCAATTTTTCCGATGAATACAGCAAGCAACTGGTTATCGAAACCCCCATCCTGCAACGCACTCAACTTGAGCAAATCCGCAAGCAGTCCGCCGTCAGTACAATAACGCTGGACATGTTGTACACACCTGATTTTACCGACGCCCGGAGCAATGAACACAACCTGGAACAAGCCTTGCTGAAGGTCTGCGGACTCGTCGAGCAGGCGGCAAAAAGCAATACCGGGATTATCATTTTAAGCGACACCCAGATCAACAAAGACCAGGCCGCTGTTCCGGCACTGCTGATGATTGCCGCAGCCAACCAGCAACTGGTCAGACAGGGTTTGCGCTTTAATTCGTCCCTGATTGCAGAAACCGGACAAGCCGCCAGCCCGCACGATATTGCGACCTTGCTTGGTTTCGGTGCGTCCGCTATCTGCCCGATCAGCGTGCATAACCGCGTCGTCAGCCATTACTCGCCTGCTGAACAGCAAAAAATCCTCGATAAGTTCCAAAAAGGCACGGAAAAATCGCTGATGAAAACCATGGGCAAATTTGGCCTGTGCACCGTTGAAAGTTATATCGGCGGCGAATTTTTCGAGTCCAATTATATCGACACCGACGAGCCGAAATTAACCGTTTACTTCCCAAACATACACGCCTCTGTCGGCGGTGTGCGTTTTGCCGACCTCGCTGCCAGTGCCGCCGAATGGCATCAAAAAGCATTGGCGGTGCGCGAAGAAAAAGACATTCCTTTCCTAGGGCTGTTTAAAGAGCGCCAAGATGGCGCGGGCCATTCCTACGGCAACACGGCGGTCAGGGAATATATCAATATGACCGACGAGGCGATTTTATACGTCCCCGAACATGCCCCTGTCGCCAGCGACACCGCCTATATTGACCTGGGCTACGAAAAACGCAGTGACGAGCAAATCGACCATTTCGGCATCACACCGGCTTACCGCAGTTTTGCCAAAAACCTGTATCTTGAGCGCGACTCCAGACCGGCGGCATTGCGCGACATTATGGATTTTCCTGCCGATGTCAGCGCAGCTGCAACCTGCGCCGATTTCGACCTTATTTTGGGCAAACAAAACCTGCTCGGCAATATCAATTTCCTGATACGCGGCTTGAGCGTCACAAAAACAACTGACGCAAGCTACCGTATTGGCTTGACTAACAACCCATCCGCCCAACGCCTGGAGCAGCTGGCGCAGCATTTTAAAAACCGTTTTCATGACACCGGCTTCAGTATTGCCGTAGCAGACTATACGCTTGAGTTGACACTGTCCGACACCGACAGTCCGCTAGGCCGTTATTTAAACACGATACGCGCGGCCCGCCACCCGATTGCGCTAAGCGATGTGCAACCTGCCCATGAAATTACCGCCGCACTGGCCTCCGGTGCCATGAGCCACGGCGCATTGCTGGCAGAAGCGCACGAAGCGGTTGCGCTAGGCACCAACATCGTCGGTGCACTCAGCAATTCCGGCGAAGGCGGCGAACATTCCAGCCGTTTTAACACCTTACGCTCCTGTAAAATCAAACAATTTGCGTCAGGACGGTTTGGGGTCTGGGCCGGTTATCTGGCCGACCCGACCATCAAAGAAATTGAAATCAAAATCGCCCAGGGCGCAAAACCCGGCGAGGGCGGACAATTGCCTGCCGCCAAAGTGTCGGTGGAAATCGCCGCATTGCGCGGCGGCACGCCCAGGGTTGAATTGGTCAGCCCGCCGCCGCACCATGACACCTATTCCATCGAAGACTTAGGCCAGCTGATCCATGATGCCAAAGCCGCCCGCGTTAAAGTCGGCGTCAAACTGGTGTCATCGGAAGGCATAGGCACAATCGCTGTCGGCGTCGCCAAAGCGGGTGCCGACGTCATCAATGTCGCCGGCAACACCGGCGGCACTGGCGCAGCAGCGGTCACCAGCCTGAAAAACAGCGGGCGCTCGCCGGAAATCGGCATCGCCGAAGTCCATCAGGCGCTGGCCGTCAA
The DNA here is from genome assembly GCA_030653435.1 of Methylovulum sp. GTDB lineage: Bacteria > Pseudomonadota > Gammaproteobacteria > Methylococcales > Methylomonadaceae > Methylovulum. The sequence goes on from JAURZI010000059.1 coordinate 41,937, forward strand.
CGGTTTGCGTGATAAAGTGATCTTGCGCGGCAGCGGCGCGCATCAAAGCGGCATGGATGTCGTCAAATCCGCGATACTGGGCGCCGACTCCTTCGAATTCGGCACGACGGCATTAATGATGCTGCGTTGCGTCATGGCGAAAAACTGCAATATCAAATGTCCGGCCGGACTGACCACTTCGCACGAAGAATTTAAAGGCGATGCCCGCGTGCTCGCGCAATATTTCATGAATCTGGCGCATGAAGTCCGGGAAATCCTGGCGCTACTGGGTTATAAAAGCTTGCAGGAGATACGCGGAAAAACCGATTTATTGCATTTGATCAACCACCCCACCATGGTCGGCCAGCTCAACCTGAGCAAAATGCTGGCCCAGGTTGAGGTCGTAAAAATCGCCAAGCCGATTTATCTGGAAGCCAGCTTTAGTATCGACGCCAACATCATAACCCAGGTTAAAAAGGAACTGATCGACGGCAAGCAGCAACAGCTTGTGATCGAAGGCAGCGCTTTTAAACTGAATAATTGCAATAAAACCGTCGGTGGACAAGCTGCTATCGACATGGAACGGTTGCTGGCTTATGAATTGACTGAACAGCAATTAGCCGATTCCAAGATCATCTACACCCACCCGAATGGCCGCCGCTATCTGGCCCCAGACAGCGTGATTGTCCGCACACACGGCTCGGCAGGGCAAAGCTATGCCGCCTTCCTGAACGACGGCATGCGTATGGAACATCTGGGTACGTGTAATGACGGCGTAGGCAAATCGGCCTGCGGCGGCGTTATCGTCGTCGAATCACCCGGAGGCGGCATCAAAACCCCTGGCAATAATGTGCTGATCGGCAATTTTGCGCTGTTCGGCGCGACTGGCGGCAAAGCCTTTATCAACGGAGAGGCGGGCGACCGTTTCGCCGTCAGAAACTCCGGCGCCATGGCTGTCGTCGAAGGTGTCGGCGATTTTGCCTGCGAATACATGACCAACGGTGCGGTACTGAATATCGGCGGGTTCGGCAAAGGCTTCTGTAACGGCATGTCGGGCGGCAACGCCTACCAGTATGACCCGGAAAACCGCCTCAACAAGCTCTATGACAAATCTTCGATTGAGCTGCATAGTCTATCTGAAGACACCGATACCGCCCGTGCCCACGAGCAGTTCATACTGGCCATGCTCGAACAGCACGCCGATTATGCCAATTCCAGCAAAGCCAGAAACCTGCTCAATAACTGGGATGCTGAGCGCAAGCATTTTAAGTTTGCCTTACCTTTGTGGCTGTATAAAACCCAAACCGCACACTATTTACAACAGTCATTAGACCGCAAAGAAATGATTGAGGAATTGGCGCATGAACTGGCCCGCTTACAGATCGAACAAGTCAAACTGGCTTACCAGCATGCGGAACCGCTGTTTGGCGGCGGGGTTCCAGATTACGGAGTAACCGACACCCAGCTGACATATCACTTGATCAACAGCTATGCCGTGCTCGAAAAAGCCCAGCAAGTGGCCCGCGATAGCCTTAAACACCTGCCTGAGAACTTGCGTAGCCAATACCATATCGAGCAAGCGGCGCGTAAAATCATCACTGAACGTCCGCGCAAACTACAGGAAGCCTTGGTAAAAACGACACGCGAAGCTTACAGCAATTACCGCGACGATCAACTGGGCAGCCTACTCGCCGGTAAACGCCTCAATGATTACAAAACCGCATTGATTAACCGCTCCGTGCAAAGCATATATTCAATAGGATCCACCGCCTGGATTATTGAACAGGAACAAGCCAATAGACAAATCTTGTCCGGCATTCCAGCGGTTGAGGAATATCTGGCAGGATTGGTCGGCTTGGGCCTCGTTCAAAGCATGTTGAGCGAACAAGTGGCCTGATCGCGCACCGCTATATACCTCTATACCCGCATCCTCATGCCCGCATGGGGATGCTGACACAAAAATCGAAGCCCAGTGACTTAAATGAAAATACCTCAGATTCCATTAGACGCGCCTTACAGTTCCAGCCAACGCGCATGGCTAAGCGGCTTTTTTGCCGGCATGCACACCCATATGATTCAAAGCACCGGCTCAGTCAACCAGGCGGACATCCGCATCATTCACATACTGTACGGCAGCCAAACCGGCAATGCTGAATCTGTCGCCAATGATGCCGCCGCTATCGCCAAAGCCCACGGCTTAAAACCCGTCGTTAAGGGCATGGATGAACAGGATGTCGAGGCATTGGCTGCGATGGAATATTTACTGATTATCACCAGCACTTATGGCGAAGGTGAAATGCCTGATAATGCCCAGATATTATGGGATGCCATTAGCGCCGACTCGGCCCCTAAACTGGCCCATATGAAATATTCCGTATTGGCCTTGGGCGACACCGCTTATGATTTGTTCTGCCAGGCCGGTAAAGAATGGGATAGGCGGCTAGCCGAACTCGGCGCCAACCGGATTTATGAACGCACCGATTGCGATGTGGATTTTGAAGAACCCGCCCAGGCTTGGCTAACAGCGGTCATCCCGCAAATGGCCGGTGGCGCCACCAGCGCCGTTTTTGACGGTACCGCCAGCGCCAATGACAAGCCGCAATACACCCGCAAAAATCCCTTCCCTGCCAAATTACTGGTTAACCGTATCGTCACCGACCCCGCCTCGTCGAAAGAAACCCGGCATTATGAGCTATCGATTGCCGGTTCAGGCCTAAACTACGAAGCTGGCGACGCCTTATGCGTGTTTCCAAACAACTGCCCCGAACTGGTGTCCGACATACTTAACGCCATCGGCTGTAACGGTGATGAAGAAGAACCGGTCAACGGCGAGTTAATGCGGTTACGGGAAGCCTTGCGTACCCAGTTTGAAATCAAGTCGCCCGCCAAGGAATTGCTGGAAGAAATCGCCAAACGCTCCGGCGACCAGGAGCTTAACGGCATCCTGGAATCAGGTGACAAAGAGCAATTGGCGAGCTATTTATGGGGCCGCGACACGCTGGATTTATTATTGCAATTCCCTAACTGTGAATTTTCGGCAGCTGAATTCATTGCCTTGCTGAAACCTTTGCAGCACCGCGCTTATTCGATTTCATCCAGCAGCAAACCCTATCCCGACACCGTGCATTTAACGGTAGCCAGCGTACGTTACGAAAGTTACGGCCGCAAGCACAAAGGCGTTTGCTCGACCTTCCTTGCCGATCTGGTTGACGAAAACACCGATGTGCGCTGCTTCTTCACGCCCAATAAAGTCTTCAGAGTGCCTGAAGACGACAGCCTGCCTATGATTATGGTCGGCCCCGGCACCGGCATTGCGCCATTCCGGGCATTCCTGCAGGAACGCCAATACCGTGGCGCATCCGGCAAAAACTGGCTGTTCTTTGGTGACCGCAACGCCGCAACCGATTTTATGTACCGCGAAGAACTGGAAACGATGCAAACCAATGGCCTGCTGACCCGCCTGGATCTCGCTTTTTCCAGGGACCAGCAAGAAAAGATTTATGTACAGGACAAAATGCGTGACAACGGCGCAGAACTGTTTGCGTGGATGGAGCAAGGCGGCTATTTCTTTGTCTGCGGCGACGCGTACCGGATGGCTAAGGATGTCGATAAAGCGCTGCTGGATATCGTTGCCGTTCATGGCAAGCGATCAGAGCAACAAGCTGTCGATTATGTCAACCAACTGAAAAAAGATAAACGCTACGTCCGGGATGTGTATTAAAGCTTAGCGCATGGTGTGAACTGTCGTGCTCAGATGACGATTGGTCTTTAGGCAATAAGGCGGCTCCGTTACCCCATTGCCTTTGTTGTCGGGCATGTCTTTTTCCCATACCTAGCAACCCCCCATTTTCTGTCGTGAAGTTATTGTTAGCCAAATCCTAAACATACTGCCCTGCACACCACGCTGACGACCATGCCCATTGAAAATTGTAACCGCCCAACCAGCCGGTCACATCCAGCACTTCGCCGATAAAATATAGCCCCGGCATGTGTTTGCTTGCCATGGTTTTCGATGAAATAGCGTCGCAATCAACACCGCCTAAGGTTACTTCGGCGGTACGGTAGCCTTCCGTACCATTAGGTTTAATCGCCCAGCACTGCAACTGCGCGACGACATGTTGAAGCTGGCGGTCGGAACAGTCTTGTAATGGGGTGTCCAACAAGCCATCGTCCAGCAGGCAACCGACCAAGCGTCTGGGCAGATAGCCGTCCAACAGATTTTTTAAGCTCTTGTTTTGCTTTTGCCGACGTTTCTCTTTCAGTTCATCCTCAAGCTCGATCTGCGGGAGTAAGTCAATGCTAATGGTTTCTCCGGCATGCCAATAAGAGGATATTTGCAAAATGGCCGGCCCGCTCAAACCACGGTGGGTGAACAGGATGTTTTCGCTGAAACTTTGGCGCGGGTTGCTGACGACGCACGGCACGGCAATGCCTGATAATACCGACAACTTAGCTTTATCGTCCGGCTGTAAGGTAAACGGCACCAGAGCGGCTCGAGTCGGCACAACATGAATGCCGAACTGTTCGGCAATTTTATAGCCTAGCGGTGTGGCGCCCATTTTGGGTATCGATAAACCACCTGTTGCCACGACCAGGGATGGACAGGCAAAACTGCCCTTGCTGGTGTCTATATAAAAGGTATCGACGCTTTTGCCAATACTGTCGATACGGGTATCCAACTGCACGGTGACGCCGGCGTCGGCGCATTCTGCCAACAGCATATTCAGTATGTCTTTTGCGCTGTCATTGCAAAATAACTGCCCGTGCTCCCTTTCGTGGTAAGGGATCCCGTGACGGGCCACCAGTGCCAGAAAGTCCCATTGGCTAAACCGGCTTAGCGCGGATTTGCAAAAATGTGGATTGCTTGATATGAAGTTATCGGGTGTTACGGAATAATTCGTGAAGTTGCAACGACCGCCGCCGGACATCAGGATTTTTTTCCCAGCCTTGTTGGCATGGTCCAAGACCAACACGCGACGACCGCGTTTGCCCGCTGATATAGCACACATCAGTCCTGACGCGCCTGCGCCGATAATAATGACATCCGTCCCCGCCATAACTTATACCCATACCCAAACGGTTAACTATACTACACAGTTAAGCGGCCAGCTCACCCACTCCGTTGTAATCGCCGTCAGCAGTGTCCATAACGCATGGCCTATTGTCAAAAAAACCCAAAAAACCGACCAGCCATTGAGGAGGGGGCGATTAAAAAGATACGCACGACAGCTGATCTACCCGTAGCACGGATTTCTGCTGAAAAGCGTTTTTATAGGCTGCCCGAATGCGCTCAATGGCCGCGTTGCGTTGCTTGCTCATCGGATAGAACACTATCAATAGCTTGGAGCCTTCTTTAATAAGCTGTCCCGTCGAACCCATAAATTGGCCTGTCCCGCTTAATACGGTTAAGCCTTCTGGAAATCGTGGCGTAACCACGGTGTCGATAAACTGCTGAAACGCTTGTTCGGTAATATCTGGCGCATTTGGCCTCGACAACCCGAAAATAAGCTCCGTCCTGGAAAAAAAATCACCATGAAGCTGCTGTATGCAATAGTTGCGACTGTCAACAACTTTGCTATAGGCCAAATGTCCAGCCCTGTCCTGCGCCCATGTGCCGTCACCCGCCCAGCCCGTTACAAGTAACAGCATGCCCACCAGCATAGTGCGCACCATAACTCCCCCTGAATAGCTATTATCAAAAAACCGTTATAAAAATAAAGCCATTCCGTAAACCAAGCCTCAAGTTATACATTACACTCTTCCCACTACCCGGTATTAACCTGTACAGTAGCTACGCGAACATAACCACTTTGCTGGGCATTCACGTCATGACAACGCCAACAGTTTCTACACAACAATGTTTCTCCTGGGCGGCTGAAATTACCCATTGTCAGAATTATCAATCCTTGACCGCTGTTTTTATCGACCTGCTTAAATGCTTCGATTGGGTTGATTCGGCCTGTGCCTATGAAATATATGGCGACAGAAAAAATCGCACACAAGCCCAGCACAGCGCTGATGGGATACTGATCCGAAAACTGCCCCTGGATTTTAACGTTGAAACAGACGAAGACATCTGTCCCTGGCTTAACCACAAGCAACTGCCTGAGCATATTGAAATCGTCATATCCGGCGAAAAAACCCTAGCCATCTTGCCCGTCATAACCGATACCGGCCCGGACAGGGCCATCGTTTTGGAAGGCCGTTTTGATGATGAAGCCGTTGCATTGCTAAGTAATTTGCTAAGACTTTATCATAATCAGGTAATCCTCCATGACCATAAAGAACGTGATGTACTGACCCGCCTACCTAACCGGCAATCTTTCGATGCACGCCTGATGCAAGTTTGCGGATTTTATCAACATGTCCTATTCAGCGGTAAACCCGACGATAAATTATCATGGATGGCTATGCTGGATATAGACCATTTCAAAGCCGTCAATGATAACTTCGGCCATTTATACGGCGATGAAGTCTTGCTGCATTTTAGCCAATTAATGGAAAGCCGGTTTCGCTATATTGATTTTATTTTCCGGTTTGGCGGTGAAGAATTTGTCGTGATATTGAACCGGCTCAACAAATCCGAGGCCTGGAAAAGTTTAAACCGCTTTCGCATGGCTGTTGAAAACTATGATTTTCCACTGGTCGGCAAAGTAACAGTCAGCATTGGCGTCACCTGTATTCAAGGCCACCCTGTCTTACCGGTAACTTTGCTGGACAGGGCCGACAAAGCGCTTTATTTCGCCAAAGATAACGGCAGAAACCGGGTCATCCTGTTTGAAGACATGATGGTTACGCAAGGCGCTACTGACCCGCCTAACGACATCGAATTGTTCTGAATAAAAACCTAACGGAAAACAGAGAATGGCCCAGCACTCATTTTTTGGGTTATCATGATTTTTTGTCCAGCGCTTTCATCCATGTCTTGCATTAATCCACCCATACCCGAACTTAACCTTATACCCCCCGCTTTACAGCCTGTTGTGGCTGCATGGTTAGCGCAGTGGCAGGAACAACTCCATGCCCGTGGCCTGGACTTTCAGGCTACGCCCGAAATAACGGCAACTATGGCTAGGGTCTGGTGTTGCAGCCAATTTATTGCCGAAAGCTGTCTGCGGCAACCCGCCATGCTGGTGGACTTGGTAACATCCGGCGACCTATCGGCGGTTTATGGCAACCTGAGTTACGCCGAACGTGCACAGGGCCTAGCCGTTGCTACCGAAGCCGCCTTAATGTCCCAACTCAGACAGTTCAGACGCCGGGAAATAGTCAGGATCGCCTGGCGGGATTTGGCGGGTTGGGCGCCATTGCAGGAAACCTTGCTGGATTTATCCCGGCTCGCCGATGCCTGCATCCAGTACGCGCTGACTTTCCTTTATCAACAGGCTTGCGAAAAACGCGGCACACCGTTATTGGCGGATGGCAGCCCGCAACAGCTTATCGTATTGGGCATGGGCAAATTGGGCGCGTTCGAGCTGAATTATTCATCGGACATCGACCTGATTTTCGCCTATCCTGAAGACGGCGTGTTACCGGACAGAAAATCCACCACATACGGGGAATTTTTCACGAAGCTGTGCCAAAGCTTGGTCAGGGTATTGGATGAAATCACTGTAGACGGTTTTGTGTTCCGCACCGACATACGCTTAAGGCCCTTCGGCGACAGCGGTGCTATCGTGATGACCTTTGATGGCATGGAATATTATTACCAGACCCAGGCGCGGGAGTGGGAGCGCTATGCGATGATTAAAGCGCGGCAGGTGGCGGGTGATGCCAATACCGGCGCACAATTGATGACTATGCTGCACGCTTTTGTTTACCGGCGTTATCTGGATTACGGCGCATTTGAAGAACTGCGCTCGTTAAAAGCGCAGATCACGCAGGAACTGCGGCGCAAAGACCGTATGGAAAATATCAAGCTGGGTCCTGGCGGTATTCGCGAATGTGAATTTATCGGCCAAGCTTTCCAATTGATACGCGGCGGCAATGAGCCTGTCCTGCAAACACGCGGCATTCTGGAGGTATTGCAAAAGCTGGGCGAACTTGGGCTGTTGACTAAAACCGATGCCGCGCAATTGATACAGGCATATTGCTTCCTGCGGCGCGTAGAGAACCATATCCAGCAATATCAAGACAAGCAGACCCATGATTTGCCGACCTCCCCGCAGGTGCGACACATATTGGCTTTTTCCTTAGACTATCCTGATTGGGATCACTTTAAAGTGGAGCTTGACCACGTCAGGGCGCAAGTCCACGCAGTCTTTGATACGGTTTTTTCACTATCCCAGCAAGAGGCGCAAGACCCCTACAGCCGGCAGATTTGGGCCAATACGGCGGATGACCAGGAATTGCTGGCGCATTTGCAGCACTATGGCTGTGCACAAGCCGACGACAGTCTGACCGCCATCCGGCAATTCAAACAATCTGCCGCGATCAGGCGCTTGACTAACAAAGGCTCGGCCGTGCTTGACCGCCTGATGCCGACACTCATCACGGCGTTGCCGCAGGTCGCCAACCCCGATGCCACGTTAAAGCGCGTCCTGGGGCTGCTTGAAGCCATAGCCGGCAGGACTGTCTACCTGTCGTTGCTGGTGGAAAACACCGATGCGCTGGCGCAATTGCTGCGTTTGTCGTCCGCCAGCCCATGGCTGTGCGAGTATTTGTCGCGCTGTCCGGTATTGCTTGATGAATTGCTCGACCCCCGGACGTTGTATGAACCGCTCAACAAAACCGACCTGGATACCCAACTGGCTAAACTGCTGGCACCTATCGCCGTGCAGGACCTCGAGCGCTTAATGATCGTACTGAGGGAGTTTAAGCAACTGAACGTCTTGCGCGTTGCCGCCGCAGACATTATGGGCGTCATTCCGCTAATGGTGGTCAGTGATTATCTGACATTTATCGCCGAAGCCATCGTCACCCATGTCGTCCATCGGGCTTGGCTGATGCTGGTTGAAAAACATGGCTACCCGCCGCTCAGCGATGACATCAACACCCGCTTTGCCGTGCTGGGCTTTGGCAAATTCGGCGGCATCGAACTGGGTTATGGTTCTGATCTGGATCTGGTGTTTTTGCATGACTGCCCCGATGGTCAGGTGCTGACCGACGGAGGGAAACCGATTTCCTGCTCACAGTTCTATGGCCGTCTGGGGCAGAAAATCCGCCATATCCTCGACACCCGATTATTGTCAGGCGTGCTTTATGAAGTCGATATGCGTTTGCGCCCCAGCGGCGACTCCGGCCTACTGGTCACGCCTATCAGCACTTACGAAGACTACCTAAGGCATCAGGCATGGACCTGGGAACATCAAGCCCTGGTGCGCGGCCGTTTTATCGCCGGAGACAGTCGTTTAAAAACGGCTTATGAAGATATACGCCAGCGGATTCTAGGCTTGACCAGGGAACCCCTGGTATTAAAAGCCGATGTGCGAGACATGCGCGAAAAAATGCGTACGGCGCTGGCAACCAAAGATTCCAGCAAGTTTGATTTAAAACAAAGCAAAGGCGGTATTGCTGATATTGAGTTTATAGTACAATTTGGCGTTTTGGCGCTGACTGCAACGCATCCGTCATTGGCGGTTTACACCGATAATGTCAGATTGCTGGAAAGCCTGGAAGCACAAGGCTTTATTGCCCATGAAACGGCAGCAACACTAAAAGCTGCGTATTGCGCCTACCGTGATTACGGGCATAAACAGGTTTTACAAGGCGACACGGTGGTTATTGACGAAGCCGATGTGACTGAAACACGGGCCCGTGTCGAACACATCTGGTGTGAGCTGATGGAATAAACAATGACAGACGACGAACTGAAAGACTTAGTGGCCAGCTTGGCTGTTGATAGCAAGGCGTTGCGAGAAGCCCAAAAGCAAACGGATGAGCAAATTAGGCTTACCGGTTTGGAAATAAAACGCACCGACGAGCAAATGAAACGAACTGACGGGCAAATCAAGCGCACTGACGAGCAATTGAAACGTACCGACGAAAAATTAAAAAGTGTCGGTATCCAGTTAGGCAATATGTCAAAAAACCAGGGCGATATTGCTGAAGAGTTTTTCTTTAATAGCTTAGTCAACGAAAACCATTTAGGGCCGATTAAATTTGAAGACATTATGATGAATGTCCAGAAGCATCGCGGCAATCTCCAGGAAGAATATGATTTGGTAATGACCAATGGCGATGCGGTTGGGATTATTGAAGTCAAGTATAAAACGCATGAAAACGACCTTGACAAACTGGAACGCAAGATGCGGCACTTCAAACAATTATTTCCAGTGTATAAAACTTATAAGCTTTATGGCGCGATTGCCTCTTTCCATATCAATGCCGATGCAAAAAATGCCGCCTTGAAACGGGGTTTTTTTGTGTTGCAACGTAGCGGCAAAGTGGTGCATACCGACTGCGGGGAAACCTTAATGGTGTTATAGCTTGCCTTGGCAGGCTGTGACGCCAGCACCTAAAAAACTATAAATAAAAACTTAACTGTGGAGTATAAACGATGACAATGGACGATAGAGACGGCGTTATTTGGCTGGATGGGCAATGGGTTGAGTGGCGTGAAGCGAAAGTCCATGTGTTGACGCACACCTTGCACTACGGGCTAGGGGTTTTCGAAGGAATCAGGGCCTATCATGCGGCGCTGGGCACGGCCATTTTCAGGATGCAGGAACATACTGACCGCTTGTTCCGCTCGGCGCATATCATGAATATGCCCATGCCGTTCAACAAAGCCGTCATCAATCAGGCACAACGCGATGCCGTAGCTAAAAACCAACTGGACAGCGCCTATATCCGCACGATGTGCTTTTTCGGTTCGGAAGGCATGGGGCTTAGGGCCGACAACCTTAAAGTGCATGTCATGATCGCGGCCTGGCCTTGGGGCGCTTACCTGGGCGCGGAAAGCATCGAGAAAGGCATCCGCATCCGCACCTCGTCGTATACCCGCAACCACCATAACAGCACGATGTGCAAAGCCAAGGCCAACGGCAATTACATCAATTCCATACTCGCGCTGCAAGAAGCGCTGGCTACCGGCTACGATGAGGCCTTGATGCTGGACCATGAAGGCTTTGCCGCCGAGGGCAGCGCGGAAAACCTGTTTATCGTCCGCAACGGCAAAATCTATACGCCGGAAACCACATCGGCATTGGAAGGCATTACCCGCGACACCGTTATGATCATAGCGCGCGAGCAAGGCTTCGAAGTTATTGAAAAACGCATCACCCGCGATGAAATCTATGTCGCCGATGAAGCTTTTTTTACCGGCTCGGCCGCTGAAGTCACACCGATCAGGGAATTGGACAATCGCGCCATAGGCAGCGGTAGCCGCGGCCCGATCACCGAAAAACTGCAAGCCCTGTATTTTGATGCAGTTTATGGACGCAGCATTGAACATGCCGACTGGTTGACTTACCTTGCCTAAGCACATCCTGGTCGTCGGCCCCTCCTGGGTCGGCGATATGGTGATGGCGCAAAGCCTGTTGTTAACGCTAAAGCAAGCCGCGCCAGATTGCCGCATTGATGTGCTGGCGCCGGCGTGGTCGTTCCCGTTGCTGGACAGAATGCCGGAAGTGGCTGAGGCCGTCGCAATGCCATTGACACACGGGCAGCTCGGTTTGCTCGCGCGTATCCAACTGGGCATGGCATTACGTTCGAAGCGCTATGACCAGGCGATAGTCCTGCCCAACTCGTGGAAATCGGCATTAATCCCGTTTTTTGCCGGTATTCCCGAACGTACCGGTTATCTGGGCGAATGCCGTTGGGGTCTGCTTAACGATGCCAGAAGCCTGGACAAAACCTTGCTGCCGATGACGGTGCAGCGTTTCGTTGCCTTAGGCCTACCTAAAAATGCCGATATGCCACCCGCCTATCCGCTGCCCGCATTAGCCGTTGGCCCGGCCAAACAACGGGCTGTGTTGAAAAAATTCGCCTTAACGCTATCGACCGCCGCGCCTGCCTCCGGCGGTCTTACGGCATACACGCCGTCCCTGGCGGCAAAAATTCTGGCCTTATGCCCCGGCGCCGAATATGGCGCTGCGAAGCGTTGGCCAACCGACTATTATGCCGACGTCGCCAAACAAAAAATCAATCAGGGCTGGCAAGTGTGGCTATTCGGCTCCGATAAGGATCAGGACATCGCAAGGCAAATCAACCAGGAGACAGAAGGATTATGCAGCGACTTCACCGGCCGCACTTCGCTGGCCGAAGCGGTGGATTTATTGTCGCTGGCGGACACCGTCGTGACTAACGACTCCGGCCTGATGCACGTTGCCGCCGCACTCGACAAAACCATCATTGCCCTGTACGGCTCATCAGATCCTGCATTTACGCCGCCTTTAAACGCCAAAGCACATATCCTCTCGTTAAAACTGACTTGCTCGCCGTGTTTTAAGCGCGACTGCCCGTTATACCCACCTGGACACGAAGCGCATACCAGCTGTTTAACCGGCATCCGGCCTGAACAGGTGCTTGAGTTAATCGCCCCATGAAAATCGCCATAGTCAAACTCTCGGCCCTGGGCGATATTGTCCATGCCATGGTCGCGTTGCAGTTCATCAAAGCGCACGACCCGGCTATACGGATAGACTGGATTGTTGAAGAACGCTTTGCCGGGCTGTTACAGCACAACCCCGATATCGATACGGTTTTAACGGTCAACCTGAAGTCGCTGAAAACCGACAAGTCCGCTATTTTTCAGCAATTCAAGACCATCCGTAGTTTTGCCGACCACCACTACGATCTGGTCATTGATGCCCAGGGGCTGATTAAATCGGCACTCACCGCGACCCTCATCGGCAAACGGGTCGCAGGCTTCGATGCAGATTCCATACGTGAAAAAGCTGCGTCATGGTTTTATCACGTCAAAATCGCCTGTGCTTACGACGCCAATACTATCGACAGGAACGCCTGCGTCCTATCCCGGCCTTTAGGGATCAGCATTACGCCGCAACAGATTCTGGACAAAAAGCCGTTCCTGTTTTTTCAACACGAAAACCGGCAAGCTTATCGTTTTTTGCAGGATTATATTAAACCAGAGCGTAAAAATATCGTGCTGGTCATCGGTTCCACATGGCCTAGCCGCAACTATCCGGCGGAAAAATTTGTCGCCGTAGCACAAGCCTTGCAACAGAACTGTCTGATCGTTTGGGGCAATGAGCAGGAAAAAAACACGGCGGACTGGATGGCGGCACAATCCGGCAATATCCAGGTCATGCCCAAACTGGATCTGGACAGCCTAAAAGCGCTGATTGCCCACGCCGACTTGCTGATAGGCAACGACACTGGCCCCACCCATATCGCCTGGGCATTGAACAAGCCGTCCATCACCCTGTTCGGCCCCACCCCAACCAGCAGGGTTTACCAAACCGGCATTAACAAAGTGCTAAAATCGCCGTCGGTCGTGAACCCCTACCGTTTGGATAAACACGACTACTCCATTAAAGAGATCGGTGAGCAGGACGTTATCGAACTGGCGGTGTCTTTGCTGGATCGGGCGTAGTCATTTTAGGAGCAGTTGGATACGCTATCATCGGGTAAAACCTTACGGGGAACCACCATAAGCTATTTACACTGCCACGCGACGTATTTCTGCCATTCGAAGATGCTCTTCTACTCCCATCTGAGTCAAAAAGCGTTGAAATTTTTGCCAGAGGTAATTATTCAGCCTTTTCCCACCGGGCGCTGTGCGTGCCATCGGCAGGCTCGGTACCGGAAAAGGCGCGCGCGGCGCGCCCTACGTTTCGTGTGACAATAGGCGTTGCCGGTTTTCAAAACTTAGACGTATTCCCGATCAGATGGGAGTAAAAAGGTCCGGGTAAAAGCGGAGTTCCGGCTACGCATACACATCCAGCTGCGACCCCAACCCGCCCTTCTCACCCTGTTGCACTTGTTTGCCCAGCGCCATTAATTCCGCCGCCGCGTTGGCCGCCATGGCCGTTGCGCTGGCGGCAACCTGCAAATCCTGTGCAGAAGGTTGTGCAGGAGCCAAGGCCGCACTCTTTATCGTATAGGCTTTTCTTAACGTGGCGTCAGGATTGCCGGCCACGGCAGAGGTATCAATATTTACCTCGCCACCGACAGCATAAGAAATGCCGTCCGGGCCTTGCTGGTATTCGAAACTCGCGCCGCTTCTGGCGATGCCACCCGCCGCCGCCAAATGCGCCAATTCGTGCGCTCTGACCTCCGTATCCCTTTTTTTTAGTTGCTGGATTATCTTCTGATCGACTTCAGAAAGCTGTAAGCTGCTTTTATTGCCCGCAGCTACGGGTTTCGACGCCTGGGAACCGGTGTCATCCGTCGAGCTTTTTGTTGCCGACGGGAATTGTTGTTGGGCATACGCGCCCATGCTGGGCGTAGCGCCGGTAATGGCAGCAACCATAATCCCCCCTAGTCGAATTGCATAAATTCTAGTCTAATCATGCCAGTGTAGATAGTGCCTATACTCGGTATTTTCACCCTGTCACACTGGCTTCCGATAAGTTGCGCCAGTGAACAGGGACGGCGCACCGTAGCCTCAAATAGTCAGCGGCCTAAACCTTTCCTCAATACACGGCACCAGTTTTTTATCCAACGTAAACATCACCACATGGTCGCCATCTACAAAAATCGTATCATGGTGTATCGAAATCGCTTCGTTATTGCGGATTAACGCGCCCAATACGATGCCTTCCGGCAGCTTGACGGTATCCACTTTACAGCCCACCACGGAGTTTTCGCCATTACCTTTATGGGCTATCGCCTCAATCGCTTCGGCAGTGCCGTTACGCAACAGGCTGACCTGCGCCACATCGCAACGGCGCACATGCTTAAGGATACTGCCCAAAGTTTCGACATTAGGCAGCACCGCAAGGTCTATGCCGGTACCGGGCAATAATTTACTGTAATAAAGATGGTTGAGTATGCAGATCACTTTACGTGCACCGTGAGCTTTCGCCAGCGACGCGGAAATGATATTTTCGCCATCGTTATCGGTAATCGCACAAAACAAATCGGTCTTATCAATCGACTCTTCCAACAACAAGGTTTCATCGCCACAATCACCTTGCAGCACGATGGTATTTTCCAGCTCATTAGCGATTTTTTTTACCCGCTTCGGGTCGCGTTCAATGATTTTCACGTAATAATCTTTTTCCAGCGCCTGCGCCAAACGCTTGCCGATATGCCCGCCCCCGGCGATGATAATGCGCTTTATCGGCTTTTCCAGACAGCCCAAATCCTTTAACAAACGACGCACTTCCAGCCTGGGCGCGAAAAAAAATACCTCGTCATCGGCAACCATCACCGCCTCGCCGTTCGCAGGCAAGGTTACGCCGTCCCTGAAAATGGCAACCACGCGAATTCTGCCCTCGGTCAGCCGACCTTTCAGGGTTTTAATTTTTTTACCGGTTAAAAACCCGCCCGCCGCCACTTTGACTGAAAATAAACGCACCAGACCATTGGCAAAATCGGAAATATGCAAGACACCCGGCAGTTCGATCAAATTGCGGATAGATTCCATCACGCTTTGTTCAGGGCTAATGACGATATCAATAGGAATACCATTGGGGCCAAACAGCAGCGGATTTTTCAAATAATCAATCGCCCGTATCCGGGCAATGGTTTTAGGGCGGCTATACAATTTATTAATGATCGTGCAAGCCAACATATTGGTCTCGTCGCGGTCCGTGACCGCAATCACCAGATCGGTGTTATGCACATCCGCCTGCTCCAGCACCCCCGGATGTGCGGCATTACCCAGCACTGTCGTGATATTGAGGCGCTCTTTCAATGCGTCCAGGCGCAACGCATCGGAATCGATGACAACAATATCATTGGCTTCGTCAGCCAACGCCTCGGCCACGGAAGCCCCCGTCCTACCCGCCCCCAAAATCAGTATTCTCATAAACGTCTTGTTCCCATTACACATTAGTACCGCACTGAACTATAGCCCTATATTTCGAACTGTACGCCCAACTCAAGCACCCGTTCCGCCGGGATTTTAAAAAACTGGATCGGTGACGAGGCGTTTCTGGACATAACCAGAAAAATTTTCTCCTGCCAAGGGTTCAAATCCGGTTTGTCGGAAGGTATCAAGGTTTCCCTGCCAATAAAAAAGGATGCGCTGGCGGGGTCGATGTCCAAACCCTGCAAACGGCATAGGTGCAGTATCTGCGGCACATTCGGCGTTTCCATGAAGCCGTAATGCGCGGTGACCCGGTAAAAACCCTGCTCCAATGGGTCAATATTGATACGCCCGTCATCCGAAACGGTCGGCACATCGTCGGTGGACATCGTCAACAGGACAATCCGCTCATGCAGCACCTGATTATGTTCAAAATTGACTTGCAATGCGTGCGGCATGCTGAGGTTACGGGCACTCATATAGACCGCAGTTCCGGGAACCCGCGCCAGAGGCGGATGGGCATTGAGGCCGGCAATAAAACCGGTCAGCGATACCGCAGCTTTTTGCAAATGATAAGTCAACACCTCGCGGCCGCGCCGCCAGGTAAACATCATCAAAAACAGTGCGCCGCCCAACACCAGGGGAAACCAGCCGCCTTGCGGAATTTTCAACAGATTGGCGCCCAGGAACGCGCTATCAATCACCAGAAACAACGCCACCAGCAAATAAGCCCAGAGCGGCCGCCACTGCCAACTGTCCAGCGCTACGATCAAGGTCAGCAATGTCGTGATCACCATCGTGCCGGTCACGGCAAGGCCGTAAGCCGCCGCAAGATTGCCCGAAGAACCGAAACCCAATACCGTGCAGATAACCAACAGCAACAGCATGCGGTTCATTGACGGCACATAAATTTGGCCTATCGCTGCGCCCGACGTGTGCACCTGCTGCATGCGGGGAATATAATCCATCTGCATCGCCTGACTGGTAATCGAAAACGCGCCGGAAATAACGGCTTGCGAGGCGATAACCGTGGCACAGGTGGCCAACCCTATCATCGGGTACATGGCCCAGGGCGGCACCAACAAATAAAACGGATTGAGCACCGCAGCAGGGTCACGCAATATCAGCGCACCCTGACCAAAATAATTTAACACCAGCGCCGGTAAAATCAACGAAAACCAGGCCATTTGAATCGGACGTTTACCGAAATGCCCCATATCCGCATACAGCGCTTCAGCCCCGGTCAACGCCAACACCACCGCACCCAGCGCGACAAAAGCATGCCAGCCGTGCGCCAGAAAAAAATGCAGACCGTAAAACGGATTCAAGGCTTCCAGCACATCAAGGTTTTG
Organism: Methylovulum sp.; assembly: GCA_030653435.1. Classification (GTDB taxonomy): domain Bacteria; phylum Pseudomonadota; class Gammaproteobacteria; order Methylococcales; family Methylomonadaceae; genus Methylovulum. The sequence goes on from JAURZI010000059.1 coordinate 59,148, forward strand.
GCACACGCTCAACCAGCCTAAAAACGCCAATACGCCAAACCACACCATCATAATCGGGCCAAACAGCAAACCCACCTTAGCCGTGCCGTAACTCTGGAACAAAAACAAGATAATCAACACGGCAATCGTGATCGGCAACACATAAGCCTGCAAGGCCGGTGCCGCCACCTGCAAACCTTCCACCGCGCTTAACACCGATATGGCCGGTGTAATGACACCATCCCCGTAAAACAGCGCCGTGCCAAACAAGCCCAGCGCAATAATGACGTTACGCTGACGCTGCTGGTTACGGTGCCGTAACGCCAAGGCCATCAAGGCCATGATACCGCCCTCGCCACGGTTATTGGCCCGCATCACAAACAACACATACTTGCACGAAATAACCAGAATCAGCGCCCAAAAAATCAGCGACAGTATGCCCAATACATTATCCGGCGTCGCCATCACAGCATGTGGGCCATTAAAAATTTCTTTCATGGTATACAGCGGGCTAGTGCCCACATCGCCGTAAACAACGCCGATAGCGCCGAGCATCAGAGCGGCCATATTCGCGGAGGGTTCATGGGCATTGGCTTGAGTCGTCATAGTTCCTTCACATAAAAGTATCAATAAGCTAATTGTCTCATTGCTTGCAGCAAACCGCATGCTTTTGATGTTTTACACTGATCACCCAGCTAGCCGGTGATGCGGCGCACACTAAAGCACCGATAGATAATACCCCCGCGAATGGGGAAAGAGCGGCTATGCCTGAACTTCCAAGGCGGTATTGGGGAGACACCCCCACGGGCGTGGGGAAGACTTGCTGATGACAATCACCCGGCTACGCGCAGCGGAACACCCCCACGGGCGTGGGGAAGACGATTCCAGCCTCGATTATCCATCTCTGTAAGTAGAAACACCCCCACGGGCGTGGGGAAGACTATGAATAGTCACACTCTCAATACCTTGAGCTGGAAACACCCCCACGGGCGTGGGGAAGACCACCACATCGTCCATTAACGGGCTCACAAACCAGAAACACCCCCACGGGCGTGGGGAAGACCCATGAGTCCTTGTAACGCGATTATGTGCTTTGGAAACACCCCCACGGGCGTGGGGAAGACCGAGCAAAAGATATAACACTCAATGATGGGCAAGAAACACCCCCACGGGCGTGGGGAAGACAATGAGGACTAACAAATGGCGCTTAAATTAACAGAAACACCCCCACGGGCGTGGGGAAGACCCGGTTTCGACCAATGCGAACGATGCTCCGCCAGAAACACCCCCACGGGCGTGGGGAAGACAATGCCCCCACGCGGATTGCGGCCGCGCCCCTGGAAACACCCCCACGGGCGTGGGGAAGACGTGCTTTTCGATATGATCCTTGCTAGTGCTTCAGAAACACCCCCACGGGCGTGGGGAAGACTGGTTTCAGCGACCGTCCAATCCGCGCCATTTGGAAACACCCCCACGGGCGTGGGGAAGACGATGGTTGATGCGGCGCGTGATGTCGTCAAACGGAAACACCCCCACGGGCGTGGGGAAGACCCTTATACTTCGGGTCATAGGCTGGGGGCAACAGAAACACCCCCACGGGCGTGGGGAA
>JAURZI010000009.1 GCA_030653435.1 Methylovulum sp.
TGACAGCCAGTTGTTCTGGTCGCTTCAGCACAGCTTCGTATTCCAGCATCAGCGGCACCGACGCCAGTGCTGTAAATTGACCGTTTTTTAGCGCCAATAGCAATGCAAACGAAGCACCATTACGGCTTCGAGATGCGGCGACGAGAACATTGGTATCCAAAACAGCACGGGGTATTTTCATATCGCATATCATATTACTCTGATTAATAAAGTCAAGGCGACTTATTTTTTCAGTTGTTATGCTGGCAGTAAGTCAATTAGTATCAGGACAGCTTTAGGTGAGAGTGCAGCCATTCGTAAATCTGGCTTCTATGACAGCAGTGGGTCGGTTGGACACAGTGACGAACGGCCGCTTTCAGGTATCGGAATTCAATGACAGCTTTCCGGCGATTAATCTGAAAAGCGGATTGTCGCCAGGCGACCCTTTGGAGACATTCAGATATGAATTTACAAACCGGCGCTAGATAATATTTTTGTCGAACGCTTGTGGCGAGCCGTGAAATATGAAGACGCGTATTTAAAGCAGCACGGAAACCTGCCGGACTTGTTGAAGGGATTGACGTAGTACTTCCAATTCTATAATCAGGAACGCTGGTATCAATCACTGGCTTACACAAAGCCCGATGAAGTCTATAAAACGGCTATCGGCGGAGGTGCAAAGATTGTGGATAAATTTAATGATACGGGTGTAGCATGAGAACCCGTGCAGAGCAAAATCGGGACAGCGCCGTTCAGTTGGAGTGCGAACTGGATTCTATCTTAAATTATGGTGTTTTATGTCTGGACTTTGTGATCCACTATACAGATACAAGTGCTGCAATATCAGCAATACTATAAAGTTTATCACTCCCACCAAACGAGAGGCGACCACCCAAGATCCGCAGGCGAACCCGCCGCAACAACGGTAAACCGCGAGACAGAGAAAAAGGGAAAAGTTGCATAGCGCCTAACGTCTTGCTAATAGGTTCTAAACGATTGGTTACACTAAGCGAGAAACGCGCGCGAGCCAACTGTTTTAGGTCCGTTTAAGCAATTTGTATGTTCTAAAATTCAATTGAACTTATCTAAAAAGCTCTTAATATTCGCATTTTAGCCATTTTTCATAAGTATTCAGTAAATCGTTATCATCACCAAATACAGGGTAAAGTATCTTTGCATTTACTTGTAGATTGTCCTCATTACTACCACTAATTTCAGTATTAGAAAATAAAGATGAAAACAAGGATAAGCCTTTATCTTTTGTGATTAGCGCTATGTTGTAGCAGCTTTTCTTTTTTTCATGGAAGTTGTGTAGATTAAACAGTAATTCGATTGCGGATAAATCACATACAGCATTATAAGCTTTATCTTCAGTGTAAATTTGAGAGTCTTTCAACACTAATTGTGCGGCAGTCTTTTTACCAGCCATTGTAATTCTTAGTAATGCTAAAATTATTACAATATCGCTCTTGCATAATTGTATTTTCTTAGCCGCTTCAAAAACAATATTAACTGCTTCCTTTCTCGATTTTTCAGTAAATTGCTTATTTAATTTAGGCATAACTTCTTGCAGAAAAGTCATCCTATTTTTCATGACCGACTCTAATCCATCTTTCAAATTATGATAATAGGAATTGCCACCTGGATAAGTACAAATTTCAAGGCTCGGCAGTGCTCGTTTAAGTGATTCTTTCACATTAGCAACTTGCTGATCAATCATGTTATTGGTTGGAATTTTACGTTCATTAGCCTCTATTACAAAAGCGGAAATATCTATACTTACACTTTTATTTTGCAAAAAAATACTGTCAAATGAATCGAGAGTTTTGCTGCATTTTTTTACTCCTCCTTCATACCTACTTGTAATTTCAGTTACAACATTTCTATCGGCAAGTAGTATTGTTCTTCTTTTGATAAATGTACAAGGTATCCAACCACCAAACACAACTAGAAATACATCATTCTTAACAAAATTGGTAATTTCCAATTCAACTTTATCATCTTTATGAAGAGTATCACTCTGAATGTTATATAATCGAACCTTGACTTTATTTGATTCAATCATTTGTTGCATATCAAGAAACGAATTTGGGACAATATCAAATGATTTCAGAACATGATTCTGTATTGTGAGATTACCGTCATGGTCACACTTAACGTCATCGTTCATTTACTCCGACCTCCTAAAGAACTTAACAAGTCATCATTATCTTATGTGATGTTCGACTTTTAAATTTCAACCAAATCTTCGTGTAAAGCTTGGTTGCCTAATAATTTTTTCAAAAAACGCCCAAGGTATGGACGAGCAGCCCGTAATTTGGAGTTCGTACCTCACCTCCAACGATACTGCATTGTTAGTTAAAATAACTGGACTTACAAGTCTCTGTTTTTACAGTACTCCTTTGTTTTTTAGACATTCTGCCGGTCATAATAGCGTTGCCCACTTTACGTTTGACCGTCTATTGGCATATTGCCGAACTTCATTTTGCCCTATTCAACGCCATAAAGAGGGCCAGTCACGACTGGCAGAAATTGGCCGATTGGTTGAGGTCGACAACGGCTGCTTTTTAGTCCACCAATTCGTGGAATCTGGATTTGCCTGACTGGCCGCTTTGGAGAAACGCGACCGTCAAAAATGGGTCGGTTTTTACCATTCAGCCAAACGTCATTTCGCACATTGTTAGCGGCTGCTTTTGAGTAATTTCGAATGCTGGGTTTGGATTGGTTCGATAGTTTTTTGCAATTTGCACCCACTTTATACGATCAACTTATCTCTCAACGTCGCCAAAACCAAATTAGTGCCGGAATTATCTTTGGTTATCACCTCGCGGATTTGGGCTTTTATTTCTGCCTCAGATACGCCTTTAGTACTCGCGGCATTTAAAATTCCCGAGTAAGCTTCCAGCACATCGCTAGCGGTAATTTGATACCCATAGCCCCGTGCCATCCAATGTAGTGCCGCCATGCCGGCAGACACGGCAAAATCCGCCTGTTTTTCTGCAAAGTCCCTGCTAGCCCGGATAAGCGTTCGTGGGTCGGTTGGGCTTTTGTTGACTAATTCGATAGCCACATCAAATAAGCCGGCGTCCTTAGCAGCCGCAAACCATTTGCCTTCTGAACCGGGTTGGCTGGCCACCAGATCACGCAGTATGTCGACTGCAAGTTTGTGCGGATACTTTTTGACGAGTCCTCGAAACGTGGCGAGATGGGTTGTGCCTTGGTTGGCCTCCAACGCATAGCGGCCATAGGCTTCTTCATACAGACCTGACGATAACAAGATGTCTTCACAAACCTTGGCAACGGCCGATGCTGGCGTATTGATGATTTTCTTACTGTCTTCGGCGTAACGGATGGCCTCGGCCTTTTTGCCCATCGCCAACAAAGCCCGCACGCCCCATTCACGATACCACCAGCCCTTGAAATAGGGCTTTGCTAAGATTTCCAGCAATTCTTCGTGCCGGCCAGCGGCATACAGGGAAGAAAGGTAAGCACTGGAACCCTTAAAATAGGCATAAGCTGATGCCTGCGCCACCTGTTCCACGGAAGGCTTGAATTCATCAGCCCATTGCGACGCGAACTCGGCGTCGGCACACAACTCACCCCAGTAATCGCCTAATTGCTCGATATACGGAATATTGTCATCCTGCAACGCCTGCCACAAGCGTTGCAACCATTGTTGTCTTATCGGGGGTGTTACTGCAGCTTTGGCAATGATAGGCACCAAGGTATCAATAGCCCGGTTGACCATGGAGCCGATAGCGCCGGAAGAACTGTCGACCTGTTCGATGGCGGGTGATATTTTTTCTAAAAACAGCACCGCACCTGAAGCGGCCAATACCGGTTCATGCTTCGCAACCAGCTTAATTTCGGACAGAGCTTCTTTAATACGCTGAATCGGTTTATCAGATTGCCAGCCAAATGCGTGATATCGAAACCGCGCGGTGAACTGCCATTTGTGAGCCGTCATATAGAGGTTGTCCTTGCCAAGATAAAAGGGAGTTATTGTCGCTGAGTCTGCAAACAGCTTCAATGGTGTTAGTAACCAAATGGCTTTGAGGTTGGACGATGAACGAAACGTTGATGTTGGGTGTTACAAAACCGCCCCGTTGCCGCCAAAATCATAGTCTTGTATCAAACGGATGGTTAGGGATAAAAACCGCGTTGAAAACGTGCCGCCTTCAATTGCGATTATTACTCTTTTGAAAGTAACCTACCTTAACCAAACCCTAAAATAGCCTTTCTTCCAAGTCAATATTAACGCGGGTATCTAGGATTTTTTAACGCAGATTGAAGGTGTGCTTCAAAAAAAGCACTAAACGGTCGTTTTTCGGGCATACAAAAATCGCGGCTATTGATTAGACTCGCATCATTGCCAATGATGCGAGTCTGCCATGTGATCAGAAACTTACAAAATCGCTATCAACCATCGGATCAATCTCTTGCCGGAGAGTGGGGAATGTGTTGTCTGCGGCAGACCACTAATGCCGTTGTTTCTGCGCTGCTCTGTTTGGGTCTCAGCATTTCCAACACGTCATGCTTGGCGCTGGAAAAACATGCTGCACCCAAAAAATTGCCTGTGGTGGTTCGCCAAACGAGAATCAACGGGTTCAACAGCCGCTTGCAAAATACACTGTGGTGGCAAATCGCCAACCGCCATCAACTGGATCCCTACGTGTTATACGCGGTTGCCCTGGTTGAATCCGCCAAACGCAATGGTTCAAGCCATATCACCCCATGGCCTTGGGCGATTAATAAATCCGGTAAAGCCATCATTCCCGCTTCGCAACAGGAAGCCCGCAGCATTTTAACTAAGGCCCTTGCCGAAGGCAGTCGGAATATTGACGTCGGACTGATGCAAATTAACTTCCGCTGGCATGGTCATCGGGTCGACAAACCGGAACATCTGCTTAATCCCGTCACCAATTTACAAATCGGTGCCTTGTTATTGGCTGAAGCCATCCAATCCGCACCCAATAATCTGGTATTAGGGATAGGCCGCTATCACAGTTGGCAAAATGTCTCTGCCGCCGTCGCTTATGGCCGGAAGGTGCTGGCCGTTGCTGACCGAATCCGTGCAGTGCTCTGATCGGGGTTGCCCTGATGGATGACAACATCTACCACCTGAATCTGGACTATCTGATCTTGGCGCATGAATTGATCCAATCCGGACGGCAACAACAGGCGATGGTGAGCCTAGGCTTAACGCCGGAGGCCGTTAGCATTTTGGCACAAATGCCGGTTGACCAACTCAAAGCCTTGGCACGCAGTGATGTGTTTTGTTTCGCGCCCCGGTTCCCGGTCAGTTCCTGGCGGACTTTCTTGCGCAATGAAGCCGTGGGGGGCGAAGCGATGGAGCAAAGCGCCCGCCGATTAAGGCTGGTTCTGGGCAAATCAGGGGTCAAGTATGATAGCTAAAGCAATGTCCTATGAAGAGCGGCTGCGAAATTACCAGTTGGCGACCGAACTGCTCAAGCGCAAACTCAGAACCTCGTATGTCAGCCAATTGATCAAAAGCATCAGCTTGTCCGAAATTCGCGATATGCACCGGGCTATCCACCGGGGCGAAAGCCCTAGATCTGGGTTGCTGCCTGCCATTGAAGCGATTCCTCAAGTGCGGGAGTCCATGCTCTACTTGTCATTGTTTGCCTCCCTGTACCGCCATGCCAGCCAAGCCGACATCAAAACTGAAATGGATGTGCCCGCCATTATTGTTGCCTGGGATTTTTTTTGCGGCACTTTTCCTAACCACATCCGTGAACGCCGGCCGTATGGTAAAGTGCGTCCTGCCAATTTCAGCGAAGCCTGGGTTGTTGCGCAAGCGCTTAAAATTGGCTTGGCGGATCTGCATTATTGCCGGGGCTGCCACGGCGACACACTGGTCATTTACCACAGTAAGTTTCCGCCAAGCTGCCAGATTTGTGTATTGGACAGCCTACATAAAAAACACAGTGTCCAGGACTGTGATCTAACTCAAAAACTTAGCTTACAGGGTCTTGGCAACCGCATCTGATCGACGTACCATGGGCATTATTGAGTTCGATTGGAGAGCCATAATGTCCTCAACCTCATCCCCTTCAAGTCGCCACGCCCCATCCAGCCGCCCTCAGCGGGTTACACCGATAACATCCCACTTTGCCGGCCGACATAGCACGGTCAATTGTCTGGTTTGCAACCGGTCTATGGTGCCTCGGGTGGTGACTTATTATGGCCAACCGCTACGGTCTGTTTGTCCTTTTTGTGGTGCTACTTTCATGAAGTTCAGTAGCGGTTTACAGCGATTCATGCGGCATTTTCAAACACGCACTTTGTCATTTACCACCTTCAGAGGATTTGTACTGGCTGCACTGTGCTTTGGGTTTCTATGGTCTGTCAATTATTGGATAAAGCTGCCTGAAAACATAACTCATTTAGCGATGTATGGGACTATTTTCTTTGTCCTAATGGCAGTAGCAGAACTGTTTGTTCAGTGCGTTGAGCTATTGGCCGTTAGATTGTGCCATGAAAGTAATTATTATTGGGCTTCATTTGTCTTCATAGCGATGGTCACTGTGCATGAGCGTCATGACCTCACTTATTACTTTATCCTTGTTTCAATAGCCATGTTGGCACGCTGGGTGGTGGTTGGTGGTGTGCATGTGCTTAGTGCCAGTAAGTCGATAAAGTTTAATGATTAATTTTTAATTCTTCCAAGAGCCCGATTGAAGTTTCCTATCTGATTAATCAAATCACTCCTGTTTTGACCAGCCGCACTGCGTAACAACTTAGCGATGTTGTTGCCGTCTGAGTCGCCTTCTTCTTTCAGAAGTTTTTGTTTTGCCTCCCCAAGATTACCGAAATCTTCCCCAACGACGGCGATCCCGGCAAAAGTTTCGAACATAGCCGCCCGGTAATAAGCTCGCTGATTAGGAGTAAGCTTGCCAGCTACTTCACTAACCCGTTGGTCTGCCCAGGTTTGGGTTGCTTGGATAAACCCGGAATAGGATTGTGAAGCCCCGTATTTTATGGATTCCCAAAAATCAGCGCCTTTCGAATGGGCGTCTTCAGCATTAGCAAAAAATTCCGCAATTCCTTGATTGCTAGCCGAACCCAAGCCTTCAATGGCTTTAGCGCTATTATACAGGCTGCCACCCAACGTATTGTAAGACCACTCAGCCGCAGAAGGGGTGCTGTTGGCGGCGGATGCAATCGCCGACCTAAAATGCTCGGCCTTAATTTGCCCCATCTCGGCAAAGCCCTCTTTGGCTTCATGCGCCAAACCGTTAAGGTTCTGATCGTGATTCGACGTGATGGTTATCTCGCCCACCGCCATTTGACCCCGCGTGGAACTGATTTTGCCGTGTGCCTTCTGGGTAGCCGCTTCCGTTTCATGACGCGGATCTGCAAGCCTTGCCTGTTCAACCATCGATCGGACGGTGCCGATTTGTGGTGCCTGGGTTTTAAGCCCCTCGTTGTTACCCGGATTCCAGTTTGCATCTGCTGTGGGCGCATCAAACGCATCACCCAAGAGCTGGTAACCAGCCATTTCGGCACTCCGCGACTGTTGGCTATCCAAGTTGCGGTAACTGGGTGAGGAAAAGCCTGTTAGCAAGGACATGCCCGCCGCCGCATAGGCCTGCTGGCCATCCGCTATCCAACCCGCCGCTTTCCACTGCGAAGCCAAACGCTGGGCATCGCCCCGGAGCCCATACTGATCGAGGGTGTGATCCAGTCGTTCCATCAATTGGCTGTCACCCGCCAACTTCAAACCCGTTTCCGCGGCACCAAAGCTGGCTTGGGCACCGAAACGTTGCTGTGCCGAGACGGTTTTCTGGTAGCTTTCCGACGCAGAGATGGCATCAGTGGCGCTATGTTGTAACGAAGACAGGGATTGGTGTTGTAAACCCATGGAAGCCACGTTACGGGTGCCGGATTGGGCATCCATCGCCAGGCTCTTCGCCAACCCTGCCTGATAACCCTGGCTGTCATTGACGGTTTGGGTAATATCCGTGGCAATGGAATCGGCCTTATCCTGACCGACTTTAAAATCATTCTGTAAGCGCCCTGAAATCGCCGCACCCAAGCGGTCATCCGAGAACTTGGCACCCGCATTGGCGCTGCCCGCCACCAAGGCCGAAAAATGATCGGCAGAAATGCCGGTGTCGCTATGCTTCTTGGCAAAAGCTTCACCGAACTGCCGGTTATAGGCATCGGTATGGCTGCTACTGCTGGCGATCTGCTGACCCAACGACTGGCTGTCAAAGGCATCGCTGGTGATGCTGCTGGATTTGGTGGCGCTTGACGACACGCTGTTCATGAAACTGCGGGTCGCCTGTTCGGAGGAGCTATAGGCGGAAGCCACCGCTGCACTCATATCCCGTCCCGCTGAAAAGGTGGGCAGGACTTTGTCGCTGCCGGTTTGGGTGACACCCGACAACGGGCTGTACTGATGCTGGGCTTGGGCGTTCAAGACTGGCGCCGGACTGGTTACGTCAGGTGTCGCGATTTTCTCATTGACGTAATCACTGCCGTCCATCCGCCCCAGAAAATGCGTGGCGGTGACCGCCCCGCGATAAATCAGCATCAAAGTGATCGCCGGTGTCGACGCTGCCAACATCCCTCCCATCGACAGCCATTGCTGCAATTCCATATCCAACTGGTAAATGCCCATCATCGACGGCAGGTTGTAGTTGCTTGAAGCCAAGGCCGCCATTTTTCCCGCAGCGGACATATTGATGAACAAATTGATTACCGCGAGAATCGGCATCCACAGCTGTATCCATAACAGCATCGAAAAGTAACCGATGTTCATGCGTAAGCCGACACTACCGAACAGCACCACAAACGCCATGATCGGCGCAATCGCATAACTCAAACCTTCGATAAACGCCATCATCGGCCGGACAATCTTCGCAAACAAAGTTTGTTCCGCCGCCCATTGGGTATTGCGTTGCTGGATAGCCTGTTCGACCATCGCCGCTTTGCTCCAGTGCATGGCATCCTCATGCCGGCCAACCACGCCTTTTTCAAACATCGGTAGGATGGCCGACATCAACATGTAATCGGCGGCGTTAATCACACCCGGCCCCGCTAGGGCGTCAAACGCCTCCTGGATTTTCGGTACCGTGTCGGCGGCGGCCTCCACACCCAAGGTCTGCTGCAACAGGTTTTCCAGGGCGGTACTGAAATCGCCATTCGCTACGACGCCCAAATTTGTCCAGGCATCGGTACAGGTAAGCGTTTTCGGCTGGCCGCCAACATAGATTTCGGTCATGTAAATGTCGGAGTCAAAGCGGATCGCATTGAGGGGGTTGGCATCACGCAGGATGGCATCGACCGATTTCAGGTTCAGATCCACCCCGGTCAAGGTACATTCCTTGACGTAATTGGCAAACGAGGTTTCCATATCGCTGCCGGCCTTGGGCGCATTGGCCGCCCCTAAACTGACACGAGACAGCAGGTTCTTGCGCACCGCCGTCAAGGTTTGCAGGCTATCGGCAAAACCGTGGCCAGTCATCGACGGCAGCGCAAACGCCTGTTCAAACAAGCGGGTGGTGCGGTAACCCATGTTCGACATGACACTGCCCACCACGGCAGGGCCTAACGGCACATGATCAACCGCCACCACGCTGCCGGTATAGGCGTCTTCAATAAAGACCTTGACCGATGGTGCATACAGCATCAGCCACAACACATAAGCCAAAAACAAATCCTGATAACGGATACCCCGGCCATCCCATTGCATCAACGCCCGCAACATGATGATCATCACGCCAATCAAACCACCCACGCCCGCCGCCATCCGGTAATCCCCGGTACCGGAAACCATCGCAACCGCATTGAGCACCGCTTGCAAATAGGCCGAGTCACCGACAGAGAAGATTTCGAACATGGGCGTCCTAAGGTAAACAGGTTACAGCCGTTAAACAGTGGCCTTCAACATCATCAGCAACCCCTTGAAAAAACATCGTTAGGGGCTTGGCCAAGCCGGGGCTGAAGCGGGTAACTGGGCAACCGTGCCGTAACGATGCGGTTTGACGGTATTCATCAACTGCTGATAAAACGCCATCAAGGTTTGCGGGTTGCCATAACGTCCAGCGATGGTGACGTATTCATCCTGAATCTGTTCACGGGCGCCTTTCAGGGCTTCCATCAGCAACTTGGCATAGGCGTGGTCGTTCATCTGCGCGGCAGCTTGTACCGCACCGAGCAAATCGTTGACGATCAATTGCGCCAGTTCCAAGGCAATCACCGGGGCGGCTTCTTCCGCCCAGAGCTTGGCGATACCGGCATCCTCACGGGCCAGGTTATGGATCATGCCGCCCATAGCATCCGGTACGGTTTGCATGAAGGCCTGTTCGGTGGCGGTGATTTGGCCTTGGTTGGTTGAGAACTTCACAATCAGGCCGTCACCGTTTTTGGCCGAACCGATCAGGATGTCCATCACCCGTTGCTTAAGGCCGACCAGCTTGATCGCTTTCACCACCGGTTTGAGGCATTGGTCAGCTTCATGGCCATCCGAGCACTCATACACATTGACGGTCTGATAACTGTTGCTGGCATCGTTGCCATACAGCAAATCCTTGATGCGCAGGATCGGCGGTGGCGCACTGATGGGGTTGTTTTCACCTTTGCCGTCAGGGGCGGCTTGCGGCGCATCGACGATGACGGTGCCGGAAAGGCTCATCGCCGCTTCGAGCAAGCCATTGCCGCCAAAGCGGAACCAAGCACCCGCGTTTTGATTCACCAACGCCCGCCAGACCAGGTTGCCCTGGATTTTTTGGGTCATGTCAGCCGGCGCATTCTGTTTGACTTGCTGTACCGGATCACCCAAGGTGCTAGTGTTCGTCCAACTGGAAAACACATCGCTGATGCCCTGGGTAAACGAAGCATTGGACAAATTGGCTTTGCTCTGCAGGTCAAAGGCCTTGACGGTGTCGTTGACCAGCCCTTGCGACAACCGGCAGGAGTTGCTGAACAGTTGGTTCATTTCCTGGATTTTCTTTTGCAGATCGGTCATCACCGACGCACACCAGGGGCACATCGCCCCGATGGCCAGTTGAAAGGCATAACCCGAGGCATTGCCGGCGACATTGCGCAGCAATTGCACGAACTGGTTGAAGTTGATGAAACTGAAACTGCCCGCAAACAAATCAATGCCGCCACAGCCGGCGCTAAACGACGGAGGCACGAACGACAACAGATTGGTGTTAGAAATACCGTTGCGTTCCACCAGGCTGCCGCCAGTGATCATGCCCCGGCGTTGCCCCAGATGCGCGGTCGGCGCGGTGAAGTTGGTCATGGTGCCAAACATGCCATCCATTTCCTGTTGCAAGTCGGCATAGGCGGATGACAGGCTTGCTGCCAGCAGCAAGACAATCATGGCCGTGTTTACCACCGCCATAGCGGAGAGCCTGAACACACAATGGCTCATGGCATTCCTCCGATTTGGGTGCTGTGTTGCAAGGCCTGGATCAATGCCAGCGAGTCTTGTGCCGTCGAAGCGCTGATACTGCCAGTGGCTGGCAACAACATCGGCGTGGAGCGGATACCCTGGGTGGTTTGGTACTGTGAGGCATCCAGCCAGCCAGATTCCTTGGCGGCGAGCAAAATGCGGCTGGTCATTTCTTCCAATGACAGCACGCCTTGTGACAAAGGCACGATCTGCCGTGGCGGTTTCATCAGGAATAGGGCAGGGGTCTGCTCAACACCCAATAAGGCCGCTTGGCCCTGATCGGTTTTGAAGTTGCCAAACAGCCCATTCGGCATCGGCAGGCCATCCAGCGATACGGGATAGATTTTAAAACCGTAAGCGTTTTCCAACATGCCCAGGATCGGCGCCTGCACATGGCAATACCGGCAATCGGAGCGGAAGAAAAACAAAATCCCGGCAACCCCGGCAATGTCTTTCAAGGCCTTATCCGCCATGACACTGGCCTGACGGTTGGCTTCATTAGCGGCATAAGTCGCCACCGGACGGCGGACGGTTTCATCCAACTGCGGGTCGGACATCACCACATAACGGGCGGCGTGGGTGAAGCGTTCGGCCTTGTCCATCATCGCCCGTTGCAGGTAATAAAATGCCGCGACGTTTTCATGCGTAGGTTCATCAATGGCCTTGTTGAGATAGGTTTCCAGGTTTTTGCGCAGCCAGGCGGAGGTGAGCGGTGCGGGTTCGGCAGGCATCACCGTGGGCGGCTTGGGCTGAACCTTGACACTATCTGGGGGCAGAACTGGCTTGGGCTTCGGTGGCGTTACCGTCTGCTTTTTTACTACCGGCTCCGGCTGGACTTCATACCAGAACCAGCCCCGCTGTTTGTCCGTGAAATACGAAACAGCTGGCGCATCGGTATCCGCACCCCAGGCAACAACGGCCTGGAGCCACAGGGTCAACAAGACAGCTAAGAAGGCGCAGTATCGGTTCATAGCGGCATTCTGTCCCAAGGCAAGTCCAGCCTGGTGGCAAAAAAGGGGCGAAACCGTGATTTTTTGCAGCGGGTGGTTTGACGCGGATTCATAGAATGCCGGTTAGCCTCAGCGTGCGCCGTCGAACGACAGCACTCAATTGCTGATAGGGATCGTCAGCCTGAATCCCTATTAATTAGGGATGTGCATGTCACAAATGTGGACGAGATCAAAGGGGAATTCCCTAATGAGGGATACGGGGCATTGACGTTGCTTAGGGATGGTCAGTGAATATTCCCTACTATGCTTATCCCATGAATCCCTAATCAATAGGGATTTAGGCTTCGAAAACCGAATAGGTTAACTGCCGCTATTGATCTGGCTGACGGTTAAAAACGCCATTTTCAACGATAAAATCGCATAGGTATTGAGCACCCCAATCCCTATAGATAAGTATTAGGGATTGTCCATGAAAAACGAACCAACGGAAAACCTGCTAAGCACGTTGACGGAAGCGGATCTGTTGTCCTGGATCGAGGCGAAAGTGGAACAACTCCATGCCGAAGCCAGGGTCTTGGTCGACGATTATTGGCGGCGGCTCAAGAGCGGACAGAAACACCAGGCAGCAGACGGTAAAGCCCGGATAGGGGTGCGTATACGCCGCCGCGAGACCAGCCTCTCGTTCAGCATCGAATGGTTCCGCATGGCGATGATCCGTCAAAACGGCCAGGCCAAACCTATTGCCCAGTATCTCAAAAAAGGCGCGGGCTACCGTTATCCATTGGGGAATTTCCTGAAAGGCGAACCCCAATGGGAGGCCGAGTTGGTGGAAGAATTGGAAACGGAATTTGCCGACATCCGAAAACAGCTCGGCTTGCTGGGGAAGATCCGCGATGCCGTGCAGGATTACCGTAAGAGTCTTCAATCGTGATGTCCTTATGCCAAGCCTTATTCCCCCTAAAGTTTGTACAGCCAATGTTCAGATCACAATCTTAGGTGGATCATTCGGCAATCAATAAAATCCACTATAATCGATTTAAAAAAATGACTACCTATCATAATTAATAAAATCTATTAAGATAGATTTTAATTGACACGCTAAGACATTGCCTCTATAAATCCACTATTGGAGAATTATATGAAGCGTGTCATCCCTACGGCCTTTCCTGCCGACCCTTGTCTTGATAACCCGGCCACTTTGGGTGCGGCCATCCGTGCCGCCCGTACCCAGGCGGGTATGCGCCAGGTCGATGCGGCCTTAAGCATTGGCGTTGCCTTGCAGACCTTGATTGATATTGAAACCGGCCAACCGGGTGTCAGTATCGGAAAAATCCTGCAAGTGGCGCAAGGCTTGGGCGTGTCGTTGTTCGTCCTGCCCCAGTCGCAACGCGATAATGCCCGCCGGCGTTTGGCTGACTTAACTCAGCCGCCGTTATGAAGCTGGACGTGAAAGCCAACGGGGAGTTGGTCGGCTGGCTCAGCCTGGATAGCGCTAGCGGCCTTTTTGCTTTTGGCTATGCACCGGACTGGCTGGCAAAAGACATCCGCTTCCCGTTAAGCCCGGCTTTGCCCCTAGACTTGGGAACGACCACACCCGAACAACACGGCGCCACTGTCCGGCAGTTTTTCCAGAATTTGTTGCCGGAGGGCCAGGCATTGGACGATGCGGCACAAGCCAATAAAGTGTCCAAATCCAATCTGATGGGTTTGCTGATCGCCTTAGGGCAAGAAACCGCCGGGGCGTTGTCGCTCAGCTTGGCGGATCCGCCAGCACCCACCCATCGGGAAACCACAAAACGCTTGCTCAGCCGGGATGAATTGTCCCGCCGCATTCGCTCGCGCCCGCAAGAGGCGTTCACGGTCTGGGACGGCAAAGTCCGGCTGTCGATTGCCGGTCACCAGGACAAAATTGCCGTGCTGGAAGAAAATCAGCACTGGTATCTGGTCGATGGCGACCACTTGGCCTCCACCCATATCCTCAAACCCGAACCGCTACGCACCCGCCTGCAAGGCATGACCAGCAACGAACTGGCCTGTATGCGCCTGGCCCAAGCCGTGGGTTTGCCAACGGCGGACATCCGCTTGGAATGGTTGCCTGAACCCGTGGTGTTGATCCGCCGCTTTGACCGGCTCATCAAGATTGACGGTGTGCGACGGCTCCACTGCATTGATGGTTGCCAGGCCTTGGGTTTGGGTGTCAGCATGAAATATGAACGCCCTTATGGTGATGGTCGGGATGTGCAACATCTGCGCGATGGCGCGTCTTTGCCCAAGCTGTTTGCCTTGCTAACCCAAGCCAGCTCAAAACCGGCGGTCGACCGCTTGGCCTTGTTACGTTGGGCGATCTTTCAGGTGTTGATCGGCAATACTGATGCCCACGGCAAAAACCTGTCGTTCTTCATGGACGCAGGCGGCCTGAGTCTTGCTCCGGCCTATGATTTGGTATGCTGTTTGCTCTATGCCGGGGATGGCATTTCCGATACCTTGGCGATGGCGATTGGCGACAGTTTTAACCCCACTACATTGACGGCTTATGACTGGGCGTTGATGGCGTACGAATGCCAGCTCAATCCCAAACTGGTCAGCCGGGAATTAAAACTAATGGCGGACAAGATTGGCAGCGTCTGGCCTGGATTGCAGGACGGATTGCTGGAACTGGGCGCGGAAATTTCAGTGCTGGGGGGGATAGGGGGAATCTTTTTGCAGCAATGCGGCAATGCCCAAAAGCTTGCGGCTGAAATTCCTAAGGTTTCGCGGGATTTGCTCAAGTGAAAATAGGCGGTGCGAGTTTAGATAGGGAGGGTTCATGCCGATAGCGGCCTGAACTAAAAGAACTATCAACTTCATCCTTACATCACTTCCTCAAATCCGTATTCTGAAGGCCAGCTTATACTGTAGTTGCTGAAGATCAGACCTCAAACTTCTTTGTCAGGTTATCGGACAAAGCAGATGGAAACTCTACAGCAATACATTAGCTGCTCTATAGTTTTATCTTTCGTCACTATTTTCGCCGCAGCGGATGTAAAATCCATGTTCAAGTCCAAATGTTTCTTGTTACATCGACATAAACCACAGCGCATCAATTCCAATCTACATATTAGACTAACCGAGACAAATCAAGAATGAATACTTACCCTAAAGGATCAGAATGGCGACTGTGGGATCTTCACATCCACACACCAGCTTCCTACAACTTCAAGCGAGGCGGATTTGCGGGGATGAATCCTGATGAACGATCTGCTGCAATCAAGCAGGTGATTAAAAACATTAATGAGAGCGATGTCTCGGTTTACGCGATCAATGATTACTGGACGTTTGATGGTTATCTTGCCCTTCGTGCTGCCCATGATGCTGGAGATATTATTCAAAAAACTGTATTTCCTGGTATTGAGTTGAGGATTGAATCTAACACAAATTATCGGCTGAACATTCACGTCATCCTATCCAATGAACTAACTGTTCAAGACCTAGAAGACTTCAAAAGTAAATTGATGGTTCGTATTGTTAAACGTCCACTTTCAGACGAAGCGCTAAGAAACTTTGCACTTAAACTCGATCCTTCAAAGGCCAATTTGCATGGCGGGGTAGATAGTTACAGAGATGACCCAGAAAGGCAATTTCAGATCGGTGCACAAACAGCGGAGATAACAAAAGACTCTTTTGTTGAGGCATTGGAAATGATTCCGGCTGACAAGCGACTGGTTATGATTCCTTATGACTGCTATGGTGGTGTGGAGCGTATCGACTGGAGAACTCAAATGGCCGAAGATATCTATTTTCTGCAATTGGGAGACATTTTCGAAGAAAGGCTGCAAGAGAATATTGACCTATTTGCTGGCCGACTAACACCGATTAACCAAGAATTCATCAAAAACTTTCAAATTTCTATTGGGGGGCGACCAAAGCCATGCGTTTCTGGAAGTGACGGTCATTCCATCGAAGGATTCAAGACTTGGCGTAAGGAAACCAAAACAAGAAAAACTTGGATCAAAGCAGACCCTACTTTTGAGGGGCTCCGGCAAATCATTTTTGAACCCACAGCGCGAGTGCGGGTGCAGGAGACAAACCCTGGACTGAGCTATACAAAGCCATACGTGAGTTCGGTTTCGATCTCTCACGAGATGTCGCCCTTTCCAGATGGGTGCAGCCTCAATTTTATGACAGACTAAAGAAATAGATGGACATTATTCCTATATTTTGAGATTAAAGCTAAAACGAAATCATAAAACGTAAGAAAGTAGACATGCCTGCGAAAATCATAAGAAAAGAAGGGAAAAAGC
>JAURZI010000113.1 GCA_030653435.1 Methylovulum sp.
CTTCTTTTATGTCCTTTCGGCGCTCGGCACCGACATAATGATCAGCCATTTTTGCTACACCTCATGCGGAAAATAGGGCGCCCGCTACCATCACGAATAGTCCCAAGACGTATAAAAAAAGACACAGCACTATAAGCATCGACTAGGCCAGAGTGAGAATCACAGAGCGAACCGTCCCGTCTGTACCTTTGACTTTGACCGTAAGTGATGTGTTGCTTGTAAGTTCAAACTTCATTTCTGTGTTTAGCTGAGGCGTAACTGATGCAGATAATTTATTTGTGTTGTAGTTGTCTGCATCTTGAAAGGCCATTGTTCCCAAGTCGCCATTTGTTGGCAATTGGTTTGGATCTGTACCGATAAGGCTGGGCATAAGAAGCTCCGATTTTATTTAGGTTGAAGGACTTAAGCCCAGACTCGCCGAGGCTGTGTTGGAATGACTGAGTACAACTCAAGCGCTTCTACATTCTCGCCATCCATAACACGCACGTTGACATGAAAGCCAATAAGAGGAATTGGTGTTGGTGGATTTTCTGGATCAACGATCACTTGCGATTCGTAGATTGTCCCGAGTACGTCGATGTTCTGATAGTTTGGCGTGGTGTATTCCTCAGATACCGTGACACCATCCTCATCGAGTGTGGCAGGGTGTACTGTGTAGAGGACTGAATTGGCTTCTGCTTCGTCTGCGAATTGCAGATATAAATCTGTGTACATGGTTGTTCCTTATGCGGGTACGAGATCGCCTGAAGCAATCCAAGCTGGAGCTTCAATTGGGTATGCTGGGTCTACAGGCATCATTGCTTTTTCACCGACGTAAATCGTCGAATCATCCTCAGTGATGTCCCACATCGGAACGAATGCAAAGGTCTTTCCCTCAAGCTGCATGGCTTCAGGCCTGACCTTCCAATCTTTCCGCACTTGCACTTTCATCTTTTGCGTTTGCATAGTTTGTCCTTAAGCAGTTAATGCTTGGAGTTGTGCATTAGCGAGGCGTTTGGGGTAGAAAGCTAGACGTTTGATTGTGCCGTTAAGTTGACCACCAGACCTTTCCCGACCAATGAGCATAACGGACACTTCTGGTGCCACGCCCAAAGTAGTTTCTGAGTTTGGCAGAATTCCGTTTATTGCTTGTTGAAAACTATTCGTTTTAAACGAAATTGCTCTTTTATAGAGCCCAGGAGTAGAGTACCCAAAGGGAGCAAGACTAACTATCGCTGTTCCATTTGTATTGACAATAAATTGCGCTTGCGTCCCCGCTGCATAGCGCATTTGAATAGAGTTAGTTGAAACTCCATTGTCTAGGTACACAACACCTACCGCTGTGTTATCAGCGCCTAAAAAATATTCTGCAACAAGAGTGCCTTCCGCTGCCGAATACCAGCTACTAAAATTCACGCCCTCCATAGATGGAGCATCAGCACTTCTCGTCACCTGCGCGGCTTCTGTTTTAATGTAGCTCGTTGCTTGTGATCCAGCTTCAAGCTGTGCGCCCCAAAAAAATGCTAAACCAGTCGCAGCTACATTTAGAATATCTGCGTAAGTCGAGGCAAATGCCGGACGAAGTTCTAGGGTTAGCACATTATTGCCGGAGGCATTGTCTGTTATAGATACGGCTATTCGATACCAGCCATTCCCTACAGGCGTTACAAGAAAAGAAGTTCCTGGAACACCTGAGCGCCATTGCGCGCTGCCATTGGAAAGATTAACAACCAGCTCAGAAACTACAGCAGTACCGCCTCCAGCAACAACGCGAACCGAAATGATGCTTGAACTATACTGCTTCGCATAAACTGATCCTGTATAAACAGTAGTACCGGATGTAATTACAGCATTTTGCAACCTCCCCAAAACAGCGATGGCACTATTATCGCCAAGTAAATCCGCAGTTAAAGTTCCGTCTGGTGCAATATTTTGGTTTATTGAGATAGTGGGATTGCCACCTGATCCCGCCCCCCAAGGGGCAATACTAAAATCCTCACTCCGCAACAACAAATTCGTCCTTTGCTCTTCCTCAAACAACCCTAGGCTCTCAACTGTTACAGGGTTATGTTCAAAGCGAGCCACGTTATCCAATGCTGTCTGAAGCACAGGAATGTAGTTTGTAATGGGCTGTGTGGTTGTGGCGGTGTAGGCTGTGACGGATGAGCGTTGCTCTATCTGTGCGCCCCAGAGAATGATTGATCTAGATGTTCCTGTATACGATGGAAACCCGCTGCTAGTTAATGCCGAAGCATCAGACAGCCCGATATAAACGTTTGGTGATGATACCGTCGTACCAATTACCCCAGTTATCTGACAGCGATACCAACCGCTACCAACGGGAGATTCAACGATTGCTGTAGAAGTTACAGAAAAGCCAGATCCTAACGCAGAGGATGATGTAACTACCCCCGTAAAAAGATCAAATAAAGCTGAAAAGTAATTTGATGCCGCCCCACGAACCGTAATATATACATATTGCCCGTTCACATTCTTTGCAGATACGCTCGCAGAGTATGTTGCACCAGAAATAGGCGTGAATACTTGTCCTAATGTATGACTGCCTGTTGCAGTAGTTTCCGTTAATGTATCTGCAGTAACAGTACCATCTGGAGCTGCTGTGCTATTACTAGAGACCGTTGCCCCGGTAACATCCCAAGGAGCTGATGCAATTGTCTGACTCTGCAACAGCAAATTCTCTTCAGCCTTAGCCACGGTCTTACTATCGTAGAACCTAGCAGACGAGGCTCTGGTAAATGTAATCCTTGGATCAAGCTTCTTTGTATTCGCAAAATCCAACAACAGCGATGGTCGAATTGTTGGTCTAGCTGAGGCAGTTCCTGTCACCAGTGCATTGGCTGCTGCTGCACTTGCTGCGGCAGAGACTGCAGATGTTGATGCCTCAGTCGCCTTCGTGGTTGCTGTGTTAGCAGATCCGATGGCAGTCGTAGAAGATACATTTGCTTGTGTAGCACTGTTCGCAGCTGCTGTTTGACTAGCAGCGGCTGCAGTCTGGCTTGCTAGTGCCGCTGATGCGCTGGCTGTTGATTCAGCGGCTTTCGTTGTGGCTATTGCAGCATTTGAAACGGTCGTTGCCTCAAGCGCATCGACGTTTTCCTCGAGGGCATTGGCTTGCGTCGTCCAAGTTGCCAAGGCCGCGACCCAAGCAAAAGATTTTGCATTAAATTCCGAGGTCGTGTCGGTAGGCGCTGGCGCTGCGGGTAGTGTGTCGATAGCCATTTACGTGAGTCCCTCGATTTCAAGCGAGCAATCAGAATGCTCTGGGTAACTGATCAGAATGTCGAAATTCTTGTAGAAGCCGAACAGGGTCGTGGATTCGTAAGCGTTGCTTCCGACCCATAGAACTGGCTGTGCGCGGATGGAGCTCAGCGTGTTTTGCAATGAATCGACCTCGGCCTTCTTAATCATCAGGTCAAAATTGGCACGCTTGGCAAATGCTCTCTGCACAAGAATCGTGTCGCCGAATTCGTTTGTCTCTTTGCGCGAGTAGTCCTGGATGCCGACGCGCACGCCGTGGCTGATCCCGATGCCAAAGTTTTGCTGCTGCCCGATCAAAAGTACGCCGACCGCCAGATTCGCACTACCAGAGATCTCAATCGTGATCACGCAATCTGTATAGGAAGGCAGATCAAGCAGGATGCTTTGAGAAGGTGCCACCCGCTGACCATAGAAAAATGCCCACCAGTCCGAGGTCAACGGCAGAGAGGTCAGATCGACCGTGCGCTCGTAGACGATACCAGGCGAGCCAGTGGCAGGCGAAGTCATCGTGATGACGATCTCCGTGCCTTCTGTGATGTTCAGCACTGCCAGAGAGTTAATCGCCCGACCTGGCTCAAGCGTGTATTTGATGTAGTCGGCCTGCACAGTCTGCGTGCTGACCGAGGTGTCAAATAACGCCCAGCGATTTGTTGGTCCGACCTCGATCCACCAGAGCGTTTCCGTGACAGGATTCTTGTTTAAGTTTCCGGCCTGCAGGCTTTCATAGATCCGATGGGTACTCACGAGAATGACGCGATCACCAGCTGCGTAAGTTGTCGCGCTACTCCAGGTCGCATGATCATTCTCTGGGACATTAGTCAGCGCAGGCGAGCCGCCAGTAATTAGGCTGGAGTTGCTGATTGCAAGCGGTTTAATGATAGAGAGTGCGTTTGCGTCTGTACTCATGCTGTTGCCCCCTCATAGCGCGTCGAAGGCAGTCCGTCACCCTCCCAGCGCTCGATGACCCTTGTCATTCTCGACTGCAGCGCCACGACCGCCTTAGCCTGGGCGCGTTGGTCCTCGCGCATTGAGCGCAATTCGCCGATGATGTCGTCACCACCGCTGCCGCCTAGCAAGCTTTGCGTTTGCGCCGAGCTGTACACCATGCCTGGAGAGCGGAAATTCACAAGCTCCGGACCCTCTTCTCCGACAAGCATCATGCCTGGGCTGACATAACCGCCAGTTGCTGCCCCACTGTCACCGGCAAACCAGGGGTTGTTTGCCCACTGAGCTTCGTCCTGCGCCTGTTTATTTAAGAGAATATTGTTTCTGATTGACGCAAGACTTTCCCCGCTTGACATCCAATACTGCAGGCCTGGCGCGTCAGGCTCTCTGCCTAGGATTTCGCGATACATCTGCGCAATCGATGCTGATCTCGAAGCCTCGGCGGCGGCTTGTGCTGCTGCGGTTGCGGCGGCCAATCTTTGACGCTCTGCTTCTGCGGCTGCAGCTGCGACTCGAGCAGCTTCTTGTTGCCTTGCTCGCTCGGCAGCTGCTGCGGCCTCTGACTGGGCTGCAGCCTCAGCGAGCCGAGCTTTTTCATCTGCAGCTGCTTTAGCTGCCACGAGCTCGGCCTCACGATTCGCTGCAGCCTGAAGCGCAGCGGCTGCAGCTGCGGCATTTGCCTGAGCCAGTGCGACGCGCGCGGCCTCCTCTTGCCTTGCCCGCTCGGCGGCGATTGCCGCTGCTGCAGCGGCTGCGGCTTCAGCGACTCTGGCCTTTTCATCTGCAGCAGCCTTCGCTGCAGCAAGCTCTGCCTCTCGGCGTGCGGCTGCCTGCTGTGCTGCAATAAGTGCCGCCGCATTAGCATTGGCAAGCGCCACAGTCGCCGCACGTTGTTCTCCCATTGCAACTGCTAAGTTATTGGTTGCCGCGCCCACACTCAGTACGGATTCATTGATGCCGTTTAAGACGTTAATTTGTTGCTGCGCTGCAATTAACTGTGCTTCGTAATAGGAGTTTGTTGCACTGATACTGTCTTCATACTGAGTCCTCGCCTGCTCGAGACGCGCTTTCAATGCCTCAAGTTGTTGCTCTGCTACGGCAATCTGTGTCTGTGCATCCGTCATCTGGCTGCCAGCAATACTTCGCAAAGCCGAAAGATCATTGGCAAGCAGCAAATTCGCGCGACGCATTTCGAAGGCGCTGCCGAAGTTGTCTGAGCTAAGTCCACCTCGAGCCGCCGAAATTGCTCCCGAAAGATCTTCCTGCTCTGGCAAATATCCTGTTGTTTGCGCAGTTATTAACGCGGACTTAATAAAAGACATGCCAGCCATAACGGTCTGACCTGTCGTGCCTACTAAATCATCAATTTGGTCGCCGATAAACTTAAACAAGCTTTCGATCGTGCTGAAATTCTCGCTTGCGATTTGCTGGACCGCCTCAAGCGCTTGCTGTTGCTGAGTCAGGCTGTCTGTGAAGGATTCAAAATCTTTCGTCAGCGTGTTGAGCGCCGCCTGCAGCTCGACCGAAATAGCCTGCTTGAGTTGGTCAAATGCCTTGTTTGTTGCGTCCACTGCGCTGGTGTATGCAGCCTGCGCATCCTCTAGCGTGTAAACGTGCCGCTGCAAGGCATTGTTTGAATCGTCCAGCGCGTCAGTTTCACGATCTCGCAATATGGACACTTGCCCAAGCAGCTGAAAGAGTTTGTTCTCAATTGATGCGCTTTCTTGCTGGCGTCTGGCTTTGATTTCGGCAGCAAAGGCTTCAGCTTCTTTTAGCTGCTCGATAGCTTCGCTTGTTGCCGCTGCGGCAGCATCGTATGCAGCCTGGGCATCTTGTAGGGTGTAGATGTGCTGTTGCAGTCCGCGATTCGATTCGTCCAGCACATCAAGCTCACGCTTTCGCAGCTCGGCAGTCATGCCAAGCAATTGGAAAAGCTGCGTTTCAATCGACATGCCCTCTTGCATGCGCAAGTCGGCAAGCTCTTTTGCCTTAGCTTGCGTTTCTTCAAGTGCCGTAATGTATTCGTTGAAAGCGCCTGCGGAGTTAAGCAAGGTTGCCACAAGCTCAGGACTGCCAGCCTGTTGGAATAAATCCATAACCGCTCTGAAGGCTTCCCTAGTTGTTGGCAATGCCATGCCAAGCTGGGCAAACACCTGAGTGAGTTGGTCAGTGTTTTTGTTTAGTCGCTCTTGGACTGTGTAGAAGTTTTGATAATAAAAGTCCACTTTCTGAACGAATGACTCAATGCCGCCGACTAACTCAATCAACGTATTGGCTGCACTTGCGCCGCTCATGCTGATTTCGTTGAGTTTGAAATCGAGCGCCGCAAACACCTGGTTGACTGCCGAAAGCCTTTCCGACAAGCGCTTAAGGGTTTCCCCTTGTGTCTCGCCTGCGTAGGCAAACGTTCTCAATGCAGGAAAGACAGCATCGATCAGGCCGGACTCAAACCCAGAAAGAGCCTCTTGAATCTTTTGCTGGATCTCTTGCTCAGACAAGTCCTTAAAACTGAGGTTGATTGACTGAGAAAATGCATTGATCGCATCAGTTGGTTGGCCTAGTGAATATGCAAACAATTCAACCGCGCCGCCAATCCCGCGCAAAGAGGCATCAAGCGAGTTTTGTAAATCTGAATTCAAATCCTCGAGCTCAGTGCCGCGCTTAGTGCTGGAAAACCAGCCGCCTGCCTTTTTCCATTTCAAGTACTGATCAACATCGGCAGCCATGGCAGTCAACGTGCCAGAAATTCCCATGTCTGTGTATTCTTTTGGACTTGACCCGAAAGCGGCATTGAGAACGCCGCCTAAAGCCCCGCCAAGAACCGCGCCAATGGCGGTCCCGATCACTGGCACGACCGAGCCAATGGCAGCTCCAATCGCCGTGCCGCCTCCAGTAGCGAACCATGAGCTGCCACCCAAAGCCTTGTCGCCCGAGATAAGATTGCCAAGGGTCAGACCGGCCCCGATCCCTGCAAGGGCGGTGGCAGCAGATCCAGCCGCAGCGCTAAATGAGGTCAGCCCCGCCTCTTGGGCAGCAAGCATGGCGGTTTGCTGTGACAGGAGACTTGTGCCGTATGTGGAAGCAACCTCAAAAGTGGACGCGAGTGTGCTCGCCATCGTGCCGACTTGGGAAAATCCGCTCGTCACCATGTTGTAAGCCGAGGACAACAGGCTTCCCATGCTTGTGATTGAACCCGTACCGATTCCGCCAGCGCCTGTCCCGCCAGCCATTGCCGAGCCTGCAGCGCCAAGTCCGAGCAAGCCGGACGCGCCGGTAATGATCGGCTGCAGAAGCGGTCGAAGCACGATCGTCTTAAACATGCTGATCAGGAAATCTTTGGCGCTCCTGCCTCCATCCATCAGCGCATCAGTTAAGGACTGGCCTATCTGGTCATTGATCTTTTGTACGTCTTTTGCAAAGTCTTCTTCGCTCTTAAGCCGATCTGCGATGCCTTTTTCTCTAAGTGCATTCGCTTCTTTGATTAAGGTCGCTTCGTCATACCTCTCGAGCAATTCGTTGCGGTCCTGAATCTTGACGTTTTCGAGTTCGCGCAAAAAGATCGCACGCTCTCGCTCACGATTGGTCATAGAAGATGTTTCATTCTCAAGCTCAATCGTTGCGATTTTTTCTTTGAGCGACGTAATTAGACGGTCATACTCCTCGGCCTCGCGCTTTGCGGCCTTTGCGGAGTCTTCAGCAAGCTGAACCCACTCCTTCTTGACGCGTATGCGGCGCTGTATCTCGATAATCTCTTTGAGGTATTTTTCAAATGCTTCGGTGCCCGAGCGAATCCCAAGCTCCTCTAACTTGCGCATGGCAATAGATACGGCGCGCTCTTCGTTGGTCAACCCAATAAGAGAAAACTCCTCATGCATCTTTGCAACCAATTCATCCGCAGAGGTAATCATTGCGGTGTACGCCGCCGTATGCGTGTCCGTTCCTGTCGCCGCATCTTGGCGCGCCTGGTTGCTTGCTCGAGTTTGTTTGGCCAACAGTGCTTCAAAATATGACAAGCGACCTTGAGCCCTTTCGAGTTTTTCTGCAGTGTTAAGAAACGCCTGTTGGACTGTATTAAGTTTTGATTTTTCTTCTTTTAATTTTTCAACTTCAGCGCGGTACTTGCTCACCTGCTCTTCGAGCGACGAAAATGGGTTTGTTGTGCCGAGCATGACCAGCGCAGACCAGAACCCACCCGTAGCTTTAATGCCTTCGTTGAACTCATCCGTAGCGGTGATCGCTTTGGCGTATTCTTTAGAGACCAGCCCGAGCTCACTGCGAAACGCGTAGGCCGCACTGGCGGCCGTAATGACAGCGCCCGCAGGACCGCCTAGAACTGCCAAGGCTCGGTTAAAGGTAATGGTCGCGGCTGTGGCAGCGCCCATACTGGCGGCCAGAGCGATTTTGGTAGAAATTAACGAGACAACTGTCACCGCGAACCGCCCCATGGCAGTAATGGCGGCTGCAACCGCTACGTTCACCAGCAGTGACAAGTTCTGCGCAATTAAGTTAATTACACCCGCCAGAGCTCCAAATACTCCTAGGTTTTTTTCTACATTCCCGACGAGATCGGTTACAGCAGTCTGAAAATTGTTTACAGCCCGAGCGAATGTCATCGGTAGTTGACCGAACTCCCGCTCAATGGTGCTTGCTTGATCCTCAATGGCTTTGATCATCACATCTGTGGTGATCTTTCCCTTTTCCGCAAGGCTGCGCAAAGCCCCCACTGACACATTCATCCCGTCTGCAATTAGGCGCGCCAGTCTCGGAGCCTGTTCTAGCACCGAATTTAGCTCTTGTCCCCTAAGCGTTCCAGAGGCGAGAGCCTGACCAAATTGAACTAAAGCGGCGCTTGTGGATTGGTAGCTGCCACCAGAAAGCGCAAGCGCCTGCGCAACAGTCTCCGTCGATCTGGCAACCTGATCCTGCGTGATTCCAAGATCCCTGGAGTTTTCAGCAAACCTTCGATAGGTCACCGCCACGCCTTCAATCGCCTGCCCGCTTCGCATGGCAATATCCAGCACCTGCTCATATGCAACAGCTCCAGCCTCCGCAGATCTTGTCGCCAAGGCAAGCGTGGCGTTAATCGTTTTGAATTGATCCGAGATCTGAGCCAGTTCACGCACTGACATGACGCCAATCAAACCCTGAATGGAAGACATCGCCATGCTTGCACTACGCGAAATGCTGCGCATCGTATTGTCAACAGTATTGCGCGCACGGCGCATATCGGTCTCAAGACGAGCGATATTGGCTGCCATCTCGATGGTCAGCAGACCGACTTTAGTTGACATTACGACTTCCTCGCCATCAATAGAGACTTAAATGCATTGCCGATTTTTTTCGAAACCGTGGCACGATCAAACTCATTCGCCGGGTTGCCGTAGGGCGGAGGGCATTCAGGCTCTGCGCCGGCGCGCAATGAGCTTAAATACGCTCTGGACATTTGTATGACCACCCTGAACTCCCAGGCACTCAAGCTCAACTGTGCGCCTCGCTGCCAGGCTTGAATCTCTTGAGCAGACAGTGCCACTGGCCCCATTTGCCCTTCCATAAACAACCCAAAATCATTCCAGTACTCAACCAGGTAGCCACCATCGCCAATGTCAGGCATCAAAGGCGTGCCGCCGTTGTCGATGATTTTTTCAAGCCTGCTTCGCGGCTTTTCTTGGTTAGATATTTTCTTGTGTGGATTCTGGGCAGTCGGGGTTGCGTGAAACCACCCCAACTGCCTGGCGTAAAGGATCAAGTCTTGCTTGATCCCTTCGTAAAATTTGACCAGTCACTCACCGCCTTATTGACCTGGTCAGCGATGAACCCAATTGCTGTGTCCATGTAGGCGGCCTTGAACATCTCATGCCCAGTCAAGTCCTTATACACAAAGCCATTAAATGAAACCGTGCAAGTTGCAAGGACCTCAGCATCTAGCTCGCGCTGCTCGTGGTCTTTCATTTTCTTGCCGCCCTTGCGGACATAATCCAGAATGGCGCGATTGCGGATGCCAGAAGCCACTTGGTACTGTTTGCTGCCTGGTCCGTAAATTGTGATGCTGATCGACTCGCCGGCATCATTTGTCAGCGCTTCTCCATCAGGGCTCTCAAGCTCGATGAGTGAAGTTGGGTTAACGCCGAGGTTTGCAATGTCAAACATGTTCTCTTCCTTTCGCGGGAGGGTTGGTTTGCCCGTGGCCGGCGCCTGCTCACCCCGCGAAGGATGAGACAAGCGCCGACTCGGTGCGCGTTTTGCCGTAATTGGCATTGATTAAGCTGCTAGATCTTCAACAACGCCGATGCCGCCGGCAGAGGTGGTGATCTCGAGCGTGCAAGTTGCCGTTGTGATCGAATCAACCGATCCAACACCAACCTTGAAGCTCATCACCATGGCCTGGAAGTAGTAGCTGTCGCCGTTCTGGGTCGTGACCTCAAAGCTGTAAGCCGTGTCAGAGAGCGACCCGGCTTTCATCAGCACTTGGCCAGCGTCGTCAGTGTCTAGGCCAAGGGACAAGTTCATCGTTCCTTCATTGAAGGAGCCTTTGAACTTCTGAGTGCCACGCGACCCAACCGCGTTGTGTGTCACCAGAGTAAATTCACGACCAAACTCACCCAGGTCGGTGATTTCTCCAACTGAGGTATAGACCAGAGCGGAATAGCCCGCAGCGTTAAAAGTGGCAGGTGCACTTGCGGAGATTTTCAGGGTACTGCCTGCGGAGGTACGTACAGTCATCGCTTTTTCCTTTCAGAAAATAAAAAAACCCGCAGGGTGCGGGCGTTAAATTGCCAGATCAATCTGGCTTTCATTACGGAACTGCTACTCGTAGTACCGCAAGATGTAGTCAGTGGCTTGAATAAAAATGCCAGTCTCGTGATCCTTTTCCATCGGGTTGACAGATTTGAACCTGGACTCAATGACTGTTTTCCCATCAACCACTATGTAGAACTTAAAATTCAGTGCGCTTTTAATCGCCTCATTCATTTGCCCAATCTTGACCTGCCCCAGATCAAGCGCATAAATTCTGACGTGCGCGTCGTGCCTGACCGGCTCTTGAATATTCAAGTTCGGGTATGACACATCCTCAAGCACCTCAAACACAAGGTATGGAGGCTTGGCATTTTGTTTGGCACTGCTGGAAAAAATCCTGTCTGAAACCAGTGCGTTAAGTCCGGGCACGTCCAACATTCGGTAGACAATTTGTTCAGCAATCATCTTTTTAAATTCTCTCTTGCAATCCGCGCTCTCATGTACTTGGCTGCAGATTGAATTGCTTCCTCGTGTCCTCGGTCAAAAGCGTCTCGCATATACTTTCTCGGTTTTACGCCTGGGTGAATGACTGACGTCACGCGCCGGCCATTAATCACCAAACTTTCCTTGCGCTTGCCTTTAATTTTGTAAGGCTTTCTTTTTGACTTTTTCAGAGTCCCTGAATAGTGGCTGCCCGAACCAAATTCAATAATGTGTGCGTACCAAGATTTGTTATCGCCCGCATGTATCGTGGCCGTCGCGACCCCTTTTTTGACGCTGGAGGTCACCCTGATCCCCGATCTCAGCGCCCCGGATTTGCTAGGAGCTTTGAGCCGGGCTTTTTCAGCAATTGACTTCGCCCCAACTCTCAAACCGCCTCGGACAATGCTTCCCTCTAATTTGGCCGGTAAATTTTGGAAAAATTTGTTGATCTCATCGAGACCTTTGATCTCAACTAGCGCTGCCATGCTCTACCCCCGTCTCGATGCACTCAAAAACGATGTAACGCCTTGCGTCATCCAGATCCATGGAAGCAGTGATATCAAATACTCTTGAACCGTAGAGAATCCGCCAGCCATCTGCTTCAATTGCGGGCAGGAGATCCGTGCGGTACCGAACTTTCACCGTGTGTGTCAGCGTCGACTCGTAGGCCATGGCCCTGAGTTTCTCCCTGCCACCTATTGGTCTGATATTTGCGCTGACTGCTGCAATATTCACCCAGTCGCCGGTTGCTTGGCCAAACGCTCCATCACCATCCGATTTTCTCTGAATGGTCACACGTCTGTTGAGGTCTCCTGCGCCCATGTTCACATCTCAAATAAATTCATCGGAATGTCGGCTTTAAACGACAGGAACCACATATCGGTCAATCAGAGCGCTCACATAGGGCAGTGTTGCTAAAGGTTTGCCAATAGATTCACGGTTTTCGTACATCGATGAAACGTGCACCAAAATCCATTGCTTAATTGGTGCGGGCACGTCAGCGATCGCACCAAAGCCCGCCTGGTAAATCACTTCGACATCCGAGCCAACCGGCCAGGATGAAGCGGTTATCCGAGGGCGCTGGAAGTCTTTGACCAGACGGTAATTTGCCGAATCTAAGGTTTGTATTGACCCGTTCTCGTCTTCGTACTGAATGCTTGTGATGCTTACAACAGGAGGCATGTAGAGATCAATCGGCCCTCTAGGAAACCGATCAAGATTGACTTTCATCGACTGCGTGACAAGCGCCCTCCCCAACTCATGCTCGGCCATTGATGTGGCGACAGAGATCAGATTGGTGATCAAGGTATCCTCATCATCGACCTCAACCCGCATATGCAGCTTTGCCTCAGCCAGAGTGACCGCTGCGGGAGTGGGGAGCGTGACTGTCAGCATGGTCATTTAAGTCACTTCGCCTGCTTTGCGTTTTTCGGCGAGGGGGTCGCAACAGGTTGCTCTTGCGCCTGGTCAGCTAAAAGTCCCTGTGCATCCTCGTCGAGCATATTTTCTGCCTCTGGTTGAGGCTGCTGTTTTTGCTGCTCCTCGGCTATAGCACTTTGTGCTTTCACGTCGAAGACCCCTTGAGCCGCGAGCTGCGAGCCTAATTCATCTGGCAAATCCAGATACTGCCCACATTTGAACTTGTGCGCAGGGACGTCAATAAGAATTCGCCCTTTCATCAATCTCATCTGGGCCGGTTAAACCCGGCCCAGTCTCCCTTTTTTAGGTTGCAGAGTTGGCGTAGTGCTTGACTGCGCCGCCGACATCGATCAGATTGCCGCCCTGGCGGTTAAACGCCACGAATCCAATCTGACCATTCAGGATGAAGTTCGAATCAGCCATCCGGAAAAGTGTCATGTCCATGACTTCGCGGATGAAGTAGCGGCTGAAATCACCGAAGAGCACCGATTTTGCATCGGCAGCCATGACGGGCATTTCCTGCGAAATCACAATTCGGCGACCGAGCAAGCGATCGGGTGCGCCGCCGGGGTTACCCTGCTCGTAACCTGGTACAAAAATTGGACGACCTTCCGTGTCCTTGATTTTGCGCAGAACCTTGAGTGTGCTGTCGTGCATCATAAATGCCACGCCTGCGCCACTGCGGTAAGCAGGGTCCACCGAGTGCTCGAGGTCAACCAGGTCGTCGTAGGTGATCGTGGCAGTCTGCCCCGTTGCGCCAACCTTGCCTGCCGTTGAGGCCGTCACGACGCCATTAGGCTGGCTGATGCCCGTGCCCGTCGTGAAGCGCTTGGAAGTGATGCGACCAAGGCGCAGGCTCAATAGATTCTGGATATAAGCTTCCAGATCAAACATGGAGTCCTGAATCAGCTCAAACGGCAAGGCGATTTTTTTGGACGAGTACTTGTAGACAGCCAGATCCAGATTGCTGAACGTGGTTTCGCCAAGCGCCACAGCGGCGTTTTCACCAACCTGTTCGCCCTCTTCGCTTGTCGCGTCCGCTGCCGGGAAGTTCATCGGAGCGCCATTGCCAGTCTGGATGACCGTGGCAACCGTGCGGATCCCACCAAAGGCTTTCATGGCCTCGGTCATTTGACGGTAGTACTCAGTGGCCACTGTGTAACCGCCCTCAGCAGGGGTGCCTGCGCTCATAGCGGCCTGAGGCATGCTCATCACGTTACGAATGTCGCCGGCTTGGCGCGCGCGCATTTGGTTGAGCTGCTCGGGCTGCAAATTGGACAACCCGCCAGTCAGATAAGCGCGAAGTGCCTGTGTTTCCTCTTTATGCGCACCAGGAGTGCGCGTAAAGCGGTCGCGATCGGCGTCCTGGATGAGGCCGCGATCTGCGGCATCGGCAGCGATCACCGCCATGGCGTTGGTATGACGCTTGAGCTGCTCATCAATATTGGAGATTTCAGCCATCGCCGAGTCGTACTGCGACTGGTGTTCTGGCTTCCATTCCGGGGTTTTTTCCTTGTCTACAAGGTTGTGCAAAGTGTGCGCTAATTGATCGCGGCGCTCACGCAAGGCTTTCGTGCTGTTCATGAGGATGACTCCAAAAAAAAGGCCGCCAAGATGGCGGCTGATTGATGCTTGGCGCGTGAGCGTCAGGCAGAAACTAGGGCAACCTTGGCGGCTCTGGCCAAGGCTTCTCGGTCAACTACGGTGAGACGAGAGAGATTTTCAGGTGCATTTAGCGGCGCAGGGGCTTCGTCAGATGGGATCGCCACCGACTGCGGTGCGTGCGCATACGCGCTCAGATCCCAGTCCGATTTATTTTGGCTTCCACGCTGGTGATTCTGCGCGTCCTGGTCATAAACTGAGTGAGCAAAACCAAGTTCAACCGCTTTGTCGGCATCAAACCAAGTTTCTTCAGTCATCCAGGACTGGATGCTTTCCTCGGATTGGCCGGTGGATGTCGCGTAAGTCGACACCAGAGAGCCATCAATCTGATCCAGCATTTCGGCTGTTTTGAGCAGATCGTCAGAATTGCCGTAGGCAAATGTCCAGGCTTTGTGGATCATCATAAAACTACCTGGCGCCATTTCAATATGGTCGGCAGCCATGACGAGAAAGCTTGCAGCGCTGGCCGCCAACCCATCAATATGGACCACAACCCTGGCAGAATGCTCGCGAATTGCCTGCTCCATGGCACGAGCGGCAAAAACCGACCCGCCGGGGCTATTGACGCGCAAATGAATCGTCGCTGCCGTGATTTGATTCAGGGCTTTAATGAAGGCTTGAGGGCTGACGCCGCCCCAATACTCAGCCTCGATATCCGAGTCCACAATCATGTCATAAAGATAGATCGTGGCCTCATTGGACCCGGGTTTAATTTCAGACTTGAATCGTCCGCGATGCTTGTTGTTCGCAAGCAGTTTCAGCATGGGGTGCATATCATTCTCCGTCAGGGTCGTCGTCAGAATTCGGCTCTGACTCGGAGCTGTTTTCGTCGTTTTGTCGATTAAGGTTGCCCTCGGGTCGATCCGATTGGGTTAGTGAGGCGCGCACAACTTCGTCCCCGCCCAGAATAGGCGGCAGGTTTTTTAAGCGACGTACTTCATTGATGGTCATCCAGCCCTGACTGCCCGGTCCGCCCAGCGCTTTGCCAAAGTACTCCGACTGCGCCTTGCTATCGCCGTCCTGCAGCGCATCGGCATTGAATTCGCCAAAAATCGTGGCATTGCGCGGCCAGAGTTTGCGGTTGATTTCCTGCTGGAATGCGTCCATGTAGCGGCGCAGCGTGTACCGCACAAAACCAATTGACATACTTTCAATACCGCTGCCAAAACTGGTGGTTTTTTCAGTATCACCAATCATGTGAGGCGGCACGCCGTAGATGCGCGCAACGTCTTTGACTTGAAAGTTTCTGGTCGCAATCAGCTGCGCATCCTCTGCGCTCATCGTGAGCTCTTGCACCTCCATGCCGCCGGTCAACACAGCTGGCAAGTGAGCACGAAGCGCTCCCTGATAGCGCTGGGACCAACTATTTCTCAGTGCATTAATCTGACCTTCGTCGGCTTTTCCGGGCATCGTGATGACGAAATCCGGCCGCGCCCCATTTTTGAAAAACGACCCTGCGTGCTGATCTGCGGCAATCGCAATTCCCGCCGCGCTACGCAATGCCGCTCGCAACGGCGAGAGGCTGCGTTTGCCATCAAATCCAACCCCCGTGAAATGCAGCATGTCCTCGGCTTCTACCGTGCGAATGGTGCCGGTTGTACGATCCTGCACCAGGTAGAACAAAGAACCGTCATTGTGCATGTCCACATAGACGCGGTTTGGATGATGCGGCTCAAAGCCCTCAATACTCTCGACCGAAAGGGAAAACCGGTTTTTGCGTTTGATTTCCCAAAAACTGTCCCCAAGCAATCCGATCGACTGCACGGTAAACATCCACGCCGATGACGCAGTCCAGTTTGCCCATGGCGATTCGTTGAAAAACCACCAAAGCCGATGGTCAATCCGAGTTCTGGAGCCATTCTTCCGACGATAAAAATGGAGAGGGATGGAGGCCATCGCGCCACCAATCAGGCCAATACAGGCATACACGGCACCCACAGCCATCGCGGATTGTTCCGTGACGGCCACACCGGCGCCACCATCCATCCCGCCGCCGGTCAAGATGTTGTACATCTCCGTGCCTGGAAGAATCTCAGACACCGGGGTTGCATCCACAGCGGCTTTAGGACTTTGACGGGCGCTCTGCCTGGAGGCCATCCATTGATTAAGAATGACGCTACCTGGCTGACTCACGCGCTCAGCGTTAAACCAGTTTTTTGTCATTGCGCTCATAGGATGATCATTTCTGGGATCGCCTGGTCTTCAGTTGAGACGGCCAAGGCTCGGTTCATCGCGACGATCGTGCCAATTGCTGCATCGATCTTGTTTTGCTTGCGCGTTTTCCTCGGGAAAACGTTATCGTTCCTGTCTTCTTTGACTTCCACGTTTGACAACATCCACACATAGGCCGGATTAGCGTCGTGGTGAAACCGCCCCGCGTCGACCAGTGCGTTGATTTCCTTCATCGGATCCGACAGATACCTGACCTGCTGAGGGATATCCACTACCGTAAAGCCCTCTTCTGCCAGGTTGGCGCCCAGCTGGTGACCGCCCCAAGGATCCTTGGCCACCTCTCGGATCGGCACAAGGTGCGCGGACACAATCACATCCTCCTGAATCTGCTCAAGGTTGATCATGTTTCCAGGCGTAGCAATCAGGTGCCCTGCATGGTTCCAGGCCGCGTAGTGCGCGTTCTCTGGCTTTTCAAGGACCGCCTCTGGGACGTAGTTTTTGCTCACCGCGTAGTAGTGCCTGCCATCCTCGAGGTCTCGCCACATCACGTACACGGCGCTTGCGATGTCCTGCTTGCTGGCCAGATCGAGGCCGACCACGCAACCGTCCCACGCATGAGAGTCAAGCTTGAGCTTCGGATCGCCGGCCCGCTGCAAGTTCAGCAGATTCAGCCAGGGCGATGCCGCCGCAACCCAGATGTTCAGGTGCTTAGTCTTAAAAATGTTTTGCTTGCGCGGATCTGCCTTTGCGTTTTCTTGCTGCAACTTTAAAAACTCAGCATCCACTGATACGCCATAATTCGGGTTGGCTTTTTTTAGTGCAATTTCACTGGTCCAGTCATCATCCTCATCGACTGTGAACACAATCCCAAACCGTTGATCATTTTCGATCACGCCTTCCAGAATCTTTTGTAGCTCCACCTGGTGCAGATAGCATGGCCCGGAAATGTCAGATCCGGCAGTGGTGATCATCAGCAACATCGGTTGAGACCGTGCGCCCATCCCGGTCTGCATCGTGTCGTACAGATCGGACGTCTGATGTTCGTGGTACTCATCCACAATCGCGCAAGATGGCGACGCACCGTCACCAGGCTTGCCGATCACCGGTTCAAACTTTGAGTTATTGGCGATCACGCTCATGTTTGAAACATTGATCGTGACCCCGAATTCCTCCACAAACGACTTCTCGCGCGACATCATGGCATCCCTGGCCATCAGCTTGGCCGGACGGAACACTTCGTTTGCCTGATCTTTTGATGTGGCGCCGGAATACACCTCGGCACCAAACTCGCCATCCGCCACGAGCATGTAGTTACCAACCACCGCCGCGATCGTACTTTTTGCATTTTTCCGTGGCACGATAATGTCTGCCACACGAAACCTGCGCTTGTTTGTGGATTTGTTTACCCACCCAAACAAACACGCCAAAACAAAAACCTGCCACGGCTCCAGCTTGATCCGCTGGCCGAGAGCTGCCCATTCACCTTTCGTGTGCGGCATGCGCTCAGCGAACTTGCAGATCCGCTCCGCCGGATAGTACGTTTTGCCTTTAGCGTTGGTAATTTCGGGATTAAAAACATAAGGCCAGTCACCGGCCGCAGCCTTAGCCAGATCGTCAAGATGGCGTTTGCACGCCAGTCTATGCCACTTGCAGGAAATGATTTTGCCATCGACGACATCACGCGCATACTGCGTGGCAATCTCGGCAAAACTCAGTTTCGTGCCGTCAGACATCAGTCCCACTCCGAATCATCGTCGAACAATTTGCCTTGCGGACTGGTGCCAGTCGTAACGCGACCGCGCGAGGAAGGAGATAATCCAAATGCCTGCAGGTACTTCGCCACTTCATCGCCCGCACGTTTGGCGGCCACGCCATAAGGCGAGTATGAAAATCCTCCGTTGGCCGTCGTGATCTTGAATCCATCATCGCCAAACCAATCTTTGCCCTGCGCTTTCGCTGCCTCACGTCCGATTTCTGCGTTGGCCATCGCCTCCGAAAGCTTTTGCTTGAGCCACACATATTCCGACCAGGCTTGGCAATACATCACCAGCGCAGCACGGTCTAGCTGCGAGATCAAGCCGTAACGCTTGAGCTCAGGCGTAATTCGTTTCCACTCTTTTTTTGCCTCAGCCCAAAGCCAGGGCGGCACTTTCGGAATATCAACCTCAGGCCGAAACTCATCGAACAGCGAAGCGAGCGGTTTTTTACTTGGATTGTTTCGAAGCAGGTGTACGTTGGCCGGCAACGCCTTCGGTCCTCGTAATCCCATCTCAAATTCCTTTGATTTTTGCCAAATTTTGGCGAATCAATTTCGTCAAATATCTGCACTGAGAGATGCTTGACCCCCCCCTCCCTTGAAACTCCCGCACGTAAAAATGACCTCAGGGGACGGTACTGGGTGGCAAAGGTCCTAAGCTTTTGACTGCCCCCCGGTGCCTTTCACCACGCGCCATTTCGTTGCGCCCGAGCGCTTTCCGATGCGGTTTTTTCCTTGTGACAGGGCACGCAAACGGTCTGCAGGTTTTCATCCTCATCCGTTCCGCCTTCAAACTTCGGAACGATGTGATCAACCTGCGCGCCGAACTTCTTTCCTGCGCAATAGTTCACAACTCCCTTTGCCAGACAGAGCTGACACAAGCCAGCATCGCGCTGCAATATCCTGATGCGTGACTTGCTCCACTCGTTGCCGTACCCGCGCTCGTGTCTCGTGCCGCGCGACGAGTCAGCGAATGCGCCTGACTGTGCTGCAGTATGAGCTGAGCAACGAGGACGCTCAGCCACCAGCGCGCCACAGCCTGGATAGCTGCAAGGCCTGAGCGCTTTGGTTGCCATGGGATCAATAAAAAAGCCCGAACCATTTCTGATTCAGGCTGTTGTCTGGGCGGCTATGTCGCAAGCTCCGCTGGAATGTACAGGATTATGACGGACTATGTATAAATGGCAAAATTCTTTTTTGAATCATTTAACATTTTTTTTACATCAAACCATTCTGCGATCCTCGTGTCAGCCTGACACAGCCTTCGATGCAGAGTGGCCCGTGTGACGCCTAGACGCTGCGCTGTGAGCTCAGCGCCTCCATCGTAGGCGTAGGTGTACAACACAGCCGCTTTGAGCTCACGAGGCAGACTGGCGATTGCTTGATCCGTCTTTAGCGCACTGGCATCCTCAGTAGGGTCAAAGCGCCGCATGCCTGCTCGAACGTCATCGGTCTGGCTCACCCGCTCGATGTTGTAGGCCGGACAAGAGTAGCCGCCCATCCTGGTCGATCCAGTCAACCTCCACAGCGCCCACTGATCGAGCATGGCTGCAACCCATTCAATCCTTTGCATGATGCTTTACCTCCTTATTAACTGGTGTACCGATCTGGCGCCCGTTCTCCTGGGCAAAGAACACAGGCTCTCCACGTATGCCACGGCGTATCTGGTGGTCAATGTGGTCCTTCCCAAAGGCCTCTCGCATCGAGTCAATGAAGGCCGTAACCTCGGGCATTTCGTCTCTTAAGTTCTGATTGCTCATTGGTACAACCTAGGTTGTGCCATTAAAAAAGGTTGTACCTTCTGAAAGCCGCATAAACAAAGGCTTGGTACAACGGTACAACCTCTTTTAATGAATTGAGTAAAAAATACTGATATGGTGTTTGGTGCATGAAGCTTCACACGCGTACACGCGCACGGGCGCGCGCGGTGTGGTTGTGCAGGTTGTGCCGTTGTACCAACCCTTTGTTTATGCGGGTCGTAGGCGGTACAACCTTCGGTCCGACCTTTTCGGCGTGTGACGGTCGAGCACCAGCTCGCACCGCACAGCCATCCCTGGAAGTGACAGAAGTTGACGCCCAACTGACCGTTGGCGTGAGGATTAGAAAGGGATTGGATCATCGTCCTCCCCGCTTGTATGGCTAGCGCTGGAAGGCATCCTTTCGTCGATGGGTCTCAGGTAGACCCAAACGCGACGCACGCCCTTCCGAGCATGCTTCTTTGCCCAACCTAGCTTTGCCATGCAATTACCGACCCGAGTCGCAGCACTGCGCTGACCGTCCATCTTGTCGGCCGGCATCTTGATCGCACCAGTCAAAATATCAAACGTGCTGAATTCATTCGTCTGGCAATTCTCATCCTTGTGCAGCCACTCATAAATCGGCTGATGCCACACGTCGACAATCTCACGCTGCTCCTGCTCGGGCATGATGAGGTTGCGCTCTTGATCCCGTGTCGGGTAGCAAGGCTCGCCGGCCAGCACTTCAGCCAACGCCTGGGCGAACATCTGCTCGCGCCATTCAGTGATCAGATCCAGATCAATCTTGGTGCACAGCACTGACCAGAAGCGTCTGTTCCCAGTCGGGTCCTTGTGGTACTCGTAGTTGTTTGTCGTGGCTGCAAACACTGTTTGACGCGGCTGGACAATCATCCGCTTGCCATAAGGTGGGCGGAACCGGTCTTCAGTCTGCGTGATGAATTGCTTGATGCGCGTAGACTCTGCGCGATTAAACGCATCGAGTTCGGCAATCTCAAGAATCCATACGCCTGCTAACGCCATCAAAGAATCTTTGTCGTTCAGATTAAGCGTGACATCCGAGTAATACGCCTCACCTAGACGCCGCAACGCGGTAGATTTGTTTAGCCCTTGCGTGCCCTCAAGAATGAGTACGTAGTCGCCCTTAGACCCGGGGTTAATGATTCGGTTGACGGCTTGCCGCAACCAGATCTTGCCCACCAGGCGGCCATAAGTCGTATCAGCTACGCCGAGCAACTCATGAAGCCAGTGCTGGTTCCTGTCAAATCCATCCCAAGTCAGACTTTCCAGCCAATCCCTGACTGGATGGTATTTGTTTCGCTGCGAGACCAGCTCCACGCCCTCGCCAACCGTGCCTGTGCTCCCAATCAGGAGGTCACAATTAAGCGCCGTCCACATGCTCAGCTCACGGTCATCGTGGATCGACCATTCCTTGGGTTTGAATTCGCCCGTTTGCTTGTCCCAAGGCGCACGTCTGACCTTTTCGACGCGCGCTGAAAACTCGTTATATGCGACCAAACCTTTTAGCTGAGGATGATCCTCAAGGGCGATGGTGACATTCTCTTTGCAATCCCGGTACCCGCCACGATCACCACGAATCAGACGCGAGCCCCAGTACTGTCTCTTGTCCGCGCGAGCCGCTTCAAGGGTAGAAATGCTTTCTGGAGTTTTTTCATCAAAGAGCTTGACCGTGCGCTCGCGCATCCACGCAACCAAGTCATCGGCAGACACGCCCTCTTCGATGAAGTCAGCAATGTCCCAGCCATCAGCCCGCTCACCAGGCGCGGGGATCTCTACCAGGTAGACTTGGCACCCAAGCTCATGTGTGACCTTGGCCACGCTCATCATTGCCGCTACACCGGGCTGCTTCTCCGCCCTCTTCAGGGGTGAATTGGGATCGTTTTCAATCTCATGTTTTGCATCGCAGTCTGGCCAGAGGATGACTTTGCGCCCCTTGAGCGGTGCGAAGTCTGCTTTATGAACGGCCTTGCCTCCACCTGGCCAACTGACCACGTCAAACTTATCCTTGAGCATCCCAAAAGCGGCATCGACGCACTTTTCCCCTTCCACGACCAATACAGGCTTGGCATCCGGCCCAATTGCATTTGTGAGCCGGTGTAAGCCATAGAGCGGGCGAGGCTCAGCAAATGACATCCAGCGCCATTCCAGTGCCCCTGAAACCTCATGCTTGGCCCATACGCAAGGCAACACCTCTTTGCCGCCATCCGATGTCCTGAAGCGATACACGGCACCGATTAACCCGCCCTCGCGTGTCCGGTACTCCCACACGGCTTCGGGCTTGCCGCGCTTAATGTGCGCCACAGGCATCGCCCCTGCATTATCATGTGCCGTGCCCATCGGCATCCATGGCGTGCGTTTCTTGGCTTGCGCAGAAGGTCCCGTCGATGTGCTTGAGGAGGTATGAGCGGCGACTGGTGATGTTGCTACGCCCGAAATACCCAACTGCTCACCCAGCTCTTTTGCTGCGCGTGCCTGGTCGTTTCCGGTGAATATCGCGGCGTACAGTGAGATGAGGTCGCCGCCCTTAGCATCCGAGGCAAAGTCAGCCCAGACGCCTGAGGTCAAATTCACCTTCATGGAATGCCCGGCATTGCCTTGCAAATCGCCGCAGCTCCACTCGTGGCCCTCTTTGCGGCCGTTGGGCAGCCAGTGGCTCACCAACACCTCTGAACGCCCGAGCGCAGCCTCTGCGATCGCTTTAAAATCGATCCGCTTTTTCATTTTCTTTGCTTACTAAAAATGTTGGCAGCCATCATGGCTGGTGAACGCTTAGGCTCAGGAGCAACGGCATACACACTGACACGTTTATTAATTTTTTCGACTTTGATTTTTTCTTGCACCACAATCATCTCCGCATCATGCAACCGTCTGCATGCATTGTTTGCCTCGTCCATCGAGAGCTGAAGCTCATAGGCCACCTCGCGCGCCGTCATGTGTCGATTTTTGATGCGTTCAAGCACCGCGATCAACACCGGCCCCATTGGTCTACCCCGCTTCGACATGCCCGACCTCAAGTGCCCGAGGTTTGATTCATGACCAGATGGCCACCCGTGTCAGCGATGCGCAATACATTTCTGCGCATCTTGGCCAACAGCCTCATCTCCTGGTCGACTTGCGCGGCGATCTGATCAGCCTCAGTCTTGGAGATCGAGCGATCCCGGAGTGCCCGCAAAAGGAGATCTGACAGTCGTCCACCGTGCGCATCAATATCCAGGCTGCGCTCCATGATCGATGCAAGATGGTTGTTGCCATGACTGGATGCCTCCACGGGAATCGCCACCATGGCGTGATCTGATGCAAACGCCTCAATCCATGCTGTGGCCTGAGACTGAT
>JAURZI010000124.1 GCA_030653435.1 Methylovulum sp.
CTTCTTACTTGTGCTTTGATAGCTGGGAGCATCTGCTCGATTTTATGCTGGAGGGCTGGTCTTATAACCCGAAAAGCCCAATTGTTCGACCCCCAAAGCCGGAAATAGGGTAGCTTGGGGTCATAATGAGAATTGCTGGATACTAATGGCACCTTAGTCTTGGGCAAATATTTATTATCGGCTGAATTGACGCGCAGTGAATGGGGGGCTTTAGCAGTCGCGGGAATTATGGCGCATGAGTTCGGGCATATATATCAATTTCAAACTGAGTTCGGGCAGCGTTTAACACAGTCACAACCCACAAGTAAATTACTGGAGCTACACGCTGACTATTTAGGAGGTTATCACATCGGTTTAAAACGTTTACGCGATGGCGAGATTGATGCGGAAGTCTTTATGGAGAGTTTATATCTAAAAGGCGATAACGATTTTACTAATCGTGACCATCATGGTACGCCAGAAGAACGGGCAACAGCGATGTTGGCAGGTTATAAAACGGGTTTAACCAATAATAGAAGCATCCATCAGGTGGCTGAAATGGGCGTGACTTTTGTACACAATATTTAAGAGGCGTAGCAATGAAAATAAATGGTTTTAACGTGGCGTTAGCTTTGTCGTGTTTGTTGATGGTGACGGTTAGTCACGCAAAATGCTGGAAAGGCATTGATTGCCACGAAGATTTGCCCAGTAAAGAAAGCCCCGCACCTGCCCCCACAAGTA
Source organism: Methylovulum sp. (assembly GCA_030653435.1). Taxonomy (GTDB): domain Bacteria; phylum Pseudomonadota; class Gammaproteobacteria; order Methylococcales; family Methylomonadaceae; genus Methylovulum. The sequence continues at coordinate 721 of JAURZI010000124.1, forward strand.
CAGCGGAAGACTGGCAAATGCTTGACCGTTATCAAGTGAAAGGCGGTTTAGTCAAAGATCCGATCACGGGGCTGATGTGGATGCGTTGTAGTTTTGGACAAACGTGGGATGGTTCGACTTGTTCAGGAGAAACCACACAAGTGACATGGGAACAGGCGATGAACCTCCCTAAACGCGTGGAGTATGCGGGTTATAGCGATTGGCGCGTCCCTAGCTACGAAGAATTGCATGGTTTGGTGTATTGCAGTAGCGGAGAGAAGGAAACCAAAGATGATGGCAGATGGGACTGTGGCGGCGATTATGCCAGACCCGCCATCGTACAAGCAGTATTCCCCAATACATCTAGGGGTTCGTTTTGGTCTTCCTCGCCGATTGCTAACCCTAGTAAATACGCCTGGTATGTCAACTTCAGCTTTGGCTACAGCAATTGGTACAATAAGAGCAATAACAACTATGTTCGGTTAGTACGTAGCGAACAGTGATTTTGGTTTTTGTCTTAACGTTTTGCAATGCCGACAATCCGTTGAAACGTTACGGAACGGGTAACAAACCCGTTCCAGCCCCCAGCTTGTTTCCCCCTAATTTTTAACTAAGAATAGCGGGAAATAACCATGAATGCGAAGATTGGCAACGAATCTACGGAGAATTATCCTATGGCTTTACAACCGAAATCCGAGTCTGATGGCATTGCCATGTCAGAAGAAGAGTATTTAAGGACAGAGCCTGATGCTGAAGTCCGGCATGAATATATTGATGGCCGTGCTTATGCGATGTCCGGAGCGAGTACCAACCATATCAGGATAACCGCTAATATTACCCGTGAATTCGGGGTTCATCTGAAGGGCAAACCGTGTGAAGTTTTAATGGCGGATATGAAGGCAAAAGTGGCAAAAGACTATGTCTATCCTGACGTCGTCGTTGTTTGCAATCATACGGAGAAAAACGGGATAACGGATAGCCCGGTGATCATTTTTGAAGTGTTGTCCCAATCGACCAGAAAACGCGATTTCACAACAAAACTCATTCTCTACATAAACCTGCCTTCTTTACAGGAATATGTGTTGGTCGAACAAGAAATTGTCCGGGTGACCGTTCTTCGTAAAATGAATGGCTGGAAACCGGAAGAATATAGTTTTGGTGACTCCATAACGTTTGAGTCGATTGCGATGACCTTACCAGTTGAAGAAATCTATGATCGTGTTGACAATCAGGAAATGCGTGAATGGCTAAGCCAAAATCGGGTTTACGAAAGTAATGTGGTCGCCGGCGGAGGGTCTTTCGAAGAACAGCCCGAAGGACAATCTGCTACCGATATTGTTGATGGCGGGTGAAAGGTTGGTGTTTTCAGGACACTATCTGGAACCCTGATTCCCATCAAAAGCCACCTATATTCAGGTGGCTTTTGATCTCAACGGATCGGTGTTTTTATATATCGATGAGTCCAGCCTTTCCAGAATGCTCATTAGTTCATTGTGGAAAGACAGATTTTTGTAGCACCCTACGGGTCTCAAAAGGCAGTGCCAGTTCAGCACTTTAAATAAGGAATAGACGAAGCGACCTAAGGTCGTGATTATGATACTAAGCGGCCTTTGCCGTGATTTTACTAACCCACTGGGGAATCCACTTCCCCCAGTCGGGTTCCGTGTGTTCCCCGGTTTACCGAGGCCACACACATGAGAACTTTATTTATTGTCATTTTACTGTTGGCGACCGTAGGCACTGCGTTGTCCGCCGGCAAACAGGCTTTTGACACAACAAGGCAGTTAGCCCAACAACGCCATGCCCAAATAGCGGCTTTGACCGCCAATCCATGATCCCCTTGGAGGCCTTGCCCCCATTGGGTGGCACTGTCTCCTTTTTTATCCCACACTAAATTGGAGACTTCCATGTCTTATAACACCGCTACGCTCATTGGCCGTTTAGGCCGCGATCCTGATATCCGCTATACCAAGGATCAACAGCCCATTGCCGCCCTATCCTTGGCGACCACTGATGTTTATACCGACAAAACCAGCGGCCAACGCAAGGAACGGACAGAATGGCATCGCGTCGTGCTGTTCGGCAACCGCGCAGAGACCGCCCGTGACCATCTTAAGAAAGGGTCGTTGGTGTTGCTAGAAGGTGCGCTCCGTACCCGAAAATGGCAAGACCCATCATCCGGTCAGGACCGTTTCACGACGGAAATCCACGCAAGAACCCTGAAGATGCTGGGTGGAAAACCGGAGACTTCTTCTGAACGGCCAGCCACTTCTGCGGTAACTTCATCCGTTGCCAAGGAGATGACGCCGATCTATCAGGAACCACCATATGACGGCCTGATGGACGACGACTATCCGTTTTAAGCGCCATCCTTGCCACTAGCCGAGGGTTTAACACGGCTGGCTTGGGCATTCATTGATGTTTTAATTTTCCCGTTGGGACACTTCTGTCCCTAGGGATTTGGGTGTCCCTTCCTTATCCTTTTGGAGGGCGCCATGACTAAAGCCAAAGAATCGATATTTCAAAAATTCTCCGAGAAATTTAATTTCCCAGACGAACAAAAGCTGATGGCGACGCTAAAAGCGACCGCCTTTAAACAAAAGCCCAAAAAACAGCATGACGGCAGCTACCTCAAAGTCGAAATTACCGACGAACAGATGTATGCGCTGTTGATCGTATCTGACCAATACGGCCTGAACCCCTTCACCAAGGAAATTTATGCTTACCCGGATAAGGAAGGCATTGTCCCTGTTGTCGGTATTGATGGTTGGCTGATTATGGTCAACAAACATAGGGAAATGGACGGCATGGAGTTTGTCGAGTCGACTGAATGGGTGGTTGACGCGAACAGCACGTCAAAATCATGCCCGTCCTGGATTGAGTGCGTCATTTACCGTAAAGACCGTAGCCATCCAGTCCGCATCCGTGAATATTTTGATGAAGTTTATCGCCAGCCGTTTTCGGGTAGGGATTCCAGTAACAAACCTTATACCGTTGACGGCCCGTGGCAAACCCATACCAAACGGATGTTGCGCCATAAGGCCTTGATCCAATGTGCAAGGGTAGCTTTTGGTTTTGTGGGTATTTACGACACTGACGAAGCCGAACGCATTATTGAAGGCGAAGTGGTTGATTCCCAAATTGATTCCGGGAATTATAGCCCGCCCGCCCATCTTGCAAGGCAGGCGGCACAATTGGTTGCCCGTGCAACCAAGGGCCAAGCTTGGCAAGCGGCGATTGATTATGCTTCACAACAAGGTTATGAACCCTTGGACATGAACTACTTGATTGTAGAAATCAACAAGGCCAGGCAGCACTATGAGTCCGTATTGCCGAATGATCCTTTATCTGGGCCTGTGCAACCAGCAGAAGCAGTTGCACAGGCACAAGCATCATCCCTGCCTTCTGAAAATCCAGAGGCTGCCGCGACACACTGATAAATCCCTCGGGGCATCATGCCTTGGTGGGTTCTGTGATGCCCTTCTTTTTGGAGGCCATTATGAAAACCCTTGTTGTTAACGTCATGTCATCAATTGTCATTGCCTCCGTTTTCCTCGCCGCACTGTTGGGCTACGAAACCTGCAATGACCTGTTAATGTCATTTTTTGAATAAGCCATAGCCACTTTTACCCAACCGGGCATCACCATGCCCTTGGGGATTCGTGATGCCCTTTGATAGGAAGCATCATGAATAAACTGACCATCAAGGCCTTTATTGCCTGGCTTGACACGGCGACTACAGAACAAATCGCCAGCAAAAAAGATGAAATCTTCCGTGCTTATGAGTGTGTGTCCAGCCGTGAAGGTAAGGCCGATTTGAGGCTATGCCTGCGGCTGATTGACGAAGAGCTCATTGCCCGGCTTGAATTGTCCCGTCTGGATCAGGGACGAGGGTAAGCTCGGCCCGCCTTTCAAGGCTTGCCAGTATGTCCTCGAATGCTTTCGGCGTTGGCCCTGGGGTGAAAATACAGCCGACCAGTTGTTTTTCCAATTCCTCGCGCTTTCCTTCGATAACTTGCAATGGGGCCATCATCGTCTCCTGTGGTTTTTTTGACATACTACCTGAGCCATTTACTTTAGCAATCCCACCGGGGCTTCATATCAGCCCGCTGGGTTTTTTTATGATGCCCTGGCTGTATTGGAGACATCATGAAAATTATTAATGTCAGCCAACGCTCCCCCGAATGGCATCACTGGCGCAATTCAGGGGTTTCAGCTTCCGAAGCCGATGTCGTGTTGGGAAATAGCCCTTATATGACCCGGTTTCGGCTCTTCGCCGAAAAAACGGGTTTGATTCTGCCGGATAATCTGGACAGGAACCCCCATGTCCGGCGTGGTGTCCGCATAGAACCGTTTGCCCGACAATCTTTCGAACGCCGGCACGGCACGCTGTTGTTGCCTCTGTGCGGCCAATCGGATGAATACCCTTTTTTACGGGCGTCGTTCGATGGTATCGATGACGACGGCATCCCGGTTGAATTCAAAGCCCCCACGGAACGCAATTTCCTGGACGCAAAGCAAAATGGCCGCTCATCTGCGGTTTATCAACGCTATTACAGCCAGGTGCAGCAACAAATCCAGGTTGCCGATGCGGATAAAGGCTGGTTGTCGCTGTATCTCAATGAAACAGAAACCATTGATTTTGAAATTCAGCGCGACGATGCCCTGATCCAAACCTTGGTTTTTGAAGCCAGGCAATTTGTCGGCTGCTTGGCCAACAACCTGCCGCCGAAAAAAGATCCTGAACGCGACCTGTTTATGCCGTCGGGTCAGGATAAGGTGCAGTGGAATGCCTTGGCATTGGCTTACCATCTTCTTGAAGGCACAATTGACGGGTACAAAGCCAAAATGGCCCCGCTGTTGAAAGAACAGGCCACCCTTGAAAAACAGTTCCTTGAATTGATGGGCGATTATGCCGAAGCGGAAACTGGCGGCCTTAGGCTGAGCCGGTATAGGCAACAAGGCAGCATTGATTACAAGGCCGCGCTACAGGCTTTAGTGCCTGATGTCGATCCGTTGTTTTTGGAGTCCTTCCGAAGGGATTCCTCGGAACGGATGCGGCTGACGCTTAAAAACGAACAAACCGCCCAGGTTCCGTTCTCCATGGAAAGCCTTTTGTCGGCTAACCTACACGATGGCTGGTTCTAACCCGCCTTAAACCCATAGGGGCAACACCCCCATTGGGCGTGGTTGTCCCCTTTTACTTCAAGAGGAAAAACATGATTGAAAATAATGGCGCCAACAAGGTGTCCGGTAATCAATTTGCCGTCACTTACACCATTGACTATGTCCACCGCGTCGTGGTCGGTGTCAATGCACCCGACCTGGCAACGGCTATCGCCTACGTTAGCGATGCCTTTGATGCCGGCACGCTTTGGGATGATACGGAAAGCATGCCGCTTCTATACGATGATTATGAAGAAGTGGCCCAAGAAACCTTGAAGTTTACGGCCGAAGCCGTGGCAACGTTTCCTGAACCTGACGCGTCGGTAAACGAGCTCAAACGACGGGAATATGCCTTCCATGCCTGTAGGGCACTGTTGGCCGGTAGTGATAGGGCTTTGGATTTTGCGAGGAAAGCCCTGCCCCACCTTGCTCCCATTGCAAACACTTTTGAATGCGCCCAGTGTGGCCGCGTTTATGATAATGCCAGTGAATGCTTGTCAGACGATTGCCCGACTACAGTAGCGGGCCGCAGGCATGCCGCTATCCGCGTTGGCCCGACCTTACCCCCTAAAGCTTAGGCCGTTTAGCGATTTGGACAGCCGTTTCCATTACGGAGACTGATTTTTAAACCTTTTTAATTTTACACTTTCCCGCAAGGATACCCGTCCTTGCCGGATGCGGTGGTTCTTGCGGATATTCACCTTTCGGAGATCCCCATGCAAACACCACAAAATAAAGAGTCATTGCAACAAGCCTTGGACCAGTTTACCGGCACTGAAAAATGGTACCGCCATGCTTTGGTACGGGCCCTTCTTTATACCGAGGGCGCCCAGTTTTTCTTTGAGGAAACGGAAAGCTATTGGCTATTGGATATTATCGCAACCGAATACTGGCCCATGTTGGACGGGCATGCGTTTCTGTTGATTACGGTAACGTCGGAAGCGCAACAATGCCATATCATTGTTGAAGATGGCAATGGCGAACAACTAAAATCAAAGCATGTGCCTTTCACCACGTTGATGGCAGGGACTTGGAAATTTTACTTGTTGGATAATGTGCTGTTGTTGCCTTCAGAATATTAGTGGCGGTGGTGATTCCTATGAAAACTATGCAAAGTTATTCACTGGCGGCCGTTTCAGGCTCACTGGGCAGATTTTCATTTGATATTCAGACGGGACTCGTTGTCGGCTCCTTCTACCCTGTAAAAGACCCACCGGTGTTCATCGACATTAAGGAGTATCAACAGGCTTATCCCGGCACACCCATCCGGGCTGGCATCACTTACGATATTTTGGATTTGGGGCATTGGCTTGAATCCGGGGAATACGATCCGCCTTGCCTGCATTGGCGGGAAGAAAGGGATGTTATGGTCAAGCACGGTGAATTGCCGGATTGACCCATATATCCATTATCGGCACTGATATGGCTGGCTTTCAATTTTAACATTTAGACGATAATAGCCTGGGCTTTTATCGTCTTTCCAGACGGCATAAGGTGTGTCGTGCGGAAAGACGGATATTTTGTAGTGCCCTACGGGACGCAAAAGACAGTGCCAGTTCAGCACTTTAAATAAGGAATAGACGAAGCGGCGTAACGTCGTGATGTTGTTACCCAGCGGTTTTGCCGTGATTTTAATTTTAACCCACTGGGGAAATCACTTTCCTTAGTCGGGTTAATGTGTTTCCCCGGTACAACCTAAGGATTACACTATGACATCTTCAGTCTCCATGCCGGTTGACCAGGCCAATCTGGATAACAGCCTACGGTTCAGCTTCACCCATAACACCACGGTGTTGGGCAGGCTGATACAAAACGCCGGTCGGGCGAAAGCGTTTTTGATAATCAGACCACTATACATGATGATAAAAATTAGGCTTTACCATGTCACACGATAACAGCTATAAACTGCTTTTTTCACATCCGGAAATGATGGTTGATTTGCTCAAGGGCTTTGTTAATGAAGCGTGGGTAGACCAGTGTGATTTTACTTCCTTGGAAAAAGTCAGTGGCAGTTATGTCAGTGACGACCTTCGGGACCGTGAAGATGACTTGATTTGGCGGGTACGTTGGGGTGATGAATGGATCTACGTGTATTTGCTCCTGGAATTCCAATCGACAGTTGACCATTTCATGGCGGTACGCATTTTGGGTTACTTGGGTTTGTTGTACCAGGACATTATCCGCACCGGTGAGTTGAAAACCCAAGACAAGCTGCCGCCAGTGTTGCCTGTTGTGCTTTATAATGGCGCACGTCCTTGGCAAGCCCCCGTGAATCTTGACCCGCTCATCCACCCGGCTCCCGCCGGACTGGAAAATTATCGTCCCCATATCAGCTACTTGTTGCTGGATGAAGGGCGATATGAGGAAAACTACTTGGGTAGCCTTAAAAACTTGGTCGCCGCACTGTTTCAATTGGAAA
>JAURZI010000064.1 GCA_030653435.1 Methylovulum sp.
CCTGGCACGTTGATCGGATCGTTTCGGTTAATGTCGATAAAATGATTGCTAATGGCCTTACTACCTTTTCCGTAATTGCTAATCCTACGCTATTCTAACCCTTTATAATGAGGGATAGCAGAAAGACCGACAGACTCCTAGCACACCCGGACTCTGGGCACTTGACGCCGTTTGTGCAGCTTCTGCTGTATCGGGATCCATCATTAGGTTGGCCTATTGTCTGCACAGCACGTCAGCCACTTCCCTACCAACAACACCTGTGGGCTCGTAATGGGAGTGGCTGGCCGCCGCCATATCCATAAAAACGGCGCTACCGTAGCCGTTAAGTTCGACTACGGTAGCGCACCTCATGGTTAACGGTTCAACGACCACTCAGCAGCCGACTCAGTAGAAAACCAGCCGCCACTGCAATACCGATTGAGGATATGGGGTTGTCCCGGACATAGCCGCTACAATTATCCACCAGCCGATGTTCAGCTTTTTTCAGTTGTTCGCCTTGCTCGCCAAGCGCATCTGCGGCATGGCTGGCGGCAGAGGCAATATTATCGACCACTTCATGGGCGGAGGTGAATGCATTGTCTATAGTTTTCATAGTAATTCCTTGATTATTTCAGTTGAATACTGTTTTTGACCGACTTGACGCCGCTAATGCTACGTGCGACAGCAACCGCTTTAGTGATCTCGGCCTGGGTTTTCACGAAACCGCTTAGTTGAACATCACCCTTAAAGGTTTCAACATTGATTTCGAGAGGGCTTAACATAGGATCATCCAGGATCGCTGCCTTAACCTTAGTGGTGATAAAGCTGTCGTCAAAATACTCTCCCGTCCCTTCCTGAGTCGGCGTCGACGAACAAGCCGCCGCAGTAAGTAAGGCCAAGGCCACAAAAATTGCGGCAAAAAATTTAGTAACATGTTTCATAGGTAAATCTCCAATCAAATGACTATTCGGATAGGTTAAAGAAACGAGCGGAGCTTAGAAATGAGCCATTCATCTTCACCAGGAGCCAGGTTTTGAGTCAAGACTCAAGCCAGTCAAAACCTGAAAGCTACTGTAGCGGGAAAATCAGCCTTAATCGGTTCGTTAGCGCACATACAAACAGAAACCCGTCATCCCTTTTTTAACATGCCTCCCATGTAAACCGGCTATGTGCGCTAACGTACAGACTGGCTTTCATGGTCGCGGCTAACCTGTATCCTAGACTTTTGACAACACCCGTTACCTTACCAAGTGTTTGGGTATTGAGGCGCTACAGCCATTAATCATACCGGCACAGGGCCAAAATTAAGCACATTAAGACAGCCTGCGTACATCCATAAGAAACGCGGTCACGATATGTTTTTATGGGTTTCCATTTTTTATTACACTGAAGGAAAATAATATGTTGAAGAAAAACTTACTCACTATAGCGTCATTGGCGGGCATGGGCTTACTGCCATTAGCACAAGCAGCCGATCCATTTTTAGATAATCGCTGGTACATTGCGCCATTCGGCACTTATGTCAACACCGGGGGCGACCGCAATGCCGACGATGCCGGCTGGGGTGCCGGCATGGGTGTCGGTAAAATCATCAACGAGCATTTTAATGTCGAGTTAAAAGGTTTTTACGAAGAATTTGGCGGCTTTAACAAGAGCTCTACCCAGAGCGCCGGCAACTGGGGTCTCGCCGGTGGTACCGCTGACGTGCAGTATTTCTTTTCCCGCCAAAAATTTGCACCTTATACGGTTGTTGGCTTGGGCGGCATGAACACGCATTTTCGGGGGCGTAATGCCGCAGGCTTTATTGCTGAGGCCGGTGTCGGTTTTACCTATGAAATTAACGACAACTTCCTGCTCCGCAGTGACGTGCGTTACCGTTACAATAACAATCTATCCCATGTCCAGCCGGGTACAGACCAGTTTCATGACATGACGGTCAACGTCGGTTTTGTTATTCCCTTCGGCGACAAACCGACATATATGGCACAAGCAGAGGCTCCCATCGCCGATGCGCCAATTGCCGCCCCGGTTGTTGATTGTTCAACGCTGGATTCAGATGCCGACGGTGTCAACGACTGCATAGATAGCTGCCCTAGAACCCCAGCAGGCAGCACCGTAGACAATGCGGGATGCCCGGTCAGGCTGATACTCAAAGGCCAACATTTTAATTATGATTCTGCCGAACTGACCTTGAATGCCAAGGAACTGCTTGATGGCGTTGCAGAAAGCCTGATCACTTACCCACAGAAAAATGACATTGAAGTCCAGGGCCATACCAGCAGCGAAGGTTCCAATGCCTACAATATGAGATTGTCAGAACGGCGCGCTGCCTCAGTGGTTGATTACCTTAAAGCCAAAGGTATCAGCAACAAACTCACTGCGACCGGCTACGGCGAAGCCCGACCGATTGCCGACAACGGCACGGAAGCGGGCAAATCTGAAAACCGCCGTGTCGAATTGATCTGGATTGAAAACTAATACTGTTTTAAAACCAACTAGCCATTGTTAAACACTCAAACCCGCTATCAAGCGGGTTTTTTTTACCACACGTCTCCACTTTATCCGGCCTGGACAAACACCTGCACCGTCAAGACCGCTATCGCTTAGCCGCGCAACGATCCGCGCTTGTCTATGTACGACAGCGTACAGACCACGCCAGCGCTTACGACTAGAATCAGACTCAGCCTTCGGCTTTAGTTCGCATTAAGTTGGCATCTACTTTTACCTAACAACACTGTAAGGAATACCCCATGAAAACAACTCATAAATCCCAGCACAACACACTAACGGATCACTGGCTCATCATAGCCTTACTTTCTGTGGGTCTTGGTTTGGCAGGTTGCCAACAAGAAGGCCCGGCAGAAAAAGCCGGACAAAAAATTGATAAGGCCGCTGAAAAAGTCGGAGCAAAAATTGACGATGCCAAGACATCGGTTAACGACCAGGCCGAGATCGCCGAAGACTATATTGATGACGCAATGATTACCCTAAACGTTAAAACGGCAATCGCGAATGATTCCATACTAAAGGTTTTTCACATCGACGTGACCACCGTTGAAGGCGTCGTGACCTTAAGTGGCGCAGTCGATTCTGAGTCCAGCCTGGGCAGGGCTATGGAAGTTGCGAATAGCCAGAAGCATGTCAAATCAGTGCAGACCAAGCTGAGCATTGACGCCCAGCCACAGGGCAAATAATCATGGCTAATTTACGCTTTCTGGCAACCGTCGGCATGCTGTCGCTGCCTGCCGCTTTTGCACAAGCCGATGATGCAAACCACCTCTACAAAACACCTAGCCCTGTAACAACGATACCCACTGAACCGGTCATCTTACCGACAGGCTTGCTGCCCGCCGGGCATTTATTCAAACCCTTATTGGCCGATCCACGCTGGGCACATTTCTCGGCTTCTTACCGCAATTACCAAAACAACAGTTTTGACGGCAACAATATAGCCTCGGTGAGCTTCGGGGAAACCATCCCGTTTTACCGCAGCACCTTCGGGCAATCCAAAGTGCAATGGGAAACCGGTTTGCAAGCGGGCGTATTTAGCGACTTCAATCTGGATGCGCCATCATCCGATCTGGTCAATACCGACTTTATCGCATCAGTCTATTCAAGCCTGCGTGCAGGCTCATTTTCTGCGTTTGCCCGGCTATATCACCAGAGTTCGCATCTTGGCGACGAATTTTTGCTAAGCAAGATACACACTAAATTCCAGCGCGTGAATCTCAGCTACGAAGGCCTCGACTTAAAACTTTCTTATGAACTGCCTTTTGGCGTACGCTTCTATGGCGGCGGTGGCGGCATGTTCGATAGGGAACCTTCGACACTTAAACCGTGGATGACGCAATACGGCGTTGAGTTCCGCAGCCCATGGCGCATGGATTTTGCCGCATTACGACCTGTTGTTGCGGTGGATATTAAGAATTTTGAAGAAAATAACTGGAATACAGACCTATCCGCCAGAGCCGGTTTTGAATTTGAAAACTTGCAGGTATTAGGCCGTAAACTTCAAATTCTGGCGGAATACTTTAACGGCCATACGCCTAGCGGACAATTTTATAAAGATAAAGTGGAATATATCGGCGTAGGGGCGCATTATCACTTCTAATTAGTAGGCGGCGCTTATCTGTAAACAGGGAGCAGCGCCGCACGCCACAAAACCGGTATTGAGCGCAGTTTTTTTCAATACCGGATAATATCAAACCGCAGTTTAGGCATCCACGCCCAAATGTCGACCCTCCTTTGCCAAGGTTCAGAGCCTAGGATTGATAACAATGCGCCACTTACAAATAAAGCACATAACCACATACCAATACGAACAATCTGTAACCTTGCTTCCGCATAAATTACTCTTGCGTCCTCGCGAAGGCCACGACATACGTATCGAATCGTCTGAACTGGACATTTTCCCCGCCCACCAACTGCAATGGCAACGCGACGTATACGACAATGCCGTAGCACTGGCCAGCTTTACTGAACCGGGTAACTGCCTCTCGATAAGCAGCCGGATCCTGCTTCAGCACCTTGATAGCCAACCGCTAAACTTTTTAGTGGCTGATTATGCCGTGTCTTATCCCTTCCAATACGATGCCGCCGAGTGCATTGATTTGATGCCTTACCTATCGCCACTGTTTAAGCAAGACCAGCCAGTGCTGGACGCTTGGTTGCGGCAATTCTGGTACGCCGGCCAAAGGGTAGAAACGTATCTCTTACTGGATTGGATCAATAAAGCGATTGCGACAGGATTTACCTACCAACAGCGCGAAGAACCCGGCGTTCAGACACCGGCGACCACTTTGGGCAGACAAGCCGGTTCTTGCCGCGATTTTGCGACCTTGTTCATAGAAGCCTGCCACTACTTGGGACTGGCCGCCCGCTTTGTCAGCGGCTACTTGTTTTCCTCCACGCTCATTGCCGGCCAGGGCGCAACCCACGCCTGGTCGGAAGTCTATTTACCCGGCGCTGGCTGGAAAGGCTTCGACTCCACCTCCGGCCAAGTGGTCGGCAATGACCATATTGCCGTTGCAGTGAACCGGCATCCCGAATCGGTGCCCCCGATATCGGGTTCGTTTATAGCCGATCTTCCACAGTCACCGGTCATGAGCGTCGCCGTAGAAGTCAGCCTGTACCCATAACCAATCTGCTAGACCATGCGAAGTTACCTTAAACACACCACATCAAAGGGTTACGTTGTTTCAACGGCAACCTGAAAAACTTCAAAGCAACTCCGTTCATTTCGGCAGTGTAACTAAAAAAACGCAGCAGTTTGTTGCGTGGCTACCGTAACAAATCCAATCCCCCCACTTTCAGTTTTGACCCATTGTCACTTTGTATTCATATCCGATTGCTATAGTGACTCTGGCACATACCTTATGCTGCCAGCGTGACTAAACAACCTATACGCCGCAAATTTGATGCGCCTAGGTTATATTCAAATAGAAAATACTATAAAAAAGGTTCAAAAAAACAATGCTATTCCGAACAAAATCTTTCTCCACGAGCACTAAGCTCCTTCTGGCCTGCATCCTCGGTTTATTGAGTGCACAATCAATGGCTGCCATCACTTACAGCACATGGCCTAGCAGCACAGCCGTGGTCACTGCCGATGGCACCAAACAATTTGGCGGCAACCTCAGCGGTTTATTCTACGAACCCGCATTTGGGGCACAACAAGCCGTACTCTGGGCCGTGCAAAATTCACCGTCAAAACTCTATAACATGGTCTGGAGCAGCGCCAGCAACACATTTATCAAGAATACCGCCAATGGTTGGGGATCTGGAAAAACCTTGCGCTATCCTAATGGCACGGGCGCACCGGATGCAGAAGGCGTGACCAAAGCCGAGCCTTCGTCAACGGCTATCTACGTCGCCACCGAGCGTGACGGCAGCGGATCAAACCGTTTTAGCGTGTTGCGTTATGACACCAGCGGCACTGCCACCACGCTTAATGCCACCCACGAATGGAATTTAACGACTGATTTGCCAACAGTTAGTTCGACCAATCTTGGCTTGGAATCCATTGCTTGGGTGCCGGACAATTATTTGCAAACCAATGGCTTTATAGACGAAGGCACAGGTTTGGCTTATAACCCAAACGATTTTCCGTTGCACGGCACGGGTTTGTTTTTCGTCGGTTTGGAAAAAAATGGCCAAATTTACGCCTACGCGCTCAATTCCGACTCCACTTATGAGCGCGTCGCCACCATCGCCAGCGGCCATAGCCAAATCATGGATTTGGCTTTCGACCGCGATAACGCCGTGTTATGGGCGTATTGCGATAACAATTGCAGCAACCGCTCGCATTTGCTCGCCATCGACACAACGGTCGGCTCAGCAACACTGGGCAAATTCATCATCCGCAAGGCTTACAACCGCCCAAGCTCGATGTCCAACATTAACAACGAAGGCATCGCCATTGCGCCCAACTCAGAATGCGTCAGCAATTTGAAACAGTTCTTCTGGGCCGATGATGCCGAAACCAGCAGCCATGCCATCCGTCGCGGAAAAATTCCTTGCGGGCCATTGTTTTAAGCTGATATAGACCGGCGGTTACGGCCCATCTTGACAAGCCAAGGGGCCACGCCGTCCACTGGCTGTTGTCGAAGCCAGGTTTTACACCGCGCTTCGACAACTCCGTTTCAGCCCAGTGAGCGGCACTCAGCCTTATCCGCAATCAGGCGGCAATAAAAAGGCTTCCGTCTCCCCCGCTTCAAGCCCCTATCGCTCAACGCATAAAGCATCATCCATAACATGCAATAAATAGCATTCCGTGTTTGGGCGATGCTACCTATGATCATGTCTTCGTTTGAGCAAACGTTAATTAAACACACTTGAGGAGGAGAGGCCCTGCTAAACTAACAGTGCGTTCGACACTCGAAGCAACTGGGTTCGAGGCTCCATGATGTCGCCGCCCGTTGGCGGCTTTGTTGTTAGTTTTTATCAAGGTTCGGCGATTTTGCCAAAGTTCTGTGGCAGCACACGCCTGACTATAACGTTACGCTACACAACCCCTTTGACAAGGAAAATTTGATATGAAAACACTAAACTGTAAACAGGGCGTTTGCATTGCGCTATTAGCAATCCCGTTTCAAGCAAGAGCAGCTAATATTAATGTTGCACCCATAACGGTGTCTGCGGGAACTGCCGCCGCCGCCACACTGTGCCCAAACACTAGTCCCTACCATTATATCGGGGGGAAGATAGACGCGTTTGCGCTGCCGTCGGATCTTAGCGCGGCAAGTTCCAATTTGAACGCCTATATGGGGACTTTGCCATCAACGATCATGAGCTATGATACCGCCCCCCTATTCAGCCAACAGGTTGGTGATAGCTTTTATTTACAGCCTGGACGAACGGTTTGTTACGCCATGTTTAAATACGGGATGCAAAAAGCAGTTGGTTTTGCGGACGACCAGTTGCTTATAGGCACAAGTTCAAACGCGTTCACCACCCCAGTCGCCAGCGTTTCTCCGCCCGTATTACCCAATCACCCCACATCAGTTACCAGAACCTTTGCGCTGAATGCGGCAGGACGAAATAGGCTCACCAACCTCCTGAGCACCGACCATGTCCTTGATGTCCATCTGCAAGATAATACCAAGCTGGATTATATCGAATTTTGGGTATGGTACGACCAAACCCCACCGCCATGTACAGGATTGAGCGGGGTAACCGTAGGTTCTAATATTGTGTATACCTTTAAGGGTACGCTTAACGATGCGTTTGGAACGTTGCCAATAGGGACGCCATTTACAGGAACACTCACCTACCCCATCCAGGCTATCAACCCGAACCCTGCAAATCCAACCGTTCGTGGCGACTATATATCCCAATCCATCACGCTGACCATGGGCGGAAATACCGTGAGCGATAGTGGTGCTGGAATTATCAACGTCTATGACGATACTTATCCGACTGACCTTTTCCATTTTTACAATACGAGCGCCGTGAACGGCAACCTCGGTGGGGAAACCTTAGCATCTGGCGCAGGCATCCAGCTAGCATTGCAAGATCTTTCTAAGACGGCATGGTCAAGTGTTGCGCTTCCAGGCGCGGGATTAACAATGGGGAACCTGACTGCGGGCAATGCCACGTTCGTTGAATTGAATAACGCAAACCATACTGCAAATGCCCGTGGCGAGCTTTGCCATTAATGGTCTGTGGGGGATGATGCGGATTTATGTCTCGCTACGGTGTATCCACCACGCTTTTGCAGGATAGGCATGCAGAAGCTACACATTTCGGGGGGCGACGCTGAAATCCGCAGCCCCCCAATACCTGATTAAATTTCCGAAACACGACGGCGCTAAGCATTGCAATCACACATTACTCAGCATCCTGATGCCGAATTAGGGCGTGGTACGATAAAACTGGCTGATCTCTTCGCGCCACTGATCCCATTTATCGGCGCTGTCCGGCCAATGTTTCTTATCAAAACCCGGCGCCTTTTTTAAAGTGGTTTTGTCCACATTTAGCAAGTAGTATTCTTTATCGCGGACCCAATGTAATGCACTCCACGGCAAGGCAAACAACTTGTCGCCGACACCGAACAGGCCGCCAAAAGAAACGACGGCATACACGACTTGACCACTCTCCGGGTCGATCACCAGTTCCTTGATATCGCCAAGACTCTCATCATCCGGACTCTTCACCTTGGTGCCGATGATTTTGCTGGCCCGACTGACTTGTTGCATCGACTTATTGGCCTCATGGACAAGCTCGGCGGCCACCTTCTGGTTTTCTTGCTTAAGCTCCTGCTGGGTTTCTTTAACTTCCTGTTGTTTTTCGGCAAGCTCCTGCTGCTTCTCCTTGACGTCCGCCGCGCAGACAGTGCCTACTAAAGCGGCACTCAAAAGCGATACGGCCACCATCGGCATTAATTTTTTCATACGATGCTCCAATTCCTAAAAATAATCGGTATCTCGGTAAATTTCGAGATCGGTTAGGCAGGGTGATGTTCCACAAACCCGGATCAAGCTTAACCGGGGCGCCAAACCCTGTCGGTACGTTATCGTACATAAGCCCGCTATCGCTGATATGCCCTAGACATCCGATACCTCAGCCTTGAACCGCCACTAAGCCAATTGTCAATCTATGTGCGTTGCCGTACCGAATCTTGTTGATTTTGTCTGTACTGTTAAGCACAAGCGCTGGGAAACACCATTCCACGCTTTGCTTATGGCGATAAAGCCATAACCTTAATTATCTGGAGCCATTTATGAACAAAGATCAAGTGCAAGGCCGAGTCGAAGCAAGTCAAGGTAAGATCAAAGAAGTCGTCGGCAAAATACTGGATGACAAAGCTATGGAACTGGACGGCAATGTCCAAAAAAATGTCGGCAAGGTTCAGGCAGGCTTCGGCGATCTCAAGGAAGACATTAAAAGCAGCCGTTAATACGCGCCTCGAACAAGCTAGCCGCACAACTACGATTCACAACCACTTTCCACAAGAGATCATTATGAAAACTAACCACATCAAACCCACTATGTTATGGATCGGTATCGCCATGGCCCTTGCTTCAGCCTTCACTTATGCCGCCGAAAGCCACATGGCGGAAGCACTGAAGCATGCTGAAGCCGCAGCCACTGCCACCGACAGCAAAACCACCGCCGAACATGCGGAACTGGCAAAGACGCATGCGACCGCTGCCAATGAACATCTGGATGCAGGCATTACCAGCCTTAATGACGCGATTGACCATGCCAAACTGAAGCATACTGACTTGGCAAAAACGTCCGCTGAAGAAGCCGTAACACATTTGAAAGCTGCACAATAAACGACTGTAGGTACCGCCAGTTTCGGCGGGGGTATCATGACCCGCCGTTTTACCCCTCTGGCAATCCATTAAATTCAGCCGCTGTTTAAAAACGGCGCGCCCACCATCCTTAAATTATGTACGCTAGCGCACAGATCGGATGCCGTTTTGCGCGTATGTTTTGCACTAAGCGATGGGAAACATCAACCCACACTTTGGTCATGCCTATCTGGTCATGGCTAACACATCAGGAGACACTCATGAACAAAGATCAAATAAAAGGCCGGGTCGAAGAAGTCAAAGGCAAGGTAAAGGAAGCTACCGGCGTGATACTGGACGACAAGGGCTTGGAGCTGGAAGGCAATGTTCAAAAAAATGTCGGCAAAGTCCAGGCGGGCTTTGGCGATCTCAAGGAAGACATTAAAGAAGACGAGTAAAACGGGCGCTACGGTGCGGGCATACTACCTCTTTTGGTGTCCTGCACCGGTAGCAATAAGATATCCCCTTCAAAGCCTTGCACGGATGATAGGCCAAGCTCACCGGTTTATAGGTGCGCGCCACTTTGACCGCCATTGCTTTGACTGTGGCATATTTCGCCGCCAATAGGCGGCCTCTTAAGGAGAATTACCAATGCTTGAAAGTATAGCGCTCATTCTAATCATCCTGTGGGTACTGGGTCTGGTCTCCGCGTACACGCTGGGCGGATTTATCCACATCCTGCTGGTTATTGCGGTCATCGTAATACTGTTGCGCGTCATCCAGGGCCGACGTGTACTTTAATGCCGATCCAGCGTATCGGCCCATAGCAGGCACGCTTAACGCGTCCCTCAAGTTTAACGGCAAATTTATTCGTATTAGGAGCGTAAAAATGAACGCGATCAAATTAGTGGCCATGCTACTGATCATAGCCGGCCTACTGGGTTTGGCTTATGGCCGTTTCAGTTATACCCGTGAAACACAAGAGGCCAAGTTAGGCCCCTTGGAGTTGACCGTTAAAGAAACAGAAACCGTCAATGTGCCGGTGTGGGCAGGTGTGGCAGCGATAGTCGTTGGTGGCGGCGCTTTACTGTTTGCAAGTAAGAAAAACTAACAGCCATGCCAGGGGCGCGCTAACCACAAGACTTGCAAAAGCTATGCGGGAAACTTGGGCTGCGGCTTGCCCCACCAGGCTAACACGTTTGGTTCATGATAATGCCCTGACGGGACCAAGCTCACCGCGTCATGTCAATCCCTATTCCCAAGAACACCTGCACAACCCCAATCGGCACAATCGCCCCATTCCCCAGTAAACTTTTATAATACGACGCTTATCCGTTATATTTACCAACCGCCGCACAAACCCTCACCCGGAGCATGTTATGAGTGGGAAATCGAGCAGGGTTTGGGCCTTATTTAGCCTTGCCATAAAAAAGTTCTTACAGATGAATGGGGCGCAATTGGCTGCGGCCTTCGCCCACTACGCGTTCTTTTCACTGTTTCCTTTAATCGTGTTGTTTGTCACCATTGCCTCGATGTTTATAGACCACGTCCGCGCCGGAACGGAGGTCATTGCTTATGTTGAAAGCTACGTCCCCATTAGCGGCGACATGCAACATTATATTTTTGACACCATCACCGGCGTAGTCAACACACGCGGGCAAGCCAGCGCAATTGCCCTGCTGATGCTCGTTTGGGCCGCCATGCAATTCTTTACCACACTGGTATATGCCGCCAATCGGGCATGGGCCATCCAGACTTCCAATGGGTCGCTGCTACTCAAAAGCCTGGGGTTTCTCGTTATGATGATCATCGCGATGCTTGCGGTTGTCGCGGTGCCGATGCCGGTACTGGTGATTATGGCTAGGGATTGGCTATTGCCGGTGGATGCTGACAGTTTTTGGGGCTATGCCCTGGGCAGTTTTTTGATGCCTAGCGCCGTGGTGTTTACCGGCTTGAGTCTGTTTTACCGGTTCGCGCCCAACCGGCCTACGCGCTTTGCCGAAGTCTGGCTTGCCGGCTTATGTGCCGCCGCGCTTTTGCAAGTGGCCGAAAATGTGTTCGTCATTTATCTCCAGGATTTCGCCACATTCAATGTCGTCTATGGGGCATTCGGCGGGATCATGGCGTTGCTGTTATGGATTTACCTTTCCGGTTGCATCGTTATCTTCGGCGCCTGCCTGTGCGCCGCCCAAGCTGAAATGCTTGCAGCCTGCCAAATTCCCAGGCACGCAGGGACAGAATAATTAAGACCTTCATAATTTAAAAATCCGAAGGTATCAGGCATCGGCGGCGAGTTATAACGTTTGCTTTTTTGCACATTCCTAAGCCCATTGCAATACACACCGGCACTTATTTAGCACTACGCCCCATCACTTCCAGCTTATCAAGCCAGCGCTTCCTTGTGTTATCGTCTATCGCATCCACCCCGCCAATCAGGGTTTCTTGGGTAGGCTTGATACCACTGAATGCCAAAATATTCCTTTCCAGGCTTTTCAAGCTATGGGCTAGAAAATACCAGCGATAAATAAACGCGGGCATGCCCATAGTCACAACAATATGCGCGGTTTTGCCGGTGAGCAGTTTTTTCCAAAATCCCCCTGCACTGGCAGGGGACGCTGCAAAACCAGGCCTAATTACCTGTTCCAGAAAAGCTTTCAAATAGGCCGGCATGGAACCTAGCCATAGAGGATAAATAATGACTAAGTGCTGTGCCCATGCAATGGTCTGCTGCGCTGGTCTAAGCGCCTCAGGCGTATCACCCCCATAAAAATCCGCCTGGGTGCGTAATATAGGAAATTCGATGCAGGCAATATCAATGACCTGGACTTTATGCCCGGAAGCCTCAGCGCCTTTAACATAAGCTTTTGCCAACGCATGGCAAAAACGGTTACCAGCGGGGTCAGGGTGCCCTTGGATAAGGGCGATCTGTTTAATTTCCATTGTTTCCACCGTGTAGACTGAATTATAAAGTTAGCGAATGTCGCACATGATAAACGGAAACGGTGTCCCGCGTTCCCGCTAATTTAAGTTGAAACCCAACCCAATATAAGGCGACACAACAGCCCCATTAACCCATGACGACCCGCACCTGATGCACACGCCCGTCATCCTGTAAACAGATGCCCTGCCCCAAGGTCTGGCGCTCCCCATCCAGCTCTAACCTGACAACACCGCACATGACACCGTTCGGGTTTTCAACCAGGATGTCATAGCGGCTGGTTTCATGCTGGTAAACCATGCTGTAACTGCGCCATTCCTTGGGGATACAAGGCACGAACTGTAATCGGCCCGCGTCAACCTGTAAACCCAGAATGGACTCCAGTCCGGCACGGTAATACCAACCCGCAGCCCCCGTGTACCAAGTCCACCCGCCGCGCCTGACATGGGGAGGCTCGGCATAAATATCCGCTGCCAGCACATAAGGCTCCACCTTATAAGCATATATGCCGGTGCGGGTGGCGGTGCGCTTGATCGGATTCAGCATACGCAACAACTCCATCGCTTGGTCGCCATCACCCAACATGGCATAAGCGATGACCGACCAGATGGCGGCATGGGTATACTGCCCGCCGTTTTCACGCACACCTGGGGGATAGCCCTTGATATAACCGGGGTCGCGTTCGGTTTTATCAAAGGGCGGTGTAAACAGCAACACTAACTCGTCGCCGTCGCGAACCAGGTATTCCTGTACCGAATTCATCGCACGGCGCACCCGTTCATCATCGCCGACCCCGGAAATAACCGCCCAGCTCTGGGCAATCGAATCGATGCGGCACTCCGCATTGGCGGCGGAGCCTAAAGGCGTACCGTCATCGAAATAGGCGCGCCGGTACCAGGCGCCATCCCATGCCTGCTCTTCCACGGCAAGTTTCAGCTGCTTGGTGTGTCCGCGCCAGCGGTTTGCCCGTTCAATATCGCCACGCATGTCCGCAATACTGGCGAATTTTGCCAAGGTGGTCATCAGGAACCACGCCAGCCACACACTTTCGCCCTTACCCTGGTTGCCCACCCGATTCATGCCGTCATTCCAATCACCGCTGCCCATCAAAGGCAGTCCGTGCACGCCGGTTGCCAGACTCAGATCGAGTGCGCGGGCACAGTGTTCGAACAGGCTGGCTTGCTGTGTGGACTGGGTCGGTTCAAAATAAGCATCGTCCTGTTCCGGCGCCAGCTTAGGCCCGTCCAGAAAGGCCACCGCTTCGTCCAGCACCTTCATATCGCCGCTCACCTTGAGGTAATGCGCGACGACGTAAGGCAACCATACCCGATCATCGGAAAAATGCGTGCGTACGCCACGGCCTGTCGGGGGATGCCACCAATGCTGCACATCACCCTCACCAAACTGACGGGCCGCAGCACGCAGCAAATGGGCACGGGTCAGATCGGGCCTAGCCACAGCCAGCGCCATGCAATCCTGGAGTTGGTCACGGAAGCCAAAGGCGCCGCCCACCTGATAGAAACCCGCCCTGGCCCACAACCGGCAACTCAGCGTTTGATACAGTAGCCAACGGTTCAGCAGCATGTCCAATTCGCGATCCGGTGTTTTCACCTGTACCTTGCCCAGCATTTTTCCCCACGACTGCGTCACTTGGGCAAACACTTCCGCCACCTGAGTGTCCCGGTACCGTTGCACCAATGCGCTGGCTTGGTTGCGATCTGCGCCCTGCCCCAGCAAAAAAACGATTTCGATGCGCCCGTTCGGAGCAAGTTCGATATCCGTTTGCAAAGCCGCACAGGGATCCAGTCCCGCACCGATACGGTTTTTCAAAGACGTGGCGTTAAGCAAAGCTGCCGGCGCATCCAGGCTGCCGTTGCGCCCGATAAATTCACTGCGGTTGGCTGTCCAGTCCGTCTGCAAACCGCAAAGGTCGGCGAAGGCGACACGTTCACCGAATTCCGCATCCCTGGGGTTATAGGCGAACAACGCCCCCGTAACCGGATCAAGTTCAGTGATAATATGCGCCGCAGTAACGCTACGCGAGGCGCCGAGCACCCATTCGACATAGGCCGTCACCGATAACTTGCGGGGGCGCCCGGAAACATTCGTCAGCGTCAAAGCCGACAGCTTGACCGGATCATCAGGGCTGACAAATTGCAGCAATTCGCTGTGTATGCCATGCGAAGCGTGTTCAAAACGGCTATAGCCCTGCCCGTGACGTATGATATAACCGGCATTGTCAACCCGGATCGGCAGGACGGTCGGACTCCATAACTCGCCGGTTTCGTCGTCGCGTAGATAAAAAACTTCGCCGGGCGTATCGCAGACCGGGTCGTTCGACCAGGGCGTCAACTGATTTTCGCGGCTGTTGCCGGACCATGTGCAACCGCTGCCCAATTCCGAAACGGTAAAACCGAACTCCGCATTGGCAATGACATTAATCCATGGCGCGGGCGTCCATTGACCGTTGTCCAGGACGATGACATATTCGCGCCCGTCTTCGGCGAAACCGCCGAGACCATTGAAAAACTCCAGCGGCGGCACGGCCAATGCGGGAGCATAACTTACAGGGACGGACGGGGCTTTCGGCACGACAAATGCAGCTATAGGGCGTGACCGCCTTAACAGTTGCTCGGCCAATGTGCCGCGACTGCTGACCAGCACCACGCGCGCGACGGTTTGCAACAGCAAGCGCTCCTCTATCGTCAACTGATCGACGCGCATGACAAAAACCGCACCCTGATTGTCGTGCTCCTGACGGTTCAAAAAGGCCAGGTTTTCGCGCACCATGCCCTCCAAAAAAGCCTGCAAATCATCAACATAAGATAGCTCTTTTTCGTTCAAAATAAGCAAATCGACAATCAGGCCTTTCATGCGCCAGTATTCATGAGCCCGCAACAATTGCTCGACGATGGTACGGTCTTCGTACTCCGCCACCCTCAACAACACAATCGGATGGTCTCCAGAGATACCGTACCGCCACAATCCGGTGACGTTTAAGGTGTTCAATTGCATCAACTTACCCGCCGAGCGTAGAGAGGGGTCGGCATACAGCAAACGGTTGGCCACATCCTGAAACAGCTGCGCCTCATCCGGTTTGGTACGCAAATGATGCAGTTGTATGTGGGCATGCGTCCACGCCAGCGCGGACACCCGTTCGAATGCGGTCAGACTGTGATATTTATCGGCCAGCTCCTCCGCCGCCTGACGTGAGGACGCGACCAAAGTCGTGAACGTTAAATGGGCCGTGGTGCCTGCGGCTATACGCACCCGTGTACGCAGGCTGAAAATCGGGTCAAGCACCGCACCCACGGTGTTCGTCAAGGGACGTCCGTCCATCACAGCTATCGGTTCCCGTAACGTTTGTCCCCGTCCGATAAAACGGGCGCGGTCGGTTTCATATTGAAAACCGCCAGCCGGTTGGCTGCCCGCCAGGACATGGGCAGCCCAAAGTGTAGTGTCACCGGCGCTACGCGGTCGTCTATGGGCAATCAGCGCATGCGTCTGAGGCAGATGTTCGGTGTGGACGAACAAATTGGAGAACGCCGGGTGGGCAATGTCGGCAGGCGATGTAGCGAGGACAATCTCCGCATAGGACGTGATTTCAATTTCTCTGGCGCGCGGGCCGTTATTGGTCAGGCTCAAGCGGCGAATTTCCGCATCATCTTCCGGTGAAACGACGATTTCCAGCGTAGTGGCGATATTGCCATCAGTACGGGTAAGCCGGACACGGTCTTCGGCAAAAAGCACGTCGTAAGCATCGGGCATCGCAACGGTCGGCTGATAACCCGCCGACCACACCTGACCGCTGGTGACATCCCGCAAATACAGATAACTGCCCCAAGCATCGC
This sequence comes from Methylovulum sp., assembly GCA_030653435.1. Classification (GTDB taxonomy): domain Bacteria; phylum Pseudomonadota; class Gammaproteobacteria; order Methylococcales; family Methylomonadaceae; genus Methylovulum. The sequence goes on from JAURZI010000064.1 coordinate 16,506, forward strand.
GGGTCACATCTTCACGCCAGCGCGTCACGGCCAGATTTCGCCACTGGCTATAACCCGAACCGGCGGCGGTGACCATCACCGCATAACGACCATTGGACAGCAGATGCGCCGAAGGTGTCTGCGATGTCGGCGCAGGGATACGCCGGACGGGCGGCTGCACGGAATCCTTAACTTCGGCCAGCGCCTGGAGGACAGGCAAGCTACTGGTGTCTGCACCGCGTGGGATGCGCTCCTGCAACAACAAATCAGCAGCCTGGATTAACGGCGCGCGATGGAAACGGTGGCGCATCAGTCCGTCATGGACAACATTCGCGAAAGCCACCAGAGACATACCTTGGTGGTGGGCCATATAACAGCGCACCATCGCGTAGCGCTGACCCTCTGCAAGTCGAATCCGGGTAAAATCCAGCGCTTCATAGAAACCGTAGCGTCCCAATGCCCCCAGTTCTTGCAAACGCGCGAAGTTTTCCACGGCGGCATGGGGCAAATACATAGCCGCTAAAGCCGTGGCGTAGGGGGCAATCACCAGATCGTCGTCCAGGCCGCGCTTCATGCCCAGGTCGGGCACGCCAAAAGCGGCATATTGATATGTCGAATACAGGTCACGCCCGTTGAAAGCCGATTCCGAAACACCCCACGGGATGCCAAAGTGTTTGCCATAGTCAATCTGCCGCAACACCACTAGGCGGCAAGTCTGGTCAAGCAAGCTGTAGCGCGGCGTGAACGTCACCAAAGACGGCATCAAATATTCGAACATGGATCCCGACCAGGACAACAGCACGGTGCCATGTGCCGCGCGGGTCACTCGCCGTCCCAGGTGGAACCAGTGGGTATCCGGCACATCGCGCTTGGCGATGGCGATAAAACTGGCGAGACGCGCTTCGGATGCCAGCAAATCGTAATAGCTGGGATCCAGCATGCCTTCTGTGACACGATAGCCTATCGAGAATAAATGGCAGCTGCGGTCATACAGGAAACCAAAATCCATATCATGGAACAAACTGTCCAACCGGTTAGCCATGTTTTCTAACCGCGCCGTAAGCGCTGAGGCTTGCGCTTCCGCCTGCCGCAGCGTCACCGCCAATAAAGCTAGGTCGGCAGAGGCCGGAGAACTCTCAGGTAAGGCCTTGAGATCAGCCAAGATCCGCAGATAGCTCGCCGAGAGTCCATTAAGTTGGCCAGCTAAATTCATGTTCACTGTCGGATCTTGCGTTTCCGGGCGTGCACTGGCATCAAGCCGGCCCGCAACATAAATCCACGGCAGCAAACCATTCACATCACGCACATGGGAGCGGACATCATTGCGTAGCAACTTTGCCCAAGCCAACACGTCGTTGTCCGGGCTATCGCCGCGTTCCGCAGCATAGGCGCGGGCCAAATCATGCAAGGTTTCGGTGGCGGCTGTCAGTTGCCGCCATAAACCACCCCAACCGTTAGCATCCAGCGGATGGCTAGCCAGCAGCTCGCCAATCGCGGCATTTTTATGGCACAGTTCCTTTAATGTAACGGTAAGCGTCCGCCGGTCATCACTGATGTTAGCCAGTGCGTCCGTCAGCAGTTGCTGCGTGTCCGCCAGTCCGGTCAACGCATTGGCTAGCGCCAGCGGCCGTTCCAACAGTTCCCTGCAGACTTCGGCCAGCGTCAGCAGATGCCCTGCCAGATTGCCGCTGTCTACAGTTGATATGTAACTGGGTTCCAACACGCGCAGACTCTGGGTGTCGTACCAGTTATAAAAATGCCCATGCAACCGTGGCAGTGCAGCCAGCGTTTTCAACGTGGCTTCAAGCCGGTCTACCGTATCCATCAGGCCGAGCCAGCCGAAATCGCGGGCTGCCACGACGGACAACAGATAAAGGCCAAAATTAGTGGGTGAACTTCTATGCGCGATAACGGGTTGCGGATCTTCCTGAAAATTATCGGGCGGCAGGTCGTTTTCCCCGGCGGTCACGAAGGTCGTGAAAAACCGCCAGATACGCCTGCCTATCAAGCGCAGCCTTGCGCTATCATCGGACAGCAGCGCTTCGGAACTATCGGCGCTGGGCGTCAAGCTTAAGGCGCGGGCAACTAAGGGCGCTAACCACCATAACAACAAAAAGGGTGCGGCAAGGTTGATATTGCCAGGATTGGACAATAACACCACTGCACCGGCGCCGATGACGATGGTAGACGAGCCGAACAGCGGACGGATGAGGCTTTTCAGCGCATGGCCTGACGCTGCTTTGGCTTGCAGCGCGGTGACCCACTTCAGCAATTGCCGCTTGGTGATGAACAGTCGCACCAGCGTGGAGATGATGGCGTCCAACATCTGCCAGGCATGTTGGGCAAGCAAGGTCAATGCCACCAAGCTATTGCCGACGGCCCAAAGCATATTCTCGGTCGCAGCCCTGACATGTGTACCTAACGAAACTCCACGCCTGGGCAAGGTGAGTTCGCCGGAAATCGTCAGCAGGGCCGGAAAGGCTAATGCGCTTAGCACAAAGCCCATTAAGATGGCCTGGGGCGCGTCCGGGATAGCCCAGATGGCGACCAAGGCACAGAAACACCCCGGAGCGGACAGGGAACGGCGCAGATTATCGAGCATCTTCCAGCGCCCGATCATCGGCATGCCCTTACCGCGATATCCGAAAATCCACGGCAACAGCTGCCAATCACCCCGCGTCCAACGGTGTTCCCGTGAAGCCGCGACTTCGGTGTGCGAAGGGAACTCCTCATAAAACTCAATATCGCTGACCAGCGCGCAACGGGCGAAAACACTTTCGAACAAATCATGGCTGAGCTGGGTGTTATCTGGCACCCGGCCGGCCAACGCGGCATCGAAACTGTCCACATGATACAAGCCTTTGCCGCTGTAGGTGCTTAACGCGAACAAGTCCTGATAGAGTTCTGATACCGAACTGGAATAGGCGTCGGTACCGGATACACCGGCAAAAATCCGATGGAACAGCGAATGTTCTTGGCGCTGCGGCAGGGTGGGCGTCACGCGCGGCTGAAGAATGCCGTAACCCTCTATGACACACTGGGTATGCGGGTCAAACACCGGCTGATTGAGCGGATGCGCGGCGACCCCGACTAATTGGGCGACGACGCCCATCGGTAACCGGGTATCGGCATCCAGCGTAATGACATAAATAATGCCGGTGGGCGTCGTGGCAGGCTGGCCGCCAACAGGCAGAAACGAGGTGTCGGTGGCGCCACGCAACAACCGGTTAAATTCGTGCAACTTGCCGCGCTTGCGTTCCCAACCCATCCACTTGTCTTCACTGGGGTTCCACAAGCGTTTACGGTGGAAGACAAAAAAGCGCTGCTCGCCGTATTTGGCATTGAGTGCGTTCACCGCATCCGTTGCTATACCCAACAGCAGCGCATCATCCGGTAGCGTTTCCTGACTGGCGTCACGCCAATCGGACAACAACGCAAAATACACTTGGCCTTCAGGGTTGGACAAATAGCGGATTTCCATTTGCTCCAGTTGGTCTTTAACACCAGCCTCGCTAACAAATAGCGTCGGTACCACGACGAAGGTGCCAAGCGTATCGGGCACGCCGCTTTTGAGTTCCAGCCGTGGCAAATGGCGTGGCGGCAAGCCGCCAATCACCAGCCTGTTCACTAGGCCCACCGCCATATCCGATGCAGGAAATACGCCGAACAACGCGAGCAAAAACCATTGCCAGCCGCCCAGTCCGGCAGCGTAGCTTGCAGTCAACGGCCAGGCCAGCAACAATCCGGTCAGTAACACCAGACTGCTGACATACGTTAGTCCTGCATTGGCAACATAAGCACGCAACAAGTGTTGCTTAATAGAAACCCGGTACATGACTTCTTGCTCGAATGCGTAACGGCCCGCACCAATCAAATAGTACCCTGGTTCTTGTAGACGGACATTGGGATAGGGTTGCTCGCTGACGCGTTGCACCTTGGCTATCACTAGGCTGGCAATCGCCAATTCCGGATGCGGTGAGTTTTTTGCCAGATCTTCAATAGCATGGCGGTAACGGTCTCGGGTCAGAAAATCCATTGCCGCGTAGCCGTCGTGTGCCCGCAAGCAGGCGTCTACGAGGCTAGCGTCCTCGACGAACTGCGACCAGTCAAATGCGGAAATGGCGCGCATACTGGTGATAATATTGCGGACAGTCGCGTTATCGGCGATTTGGTCGGCATGTTCACTGTGCACGATGCCGTCAAGGCTGGCGCCAATTCCGTCCAACCAATCATTCAGAAAATCGAGTGCAGGAACCACGCCCAAATGCGGGTCGTGTAAACGTTGCAGGATTTGTACCGCGTAAGCTTGACGCATCCGGGCATCGGGCAATGCGGCCACAGGAAACGGCGCGTCCGACTTATCGGTGAGCGCCGTGACGGGTTCCAGTTGATCGACAAACTCGTCAGCCAGCCTGCGGCCGGTTTGTGAAGACATGATGCGTACCGCCAAACGGCGCAGGTTATCGACCAGCAACAACCGTAACGTGATCGGTATCGCCCATAGTTCACCCAGCGTGAGAGGATCAATGCTTTGATAGGCTTTAACAAAATGCGTCAGCAACTCAGGGGCGAAACGGCTATCGGTGTGGGCTACCAAGGCCCAGATGATCCCGTAAACGCGAGGAAAACCGGCGAGCGCGCCTTCAGTCAACTTGGGCAGTTCCAGATAATATCGTTCGGGGAAGTCGTTTTGGATATCGTTAAGCTGCTCTTCGATAACATGGAAATTATCCAGCAGCCATTCCGCAGCAGGGGTGATGGCATGTTGCTCACGCACCGCTTTGGCTACCGATTGATAGGCTTCCAGCAACACCTGAGCGTTATCATTTACCCGCGGAATCAGTTTTTGGCCTTGCTTGCGGCTACTGACTTTCTGTGCATGCGCCAAGCTTAGCGCATGCTGTTCCAGCCTTTCGGTGCTGAACAACTCGAAGCGTATAGGCTCTTCGCCGCCCGGATGGGGGACTCTGGCACGCTGTTTTTGTTGTCGACGCGTCATCATGGTGTGCTTCTCCTGGCTTAAATAACAATTAAGCGAGCCGCCACCGATGTTAAATATTGGAACATCCAGTTACCCCAATCGGCTCGCCTGTGCGGCAATCAAAATTGCCTCTGGTGCGGCGAGCGGCTACGCCATGTGTGCAGGATGGCGTGGTTAACGCCATGCAGGACTGGGGGGGCTACCGGAAGATGTAAAACCGGAAGCCTGAGCGGCCTGTGCCGTTACTAAAGCATGCCCAATAAGATTAGGATCAATAGGATAACCAACACCAGACCTAAGCCCCCGCTGGGTGCGTAACCCCAACTCCGGCTGTGCGGCCAGGCGGGGATAACGCCAATAAGCATTAGGATAATGATAATAAGTAAAAGTGTGCCTAGTGACATGGTAATGCTCCTGATTTGATGGTTGAAACATGTCACCGCACGGCATTACCCGACCGGACTGAACTAGAGTTTGGGTTCCCATTCATGCTTGGGAAACTTGCCCCCAGTTTTCAGACCGCATTCCCAAACCGAAGTCTAGGAACGTGCACTTATGCCCTGTGGTGACTTAACTGTTGTTTAAAACATGCCGGATAATTTCCGAATGTTGGCTTTACACTGACCTTAAGGCGATTATGTGAGGGTAATCGGCATTAGCCCCAAAATACCTCTGACGATTAAATACACCGCGACGAAATAATTTAAAAATCGGGGCACCAATAAAATCAATATCCCTATCACTAGGGCCATTAAGGGTTCTATTGCGACAGTCATGAGCTACTCCTGCAATGAAAAAAAATCCCGCAACAGCAGATGCGGGCTTAATTAAATTTAGCGACAGCGCGGGCCACACCTGTTCTCAGGTCATTCCAGACTTGATCAGCCGTCTCTTTAACACTTTCCCAGGCATCATCGCTGGCATCCTCAAGTTCCCTCATCTTTGCAGAAGCAGCCTGTTGATTGGCATGTAGGACATTAATTTCCTCGTTATATTTACGCTTCGCCATGCCGGCTGATTGTTCAGCTTTGGCAGCCAAGTGGTCGATCTGGGTGCTCCATGCTTTCAATTCTGCCGCCAGATTGTCTATGTATTCTTCTTTGGTTTTCATGGGCGTCTCCTGGACGTTAATGGCTGTATCCACGTTATTGTGTTATTTGCGTTATTCTGGAACGACGCTTAAGCGTTCAAAGAGAAAGCCGCATATCCCCGATTCAGCTTCTGGGCAACAGATTAAAGGTAAACATTAAGCGATGTCGGTACGCTACCGTACATAAAACCTGGCACTTCGTCCTAAAGCCACTGCTGCACCACCGAATGCCTGTTATGTGCGCCAACGGACAGACGGCAAAGCGTTGAGCCCATACACTCGAACTGGCAAAACAAAGGGGCTGACAATTGCCCGATAGCTGGAGCTACCGACAAAAGCCGCGTACCAGCTTGCACAAAGCCCATGTCCTGAACGCTGCTGGACCGGCAAACGAAAGCTGCAACCGACCGGACATAAAAACCCGAAAATATAACTTGCATAAGGTAAGCTCATGAAAAATTTACACACTATCGCACTTAGCGCGGCCGCTCTGGTAATGGTCGCCAACTTAGCGGGTTGCGCCGGTATGTCGACACAAGGCAGGAACACTGTCATCGGTGCAGGTCTCGGCGCCGCCGGCGGTGCGGCTGCCACTGGCGGCAGTCCGCTGGGCACTGTTGGCGGTGCCGCTGTCGGCGGGCTGATTGGTCACGAAATCAGCAAACCCAATAAATAATCGTTAGATGATATAACCCGCCCGACCCTTGCTGAATCGGTAACCGGTTCAGCAAGTGCCCCGCGCGCCCTTCTGTGCATAACGCGCAGTCCGCAGCATGCGGCCTCACGCCATCATATCGTCATTCAAAACAGGCAGCATGCCTGCCAGCAGCATCTTCGAAAACTTGCCTAATCCTAGCCGCTTTATGCCTTAAGGCCGCTTATCGCCACAACGCTTGGACGCATCCGTGTATACTGATGCCTATCCTTGACCGCTATGCCGTCGCGACATCCCTATGCGCCTGCCGATATTAGCTGTGTAATCTAAGACAATAATAAATAACGGCTTATGCGAATTTTAATGCTCTTTTTAGTTGCGCTGCTGCTGGCAAGTTGCACGAACTATGCACGCCATCAACTCGACCAGCGTTATGGGCTTGCCAATCCGGCACGCTTCGACCATCCACTGTCCATCCCGAGTGCGGTAAGCTACCGGCGCGATGTCAAACCGATCACCGATAGCCGGTGCGCCGTTTGCCACGGCTGCTTCGACGCGCCTTGTCAGCTGCAAATGGGCAGTTACGAAGGCATCACGCGAGGCGCCAGCAAGGAAAAAGTCTATGATGACTTAAGACTGTCGATGATGGCGCCGACCCGGCTATTTACCGATGCACAAAGCAATGCCGGATGGCGTTTGAAAGGTTTCTCCCCGGTGCTTAACGAACGCCATGCCGATACCGTCGCCAATCAGGAAGCCGGTGTCATGGCAAGGCTGCTGAAATTAAAAAGCCAACAGCTTTTTCCTAAAGCCGGCCTGCTGAGCGCTGAACGCTTCGATTTCTCGTTGTACCGGGCGGAATCTTGCCCGACCATTGAAGAATTCGACGGCTATGCCAAGCAACATCCTGAGTGGGGCATGCCTTATGGCTTGCCGGCCTTGTCCAACAACGATCAACAGACGCTGGTACACTGGCTGGAAGCCGGTGCGCCGGTCGAACCGCCGCAGCCAGTTGCGCCCGCCCAATTTGATCGGGCCGGACAATGGGAAACTTTTTTAAATGGTCGTAGCCTGAAAGCGCAATTAATGGCCCGTTATATTTATGAGCACTGGTTTTTGGCGCATCTTTATTTTGACGACCTTCCCGAACGTACATTTTTTGAGCTGGTGCGTTCCAAAACACCGCCCGGCCAAGCTATCCAGCTCATCACCAGCCGCAGGCCTTTCGCCAACCCCCAAGTCCCAAGGGTTTTCTATCGTTTGCGCCCGGTGCAAGGGACGCTGCTGGCAAAAACCCACATGCCTTATGCGTTGAATACCGCGCGTATGGCACGCATCAAAAGCTGGTTTATTGATGAGCCCTATGCGGTCACTGAATTGCCGGCTTACACACCGGAAGTTGCAGAAAACCCTTTCGTCGCTTTTGCACAGATACCGATGCGTTCGCGATATCGGCTGATGCTGGAAGAGGCCCAGTTTACGATCATGGGTTTCATCAAAGGGCCGGTCTGCCGTGGACAAGTCGCCATCAATGTCATCAACGACTATTTTTGGATAGGTTTTGTACATCCCGACCATCCGATACAAGAAAGCCAAAATTTTCTGGCCACCGCGCTCCAGCAAGTCAACCTCCCTATTGGCGAACAAGGCTTAAGCAGTTTGCTGAAATGGCGTTCTTATGCCCGTCAGGAAACCGATTATCTGCGGGCCAAAAGCACTATTTTAAATCAAGCGCTGACCGGCAATAACGCGCCCAATTTGTCGATGTTATGGGACGGGGACGGTAACAACCCCAACGCCGCGCTGACGGTTTTCAGAAACTTCGACAATGCCAGTGTCGTGCAGGGGCTGGTTGGCGAACAACCGCAAACCGCCATGATTATGGGTTATCCGTTACTGGAGCGGATACATTACTTGCTGGTCGCGGGTTTTGATGTTTTCGGCACCGTCACCCATCAATTGCAAGCCAGGCTGTACATGGATTTTCTGCGTATGGAAGGCGAATTCAATGTGCTCGCCTTTTTGCCCGTGCAGGCGCGCGACACGGTGCGTGACCATTGGTACCGCAACGCACCTGACGACGTGCTGGCCCATTTGCATGACAGCCAAAGCTTGTTGTTTAAAAACAGCGGCATCGTTTATAAAACCGACCAACCCTGGACAGAACTGGCAGGGCTTTGGAAACAACATCTAAAACCCGTGCTCAACCAGCGCTACGACTTGACCGGAACTGCGTTGCAACAAGACCTAGGACTGCTGAGACAACTCGACAGCCTGAAAGGCAAAGCGGTTTCGTATCTGCCGGAACTGGCCTTCATCACGATTAGCGATGACCAAAAGCAGGCGCACCACTTCACCTTGTTACGCAATAGCGCGCATAGCAATGTGTCCGAGCTGTTCAAGGAAGAACTGCGCCGCCTGCCCGACGAAGATACTTTGACACTGGTACCCGGCTTGTTAGGCGCATACCCGAATGCGTTTTATCGGCTGAACAGCCGCCAACTACCGGAATTTATCAGAGACATCAAACAGCTGGCATCGGAAGCCGACTATACGAAACTCAGTGCGCGTTTCGCCATCCGCCGCACCAACCCGCAGTTCTGGGCCCATGCCGATGCCTTGCATGCCAGCTACCGCGGCACTTTTCCGATAGAAGCCGGTTTGCTTGATTTTAACCGGTTTGAAAATCGCTAAAATGTATTGTCCAGACAGACAATGCCTGATAGCCGGGATGTCCATATTTCACATACGATGCCAGCGTTTTTCGTTAGTATGTGCCTGTGGTGCGGATTACTGAGGGAATTAATTTTTTCGGTAATTTTCAGGCTTGGCCTGCCATCACGCCGGTTTATTTAACAATTCAACATCAGCGTGCATGCGGCGCAGAGGAAAGGCTATGAATATGACAACACGGCGCTTAGTAGCGGCCTGCTTCGCTGGATTAATAACGCCAGTATGGGCTTGTGATACGGGTTTCGGCATTAACGCCAATTTGCACGGTAACCGGCTTTTTCCAGCCGACAATCCGTGGAACCAAGCTATAGACACCAAAGCCGTCGATTCCAACTCGGCCGCTCTGATTAACCAGATGGGTGCCAATATCCCGTTACATCCCGATTTCGGTGCAAATGCCTATTGGGCTGACGGCAAACCATTCGGCATTCCTTACATTGTCGTTTCAGGCATGACACCCAAAGTACCGGTGCGCTTTACCTATCATGACGAAAGCGATCCGGGGCCTTACCCGATACCTGCCAATGCTCCGGTTGAGGGCGGCGTCAATTCAAAAGGTGACCGCCATGTCCTGGTTTTGGATCAGGATCATTGGAAGCTTTACGAAACTTGGAGTTCCTACCAACAAGCCGATGGTAGTTGGGATGCCGGTTCTGGTGCCGTGTTCAACCTCACGTCCAATACCTTACGCCCGGCCGGATGGACTTCGGCAGATGCGGCGGGCTTGCCCATCCTGCCCGGATTAGTTCGTTACGATGAAGTTTATATCGAAAAAGCAGTTAACCACGCTATCCGTTTTACAGTGGCCGAAACACGCCGCGCGTATATTGCGCCTGCGCGGCATTTTGCCAGCAGTAACACTAGCCCCAAACTGTTGCCTATGGGCGCACGCTTACGCTTGAAAGCTAACTATGACATTAGCGGTTTTTCTGCGCCTGCCCAAGTGATTCTTAAGGCCATGAAAAAATATGGCATTATGGTTGCGGATAACGGCAGTAATATGTATTTTTCAGGGACTGCTGATGCCCGTTGGGATGATGACGTGTTGAACACCTTGAAACAAGTCAGAAACACTGATTTTGAAGTGGTTGCCATGGGGCGGCTGACCACCAAATAGGAGACTCTTTAAACAGGCTTTTGCTTGACCATGTAACGTCATGATCTGCCTGATTTACAGGTCTAAGCTATCAGTTGAGTTCGGCTGTGGGGGACTGTGAGGTCAACCGCCAGAACCATGCCGGAAAGACCGCATTGATAATGGCATCATTATCGGGTAACTAGCACTGTTGATGGGTTGGGCGGGTTGGATAGTTATGATCGGCGGGGCATTGTTGCCGCCTGCCTGGCGCTCAAGGATACAGCCGTACTGTCGCTATCGTTAAGCGACTGGCTCTAAAGCAGGCCGCAGCGAGTGTTCGCCGCGGCCTGTTATGGCAACTTAGATGATGACGCTTACGTTTTCAGCTTGCGGGCCTTTGGGGCCTTGCGTTACGCTGAACTGCACGTTCTGGCCTTCATCCAGCGATTTGTAGCCGCCAGAATTATTGATTTGTTGAAAATGTACAAATACATCCGGGCCTGATTTCTGTTCGATAAAGCCGAAGCCTTTGTCTGAATTAAACCATTTAACGGTGCCTGTAGTTACTGTAGACATAATGAATCCTTATAAAATTAAATAAAAGCCGTGAAGGCGAGTAAAGCCGGGAAATTTAGAAATTACTTAATGAAACAAGGACGATAAACTACAAGGAGAAACATCGAAAAGGTAAACAGAGGGTAAATCAGATTTTCAAGCTGAGACCGATTATAAGCGTTTACTTATGAATGTCAACACATTATTAGCGATTTCTAATAATACTTGGTGCGCTGCTGTTTTTTAGTGATCTAGGCTAGTGACTGTAAGAAAATAAGTGCGATAGCTTTTTATACTAAAGGGCACGATGGATAAAATGTTTAAGATAGTCTGATATGAAAACCTTGTTTATCGGCGGTGTAAAAAGCGGTAAATCACGGCTGGCGGAAGCGTATATTTTAATGCGGGCCGGAGCGTCCAAACCGTACTATGTGGCGACAACCGAATTTGTAGATGATGAAATGCAGCTACGTATAGACCGGCATCAGCAGCGCCGAGGAGAGTTGTTTACCACGCTGGAAGCGCCCGTCAAACTACTGGATACCGTGGCAGCGTGCAGGCAGCCGGTCTTGGTGGAATGCGTCACAATGTGGCTGAACAACCAGCTTTATCATCAGGTACCCGAAGCCGAAAGCCTGCGGGAACTGGAAGCTGTTTTACGGCTGCCTTGCGACATGGTGCTAGTCCATAATGAGGTCGGTTTCGGGATTATTCCCGACAATGCGTTAGCGCGGCAGTTTGTCGATTTGTCGGGGAAAGCGGCGCAGTTGATGGGGCTGCATTGCGATAAGGTGTTTTTTTGCAGTGCAGGTTTGGCATTGCCTATGAAATGACGGCGGCATAGGTCACGCCTTTGCGCTTAATTTTACCCCCCCCCCTACGGCACGCGCTAGATGGCTCCGCTAATCAGCATTGCTTTATCGGCGCAAATCCTTATAATTGCGCCTTGCTTTAAGGTTCCAGAAGGTTTTTACCTGATGGTTAAACGGGAAGTCGGTGAGGTTTTTCCAAATCCGACGCTGCCCCCGCAACGGTAATTAAGTAAAAGAACCGTCAAAATGCCACTGTGCAACTGCATGGGAAGGTGACGGTTCAGGCAGATGCCACTTATAAGCCCGGAGACCGGCCTCAAAGTAGATTCGGCGCAGCGGAGGGCTGTTCTACGAAAAGAACATGGTCTCTGCTGTCTTAAGCGCCCCATCTTTTTTAGTTTTATTGTCCTTCGTTGTCTATCAACTCTCTATGCGCGGGCGGCGCAGAGGACAATATGCAAAAACTTATCATTAGCTCGTTACTATTAACCGGTATTACCTCCCCCACACAAGCCCAAGCTACGGGCTCCCAAAATATGTCTGACCTGCCTAGCGTCGTCGTGACGGCAACCAGAACAGAAACCCCAAAAAACCAATTGGCTGCCGCAGCAACCGTTTATACCCGGCAAGATATTGAACGCTTGCAGGTCAAAACATTTCCCGATTTGTTAAGGGGCGGGACCGGTGCCGATATGACCCAACAGGGCGGTTACGGCAAGACCACCAGCGTGTTTATGCGCGGCGCCAACTCTGACCATATTCTGGTCATGATAGATGGCATTAAAGTGGGTTCTGCGACGCTGGGAGCCACGCCGTTTGAATTTATCCCTATTGACCAAATTGAACGGGTCGAAATTATCCGTGGCCCGCAGTCCAGCCTGTACGGATCGGAGGCGATAGGCGGGGTTATCCAGATATTTACCCGCAAAGGCCATGCCCAACAAAAGCCGTCCATTACGCTGGATGCGGGCGGCGGCTCTTATGATACGGCCCAGGCATCAGGCACGGTTAGCGGTACGCTGGACAACAGCTGGTACAACCTGGGGGTATCGCATTTTAATTCGCAGGGTTTTAATGCACAGCAAGCAACGCCAGGGCCTTACGGGGTAGACCAACCGGATCGGGATGGTTACGAGAACACCGCGCTGAATGCCAGGGTCGGCCATCATTTCGACAATAATGCAGAAATTGACGCATTTTTTATGCGGGCGGAAGGCGCCACCGAGTACGACGGCAGTTATCAGGACAAGACAGACTTTCTGACCCAAGTAGTCGGCACGTCCGCCAGTATTGACGTGCTCGATGACTGGCGCAGCAGCTTGCGCCTTGGGCAAAGCCTGGATCAAAACGACCAGTTTACGCCGGATGGCTTGTTTTCCAGCCGCTTTAACACCTCGCGCTGGAATGCGACCTGGCTTAATCAAGTGACCTTGTCTGAAAGCCATCAACTGACGATAGGCTCAGACTATCGTGTCGATGAAATCGATAGTTCAGAAAAATATCTGGAAACATCCCGTTATGATGTCGGCGTTTTTACCGAATTGCACAGCCGCGTTTTAGACAATCACTTTGTCAACGCGTCGGTGCGCTGGGATGAAAACCAGGCTTTTGGCGACTATATGACGGGCAATATAGGCTGGCGTTATAACGGCGACTACGGGCTGAGCCCCTTCGCAAGTTTTGGCAATGCCTTTAAGTCACCTAATTTTAATGATCTTTATTATCCCAATTATGGCAATCCCAGCTTAAGTCCTGAAGAATCGGCGTCTGTCGAAGTGGGGCTGGCGGGCGACCATTGGCTGCAATGGGAAATCCGCGCCTACCATACGGATATAGATAATTTAATTACGCCGGTCATGGATGCCCATTACAATTTCAGCGCACAAAATATCGGCAAAGCCCAGATTGACGGCCTTGAACTTGAAATCAGCAAACAGTGGCTAGGTTGGCATGGCAAGCTCGGCATGAACCTGTTAAACCCGGAAAACAGGGAAACGAATGCACAGTTGCCGCGCCGTAGCGATAAAAGCTTGTCCTTTGATATGTCCAAAGCGATTGGGGCTTTTGACCTGGGCGTTAATGTGCTGGCTCAGGGGGGGCGTTTCAATGAACCGCAGGACCAGAATCGGGTGGCGGGCTTTGTCACAGTTGATTTGCGGTCAGCTTACCGTATCAATAAAAACTGGATATTAAGTGCAAAATTAAATAACCTGCTGGATAAAACCTACCAGACAGTGAATACTTACAATACAGCGGATAGAAACTTCTTCTTGTCTCTCCATTATAATAACTGAACTACCCTTCTACGGAGCTCACTATGACGATTAAACCATGGCTATCAGCCGGCTATTTGCCTTTCCCCCTTATCGCCCTGATGGTACTGACGCGCTACCATCATTTTGGCGACGTTTTGCATCTTCCCGATGCATCGTTGGCCGTTTTTTTCTTTGCCGGATTTTATCGTGCCGGTGCTTACGGTAAAGCGGCGTTCTTTGGCTTTTTGCTGGGTCTCGCGGGGTTAATCGACTATGTCGCAATTGCCAACGGAACCAGCGACTGGTGCATATCGCCAGCGTACCTTTTCTTAATACCGACTTATGCCGTAATGTGCTGGGCGGGGCATTATTGCTCAGGCTTCAAGTCGATGGCTTTGCCGGAGCTGGCCATTTCTGCTGGTTACGCAACGTTGGCGGCATCAGTGGCGTTTGCCGTTTCAAATGGCAGCTTCTTTTTATTTTCAGGGCGCTATCAGGATTTGCCGTGGCTGGATTATGTGCAGGGCGTTGCCCGTTATTACCCGTCTTATGTCGGTTCAGCCGTTCTTTATGCGGTGGCCGGATTGGTTATTATCAAAGCCGTTAAAACGTGGTCCGCACTGGCACGCCATTACGAAATTTAGCCGACTTGGGCATAGGGGCTTCTGGTCAGCGGCCCCTATGCTCATGGTTCCGGCTTCAAGGAATACGATAGATGGCAAAAAAACACGACAAATCTTCGATTGACAAACAAGCCTATAAAAAAACACTCAGGGCATTGCAAATCGAGCTGGTCAAGTTACAGAAGCACATCATCAAACAGGACTATAAGATACTGATTATCTTTGAAGGCCGTGATGCAGGCGGTAAGGACGGCACGATCAAGCGCATAGTGGAACACCTCAGCCCGCGAGAAATTCGTACCGTCGCGCTGGGGCCGCCTTCAGACCGCGATAAAAGTAACTGGTATTTTCAGCGTTATACCGCCTATCTTCCCGCAGCTTCCGAAATGGTGTTGTTCAACCGCAGCTGGTACAACCGCGCGGGCGTGGAACGAGTGATGGGTTTTTGCACGGATGTACAATGCCAGGAGTTTCTTGAAACTGTCCCCAGTTATGAAGGTATGCTGATCCGCTCAGGCATCAGGCTGTTGAAATATTATCTGGATATCAGCAAAGATGAGCAAAAGAAACGCCTGGATGACCGCGAGCAGGATCCGCTGAAACAATGGAAAATAAGCCCTATTGATAAATCCTCCCAAAAATATTGGGATGAATACAGTGTAGCCCGCAACATTATGTTTGCCAAAACTCATCACTGCGATGCGCCATGGACGATAGTCAGGGCAGACCACAAACCCACAGCCCGGATCAATGTCATCAGGGATATATTATCGCGGCTTGATTATGTCGGCAAAGACGAGGCTTTGATATGCCCGGATGCCGATATTGTGTTTCCCTATGCCGAAGACTGCCTGAAAAACGGCATGATAGTCCCGTGATACCAAGGGCTCGCCTTTTTAATTATGGTTGAATGCCGTCAACATGCTAACCAACACGATAACTAACAGCGATGTGGATGTGGGGGCAATAAGAATCGGACAACCGGAAACACAAGCAAGCAACGCTGAAACGGTTTAAAGCAATTTCGGTAAAGTGCCGTTAAGTCCTGTAGACAACGCGGACTGCCCTAAACCATCCAACAAGGCATCGTCTGAGCATAGTTTCACTAATCCTGTTATCGCCGTCATTCGGCACAAATCGCGGATAACTTAAGGAGGTATAGAAATGAAAAAAATTTTAATTGTTGAAGATTCGGAAGATATACAAGAATTGGTGCTTGCCACACTAGAATGTCCGGAATATCAGATATTGCAAGCCTACAACGCCGATAAGGCCATGAGTTTCCTGCTTAATGACCTTCCTGATTTGATCGTGCTGGATGTCATGATGCCGGGGAAAATGAACGGATTTGAATTCTGTAAGCTTATTAAACACAACGCAAGGCTGTCTTCAATTAAAGTGATTTTGTTAACCGCTAAAAACCAGCGTGACGATATTATGGAAGGCATCAAGGTAAAATCGGACGCCTATATGGTCAAGCCGTTCCAGCCATTGGCGTTACAAAAGAAGGCCCATGAACTGCTTTATTCACCCAAACTCAAAAAGTAGTCGATAAATCCCAAATGCGCCAGCGCCTGACAATGTAGAAGGTACACGATGCGTACAAAAAAAACCGAATCGTTGCCGTTTAAATTTGTTTCATCGTAATATCCAGCGTCAAAATACGGTACGCAATTTGCCGTGGCGTCATATTCAGCAACCGTGCTGCTTTCGCCTGTACCCAGCCGCTTTGTTCCAGCGCGGCTATCACGCGTTCGCGGTCGTCCATGCTTTCATCGTTCAAGTCTACGCTCAGGTTTTTTTGCGGTTTGCTGCTGATGCCGGTGCCTATTTCATCCTCCAGACCGGTGCTGACCATGACGTCGCGGTCGATAATGCCGTTGGCGCTCATGATCGCGGCGCGTTCCAGACGGTTGGCGAGTTCCCGGACATTGCCCGGCCAGTTGTGTTTCATCAGCAATCGGATGGCGCTTTCCTTGATATCCAGCGGACGTCCGCCTTGCTGCTCTGAAATCCTGCCCAGCAGAAATTCGGCAAGTTCGGGGATGTCTTCGGTCCGGTCCCGCAGCGGCGGCATGTTAATGGGCATGACATTGAGCCGGTAATACAGATCTTCCCTAAACGCGCCTTTGGTGACCTCCTCTTCAAGATTGCGGTTGGTTGCCGCAATGATGCGGACATTGACTTTGATCGTCGCCGAGCCGCCTACCCTTTCAAATTCGCCCTCCTGCAAGACACGCAAGAGTTTGGCCTGGAATGACGCGGAGATTTCGCCGATTTCATCCAGGAACAACGTGCCGTTGTCGGCCAGTTCAAAACGCCCCTTACGTTGGTTGACGGCGCCGCTGAACGCGCCTTTTTCATGCCCGAACAGTTCCGACTCCAATAAGGTGTCGGGTAGCGCGGCGCAATTCAGTTTTAAGAACGGCCCCCCTGCACAGCCGGAATTAAAGTGTATCGAGTTGGCGACGACTTCTTTGCCTGTGCCTGATTCCCCGCGTATCAACACCGTCGTGTTCCATTTGGCAACCTGCCTGATTAAATCAAAGACTTTCAGCATCGGCGGCGAATGCCCTATGATGTTTTCAAAGCCGTAATTTTTAATCAGCGCCTGCTTCAACTGGTCGCGTTCACTGAGCAAATCACGCTGTTTGCGTTCGATGATCCTGAGCATTTTGACACTTTGCGCGATCAGGTTGGCGATCATTTCCATAAACCGCGCCCGTTCGCCTAGCATCTGGCTGTTATCGGGCTGCGCCGCCAGCACACCGACCAGCTCGCCTTTTTCGATATAGATGGGCGAGCCGATAAACGGCAGTTCCGGGTCGTATAAGCCCAAACGCCCTAAAAAACGCGGCTCTTCGGACACTTTTTCGACGACTATCGTGCTGCCTTCAGCCAGTATCGCGCCCATCAGGCCTTCGCCGGGATTATAACGGACCGGATGCGTCGGTCTGCCCGTGCCGTCCGTGTGCACCGCGCAGACGATCATGCCTTTGTTTTCTATTTCCCTGAGGGTGATCATGCCGGAGCGCATGCCCGATTTTTTATGCAATATCTCCAATACGCCTTGCAACTTGGCATGTAAATCATGGGCGCTGTTGAGTATCTGGCTAATCAGATACAACGCATCCAGTTCCGCTTCTATAAGCTGTATACGCCCGGTCATCACTCGTGCTCTCTGTGCGGGTTTTTATGCAGGGGAAAGCTGATAATAAAGCGGCAGCCCTGTTCGTAGTCCGAATCTATATTAATCAGCCCATGATGTTGGTTGACAATTTCCTTGACCATCACCAAGCCCATGCCGGCCTGGTTGGCGCCCATAGGGTTGGTTGTGTAAAAAGGCTCAAATATTTTTGAACGTTTGTCGGCAGGAATACCGGGGCCGTTATCTTCTATGCTGACGTACACCAGATCGCCATCGGTGTCGCTGATGATTTTAAGTTGCGGATCCCGGCAGTCCGCCAGCATCATGGCTTCAATGGCATTATCGATCAATTGTTTGAACAGGATGCGTAACCGATTTTCCGCACCCAGGATGGTCGGCAAATCGGAACGCGGCTGCCATTGCACACTGATATCGTGACTTAGCAAGCGCTGGCTGCAAAGCAGCATGACTTCATGCAGCAGCTGGTTGAGATTGACCGGAATCACCGCAGCCTGATGAATTTCAGGTATACATTTTTGCATGGTCTCAACGGCTTCTTCGCCGGATTTTTGTATCTGCTGCAAGCTCTGTAATAGGCTGTCATGCTGGGCATCGGCTTTATGCCGCAAGATCTGCTCCGCCGCCCTGATCTGGTTCATGGGCATATGAATCTGGTGCATGGCGCCAAGCAGGGTTTCCCGAATGCCGCGTACGCGCTCGTCTTCAGCCATGACGGTTTTCAGGGTCTGGAGATGCAATTCTTCCAGCTGCCGCCGTTGCCGGGTAATGTCGGTCAAGGTCAGGATCAAATAATGTTTCAAGGTATTGTCAAAAAACGCATCGGCATGCACGGCATTTTCGACAAACCAGTTGCCTGCACAGGAAAACCAGCGCACCCCTTGATAACCTTTGGTTTCCACCCTGAATTCGCGATTACTGAAGCCTTGTTGCTGGCTTTGTATCTCCTGCCATAAACCGCCCATCTCCTGACGCAATAACTGCAAGAAGTAGGCTGCGGGCTCACCTTTACCCAAATCGCTGACCAGCGCCTTATACATGTGGTTGTCGAGTATGACCTTATCCTGGTCGTCAAGCACGACCATCGCAATCGGCGATGAGTTGATGACCGACTCAATCAGCAACTTCTGGTTGGTCACTTTTTTTTCAGATTCATAAGCTTCGGTAATATCGCGGTGCATACCGATGTAATGAGTGATTGCCCCTTGTTCATCCAGAATAGGCGCAATCGTCAAATCGGAAAGATAGCGGTTGCCGAATTTATGGCGGTTTAGCAAGCGCCCATTCCATATTTTCTTGTTGCTGATGGTGTGCCATAAATCGTAATAAACATGCCGGGGTGTACATTTATCTGACAGCAAGGATTCGTTTTTGCCGAGAATATCGGCGGGCTGATAGCCGGTGATACGCGAAAACTCGTCATTGACGTACAGGATATTGGCTTTTTTATCAGTGATGGAAATAGCGATAGGCGCTTGTTCAACGGTTTCTAAAAAAATGCGGTATGGCACTTTATCGGCGATGCCCGCTTTGATAATGTCCGGCATATGCCCGTCTACGATGTTTTCCATAGTGTTATGTGTACGTAAATAGTGCAAAGGCGTTTTTTTCATGGCTGCTAATGAATATAGGGGATTTGCTAATCCTTAAGCAAAAATAACGCCAAAATTAGATTACAGGGGCGACACTGTTTGATAAAGGTGTAATTTAAAGCGCAGAAGCAGGGCGTGCCGCGCGCGTCAGGCGGAGACTAAAGTGAACGTCGGGTTAACCCCGAACTGTAAAGAAGGCGCGCGCGGCACGCCCTAAGCAAGCAATGCACACGAATGTAAGCTTTGCGACACAAGGTTTTGCCAATTGTTGATATGTACTCTTTGTAACAGTTTATTTTCGCACCAATATGGTGCAATACCACAGCAATCTATTGACGGCGCTGACTTTGGCAGAGCATGTCATTTTGGCATAATTGATGCTGTGAATATTGCAAACCACTCCAAAATTACCGCCTGGGACAAAACACAGTGAGTGAATATCTTTTGCTTTTATTAGGCACAGCCTTGGTCAATAACGTCGTGCTGGTGAAATTCCTGGGGCTATGCCCTTTTATGGGCGTGTCGAAAAAACTGGACTCGGCCTTAAGCATGGGCCTGGCAACCACCTTCGTATTGACGTTAGCGGCGATGACCAGCTGGCTGCTGGAGCACTTTATCCTGGCTCCTTTTAATATCCAGTTTCTACGCATACTCGCTTTTATCCTGGTCATCGCCGCCGTCGTGCAGTTTACCGAAATGGTCGTACATAAGACCAGTCCGGTGCTCTACCAAATCCTGGGGATATTCCTGCCTTTGATTACAACCAATTGCGCGGTGTTGGGCGTGGCCTTGCTCAATATCCAGGAAAACTACGGTTTTATGCAAAGCCTGATTTTCGGTTTCGGCTCGGCGCTGGGCTTTACGTTGGTGATGGTCTTGTTTGCAGGGCTGCGTGAACGGCTGGCGTTAATGGCGGTACCGGCATTGTTCGCAGGCACACCGATAGCTTTTATCACGGCCGGCATTTTATCGCTGGCGTTTATGGGCTTTGCCGGGCTTTACAGTACGCATTAAGGAGCTAACCATGTACGTTTTATCCGCGATCATCAGTTTGACTTTATTGGGGCTTGTTTTAGGCTTGCTGCTCGGTATTGCCGCCAAATATTTAAAAGTCGAGAGCAGTCCGATAGTCGATGAACTGGAAGCCTTGATGCCCGGCTCGCAATGCGGACAATGCGGATTTCCGGGTTGCAGGCCGGCAGCGGAAGCACTGGCGGCGGGTCAGGCCCCCGCTACCTTATGCCCGCCCGGCGGCAGCGCACTGGCTGAACAGATCGCGGCATTGCTGGGCATGGATCTGGACCTTAACGATGTCAAGGAACCGGAAGCCTTGGTTGCCAGAGTCAGCGAAGCCACCTGCACCGGGTGTACGCGTTGCTTTAAAGTCTGCCCTACCGACGCGATAGTCGGCGCACCCAAACAGATACATGCGGTCGTTGCCGACGCCTGCATAGCCTGCGAAAAATGTATTGCCGTCTGCCCTACCGAATGCCTGCAAATGCAACCGGTTGAAGTCACCTTACGCAACTGGCGCTGGCCCAAACCGGCCCAGGAGCTTCCCGCACACCTGCCAGGCATCAGGAGCAATGCACTATGTTAAGTCTGTTAAGCCCCTGGATCGATGCCGCGTTCGGCCCTGGTCGCATACGCGGCGGCGTCCATGCCGAAGAACACAAATCGGCAACGGCAGCGCTGCCTATCGCCACTGATTTCCCGCTGCCCAAACGGCTGTATGTCCCGGTGCAGCAGCATGTCGGCAAACCGGCGGAACCGGTGATTAAAGTCGGCGAACACGTACTGAAAGGCCAATTGCTGGCGCACAGCCAAGGCCTGGTTTCCGCGCCCGTGCATGCACCCAGCTCCGGCACGATCATTGATGTCAACGAGTATCCCGCACCTCACCCGTCCGCATTGCCGATACGCACCATCGTGCTGGAAACCGACGGCAAGGATGAATGGCAACAGCACACACTGATTGCAGACCCTTTTGCACTAAGCCCTGAAGACATCAGTCTCCGGGTCGGTACGGCCGGTATTGTCGGTTTAGGCGGCGCGACTTTTCCGACCGCCGTCAAGCTCAATATGGGGCGTGAGAACAGAATCCATACCTTGTTGATTAACGGCGCCGAATGCGAGCCTTATCTGACCTGTGATGACCGTTTGATGCGGGAACGCGCCGAAAATATTATCGACGGCGTGCGTATCATGCTGCACGGCATGGAAACCAGCCGGGCGATAGTCGCGATTGAAGACAATAAACCCGAAGCCTTTGCCGCAATGCAAGCCGCCGCGCTGCCTTATCCGCAACTTACCGTGCAGCAGATTCCAACCCGCTATCCTATGGGCTGGGATAGGCAATTGATACGCTATATCACCGGCATGGAAGTGCCGGTCGGCAGCCGTTCATCGGAAATCGGCGTAACCATACATAATATCGGCACGGCTTATGCCGTGCACAAAGCGCTGCGTCATGGACAACCGCTAGTCAGTCGGATAGTCACGGTGTCCGGCGGCGCGGTCGTCAAACCGATGAATATCGAAGTGCCGTTGGGTACGCTGATCTCAGATTTGTTCAATTTCTGCCATGTGCGTCCCGACATTACCGCCCGTATCGTCATGGGCGGCCCGATGATGGGTGATGCGCTGCCGCATATCAACCTACCCGTCGTCAAAGCCACCAGCGGTATCCTGGCGCTGACCCAGGACGAACTGAAAAGCGCCGACGAACAACCCTGTATCCGTTGCGCCCGTTGCGTCAGCGTTTGCCCGGCCGGGCTGCTGCCGTTGGATATGGCCAACAACATCCGTAACAACCAGCTCGATGCGGCGGTTGATCTTGGCCTTAAGGACTGCATCAGCTGCGGCTCCTGTTCCTACATCTGTCCGTCCAACATTCCGTTGGTGCATTATTTCAAATACGCGTCCGGCGAAGTCATGGCGAGGCAACAGGCGCAACATAAATCCGAACAAACCAAACGCCTGATGAATGACCGCAATGCCCGCATGGAGCGCATTGCCAGACAACAGCAGGAAGAAGAAGCCGCGCGGCTGGCCGCAAAAGCCGAACGCGAGCGCCAAAAAGCCGAACAGGAGGCGCTGGTATGATGTCTGCCATTAAGCTCAAGATGAGCAGCGGCGCCCATGCCGGGGCCAATATCACCGTCAACCGCATCATGGTGCAAGTCATGCTGGCTATCGCACCCGCCACGGCATTAGGCCTGCTCTGTTTCGGCTGGCCTGCGCTTAACCTGTTCGTCATCACTGTGCTATCGGCGGTGTTGTTTGAAGCCTGTTGCCTACGGTTGGCGGGACGGGCCGCCAAACCGGTGCTGCTGGACGGTTCCGCCATCCTGACCGGCTGGTTGGTCGCAATGACCTTGCCGCCGTGGGCGCCGTGGTGGATAGGCGTGGTCGGTTCCGGCATTGCGATTATCCTGGGCAAACAGGTGTACGGCGGCCTGGGGCAAAATCTCTTTAACCCGGCGATGCTGGCGCGGGTCGCGCTACTGATTTCCTTTCCGATAGAAATGACCACCTGGGCGAATGTCACGCCGCTGTTTTCGGCGCATGCGCCCAATCTGGCGGAAAGTTGGGCCATCACGTTTTCCGGCATAGCTGGCTTTGGACCTATCGACGCGACTACCGGCGCGACGACGCTGGGTTTCGTCAAAACCGAATTCTCGCAAAACCGGGTACTGCCAGGCATCCTAAGCGATTATTCCGGCGTGCTCGATTTTATAGGCTGGACACGCGGCAGCCTGGGCGAAACTTCGGCATTGTTACTGGGTCTGGGCGGCGTGTGGTTGATCCGCAAGGGCGTGATCCAATGGCATATTCCGGTTGCGTTGCTGGCGACGGTCACCGTGTTGTCCGGCCTGTGCCATTGGTCGGATAGCCAGCATTACCTTAGCCCGTTCGTGCATTTGAATTCGGGCGCATTAATCTGTGTCGCCTTTTTTATCGCCACCGATTATGTCACGTCGCCGAACACACCGGCAGGACAGCTGATATTCGGCGCAGGCTGCGGCCTGTTAATCTTTGTGATCCGCACCTGGGGCGCTTATCCTGAAGGCACCGGCTTTGCCGTCTTGCTGATGAATTCAGCGACGCCATTAATTGACCATTACATCAAACCGAGGATATACGGTCGCAACCGTAGCGGCAAACCCATAGAAATCGACCCTGGCAAGCAAGGACGCAAATCATGATCATTGACCCTAAACACCTCACATGGCTGGTTAAAAACATAGCTATCGGCAAAGCCTTCCTGAAACGCTGGCTGGAGCCGTCGCATCTGGAACAGCTCAGGCCCAAGCTGGAGTTCCAGACCGGTGTGCTGGCAGGATTTGCATTGCTGGCCAGCCTGCTGCTAGGCGTCACCAATTGCAGCACCAAGGGCACGATTGAGCGTCGGCTAGCCGAAGATTTGCAAAAATCACTGGCAGAAGTCGTACCGGCAAGCTTGCACGATAACGATATGCTACAGGACACGGTGACGATACCATCTGCCGAATTCAATCTCGGCAGCGGCGAAACCACGGTTTATATCGCCAGGAAAGCCGAACAAATCACCGCGTTCTGCTTCAAGTTCACCGCGCCTGACGGCTATTCCGGGGCAATCAATATGGTCATCGGCCTGGATCCGGACGGTAATATCCTCGGTGTGCGCGTCATTAACCATGCCGAAACGCCAGGCCTGGGCGATAAAATAGAAGTGGCCAAGTCGAACTGGATACTGGCTTTTAACGGCTATTCGCTGGCTAACCTGACCCGCGACCAATGGGCCGTCAAAAAAGACGGCGGAGTGTTCGACCAGTTTGCCGGTGCGACGATCACGCCACGCAAGTCTGTGCAGGCTGTTTACCGTAGCCTGCAATTATTTAACGCGCATCAGGCGGAGTTCGTTAAACACTAACCATGGGCGCGCCGCTCGCCTTATTCGATATTTGCATACGCTCCAATCCCGTGGCGCGCACGGCGCGCCCTACATATGGGGTTGCACTTGTTCAACCTTGAGGATATTGTCATGCCGCTATCAACAACTTACCGCAAAATCGCCGCCGACGGCCTCTGGAACAATAACGTCGTGTTCGGCCAAAATCTCGCGTTGTGCCCGCTGCTCGCAGTGACCGGCACAGCAACCAACGGTCTGGGCATGGGGCTGGCGACGCTGGTTGTCATCACGGCATCAAACGGACTCATTTCGCTGACGCGGCATCTGATCCCGCCGGAGATCCGCATACCGATATTCGTGTTGCTGATCGCGGCGCTGGTCACGCTGGTGGACATTTTGATGAACGCCTGGGCTCATGAACTCTACAAAGTGCTGGGGCTGTTCATCGCCTTAATCGTCACTAATTGCGCCTTGCTGGGGCGAGCCGAAGCCTTTGCTTCCAAGCAACCGGTCAAACACGCGCTATGGGATGGCCTGATGATGGGCTTGGGATTTACCCTGGTGCTGGTTGCTCTGGGCGCAGCCAGGGAAATCACCGCTGCCGGTACGCTGTTCGCAAACGCGTCATTATTGTTGGGTAAGTCATTCGAGTTTCTGGAAGTGACCGTTATTAGCGACTACAAAGGCTTTCTACTCATGGCCTTGCCGCCGGGTGGTTTTATCATGCTGGCCTTCCTGATCGTGGGTAAACGTCTAATCGACCAACAACTGGCGACCCGAAAGCAGCCGCTAACACACGCAATCACCGAAATAACCAGTGAATAAAGGAGCTTGGTATGAATGTGGGTATTTGCTATGCAGAAGCCGATAGGCAACTTTGGATGCGTCTGGAAATACCGGACGGCAGCACGATAGAGCACGCCATCCAGTTGTCCGGCGTGCTCAAGCAATTTCCGGAAATAAACCTGGACACGCAAAAAGTGGGGATTTTCGGCAAAATTGCCAAACTGGACACCCCGGTGCAAGACGGTGACCGTGTCGAAATCTACCGGCAGATAACCGCCGATCCCAATCAGGTTAAACGGCGGCGTGTCTGATCTAGCTCGGCATTAACGCCCAAACATCGGCTACACCCGGAACGTCGCCCTGGGTCCACCATTTAGCCTTATACTCGGCGCCATTGTAGCTGACAGTATCGCCTGCGACATAGATCTGCGTCGGCTCCCACTCACTGGTTCCGCCGGAACCAGTGCCGTAATCAGGGTCTGCTGCAACCCCCGCCCCCCAATTGGCGGTTTTATTTTTCAATATCGTCGCAAACGCCCCTTTGCCTTGGTTGATGCCGGAACAATCCGAGCTAGCCCAAGGACTAGGCCCGCCAGTGCAAGCTTGGTCGCGAGCCACCGACCATATTGACAAAAGGCCGACCGCCGAGCTGCGCGCAAAAGCCGAAACTGCACGGGCATTAGCTAGCGTAAATGTTTCGCCGACCGTATCGTTTACGCCTATCATCGGCGTAATCCCCAACATACGCCATAATTGGCGGGAAGTTTTTGGTCGCCCCAGGGCTTGATAAAGGCCGGCTAGTTGCCCATGCACGGCCTTGCCTGCCTGAATAGCCGCAGCCCCCATATCGGCAAGCGCATGACCATAATCCATAGCCATCACATTGACAGTATCGATCACGACCCCATGCTCCAGTGCGGAACTGACAACATCCAGCCCATCTTGCGTCAAACCGGTTTCCATGGTCGGCAATGTCAACGACACGTACAGGCGCCTGCCTAGCGCGGTGGCATTTTTCTGCAACCGTTTTGCCGCGATAAAATTCCGTTCAATGGCCGCGCTATCCTGTTGCACCGAACCTTCAATGTCGAAGTCGATATGGCTGAGCGCATAACGGTCGATGACGTTCTGGTAAGCATCCACCAACGCATTGGCGGTCGCGCACGACTGCGCTAACGGTATGCCATTAGCACCTCCGAAGGAAATGGCGATTTCGCCGTTATGCGCCCTAAATTTGCTGATGGATGCGGCAATAACTGTCAACAGTTCCGAAGACCCTCCCGCCACCACGTCTTGCACACCGCCCCACGACGGCACACAGCCCTTAGAGCCGGTCACGATAAAAGCCAGGGTAAACTGGCTAATCCCCTGGTTAATGCCGATCTGGTCTATCTTAGGCGTAGGCCAAAGCGTCATATCCACGTAAGGCGCGTAAACCGGCGCGGCTACCGTTACCGAAGTAGCCAGCAATAGCGGCAGTAACAGCCAAGATTTTTGTTGATGTTTCATAAGATATACTCCTGAACGGTTAAGTTTTCGGTTTTTACAACCCGCTGGCAGGGTACGCTGTGAATACCTTTTGCATTAATTTTATGCTGTTTTATAAAATTACGCACAGCGTACCTAAAAACCGAATCGCGCCCGCTTAAAGCTGGTTCTCGGTGGCTTGCCTTACAGCGAATACTAGGGCTCTAACGGTATAATGAAGCACAGCAATATCGGGTACCTTTGATTACAGACTACTCAATGAACTCTGCTAAGCCTACAGCCTGCGCATAGGACTAAAAAACCTGTGGACAATTTATCCTGGCTTATATTTCTATCTACTAAAAATCAACTCTGCCCGCATCAATGCTATTAAATAAGCTAGACCATCATCTAATAAACTTACCGGCAAGACCAGAGCTGTCCAGCATTTCCCGGTTCGCTGTGGAATTGCTGTATTTCGGTACAGCAATTCTCATTATGACCCCAAGCTACCCTATTTCCGGCTTTGGGGGTCGAACAATTGGGCTTTTCGGGTTATAAGACCAGCCCTCCAGCATAAAATCGAGCAGATGCTCCCAGCTATCAAAGCACAAGTAAGAAGTTAATGCCTTCATATCATCGAACAAACGCCTGCGC
>JAURZI010000141.1 GCA_030653435.1 Methylovulum sp.
TTTCTGCGGCCTCCGCTTTGGCCTTGGCGGCAGCTTCGGCTTTGGCTTCAGCCTTGGCTTTTTCTGCGGCCTCCGCCTTGGCCTTGGCAGCAGCTTCGGCTTTGGCTTCAGACTTGGTTTTTTCTGCGGCCTCCGCCTTGGCCTTGGCAGCAGCTTCGGCTTTGGCTTCAGCCTTGGCTTTTTCGGCGGCCTCCGCCTTGGCCTTGGCGGCAACTTCGGCTTTGGCTTCAGCCTTGGCTTTTTCGGCGGCCTCCGCCTTGGCCTTGGCGGCAGCTTCGGCTTTGGCTTCAGACTTGGCTTTTTCGGCGGCCTCCGCTTTGGCCTTGGCGGCAGCATCGGCTTTGGCTTCAGACTTGGCTTTTTCGGCGGCCTCCGCTTTGGCCTTGGCGGCAGCTTCGGCTTGCTGTTTTTCTAGTTCGGCTTGCTCAATTTCGGCCCGTTCTCTAGCTTGTTCGGCCTCAAGTTTGTCCTTCGCAGCCTTAGCTTCTGCTGCTTCTGCTTGTTTAATAGCTTGTTCTTGCGCTTCTATCTCAGCCGCATCAAACATAGTCGCATGTATGATTTCGGGTGCGGGTTGCTCAGGCTCCTGTTTTGCAGGTTTGATCAAGGCACTTAATGCAAACAAGCCTAGCAACGTAAGATGCAGGAGTACTGCCAGTATAAAAGGGCGCGAGTATCGTTTTTGTTTATCCATCTAACTTAGTGTTCGGAAGGCTGTGTCATTAACCCTACCGTAGGCACACCGGCATTTTTCAGTGCAGCCATGACGGTAACTACTGTGCCATAATCTACGCTTTTATCGGCCCTAATCAGAACTTGAGTTTTCGGCTGTGTGGCTAATACCGCAACAACCTGGGCGTTAATCTCGTCGGGTTGCACGGGCGTATCTTCCTGATAGCCAAGTTGTATGGAATATTCGCCGCTTTCTTTAATTGAAATGACGATAGGCGGGGTGCTTTCACCTTCCGCTTCCACTGTCTTTGATTCCGCCTCAGGAAGGTCGACTTCCACGCCGGTTTGCAACATCGGTGTTGTGATCATAAAAATAATCAGCAGCACCAGCGTGACGTCGATATAAGGCACGACATTGATCTCTGCCATCGGCTTTCTACGACCATTTTTTCTGCTGACATAACTCATTTGCTGTGTGCCTGTCTTTGTAATAAGACCACGAATTCTTCAACAAACAGTTCGTACCGGCCTGTCAGCCTATCCAGACGCGTGGAAAAACGGTTGTAGGCGACCACAGCGGGTATCGCCGCAAACAAGCCTATCGCGGTGGCAATCAGCGCCTCGGCAATGCCGGGGGCGACTTGCGCCAAAGTGGCCTGTTTGACATTGCCCAATGACATAAACGAATTCATAATGCCCCAGACCGTACCGAACAAACCCACGTAAGGGCTAGTCGAGCCGACCGTGGCAAGAAAAGCCAGATGCTCATCCAGCCTGTCGAGTTCGCGGGACAATTCGATACGCATCGCGCGCTGTGCGCTTTCCACCTGCACCATGGGCTCCACATTACCGGTTTGGCGCATACGCGAAAACTCCTTGTAGCCGGCCAGAAATATTTTTTCTATGCCTTCAGGCTCAAAATCTTTGGCGGCCAGTTTTCTGTACAAATCAGCCAGGGCTATGCCGGACCAGAACTGTTCTTCAAATTCGTCGGTAATTTCAATCGCGCGGTTAAGTTCTTTGCGTTTGGAAAAAATAAACGTCCACGATGCCACGGATGCGGTTGCCAATATCAGCATGACAAACTGGACGACAAAACTGGCTTCGGTGATTAAATGAAAAATGGATAAATCAGTGTTCATGCTTTAACTGCTCTAGTAGGTATTTAGGAATCGCTTTAGGACGCATCGTGCCAGCATCCAGGCAGGCCACGCGACACTGCCCGCTACATAACACATCAGCACCACGGGTAATCAATTGGGCAAAGGTCAGGCTGGTATGTTTTGCCACAGCCACATCCGCACTGACTTGTAAGAGTTCATTAAAACGGGCAGGACTTAAATAGTCAACCTGTACCGAACGCACGACAAAGAGCAGGCCTTCTTTAGCTAACAGTTCGTCTTGTTCATAGCCGAGCGCCCTGAGCCTTTCGGTGCGGGCGCGTTCAAAAAACTTCAGGTAATTGGCGTAAAACACCACGCCGCCGGCATCGGTGTCTTCATAGTAAACACGCACGGTCCAGGTGAAGCTCATGGTCTGCCATCAAATAAATCGCCTGCAAGACCCAATAACCGAGGCGGTTGCAGACCAAAATGCAAATAGGTGTGTTCGGTCACGACACGCCCGCGCGGGGTACGCATGATAAAACCCTGCTGCAACAAATACGGCTCCAAGACATCTTCTATGGTGCCGCGTTCCTCGCTGATAGCCGCCGCCAGCGTGTCGAGGCCGACGGGTCCACCCGCAAAGTTTTCGATCATTGTCAACAATAGTTTGCGGTCCAGCGCATCAAAACCGTGGCTGTCCACTTGCAGCATGTCGAGTGCCAGCATGGCGATATCCTCGTTGATGACGCCGTTGCCTTTCACTTCGGCATAATCACGCACTCGCCGCAACAGCCGGTTGGCAATACGCGGCGTGCCGCGGGCGCGTTTGGCGATTTCCACCGCACCTTGGGCTTCCATACCTATACCCAGCATTTTTGCCGAACGCAGCACGATGCTGCACAATTCCTCTATCGTATAAAACTCCAGGCGCTGGACGATGCCGAAGCGATCACGCAAGGGCGATGTCAACAGCCCTGCGCGGGTGGTCGCGCCGACCAGCGTAAACGGCGGCAGGTCGAGCTTGATGGAACGTGCGGCGGGGCCTTCGCCTATCATCAGATCGAGTTGGTAATCTTCCATCGCAGGATACAGGATCTCTTCGACTGCCGGGCTCAAACGGTGGATTTCGTCGATAAACAACACATCATGCGCTTCCAGATTGGTCAATAGCGCGGCGAGGTCGCCGGCTTTTTCCAATACCGGGCCTGACGTTTGGCGAATATTAACCGACATTTCGGTGGCTATTATATTGGCTAGCGTGGTTTTGCCCAAGCCGGGCGGGCCAAAAATCAGCACATGGTCCAGCGCTTCTTTACGCAAGGTGGCGGCCTGGATGAAAATCTCCATTTGCGCGCGCAATTTAACTTGACCGACATAATCCGCCAGGCGTTTAGGGCGTATCGCGCGGTCCTGGCGTTCTTCATCGGTATGGCTGCGGGCGCTGACGACCCGATCGCTTTCTATCATCTGGCCGCTCCCTGCAAGGCCAGCCTGATAATGTCTTCGCAGCTTTTGTTGTCCGTATCGATGTTTTGTACCATTTTAGCCGCGTCCAGTGGTTTATACCCTAGCGAACATAAGGCGCCAATGGCTTCCTGTTTGGGATTGCCGACTGCGGGCTGGCTGGGCGCCGCGCTGTCCGTAGCTGCCGGCTTGCTTTCAGGCAAACGGTCACGCATTTCTATAATTAACCGCTCCGCCGTTTTTTTACCGACGCCAGGTAGGCGCACTAAGGCCAGGGTGTCGTTATTGTGGATGCAGCGATGAAATTCCTCCGCGCTTTGCCCGGACAAAATGACCAAGGCCAGTTTTGGGCCGACGCCGTTGATCTTGATTAAGCTCCTGAACAGACTGCGGTCGGCTTCGTCAGCAAAACCGAACAGACTATGTGCATCTTCCCGCACAACCAGATGGGTGTGTAGCGTCACTTCAGCGCCGATGCCGGGCAGATTGTAAAATGTCGTCATTGGCGCTTCCAGTTCGTAGCCCACGCCCTGCACATCCAAAACCAGCACAGGCGGTGCTTTGAGCACCAGCTTACCGCGTAAGAACCCGATCATTTCAATAAACCTTGCTGTAAGCGTAATGCTGTTTGTTGGTAATGCGCGTGGCAAATGCCTATGCCTAAGGCATCGCTGGCGTCGATTTGTAACTCGCCTTGAAGGTTCAACAGAATTTTCACCATGTGCTGGACCTGAAGCTTATCGGCGCTGCCTTTCCCTGCCAAAGCTTGCTTGACTTGCCGCGCAGCATATTCAAACACCGGCAATCCGGTGGTTTGCACGGCGCAAATTGCCGCACCTCGGGCATGTCCGAGCTTTAACGCCGAGTCGGCATTTTTGTGCATGAAGACTTGTTCGATAGCCATACAGTCCGGTTGGTGGCGTTCCACGATTTCGACGATGCCGTCGAAGATTTGTTTAAGCCTGTCGGGGAAATACTCGGCTTTAGTGCGGATACAGCCACTGGCTACGTAGCGGTACCCGCGCCCCGATTCCTCTATGACGCCGTAACCGGTTAGCCGTGAGCCGGGGTCTATGCCTAGAATACGCATCAGTTGTCTAAACGCCGAAAGGTTAAGTTATACATAATGTCGTTGGGGATTTTTCCTAAGAAATCAATCAAGCCAACCCGTCCATGATCTCATCGCTAATATCCGCATTTGAATAAACATCCTGCACATCATCCAGATCTTCCAGACGGTCGATCAGGCGCAACATTTTTTCTGCGGTTTCGGCATCAAGATCAACCATCGTCGCGGCCTGCATGGTCACTTCGGCGTTGTCGGGCACAAAACCTGCGGCGACCAGCACATCTTTGACGGCCAGATAATTTTCCGGCGATGTCATGACATCGACAGAGCCGTCATCATTGGTGATGACATCATCAGCACCAGCTTCCAAAGCGGCTTCCATCAGCGCATCTTCGTCTACAGACGGCGCATAACTCATGATACCCAGCTTGCTGAACATATAGGCAACCGAACCGTCTGTGCCCAAATTGCCGCCAGCCTTAGTGAAGGCATGGCGGACTTCGCCGACGGTGCGGTTACGGTTATCGGTCAAACAATCGACAATTAACGCCGTGCCGCCGGGGCCATAGCCTTCATAGCGGATGTTTTCGTAATTTACGCCTTCCAGCGCACCGGAAGCTTTTTTGATGGCATTATCAATGGTGTCGCGGCGCATGTTGGCAGCCAATGCCTTGTCTATGGCTGTTCGTAATGACGGGTTGCTGGCGGGGTCTGAACCGCTGGTTTTTACGGCAACGTTAATTTCGCGCAACATTTTGGTGAAAATTTTACCGCGTTTGGCATCCTGCCCGGCTTTGCGGTGCTTGATATTAGCCCATTTACTATGTCCGGCCATTATTTCTCTCGTGTACCGTTAAAAAGTGATGATATTGTGCGTTTTCATGTAAGCCAAGCCGTTACGTGATACCCGCTGGAGCATTAAAGGCACCGTGTGCCGTGCCCTACAAAATATGCGTTAAAACTGCGGCCAAACTGGCATCAGCAATATAAACATCAGCCAATTCGCGCACGATGGCACGTTCGACCACGCCGCCAAAGCCGATGGTATAGGCGCCGGCCTGTTTCGCTTCCATGTCGGTTTTGCCATCGCCGACCATCACCAACGAGCCGTGTTTACCCAACATGGCGGCGACCAGCGCTTTGCCGCCGGTTCTGGCTAACGGCGAATCCTGTTCATAATCGCGATAACTGCCGTCGGCATTAAAATAAATATCGACGGCATGGACATGGCTTTCAGGCAGCCCCAGCAACTGCGCCAACGGTAAGATAGCAGGGCGTAGACCGCCGCTGATGATATGGATTTGTTTGTTTTGCGCCGCTAGCGCTTTAAAGACATCGCTGACGCCGGCAACGATGTGCTCAATATAACAATCCGCCAACCAGACCATGCCGGCCTGGTCCGGCCGGATCAAGTCCAGGCGTTGCCCGTACACGGCTTCCA
Source organism: Methylovulum sp. (assembly GCA_030653435.1). Classification (GTDB taxonomy): domain Bacteria; phylum Pseudomonadota; class Gammaproteobacteria; order Methylococcales; family Methylomonadaceae; genus Methylovulum. The sequence continues at coordinate 5,753 of JAURZI010000141.1, forward strand.
GCGGTACGAGGCCATTCATCGCGGCATCGGTCAGCTTAGCCATAGCGTCGCCCAAACCCACGCGCTTGGCGAGTTCGTCTATACCTTCAATTTTGCTTAAGGTGCTGTCGCAATCAAAGCAAATAACATCGAAACTCATAAGTTAATCTGTAGCGCCTGATGGACGGCGGCAATATTGCAGAGTTGTTGTACCAATCCATCGCTTAGCGGTGCGGATACACTGATGACGGCCATGGCCTGTTGTTGCTCGTCGGCGGTACTGACTTGCATGCGGGTGATATTGATGTCGGCATTGCCCAGCACCGTGCTGATGGCTGAAATGACGCCGGGTTTATCGTCGTGGCGGGTGACCAGTAACGTGCCTTCGGGCACCACTTCAATATCAAACTGGTTGATGCACACCAAACGCGGCTGGCGTCCGCCTAATAACGCGCCGGACAGCATAATGGTCTGGTTGCCGTAATGGCCGGTGAGTTTGATCAGCGAAATATAATCGTGCGACTCATGGGTCACCGACTCCGTCAGCACGATGCCCTGGCGTTTGGCGATATTTTCGGCATTGACGCGGTTGACGGGCGTAGAAAACCGCTCGCTTAACAGGCCGACCAGCGCGGATACCGACACGGGACGTACCGCAACTTCCGCAGCCCTGCCAAACAGCGCCACTTCTATGCGCTCCAGCGGTTGTGTCGCAAGCCCTGCCAGCACTTTACCGAGAATGCTTGCCAGCTGCATGTATTCATGTGACTTTTTCAGTTCTTTGGCGGAAATCCTGGGCAGGTTCAACGCGTTGATGGCTTCGCCGGTTTTCAGGAAAGTGACGGCTTGCCGCGCGATTTCGACACTGACCGCGACCTGTGCTTCGGTAGTTGAAGCGCCCAGATGCGGAGTAAAAACGATATTGTCCAGTTCCAGCAACGGCGAACCGACCGGTGGCTCGATGTCATAAACATCCAACGCCGCACCCGCCAAGCTGCCGTTTTTCAGCGCCTGATATAGTGCCGTTTCATCAATCAGTCCGCCGCGGGCGCAGTTAATCAGCATGGCATCCTGTTTCATCATCGCAAGCTGTTTGGCTCCGATGATGTTGCGGGTTTTTTCAATCAACGGGCAGTGCAGGGTCAGATAATCGGCGCGGCTGAGCAGTTCGTCGAGACTGACCGGCTCCACGCCCAGTTCGGCGAAGATTTCCGGCGCAACAAACGGGTCGTATGCGATCACTTGCATTTTCAGGCCAAAACCGCGTTGCGACACAATACGGCCTATGGTGCCGAAGCCCAATATCGCCAGCGTTTTGTTGGCGACTTCCGAGCCCATCAGTTTGGAGCGTTCCCACTTACCGGCCCTTACCGAGCGGTCGGCGACAGGCAGATGGCGGCTTAATGACATCAGGTGTGCTATCGCCAGTTCTGCCGTGGTCGTGGCATTGGCGTCGGGTGTGTTCATGATGATAATGCCCAGTTCGGTCGCCAACGGAATATCGACGTTGTCGACACCGATACCGGCGCGGCCAATCAGTTTCAAGTTTTTGGCGGCATGCAAAACAGCAGGCGTAACCTGAGTGTCGCTGCGTAACAATAAGACATCGTAATCGCCGATAATCTGGCACAACGCTTGTTCATCAAGGCCGGTCTTGACATCTACGTCTATGCTCGACTGTCCGTGCAAGTAATCGATGCCGGCTTGTGCCAGTTTGTCGGCAATAAGAATTTTTTTCATGGGGGGTTATCGGGAGACGCTACGCTAAAAAAGGCGTAGTTTAACAGCTTTGTTATAATCGCGGAATTACGGTTTTTCAAGTGCCGCCATTAATGGTGCATAGATTTTGTAACCGTTGCCTTAGCCAAGGGTTGATGCCCTGTCCTGGCCAAGGAGCCAAGAACGTGCTTTAAAACCATCCATAAGAACCGTTAGATTGAAAATCCCCAGCCCCCATGACCATCAAACACTTTAATTTTCGCGTACATATCCACATGGGCGCCCATAAGACCGCATCAACTTTCATACAAAGCTGGCTGACCAAGAACCGGCATTTCCTCAGGGAGAACCATATTGCTTACATCCCATTACAAAAATTACGGCAGAATTTCACGCCGGCGTTCTCCGCACTGACTACCGACAAGGATAAGCTATTGCCGATAAAGACTGCGAGATTACGCCACATCCTTTTTACTGAAGCGGAATCTTGCGGGTTTGATCTTGCGGCAACGCGTTTGTTGATAATCTCGGAGGAGAATCTGCTCGGCTCGATGTCTACGCTGCATACCAAAGGGGTTTTGTATCCGGCGCTTAAGGGCAGGATGCGCGTACTGGCCCGTATTTTTGCGGACTATGAGACGCAGCCGTTCCTGGCCTTGAGAAATTACAGCGAATTTTATCCCTCAGCCTATGCCGAGACGTTCCGTAAAGGTTTCATCAAACCTTTCGAACAGTACATGGAGGGCTTGGACTTGGCTGGCAACTCGTGGCCGGTGGTTATTGAAAAGGTTGAATCGGCATTGGGACCTACGAGATTATGGCCTTATGAGCAGTTTCAGGATAATGCACATGTGGTCCTGTCCGAGTTATTGCAGACCCCTATTGGTGCGGATAGGGTTGATGTAGATACGATTATCCGAAAATCCTTGACCCAGAAAGGCCTGGATGTTGCGATGCGGTGCCGGAATATCCTCTCTGCGGCGGAAATGAAAGAACTGATCAATTTGCTGGCTGAAAAAATGCGCTTTGAAGCGCCAGACGACAAAATCTCCATCAGGGACAATAAAACAGTGGTAAATTTGGATAACAAATACACCAACGATCTACAACAGTTAGCCAGTCGTTTAATTATTGCCGGGGCAGGTCTATGAACATAATGCGGGCCAAAATAATCCTGGCGATGTCATTGTCTATCGTCACGAACCTTGCTGTCGCCGATATTTCCGGCATGCTGCTGGCATGCGCCAAAGGCGGCTATGCCAAAGAAAACAGGCCGCCCGCTTATCTTAACAAGCAAGTGTTTGGCGCCAATATGCTGTTTTTCTCGGAGCAGGATACCCTTAGGGGCAATCCGTCTTACCAAGAAAAAATGCGGGCAGGCGGGTTTGGCAGCCTGCGGTTTCCCGGCGGGACCGTTGCTGACAACTATCATTGGGCAACGGGGGAAACCGTGCACCCAACCAGGCGTCCCGTCAGGCATATCCGCTCGGATAATGATTTGAGCTTTGACGAATTTATCGCCTTATCAAAAGACCGGGCTGCCGAACCCAGCATAGTGCTTAATTATTTGTCTTGGGCTGAAAAAAACCAGCTTGAAGCAGGCTATAAAGAAGCGGCAAGCTGGGTCAACTATGCCAACCTGGAAAAAAACTATGGTGTTAAATATTGGGAGCTGGGCAATGAAGTGTATTACTTTACCGCCGGTAAGCATATTAACGTCCGGGCACGGGCTTACGCCAGAGATTACAAGGCTATGGAGAAGCTGCTGCACGGTATAGATGCCAAGGTTCAGCTGGGGGCGGCCATGCCCCAAAAATTACACTGGACGGCACAATCCGATTCGGAACCCTGGTGGGATGCTTTTTTGGATGAAGTCGGCGGCGATTTGGATTATATCGTTTTACATAATTACTCCCCGCTGACCGTTGACGCTTATCTGGCTGGAGGAACCGGTTTCCCTGAATTGTTACAAAGCCTTAGGCGCACAGTAAAGGATAAGATCGGCCATACGGTGCCCATCCATGTTACGGAATGGAATATTGGGGAATGGGATAAGCGCTTTATTGCAGGCGATTCCGTCTGGCAAGGCTTGTATGTCGCCGAAACCTTATTGGACTTTTCCGTTAACGACGTGAGATTGGCTACGTTCTGGCCATTACGTTCCAAAAACGGCTATGGGCTTTTTTCAAATGATGGCCAACAATATTTTGCCGGCGGGCAGGTATTTAAGTTATTGGCCCCTTACCAGGGGCAACAGGTTCTATTCGACTGCAGCAACCCAACCCTGCGTATCGCCCGATTAGCCGAAAGCCAGGGCAATGCCGGAGGCGCGCTAATCATGATCAACAAGGGGCCGGCGCAACAAATTGATATAGCAGCCTTATTGGGTAATGACGACAGCATTGCCGGTCTATCGACATTTGTTGCCGATAACGGAAAATACATCGTTAAAGCCTATTTGACCACTGAATTGAAAGCATTCGGCGCTAATAACAGCAAGCCATATCTAATCCCTTCTGAGTCGCTGGTTATTTTTAAGCTGAACAAACTAAACGGATGACCACCGAAACTTCCCGCAGCCGTATTTATGGCAAGCGGCGGCGGGAGTTGCCTTGGCTTTGCACTTGGAAAAACTAGATTTGTCCGTTAAGTCGGGTTACGATGCCTGCCAATGCCTATGCGCCCCGATTGCCCAAGCAAAATACTGCAACTGTTTTAACACCGCCAACCCTGAACAAAACAACAATAACATGCGCGTCGCCATCACTGCCCCCCAGCAACCCGTTGCCAACCTATTGCCGCCCGGCTCGTTCGTACTGGTCGGCATGATGCGTAGCGGCTCCAATTTTCTGGAGCGCAATATGAATCTGCTGGCTGATATCCGTTGCCATGGTGAATTATTCAATCCGACATTTGTTGGCTTTTCTACGGCTTTCCCTAGAGGATTGGAAGGTTATAGCCGCGAGGACACCGTCTTACGCAACGCAGACCCGTTGGGTTTCTTGCAAAAAATAGCCCAGGGCTGCGACCGCACGCATTTCGGTTTCCGCATTTTCCTAGATCACTGCCCCGCAGCCCTCAGCGCAGTGCTTTACGACCCGGCAGTCCGCAAGATTGTGCTGACGCGCAATTTGCTGGAAGCTTACATTTCCTTGCAGAATGCTCTCGAAACGGGGGTGTGGCTAGTCGGCCATGAACAAAAAACCAAACCCAGCGCGGTGAAAGTCGATGTCAATGAGTTGCTTGGCTTCGCACTGCGCCAGACTTTTTTTTACAACGATATACTCACCATTTTGCAGCGCACAGACCAGGCATTCGTGCAGATCGATTACACCGAAATCAAACAACTGGCCCGACTGAACGGGATAGCGGAGTTCATCGGCTCCGGGCAGCGTTTTAAGAAAATCAGGGAGCCTATCAAAAAGCAGGCTACCGAGCCGCTGTCCGTACGCATCGAAGATTATCAAGGCTTGATTAAAGAACTCCAGAAGCGCAAGCTCGCCCGCTGGTTTATATGAACCCAGGCTCATTTTAATTAATAGATCCAATCAATCAATAAGTTATTAATTGTTTCATAAGTAATCGCCGGAACAATTTTAAAATTTAAGGTGCGATTGCTATGAAACAATTAATAACATGCAAATTGAAGGGCACGTCCGAATAGAAAAAAAGCTTCCTGACATCGCGTTTGCCGAGGAAGCCATCTTTATACCCGCAGGTAACGGTCATCGGGGCGGCCTGTACGACACCCAGCTTAATCCGATTAGCCAAGCGGTCAGTTGCCGGGGAGACTTGGCGTGGTTATCCTCGCCTATTGCCAAACGCATAGACCTTGATGCCTTACCGATGAAACAGAGCAACGCCCCTTATTTTTTCATCGGTGGACTCTATCCCCATTTTGGTCATTGTTTGCTCGAATCCACGGCTAGGCTGTGGCCCCTGCTTTACCTGCCGCCTTCATTCGCGGGCAAATATTTATATTGCGGTAAGCATGCGGCATCCACATGCTTTGAAAAAAAGTTTATCAAAGACATTTTTGGGTGTTTTTCACTGGAAGTAAATGACTTTGTCACTTACCACAAGCCGTGCAGGTTAAAGAACGTATTTGTTGCTGCGCCCTCATTCGAAGTGCGTTTGCAAGGCTACCCTATCTTTCGGCAAACCATGCAATATATCGGCGATACCTTGGCCAACGGCCTTGCCCAACTCAATAACACCAACCTGACACCGGTGTATTTATCAAAATCCAAGCTGGTCAACGGGGTGCACGGTATCATTAACGAGCTTGCCATTGAAGACAGCCTACGCAACAAAGGGGTTGATATCTGGCATCCTGAAACGGTGGCTTTATCGGCCCAGATCAGGGAAATGACCAGCAGGAAATATATTATGGGTACTGTAGGCTCTGCTTTTCATACTTTGCTGTGTTGTCCTGGCAACAAGGCTATTTCGGGCGTGGTCAAAGACACGGTCATTAATTCCAATTATCTGATTATTGACAAGCTTTGCGGAAACACCGGCCGGTACGAACCAGGTAATAGTATGGGCATCCACTTGGCACAGGACGTTACCGCCGATACCCCATCCCGGTTCATACATAGTTTTTATGCGGCCAACCCTGATCGGGTCGCCGAAACGCTGTTACGCAACATAAACCTGTAAGCCCGGCGTGACAATTAAGTCTTATCCCGTAGCACAGTTTCCACCTCAACACCGCTTTATTGAAGGTTATTTTGATGCGGATTTTGTTAGGGTCATCAGATAGAAGGCATTATGTTGAAAAAATTACTGCGGTTTATTCAACGGGGCGGCCCTGCGTTTTTCATGGCGCGTAAACATCGCCATGACTTAACGGCAGTCAGCGACCGGACTTCCCGTATTAAGCGCGGTGACTTACTTGCGTTTATCGTATTGCGTAATGAAACCATACGCATCCCTTACTTTTTAGATTATTACCGAGCCTTAGGCGTTGGACATTTTCTGTTTGTGGACAACGATTCCAACGACGGCCTCATGGATAGGCTAGCTGCTGCGGCAGATTGTTCAGTGTGGCACACTGCGGCGAGCTATAAGGAAGCCAAGTTCGGCGTCCATTGGCTGAATTATTTGTTGCGTATTTATGGCAGCGGGCATTGGTGTTTAACATTGGATCCCGATGAGTTCCTGGATTTCCCCCATAGCGACAGCCGCTCATTGGCCGAGTTGACCGCGTATCTGGATCAGGAAGGCAAGGCCTCGTTTTTTGCCATAATGCTCGATATGTATGGCGAGGGGCCTGTCGATGATGCCGGATACCGCAGCGGCCAAAATCCATTGGATGTGTGCCCCTGGTTTGACGCTACCGGGTATTATCAGGACAGGCGGCCTAATTACGGTGAATGGTGGATACGCGGCGGCGTCAGGCGGCGCGTGTTTTTCCCCGACCAACCTGAACACGCGCCTGCGCTTAATAAGACGGTGCTCGTGAAATGGCGGTGGTATTATGCCTATATTGCATCCACGCATATAGCCTGGCCGAATCGGTTGAATCGCCCGCATTTTTCCGACACACTGGCGCCCACCGGCTGTTTGCTGCATTTCAAATACCTGTCGCTGTTACGTGAAAAAGTCGAAGAAGAAATGGAACGTAAGGAACATTACGCCGGGTCGCGCGAATATCAACGCTATCTCGACGGCTTAAACGACAGCGCCGTATTGTGGTCACCGGCTTCTGTGCGCTTTCGTGGCTGGCGGCAATGCGTCGATCTGGGCCTGATGAACGTCGGGCGTTGGTTTTGATATGAAGCTGGCTTTTATTATTCTGGCGCATGAGGATCCGGCTAATCTATTGCGGCTAATGCAACGGCTGCTTGTCGATGGCGATATTGTTATTGTCCACTGGGACAAGAAAAACCAATTCGATATGCAAGCGGCGGCGCAAGCTTATTTTGATGCCGAGTCCATGCGCCGTGTGCGCTTCGCGCGGCGGGTAGCGGTGGAATGGGGGCGCTGGAGCATGGTTGAAGCAACGCTGGCCGGCGTGCAGGAACTGGAACAGTCTGGTACGGTTGCGGATTATGCGGTGTTGCTCAGTGGCGCCGACTATTTAATCAAGCCGCTGAGCGCCCTTAAGGCATTTCTCCGCGCTCATAGCGGTAAGGAATTTATCGAGTGCGTTGATCCCGATATCGACCCGTGGGTCGTGCAAGGCTTGGTAAAAGAACGGTTTCAGCACCATCACTGGTTCAATTGGCGCGATAACCCCCAGCTGTTTGACTGGTCGTTAAAGACCCAGAAAAAGCTGGGCTTAAAGCGCAAGATACCCGGCCAACTCAAGCCGCATTTCGGCTCGCAATGGTGGGCATTGACTTGGCCTACGCTGAAGCAGGTGTTGGCCATCAGCCGCCGCCGCGCTATCCGGCAGTTTTTCAAAACCACTTGGGTGCCGGATGAGCTGTTTTTCCAGACCCTCGTTGTTGCTGTCGTGCCTAAAACGCAAATCGTATCGAGCGGGCTCACCTTTTACCATTTTTCACACCAAGGCAGGCCGCTGGTTTTTTATAATGACCATTTCGATTTTTTAAGCCGGCAGCAATATTTTTTAGCCAGAAAACTGTCGCCTCAAGCAACTCGGCTACGCGACCGTTTGGATGACATGCTTGAACAGCCAACGGCAAACAGCGGCGGGGTCACCTCCTTGAGCAAACAACTGGGCAGCTACCAGCACTTTATAGCCGTGCAATGGCGGGGTATTCCCGATCGGCGGGTGGTCGGGCGGCAATTGGATGCCTGGTATGGCGACCTGGAATGGAACAAAAAACCCTATTTTGTCATACTGGCTTATTACGGCGCGCAGCTGGAGCCGCTGAGGGATGCACTGAACGACTGGCCTGGCATCTGTTGTTACCGGGAACTGTTTCATGGCAGTCATATTGATTATGGCTTACCGGATATGGAACATCCGTTTTATCCCGCCGACAAGCCGGCATTACGGGATATGAAAAGACCGAATTTTTTAGTCGATCTTATCCATGCCCATCCCGACCAGCTGACCGGTTTTATTTTGCGCTTACCGTCCGGCAACGAAATGGAGAAAGTCGTTATTTTCGACCCGCAAGCCACTATTGTTTTTGTGTTGCCCGATGACTGTTATTTGGATGCGGACAACGACGGCCTGGACTGGCATAACGCCTTTGATAATATGGTCATGTACGATTATCTGGCTGAGCTGCAACGTGCCGGTAAAAAACTGTGCAGAGTCAACGCGTCACGCCATATCATCCCTGCTGACAGCATAAAAGAGGTGGGCGCTTACCTCTGTGCTTTACAGACCACTGTTTCAAGATAGGCGGATTATTTTGAAGTTTCTTGGGATTTTGGATGATATTGTCAACGAATGGCATACCACTCAGCGCCGCATCTGCCTGAATGAGACAGAGCAGGCGGCATTAGCCGCTGGCACCCGGCTGGTGATGACCTTATTGGTCAGAAATGAAGTGGATGTCATTGAAGGTAATTTGCGCTTCCATCTGGACCATGGCGTCGACTTTATCGTTGTCACCGATAATGGCTCCAGCGATGGCACAACAGAAATATTGCAGGAATACGCACAAAAAGGCGTGGTGCATCTTATCCACGAACCCAGCCGTGTTTTTCACCAAAGCGCCTGGGTCAACACGATGGGCAAGCTGGCGTGTTCGTCGTTCTCTGCGGATATTGTTTTTCATGCCGATGCCGATGAATTATGGCATCCCGGCAGCGGTTCGCTAAAAGCGGAACTGTGCATCAAAAACAGGGTTGATGTGTTGTCCGTACCGGTCAAGAACATGATGATGGCCAACAAAAGCGGTTATGAACGGTTTCCCGAAGACATAGCCTACGAGGTCAGCAGCCCTATCATCAAACCGGTGCATAAAGTCATGAACGAGGTCAGTTGGCGTTCATTTTTATTATACCGTTACCCGAACAAGGTCATTTACAAAACCCGGCAAGGACATATTGATGTTGTACAAGGTAATCACGACATCAACCCTAGCGACAATCTGCGCGAATTTATCAGGGACTATTCCACCGATATCGAAATTTTACATTTTCCGGTGCGCGGTTTTGAGCAATTTTGCAAAAAAATCGTTAATAACGGTGAAGGCCTGGAAAACCTGAGTCGGCAAGTCAGGACCGAAGCCTTTGAGGCCTGGCATGTCAAACGTTGGTATGCACTGTATAAATCGGGTAGGTTAGACGAAGAATACCAACGTTTGCTGGATCTGGAAGGCTACCTAAAAAAAGGTATACTGTCCCCGTTAAATGGCCAAAAACAGCGGGCATTAACGTATTTTGACACGCCGGCACCTGTCCTGACCGGATCAGTTGTAGATGAATAGCGGGCGTAACCCCGCCTAGTAAGCAACCCGGCATGCACATTAACTACAAGTTTTACGGATTATTAGCCTTGGCGCCCATCCTGTTATGGTCAACCAGCCTGTTCATGCGGCCAGATGCGCCTGATGACACATTTACCACACTAACAGGCCGTCACATCGCCTTAAAAAACTTGCGCGGCAAACCCGTATTGCTGACATTCTGGGCAACAGACTGCCCAAGCTGCATCAAAGAGATACCCGACCTGATCGCGCTGTACCGGCAATATCATACACGCGGACTGGAGATCATCGCCGTTACTATGTACTATGATCCGCCCAGCCATGTGGTTGCAATGAGCGCAGCCCAGCGGTTACCGTATCCGGTCGCCTTGGATGTGGACGGGGAGCACGCGCGCTTGTTCGGCGATGTTGAACTGACGCCCAGCAGTTTTTTGATCGGCCCGGATGGTGCCATCGCACGGCGATACACGGGGCTATTCGGCCTGACAGAAATCACTACCCTCATCGAAAACATGTTGCAAGGATAAGCCCATGCTCTGGTTAAAAGCACTACATCTCATTTTTATGGTCACCTGGTTTGCCGGTTTGTTTTATCTGCCGCGCTTGTATGTGTACCATGCGATGAGCACCGATGAACTCAGTAACGAACGTTTTAAGGTGATGGAACGAAAACTGTTTTTCGGCATTATGACGCCGGGCATGGTCGCCACGTTGGTCTTCGGCATCTGGATGCTGCTCGATTATGCGTGGGCTATGTACGCGACCAGCGGCTGGCTGCATGCCAAATTGGCATTACTGGCCTTATTGCTGGTCTACCATTATTTTTGCGGGCTATGGCTGTTCGATTTTAAACACGACCGTAATCGGCATAGCCATATTTATTACCGTTGGATGAATGAAATACCGGTATTGTTTTTGTTGGGCATCGTCATTTTGGCGGTGGTCAAACCGTTTTAAACGACAGTCGGTCTGTATTTAATGTAGGTGTTTATGTTACTCGGAGAACAGAATGGATAGTTATAACCATATATTATTGGCTGTAGATTGTTATGGGCAACATGCTAGCGTAGCGGATAAGGCCAGGGACTTGGCGGACAAATGCCAGGCGAAGCTGAGCCTGATCTATGTTGTAGATAGCCTGCCTATTATTGATGCGGGTTATGCGGTGGACATTCCTTACAATCTGGACGTAACGGCAGAGCTGATGGCCGGTGCCAAACACAGGCTGGATGCGCTGGCTGAAAGACTGGCTGTCGATGAACAGAACCGATGGCTGCAAACAGGCAGCCCCAAGCTGGAAATCATTAAGGTTGCCGAACAAAATAACGTCGATTTAATCGTAGTCGGTTCGCATGGGCGGCATGGTTTGGCGTTGTTACTGGGTTCGACGGCGAATGGCGTGTTGCACCATGCCTCTTGCGATGTTTTGGCGGTGCGTTTGCCGAATGACTGAGTTTAAACCAGCCGCAAGCTGCCATCGTTTAAGTCCCTAGGGTACTCACCATGTACCCTAGGGATTTACGGCTTCTTTTGGCATATTTCGCTTAATCAAAAAATACACCACCGGAATCACGACCAGCGAAAACAGCGTTGACGCGATAATGCCGAAGATGAAACTCCACGCCAAACCGGAAAAAATCGGATCCAGCACGATCATCATCGAACCCAGCACTGCCGAGGCCGCTGTCAAAAATATCGGGTTTAAACGAGTGGCTCCGGCTTCGACGATGGCATCCGCCAGTGTGATGTCGGGGTTGCTGCGGTAGATGTTCTCGATAAAATCAACCAGAATTATTGAGTTACGCACGACGATGCCCGCCAGCGCGATCATGCCTATCATTGCCGTAGCGGTGAAATAAATCGGTGTCGCATAGTCACCGACAGGTTCGGCAAACAGGTTGATAAACCAAAATCCCGGCATGATGCCGATCACTGTTAATGGTATCGCGATCATCATTATCAACGGCACACCTAGCGATCCGGTTTGCCCAACCAACAACACGTAAATCATCACCATGGCTGCCGCAAATGCTAACCCTAAGTCGCGGAATACGTCGACGGTAATTTTCCATTCACCTTCCCCGGCCATTTCGGCATGATAACCGTCCGGTAAAGGTCGTTCATCGAATACGCCGAACAAGTCCAGAATCGCTTCCACGGGGCTACGTCCGGCCATTTCGGCCGTGACATAGGCGACGCGCTGCACATTTTTGTGGTATATCGCTTGCCCAGCGAGTTCATGGGTGAATTGGCCGATCTCGCTGAGTCGCACCAGTTGTCCATTGCCTGTTTGCACCGACAAGGCCAGTAAATCGGACGCTGAAGACCTTGCCGCCCTGGGCACAGACAGCTTTATCGTTAGCGGTTGGCGTTCTTCGGCGACATGCAGCAAGCCGACCTCGCCACCGGCAACCGCCAGTTCCAGCGTGCGGGCGACTTGTGTGCTGCTGATGCCCAGCAACGCGGCTTTGTCGTGGTCTATCACATAGTGCAACCGGCTTTGCTCGGCTTCGACAAAATCATCGACATCGACCACACCTGCGGTTTTTTCAATATCATCGCGCACTCGATTGGCAACCTGGATAATGTCGCGGTAACTCGCTTCCGGCGGCCCGTAGATTTCCGCGACCAGCGTCGACAATACCGGTGGCCCCGGTGGCATTTCAACGATTTTGATATTGGCGCCGTAGCGTTTTTCGATACGGTCTATATCCGGCCTGATGCGTAAAGCAATGTTGTGCGAAGGCTGTTCGCGCTGGGCCTTGTCCGCCAGCACAATGCGGATATCGCCGACATTGGCACCTTGCCGCAAATAGTAATGCCGCACCATGCCGTTAAAATCCATAGGCGAAGGCAAGCCGACATAGCTTTGATAGCTGCTCACTTCGTTGACGGTGGCAAGATAATGCCCCAAGGCTGCAGCGACTTCATCGGTGGCTTCCAGTGAGCTGCCTTTGGGCATGTCGATGATCAACTGCAATTCATTTTTATTGTCGAACGGCAGCAATTTCAATGGCACGACCCGCGTCACCGCCATCATGGCCGACGCGACAAAGGCGAGCATGACCGCCAGCAAAAACAAGCCAGCCTTGGCTTTGCTGGCCAATAACGGCGCAAGTATGGCTTGGTAGATTTTGAAGCCGCGTGTTGTTTTCAGCTCAAACGCCTGATCGTGGTATTCGACCGCCAGGGATGGTGGGAGTGCGGACACAGGTAGGGAATCTGTGCCACGACCGTAATCGCTTTTCAATAATTTGAAACTGGCCCAGGGCGTGACGGTGAAGGCAATCACCAGTGACATCAGCATTGCAATCGGAACGTTAAATGCCATTGGCGCCATATAGGGGCCCATCATGCCGGTGATAAAAAACATCGGCACGAAGGACATGATGACGGCGAACGTCGCCAGAATAGTCGGCGGGCGGATTTCATTGACGGCACTGAGCAAGGCTTGCAAAGGCGGTTCTTTGCGTAATTTGTAATGCCGATGAATGTTTTCGACATCGACTATCGGGTCATCGACCAACAAGCCCAGCGACAGGATTAACGCAAACAGTGTGACGCGGTTAATCGTGTAGCCGAAGAGATAATCGCACAGCAAGGTCACGGCGAAGGTCATCGGCACGGCTAAGGACACGATCAGCGATTCCCTAAAGCCCAGCGTCAACGCCAGCAGTACGATGATAGTCAGGATGGCTAGCCCCAAGTGCATGACCAGTTCGTTGACTTTGTGGTCGGCCGTTTCGCCGTAATTGCGTGTCACGGTCAACAGCACGTCATCGGGGATTAACGTACCTTTGAGTTGTTCCGTCACTGCCAACACTTGTTCGGCGACGCTGACGGCATTGCTGCCACGCCGTTTCGCTATCGCAATCGTCGTCATCGTGCGTTCTTCGCCGACTTCGGGGATGTTACCGCCGTTTTGGCCGACAGTCTGCATCTGCTGCACGGCAGGGCCGAAGCCGATGCGGGTGTAATATTCAGTATCCGCCGCGCCGTCAATAAGCTCTGCGACATCGCGCAAATGCAGCAAACCGCCATTGACGGTTTTCAACACGGTTGCACCGACTTGTTCGGCTGTTTCGAAGTGCGGGCCTGCCTCGAGGACTATTTCTTTGTTTTGTTCGGTCAGTTTGCCGATTTGCAGGTTGATGTTGTTCTGCACCAACGCTTGCTGGACATCCAGCAAGGTGATGTTGCCCGCCTGTAATTTGGCGGGGTCGGGATAAATGGAAATGCGCCGTGGCGCGCTACCGACCACCCAGCTTTTGCCGACGTTGTCCACTTCACGCAAGCGCGCTATCAGTTCATCGGCGACACGCCGCAAAGCCGTTGCTTCCATGCTGGCGTGTTGCGGCGACAGGCTTAACAATAAAATCGGCACATCGTCGATTTCCACTGGCTTCACCAGCCAGTTGCTGACCCCTGGCGGGATAATGTCTTGGTTTGCCAGCAATTTATCGCGGGTCTTGATCAGGCTGTTTTCCAGGTTTTCGCCGACAAAATAACGCACCGTGACGACCGCCTCGCCTGGGCGCGAAGCCGAATAGACGTATTCTACGCCCTGAATTTGCCTGAGCAGGACTTCCAGCGGTGTCGTGACGTGTTGCTCGACTTCCTCGGCGGACGCCCCCGGCACTTGCACGAACACATCCATGACCGGGACGATGATCTGCGGATCTTCTTCGCGCGGGGTCAATGTCAGCGCCACCGCACCGGCCAGCAAGGAGATGATCAGAAACAGCAGCGACAGGTGCGAGGTCGTGAATAACCGGACGATGGCGACGGTTAGGCTATCTTTTTTAGGTTCAATGCTCATGGTTGCAACCCGCTGTGTACCAGAATAGTTTCGCCTTCGTGCAGGCCTGACAACACCTCGACTTGTGCGCCGTATGGTTTGCCGGTGCGGATATGACGGATATACAGCTGCTTACCGTCCACGACCTTGACTGCCTGCAACTGCCCATAATGCAGTATTGCTGTCGTTGGAACCAGCAACGTCTGTTGTTCAGCATCTTGGCCTAGACAAGCCAGTTCCAGCCAGCCAAACTGCCCGTGTTGCAAACCTTGGGTTTGCGGCGCACGTTCCCTACCTGCATCCGCACTTCCACCCTCCATGGCGGTCGGCGGCAAGCTGATTTTGACCGATTGGCTGCGAGTTTGCGGGTCGGTTTCCGGTGCAATTTCATCCACGTTGCCCGTTAAGCTTTGGTGCAGCGCATCTATGCGTACCGTCACCGCCATGCCCAGCTTGATTTGTCCGGCGCAATGGCTGGCTATCGCCACTTCCAAACGCAAATCGTCGGGCTTCAGCAACGTCACTATCGGCTGGTTGGGTAAGCCCATATCGCCCGGTTCTTGCAGGCGTTCGCCGATGATGCCGTCAAACGGCGCGGACAACACATTTTCAGCCAACATGACTTGGCTTTGCTGAGCAGCACTCGCGGCTTGGTTCGCCATTGCTCGCGCCGCCTTAGCCTGTGCCAGCACGGCATCGTAATTTTGCCGTGTCGCCGCTTGCTTGCTGTATAAATCAATGATGCGCTTTTCTTCCGTTTGAGCCAGCGCGGCCTGGGCTAGCGCGGCGGCTTGAGCGGCAAGCGCGGCTTGGCTCGCGGCGCGTAAGTCGCGGTCGTCGAGACGGGCCAGTACCGTGCCTTTTTTCACGCGTTCGCCAGGATGCACGGGGATGTCCACGATGCGGGCATTCAGTTTCGGCGCTATTTTAACGGCTAACCGTGAGCGCACCGTGCCTTGCCAGGATAAGATGTGGGCAACGGTTTGTCTGCTGACAACCCATGTTTGTGCATCATCGGGTAGATTTGCCCCGGTTGTTTTCGTAGTGCCGGGTTCGATTTTATCGCCACCACCCAGAAAACCTAAGGCGAACAGGATGACCAGTAATAATCCGGTGATCGCGGTGGCGGGTATCAGCCATTTAGGCAACGTGAATGGTGTTCTGGGTTCGGTCATGGCAACTTGTCCTGTTTGCTTCAGTTTGCAGTTTTATAGAGTCCCATGTTCCGGCTTGCAACTATATACATGGGTGGAAACACACAGCGTATCTACCCGGTTTTCCGGCGAGTAGGGCGTAACGGGTGTATAAAGCTGAGAGCCCCGGATTGGGGAGTTATTTTCGTGCTTTAAAATCCAATCACAGCTATTGCCAATAGCCCGTAGCCTGTTTCAATTCCGCATCCGCCCGCAATGCATCGAAGCGCGCGGAGATTTGCCGCGTATGCGCCTTATCTCGCGCCACTTCCGCTTCGATATAGCGCGTTACCGTCACGACACCCGCCTGACGTTGCTCGTTAATCAAGCGCAAGGCTTCTTCGGCGGCTTGTACGGACACCGCCGCCACGTCGGCTCGGTTCAAGGCTTCTTGCAATTTTAATTGCGCGGATTTCAGCTCGTTTTCAATTTGCAAACGGCTTTGCCGCGCGGCTTCTTGGGCGACGGCCAGTTCATGCCCGGCTTTTTTGACTTTTTCCTGGGTGGCAAAACCATTAAACACGTCCACTTCGACTTGTACGCCCACGCTGACATTATCGCGGTTGGTGCTGTACTCCAGGTTGTTACTGTTGGAACCGTAGCTGACGTAAGCATCGGCGCGGGGCAGATACGCGCCTTTGGCGGCTGCCAGTTGTTGCCCGGCAATGGCGACGCGCTTTTCTGCGGCTTGTAGTTCAGGATGTTGCGTCAATGCCTGGGTTAATAACGTAGAAAACTTTGCCGGCGTCTTCGGCAATGCCTGCGCCAAGGTTTCTTTAATCGGTAAGGGTTCATCAGCAGACATGCCCAGCAATGTTTTCAACATGGTATTTGCCATTTCGATGGCATTGGCGGTTTGAATATCCGCTTCTTTCGCTTCCGCCACCTGTACTTGCAACGACAACACGTCAGATTTCAGGACGGTACCGGCTTGGTAGCGGAACTGTGATTGCTGCAACTCGCTTTGTACGGCCTCAACCGAACGTTGACTGACGGCATGTGCGTCAACCGCCGCCAACTGCCCGTAATACGCCGCCGTGATGTTGCTCACTAAACGGTTGCGTACCGCCGACTTTTCCAGCTCCGAGGTTTCAATGCCCAGTTCCGCAGCTTGAGCTTGATGCGTGTCCTGCCCACCGCGATACAAGGAATAACTGGCGGTTATTTGCGGGCGGTAGTTATCAACCCCGCCCGGATGGTTGAAATCGGTGCCGGCAAAATCCAGCCGCCGTTGCGCGATAACCATGGCAAACGCTTCCGCCGGATTATCGCTATGTTGGTAAGACAATCCGAGCTTAACTTGCGGGTAATAGTTTGCCATCGCCAACCCCAGCTGGTTTTGTGCCTGCTCAATTCTGGACTGCATGATGTTCAGCTCAGGATTGTTTACCAGCGCATAATCTATGGCCTGCGGCAATGTCAGTGGTGCGGTTGGCGGTGCGGCATAAGCCGTGGTGCTGATTAAACAGCCGATTAGCAATGTTTTTATAGGGCTCATAATCAAGTTGTTTAAATTGACGACTGATAAAATTCGTCATGTGCAGCTTCGGCAGCCGCTGCACTAACTGCGGGTATGGCGTTGTTTACAAACAGCATGGCCTAACGCTACGCACATCAATCCAACGGTCATTCTGTTTGCCTTGCTCTTGGTATGCCTTGTTGAACGCAGTCATCACATTATCAGGGCCGCGGTAGGCAAACGTAGTCATGGCCCACGCCCATCTATGGAAACTGCGCCGGTGCTGTTTGTGACACAACCAAAGGGCGATTGTTCTACAGCTACTTCTTCAAGCGCATGATGCCCATCAACTTTAATGGCAAGCGTTCATAAAACGGTTCACTCAAGCCATGGCGGACTTTACGCATGAAATATTTTTCATAACCGATTTTCGCCCAATGTACCCATTTACCCCTTGAAGCCCATTGTACATTGCGTGGCGGAATTTGCGGCATGGCCAAGAAGGCGATGCCGGAATCGCCGAAGTCGGCCAGACACAACGCGTTCCATGTGCCTTTATGGCTAGGTTCTTTGCCGTCCAGTTCGTCACGGATATTGTGTGCGGTTGCGGTGACCATAGACTCAATCATATAGCCGGTTTTCGGCACACCGGTTGGGACTGGCGTTTGTTTCTGCGGCGGGATGGCGATGCACACGCCTACGGAATAAATATTTTTATAAGTCGGGTTGCGCTGGTGGTCGTCGACCAAGACAAAGCCGCGAGGATTGGTCAGTTTGTCAATGCCGAACAGCGCGTCCACACCTTTAAAAGCCGGTAGCATCATACTGTGTTTGAACGGCAGTTCGTGCTGTTTTTTCACTTGTCCGTTTTCATCGACCTCAGTCACATACATCATGCCGTCTTCAACTCTGTCGACCTTGGCGTTACATATCCAGTCGATGTGCTTGTTACGCATTTCGCTTTCCAGCATGCCCTTGGTATCGCCTACGCCATCCAAGCCTAGGTGGCCGATATAGGGTTCGGCAGTGACGTAGGTCATTTTCACCCGGTCGCGGATTTTGCGCTTACGCAAATCGGTTTCGACGATGAACATATATTCATACGCCGGGCCAAAGCACGATGCGCCTTGAACCGCACCGATGATGATAGGCCCAGGATTTTCAGTGAAGACTTCCCAGCGTTCACCCGCCGGTCCCGCATGGTCAACATGGCAAACAGATTCGGTGTGCCCATTGGGGCCTAAGCCTGGAATTTCGTCAAACGCCAATTTCGGGCCGGTGGCGATAACGAGATAATCGTAGCTGACAAGGCTGCCGTCCGCCAGTTCGACTTGGTTTTGTTCAGGCTGGAAACGGGCTACTTTTTGCTGGATGAAGGTGATTTTTTTCTTTTTGAAGACAGGCTCCAGCGGCACTTTAATATCTTCCGGTTTACGCCAATTCACGCCCACCCATGGATTGGACGGGACGAAATGAAAGGTCGGCGTGTCGGCGATCACCACCACCTCATCTTCTTTGCGGGCCAGTTCTTTCATTTCAAACGACATCGGAATGCCGCCTATGCCGGCACCGACGATTACGATTTTAGCCATGATTATATTCCTGTTGGTTATTGTTTTAATGCCGGTATTAATGGCAGGTTTTTTTTACGCCCAGTTTTTTCAGGATCAATTCCAGCGGACAGAATTGGGTGAAGCCGCTTTGCAACAAATTGGCGCCGACGAAGGCGGTGAACCATAACCAGTTGCTGTTATGGAACAGCGGACTGCCTGCCACGCCCAAGCCCAAGGACAGCAGGATGAAACAACCTGCAACGATTCTGACAATACGCTCAATAGTCATGATAGGGTCTCCTTATAGAATGAAGTTTCGCAAGACGATCCTATCCCATCGCCTTACGCGTAAAAAACTCGGACGATGCTAATGGGTAAGAGTCACCGCAAAATGATTGGACGTAGCCAGGCATCTTATTGTTATTACTTCCATCTGATCGAGAAAACGGCTAAGTTTTGCAAACCGGCAACGCCTACCGTCACATGAAACATAGGGCGTACCGCTCGCCTTTTCGGGTACCGAGCCGCCTACGGTGGGAAAAAACTTCAACACTTTCTTGATTCAAATGGGAGTAATTGGCAGAATATTATAATTTGCTAATGCAATTGCCAGGCCAATTCTATGGATGATAGCTCTAGCGCTTAATGGCTTAATGATATCGGAAGGTTAGCCGTGTTTTTTGGACAGAAGGTGTTTCATGGTCGAATCATATGAAACATTATAGTTTCATTGAAACGTTGATGAGACGCGCCTATAAGACGGTGGCCTGGGTAATGGCACCGGTTTTTCGGGCGGGTTTGTTTGATATATCGGCTATTGATGGGTGTGACGAATGATCAACTCAGGCAAGCTGAGCCGATTCGCTTGGGTCGAAACTAAAGGGGGGGAATGCGGCACGGCACATCATCATGGAAAATAGCCTAACCCAATGCCGCTAGGCTTTGCTAATGCCAACCGCCATATTGCGTAGTCGGGTCGCCCCTGAAACCGGTCGAGGTTTTATTGGCATCAGGCGCATTAACCATACTTTCGGCTGCCATCACCAAATTGGTCCGGGTATAGCCGCCCAAGGCTTCCGCTTTCTTGGCTATCGCTGTCGTTAATGGACTCAGGTCATACTGGGTTAGGGTAGGTTCAACCACAACAACGACCAGTTGCTCCGCTTCCGGGCTATTGGGTTCTGGATAAAATCTTAATACTACAGGCAGCTCGGTATGGGCCGGAATAACCACTTGATAATGGTTGCTGTCTTGCAATACGACTTGGCCAAGTAACTGGCCTTTGTTGCCGGTAACAATAATCTGGCCTGTTTTGATCGGCTGGTTTTTGCCGATGACCTGGCCTTGCAGCGTTGTTGGCTGTGCGAATTTTTTCACGGCTTGCTGCACGGATCCGGTTTGTTTATCTGTATTACTACAACCGGTCAGATTACAAGCCGCTATTAGCAAGGCTAACAGGAACAAAGGAAACAGTTTTTTCAGGGGGAGAATAGAAACGTTCATAGAAACTCCAGCGTTTAAACAGGTATGAATAAACCATAGGATACCGGCAAAATAATTTATCAGGATCTGGCGCCGGTGCCTATTTTGAGTAACCGCCATGCCAATAATTGATAACCCAGCGATCTGGAAACATAGGACCTGCCGTGTGGGCCGTCCCCCTTGGCAACGACGGACTGGAAAACTTCTCTAGTGGATATGTACCTCACGCGACTTTACGGTATCGCTTCTGCGTAAAATATAGCGGTCTGCCTGATTGCCTGTCATACGCATCCCATCACCGTTAAGCTGGACCAGCGTACCCTCATCTTCAATATGGTATTGTTTTGTTGTGGATTCTTTACGCGGTGTCAACACAACGGTATGGTTGTCATCATTCCAGCTATATTTACCTTTTTCATAGTACTCCCTTGAGGATTCTTTTGCTGGTTGCGTCACCAATAAGTAATTGTTGTTTTGTTTTAAAGACAGTGTCGCTTTAATACCATTGCAGCCGTTGCAAGGAAGATAACCGTAAAAAACACCGTGAAAATCCTGGCTCTTATCTATAGGGTTGACATGGGCGGCATGATCTGTATTTTGCTGACGGCTCATCACTCGCGCCCTGAGAAATTTTTCTTTAGATTCGAGATCGGTATCTGCCATGACAGCGTTATAACCAGAAAGCAATGTGCTGAATACAATCAAAGTCAGATTGTGTGTTAATCGTTTTTTTAATGTTTGCATCTAAGTGCCTCTTTAATGAGCCGGACGAGTTGTTTGAGTATGAGTAGCTTTATAAAAGATTATCAGTATTATCTCCGACGTCAATATCGAGCCTACATTATGTCACTCAAAGATCCCCAGGCGTTTAATCCGAAAATCCGCGTGGTAGCCGAATATCAGTGATGTCTGTGTTCCAAACCTGATTGGGCTGAAAAATGTCAATCCCAGGCAGTAGGTATTGATAAAACGTGTGCTGGGGATGCGGCTGGGCTGGATAAAGACGGTTTTGGCTCAGGCCAAACGCATGAAGGTGACATCGTTCAACATACCAAAGGCTTGCCAAGATCGCGTTTTAACAACAATGTTGATTATTGACTCTGGATCTAGCGATACAAGAAATCGAAAACAAAACACTGTGATAAAAAACACAAGCACTCAAACCTTAACGCATACAAACAATGCGATAATAGCCATCAAACTCGGCGGCAGTCTGGTGTATTCTGACAACTTGCGCTGTTGCCTGGATAGCATAGAGCAACGCTATCGGGGCAGGGCGGTTGTGATTGTGCCCGGCGGTGGCGTTTTTGCGGACCAGGTAAGATTGGCCCAGCAGCACTGGCAATTTGACGAAGGCACTGCACATGCGATGGCCTTGTTGGCGATGCAGCAAATGGCGTTGTTGTTTAACGGGCTTAAACGGCATTTTGTTATTGTAGGTTCGGTGGCGCAGGTGCGGCTGCAATCCGCATTAAACCAGACGGTGATCTGGTCGCCGGATATTGTTGAGCTTGAGCAAGCCGGTATTCGCCCGTCTTGGGACATCACCTCGGACAGTCTGGCGGCATGGTTGGCGGGCGTGTTGCCTGCGGATGAGCTGGTGCTGGTGAAGTCTGCGAAGATTGATGCCGCGCTGGGCTTGGCCGAGTTGGCTGGGCAGGGGATTATCGATGACGCATTTTGCGATATTGTCGCCAATGCTTCTTTCCAAATAAAAATTATTAACGTGCACGATTTTAATGGCTAGCAATAACGACTCATCAAACACTGTTTTAGGATTTATCAAGCGGTTGGTTGCCAAAAGACTCAAGATGGCTTACTACCAGGCCAGGGAGTCGATAGGCGAGCACAAACGGACTATTGTGGTGTATCAGGTGGAGCAGGCTTGCCTCGGTCTACAGGAAACGCGGGATGAGTTTGAGGATGCGCTGGAGCGCTTTAAAAGTCTGGTCGCAGTCGATGGGACATCACTGGAACACCGGTATCATTTGCTGAACCGGCAATATCAGTTCTGCCGTACCAAATCGGATGCCGTCAGCAACCGTATCAAGGCGATAGAGGAAGTCAGCGCCGCCTTGTTTGCAGAATGGGAGCGGGAGCTGAATGAATACACGAACCGGGCCTTGCGTAATCACAGCAAACAGCAGTTAAAGACAGCCAGACAAAATTATGCCCGGCTGATTAAAGCGATGCACAAGGCGGAAAGTAAAATTCAGCCGGTGCTGGCGGCTTTCAAAGATCAAGTGCTGTACCTGAAGCATAACCTGAATGCCCGTGCCATTGCGGCATTGCAGCAGGAGTTTGTTGAGATCAGCATGGATATTTCGCAGTTAATTCTAGCGATGGAGCTTATTATTGCCGAAGCCAACCAGTTTGTCGCTGTCTTGGTTAATCAGCAAGGCCTGGAGCAAAAGGCCTTGCCGCGCCGTTGAGCCGTTTTAGAGTTTGTATAAGACATCATTGGCCTTATCCCTGGCATCTTCTTTTTTGGAACTTTTGCGGTTGTCCTGATCGATCCGTTCCCGGCCAAATTTGGTTATCATCTCTTCCCAGCTGGAATATTGCGTATAGTTTTGCACACCGGCATCTTTACGTTGCTGATAAATTTCTTTGCCCAAGGCAATGACTTCTTCAGGCTTTTTGCCGTCCACCGCATCAAGGAACTTACTATCCTCCTTGTTGGCGTCACGGATTGCCCAGAAGGCGACTTCAAATTCAATGCGATTTTCAGGAAGCAAACGGTTTTTCAGCATTTTTACCGACCTATAAGCGGTTTTGGTGCTATGTCCATTGATTTTCTGTCCATTGTTGCAAGCTATGAGTGCAGTGCAAGCCAGAATGATGAGCAGGGTAGATAGTTTTTTCATGAAGATAACCTCGGTGTAAATTGCAGGTCTATGTTATGTTATTTGTAATTATTCAGCTTATCACCAAGCTGTTTATGAGTGGCGCACGCCGTGTGCGCCTGCCCTGGCTGAATAGTCACTGTTATTTATTGTTATTGTCATCACGCGCACCAGATCACCAAACAAAGTAAAATGGTCGGTTATTATAACTCTGAGCTAAGTCTAAGCTAATCAATTATGCTGGAATTTATCCAATTATTAAAACAGCGGTATCAAGCGGTTTTAGCCCAGCAAGTGAACGGCGTCAGCAATGTCCAATACCAGCAACGGATAGACCAACTTATTTTGTCTGAAGCGTTTGTCCGAAAAGGGCAAACGCTTGCTTTAAGCGGCAAACCGCTGTTGCAGATAGCGGTCGTAGGCCCGACTCAGGCCGGCAAAAGCTCATTGGTCAATGTGTTGCTGAACACCGACGTGGCAGGTGTCAGCCCTTTGGCGGGTTACACGGTTCATCCCCAAGGTTTTTGCCATCGTGTAAGCCTAGCCGACTGCAGTGGCTTGCAACGGTATTTTGGCCGGTTTCAGTGTATTCCGAGCTCGCAACTTATCGCAGGGCGCTATGATTGCTATGCATTGACGGGAGTGGATGTCGTTTCGCCGTATTTGCCGCCATGTGTGTTGTGGGACACGCCCGATTTCGACTCGATTGGTTCAGCGACGTACCGGGAGGGTGTCATCCGCGCGGTGGCCTTGGCTGACATCATTGTCCTGGTGGTCAGCAAGGAAAAATATGCCGACCAAACAGTTTGGGACATGATGGCGCTGCTAGCCGATTTACACCAACCCACGATTATTTGTTTGAATAAGCTCAGCCAAGGCTCGGCTGCCGTGCTGACGCAATCGTTAAAAGAAAAATGGCAACAAGCCCGGGCCGATGTTTTCCCTGAGGTTGTTCCATTGTATTACCAAAAGCCGACGGGATTGCCATCTTGGCCTAGCGCACAACAGGGTTTACTGGCCGATATGCAAAAGCAAGCCAGCCGTCGCCAACATGCGCGTTTTGAACAGGCGTTGCTGCAAAAATACTGGCACAACTGGTTGGAGCCGGTGCTGGAAGAACACCAAGCCGTCGCGGATTGGGAAGCCCTGGTCCATCAAATGATCGCACAGGCGTTGGACAGTTATCGGCGCGACTATCTGGACCATCCGCATCATTATGAAACTTTCCAACAGGCGATGGCGGAATTGTTGACCTTGCTGGAAATACCGGGTTTGGCAGGTGTGTTGACGGGTGCACGTAAAGCGCTGACCTGGCCGGTCAGGCAGCTTATGAAACTGGGGCGCAAACAACTGCATATTGCCGATAGCAGCCATGAAATCGTGTTGTTGAACCAAATCGCCGAACATACGCTGATACAAATGGTGGACCGGTTATTGGATAGGGCGGAACAAGGTAAGCAGACGTTATGGTGGAAGGATTTCAGCAGTTTGTTGCGCGCTCGGCGGCAGGAGATTTTGCAGGATTTTGCTGTTGCGGCCAAAAACTACCATATCACGTTCCAACAGGATGTGGAAAAGACCGCCCACCATTTGTACGATAAGCTGCAAGAGCAGCCTCTGGTGCTGAACAGTTTGCGGGCGACCCGGATGACCGCCGATGCTGCTGTTATTGCGTTGACCTTGCAAACCGGGGGTATCGGCGTGCATGATCTGGTCATTGCGCCGGCCATGCTGGCGGTCACATCCTATCTGGCCGAAAGCGCCATCGGCGGATATATGCACAAAGTTGAAGCGCAATTAAAACAACAACAATTGGCTGAAGTCAAAAAGGTGCTTTTTATGGATAGTATGGCTAAAAAACTGTTGGGTCTGCCGGGGCACATGCCGTCGATGACACATTTTAATATTTCGCCCGAACAGTTGCGGACGATTGAACAGCAAGAGAAGCGTCATGGCTTACGATTACTCTGAGTTAGCAGAAAAAGCCCAACATTGGGCGGAACAGGCGGGTGCGGCAGGCTGGCTTGCGCCGGACGCGGCAAGGCAGATAACGGAACTGGAACTCAGGTCGCCGGATTCCCTGTTCAATAACGGCGCCAGACCGTTGATCGTCGCTTTCATGGGCGGTAGCGGGGTCGGTAAGAGCACCTTGCTCAACCGCCTGGCCGGCAAACCGATAGCCAGGACCGGCATAGAAAGGCCGACTTCGCGTGAAGTGACTTTATTCCATCACCATAGCGTGGCGATACAGCAACTCCCTGAGCAGTTGCCGATCACGCAAATTAAAATCGCCCAGCATGATGAAGAAGCGAAAAAAAACATTATCTGGATAGACATGCCCGATTTTGACAGCACGGAACAAAGCAATAAGCAGCTGGTTTTGCAATGGTTGCCGCATATTGATGTGTTGCTTTACGTCGTTAGCCCGGAACGTTACCGTGATGAAAAAGCCTGGCAATTGCTGCTCGCTGAAGGTGCACGGCATGCCTGGCTGTTTGTGCTTAACCAATGGGACAGGGGGCAGATAGAACAATATGACGATTTTAAACAGCAGCTGCATAAAGCGGGTTTTTTTGAACCGGTCATTTTTAAGACGGTTTGTAGCGAAGATATGCAAACCGATGAGTTTGCATTACTGGAAGAAACGATTGTTTCGCTGGCGACCGATCATATCGTCGAGCAACTGGAGCAACGCGGTCAACAATTGCGTAAAACCGAACTTAAGCAAAAGCTGCAACAGACCTTGCAAACGCTGGGTGACGGCTCGTCTTTCCAACACATACAGGCGCAATGGCAGCAGCAATGGCAACAGACCAGCCAACAACTGCAACAAGGCTTTTCGTGGCCGATACAACAAACAGCTGTTTATTATGCCGAACATGCCGCTGATTTGATCAGCCATCCGCAAGCCGCGCAGCTTTCTTTATGGGATGCCTGGGCGCAAACCCGGTTGGACGATGCCCTGGATGAATTCATTATCAACACCGACCAGCAAGGCTTGCCGACTGCGCCGTTTAAACACCAGTTGACGGCAATACGTGAAAAAGCGGCAAAAATCATGCAGGCACAAACGGAGTTTGCGGTGCGGCAAGCCTTGGCGAATCCCGGCAATACCGTGCAGCGCAGCTTCCTGAAAACCATGCGGGTATGCGAAATTTTCTTGCCGCTGGCGGCAATAGCTTGGGTGGGCAGCCAGGTGTTTATCGGTTATTACTATAGCAATATGACCAGCAGCCATTATCTGGGTGTCGATTTTGCCGTGCACAGCAGCCTGTTGATCGCCTTGACGTGGTTGACGCCGTATTTTATCCTGAAAAAAGTCCAGCCCTCGCTGAAAAAAAGCGCGCTAAAAGGTTTGCAGAAAGGCTTAATGCAAGCGCTAGACTTGATAGGTAGCGAGGTTGCCGGAGTTGTTGCGACGATTAATCTTGAGCATGCCGAACAACTGCAAAAACTTACCGGTATCATTGCACAATGCGGTTGTGGCGAACTTGACCCGCGCTTGTCCATAGACAGCAACAGCCTTTTAACGCGGATGTTGGTGGGCAATTAACGTTTTTTTACAAAAATTTACGCTATTAACCCTGTTTTTACTATTGTTTATGCCGATATAATCATCATAACGGTAACAATACCTGTCACCGGCAAATCAATAAGCGAGGATTGGGATGAACATTAATAGTGCAGGCAGTACCAGCCTTTCAATGATATATGGTGGCGCAAAACGTCCTGACCCGGCCAAAATAGCTGAGGACTTATATTCGAAACTGGATACCAAAGGTCAGGGGTATATCGAGAAGAGTGACCTTCAGACGGCGTTTGACAAAATATCGTCTACCGGATCAACGAATACCGATGACCTGTTTTCACAGCTGGACGGTGATAGTGACGGGAAGGTCACTAAAGCCGAGATGTCGGCAAGTTTTGAAAAAATAGCGGCTCAATTGGACGGGCCGTTTCCGAGGATGCGTTTGCAGGGGCAGGGCGACAGTAGCGCTGAACAAGGTTTTACCAAGGATGAACTGACCGGTTTGGCCCAAGACACGAACTCGACTGATAGCAAAGCGTCATCGCTGTTTGCCGGTTTGGCGGAAAATTTTGATGCCGTCGATAGCAATCAGGATGGTAGGGTCAATCAAGCCGAAACTGAAGCCTATATCAAGGCAAGCGGTTCTGCGGAGACGGTGCAACCTGCACAGGGCGGAACACCGCCACCACGCGAGGCAGGGCTACAAGCCGCCAGTAGTTCAACCAGCTATGACCCCGCCGATACCAACAAGGATGGCTCGGTGAGTGAAGCGGAAGCCTTGGCCTATGAAACCGCTAAAGCAGCCGCTTCAGCAACCAAAGGCGCGGCGGCGTCAGAGGATCAGGGCAGCAGCGAAAAAGTCATGAAACAGATCATGCAGCTTGTGCAGGCTTATGGCAGCTTGGGCACCGGCTCTGAACCATCAAGCTTGTCTGTTTCTGTTTGATTTACCCGCATATTATGGATTAACAGCGCCTTAAATGTTAAGGACGGGGCTGCCAACCACCGTCCAGCCTTAAGGTGCATCGCGTTACCCCACCCCGACTGCCGTGGCATGTTATCTGTTCCGCGCGTCTTTAAGCTTCAGGCGCACCTGGCAAAGGTGAGGCCTGATGCCGGGCAAGCATTGCCGCCCTATCGCCCACGCACCGTATAAGTAGTTGATTGGCACAGCATTGATTCATGTATAATCGCGTTAACAGGGTATCGCGTTCCCCAAGCGGCAGTATTTGATACCAGAACGGAGATTCCTTGTTGCCTAGCCTTAACCGTGGGCAACAAAACCGCCTGCCGTCCTTATCCCCCATCTTTTCAAGATGTTGCAAGACATTAATCAACAGTAGTTTTTCCAAAGAGATTTTATATAGAATGCCATTTTCCACACTAGGTTTATCTGATCCATTATTACGTGCCATCGCCGACGCCGGTTATACCACGCCTTCACCGATCCAAACGCAAGCCATTCCAGCCGTATTGCAAGGGCATGATTTGCTTGCCGCCGCACAAACCGGCACCGGCAAAACCGCAGGATTTACCTTGCCATTGCTGCACCGTTTGTCACAGCAGTCTTACAGCACCAACCGTCCGGTCAGGGTATTAATATTGACGCCTACCCGCGAATTGGCCGCACAGGTCGGCGAATCTGTCATTAAATACGGCGCGCATTTGCATCCGCGCTTAAAAACCGAAGTCGTGTTCGGCGGCGTAAAAATCAACCCGCAGATGATGCGTTTACGCGGCGGCGTTGATGTCTTGGTCGCAACACCTGGGCGCTTGCTGGATTTGGCGGGCCAAAATGCCGTCAAGCTGGACAAGGTGGAAACCCTGGTGCTTGATGAGGCAGACCGCATGCTGGATATGGGTTTTATCCGCGATATCCGTAAAATTATTGCCCTATTGCCGAAGAAACGCCAAAACCTGTTGTTTTCCGCGACATTTTCCGACGAGATACGCAAGCTGACCACAGGCCTGCTGGTCAATCCTATAAAAATCGAAGTGGCGCCACCTAATGTCGCTGCTGAAACAGTGGAACAGATTGCTTATCTTTGCAATAAAACCGAAAAATCGGCTTTGCTCTGCCATTTGATAAAAAGCAATAACTGGCAGCAGGTGCTGGTGTTCACGAGCACCAAACATGGCGCCAACCGCTTGACGGAAAAACTCAATAACGTCGATATTAAAGCGGCGGCGATACACGGCAATAAAAGCCAGGGCGCGCGCACTAGCGCCTTATCGGGCTTTAAGGCCGGTGACATTCGTGTCTTGGTTGCCACCGATGTGGCGGCGCGGGGTATCGACATTGCGTTACTGCCCCATGTTATTAATTTTGAATTGCCCAAGGCGCCTGCCGATTATGTGCATCGCATAGGCCGTACCGGACGCGCCGGTGAAGAAGGCCAAGCGATTGCCCTGGTATCCCACGACGAACTCAGCGCCTTGCGGCTGATCGAGAAACTGACGGGCAAACCGGTCAAGCGGGAACAGATAGCGGGGTTTGAAGCCAGCGCCACCGCACCTGCTGCTGTGCCCGATGCGCCGCGTCCGCCATCGCCGGGTAGACGTCCAAATCCAGCGCGCAAGCCTGCTGCCGGCAGCCTAAGCCATAAGCCCAGATCAGGAAATCGGGTTTAATCGGATTTCTGCGCTAGCTATGGAGGGGATAGTTGCAAGTCCAGTTGACGATATGGCGCAGCTTGCCCGGCAGATCAAACAATGGGGGCAGGAGCTGGGCTTTCAGCAGTTAGGCATTACCGGCACCGATTTATCGGTTGCGGAAACCCATTTGCAAGCGTGGCTGGCGCAGGGTTTTCATGGCGAAATGGCATATATGCAGCGCCATGGCACCAAGCGTAGCAGACCGAATGAATTGCATGCCGGCACTATCCGCATTATTTCTGTGCGTATGGATTATTTGCCGGAACCTTCGGCGGGAATGCAGCAAACGCTGGACGCTCCGACTGCCGCGTATATTTCCCGTTATGCGCTAGGTCGTGATTACCACAAGCTGATGCGTAACCGTTTGCAAAAACTGGTCGATAAAATCCAGGCGGCAGCGACCGCATTGGGCCCGTCTGATCGGGTTATGCGGGCATTTGTCGATAGTGCGCCGGTTCTGGAAAAGGCCATTGCCGAGCAAGCCGGTTTAGGCTGGATAGGCAAACATTCCAATCTGATCAACCGCAAAGCGGGCTCATGGTTTTTCCTGGGGGAAATCTATACCTATCTGCCGCTGCCTACCGATACCCCAGCCACCTCGCACTGCGGTGCTTGCACCGCCTGCCTGGACATCTGTCCCACCCAGGCCATTGTCGCGCCCTATCAAGTCGATGCCAGGCGTTGCGTGTCTTATCTGACGATAGAGCTGCACGGCGCTATCCCTGAAAAGCTCAGGCCCCTGATAGGCAACCGCATTTACGGCTGCGATGATTGCCAGTTGGTCTGTCCGTGGAATCGTTTTGCTCGCATCACGGACGAAAAAGATTTTCATCCCCGGCACCGGCTTGATACGCAGCAATTGTTGGCTGTATTTGCCTGGGATGAACAGACTTTTTTAAAGAACACCGAAGGTTCGGCGATACGCCGTATCGGTTATGAGCGCTGGCTGAGAAATATTGCCGTGGCTTTGGGTAACGCCCCGGTCTCAGCTGCGGTGATCGGGGCTTTGACGGCAAAAAGCGGGCATGCCTCTGAGCTGGTCAGGGAGCATGTGCGTTGGGCTTTGGGTCGTCAGCTTGGGACGCGCTGATGTTCGCGAGTGTCTTGAAAATGCAGGCGCCCATCATCATACAGGTTGCTTTGGCTGCCTTTACTCCCATCTGAGTCAAAAAGCGTTGAAGTTTTTGCCAGAGGTCATTATTCAGCCTTTTCCCATCGTAGGGCGCGCTGCGCGCGCCATCGGCAGCTCGGTACCGGAAAAGGCGCGCGCGGCGCGCCCGTTTCGTGTGACGGTAGGCGTTGCCGGTATTAAAAACTTAGACGTTTTTTCGATCAGATGGGAGTAGTAACCTAGTCGCGAGGCAGCAAACCTACTCCTGCTTGAGCGACAATGTATCAACCCGACATCCTCGCCCGCCGCTTTTTAAGCCAAATCACCACGCCGGTCACCGATAACATAACAATCACCAAGCCTAGCACACAGACAAATATCCGGTACGGCATCCCAAAGACGTTGGCCATATGTAAGGCCGCCAGCCATGAAGTAATAGTATTGCCGTTATATTGCCCGTGGGGCAACAACAGCATTTTTTGCTCGCCGGTGCTTGCGTCAATCACCACGCGTGTTTGACCGGAGTGATCTTGAAAATCAAGGCTGCTGCGTACGGTATAAACATAAAATCCTTTTGCGCGGTTTAGCCAAAAGCCAGCAGGATTTTCGACGGTAAACCCCTGTGTCGCCGCCGCACGAGCCATCGCCTCATTACCGATGCGGTAAGCATCGTGCCAATTGATGGCTGGGTTTTCGAGCGGTTTATTTAAGTCGGGAATGTCCGTCCACGGTTCGTGAAAATCGCTGACCGTTTGCATGGCGGCCTTGTAGACCGTATCGCCCAAGTTCATGTACACGCTAGACCATGCGAACACCAGCAAAGCTATCCATAACCACAAGCCTCCAGCCCTATGAAAATCAAAATTAATGCGGAAGGCCGAACCGCGCCATTTGATTTGCCATGCAGGCCGCCAGCGTTGCCAAAATGGACGGCGGCCTGGCGTGTTTGCCTTGGCAGGCAAGGTCAGATAAAAACCGATAAAGCAATCGAGTGTCCACACCAGCGCGGTGATCCCTAAAATCCAGCCGCCTAACTCACCCAAAGCCAGAGAGTAATGCAGTTTATAAACAAACGGCATCAAATTGACCCAACCCTGGTAAATGTCGCCCCAGGTGCGTCGACCTAGTTCCTCGCCCGTGTAAGGGTTGAGCAATAACTGGTCAAAGTCCAATTCATACGGCTGTCCGGTTGCTGGATTCGTCCGTGGCGATACTGGGATATGTGTCGCTTCAGGATTTAGCCAAACCGATTCCACTTGAGCTTGTGGCGCCAACCGTTCTGCCTGTTCAATCAACACAATCGGCGATAAAGGCGGGCGGCCTTGCGCTTCAGCAAAAAATTGCGGGTTGAGGGCTTGTTCCAATTCGGCATAAAACGCCAACAAACTACCCGTAAGACCCACAATAACCAAAAAAATCGTCATCGCCAAACCAGCGTAACGGTGGATGAAGACCCAAAAGGGACGGATTTTCATAGCGACTCCAACAGATTGAATTCGGCAAATATATTGCCATTACTCTAGTAAGACGAATGGGGGATTAGAAATCTCACTTCATAAATTTTTTTAATGCTGGGTTGGGAAAGCATGCCGCCAACAGAATCACATTGAGCCCAGGGTTGGACGGGTTTTGTTAACCCGTCCGTAATGTTTTGTGACCGTTGAAATGGCTTGAAATGTTGAGGTCGGGGTTGTGTAAACCCCGACCTGCTCTAGGTCATTATTCAGTCTTTTCCCAGCGATCGGGTGGAGATAACGGGATTTCGCCCGTGATCTCCACCCGATCATCCAGACACCTTACGGGTTAAAAAACTGAAAGTTCTCAAAGCCCGGCAATAACATTACAGAAGCCGTTTCACCCATTAAAACGATACCCGAATTGACCCTAAGACTGTGCGTGGCGCACCGTAGTAACTGCCGCCAGTCTGAAAATAAGTTTTGTCCAACAGATTGTCGATATTGACTTGGGCAGTAAACTTGGATGCCCCTATCTTCCAGTCGTAGCTTGCCATTGCATTCATCGTGACATAGCCTGGAAGCTGGTAATCATCGGTATCCCTGCCTTGCCGTTCATCGACGGCAATAGCGCCTGCGCCAAACTTGAAACCTGAAAGAGTGCCATACTGAAATTCATAAGTGCTCCACAGACTCCCCATATTTCTAGGAACGTTGCCAAGTCGATTGCCTACAGGGGTATCTGCTAAATCATTACTTTTAGTGATCTGAGCGAAAGGCATGTAGGTATAGTTGCCTATCACACGCCAACCGGGCAAAATTTCGCCAGCGACATCCAATTCCACGCCGTGGGTCTGTGCTTCGCCAACTGCAATAAGCCCGAAAGGCAAATTGTTAGGATCAGGAATTTGCAGGTTTTGCTTGGTCAATTCAAAGTAAGAGAGCGTAGCTGTTAGCTGGCCATTCCAAAATTCTGTTTTGCCGCCCATTTCCCATTGCTGTGCCGTTTGCGGCGAAAAAGCTTTTCCGTTCGAATCAAAACCATTGGACGCGCCGAAATTTTCTGTGTAGCTGCCATACAAAGACAACCATTGCAATGGCCGCCAGAGCAGGCCGCCACGAGGGCTGACTTGATCATCGTCGTTAATGGTAGCGTTCATAAGGTTATCTTCGGTCACCGCATTGTCATAACGCAATCCTGCTAAGGCGTGCAAGTTGAAAGGCAACTTGACTTGGTCTTGTAGGAAAATACCATACCACTCGGTGGTGTGGCTGATTGGCCCCCAGGCATATTTTGAGGTTTCCAGGTCTGCAAGCGGGGCAAGATAAACCGGATTCGAGATACTGGAAGTGCCAATCGGTGGGCAACAATACTGGTTGTCGATTTTTTCATTGGTACGATAGTAATCACCGCCGAAGACTAGAGAATGATGTAACACGCCTGTGTCAAACTTGCCAGTCAGATTGACGGTGTTGAAATAACGGTCTGCCTCAAGTCCTTTTACCGTAGAGGTTCTTACAGTATAGCTGCCGTCTGGTTGGAACTTAGTGGCAAAAGCTGCGCCATCCCCTCCCTGTTCAGTAAAGTTGGCATTGAAGCGGTGCTGCAAAGTCCAGTTGTCATTGAGCGCATGCGACCAATTGATGCCGACGAGCATGTCGTCAGTTGCTTGATCGCTCCAAGGCTGCCCAAAACTGTAGGAACGAGGTGCAGAGACGGGACGATTGCCTAAATTCGGGATAGGAGATTGAAGTTGATTGTCGGTGTGCAGATATTCCAGTTCCAAAGTCGCCTGGGTTTTAGGGCTGATATTCCATTTGACTACAGGCGCGACAAAAACCCGCTTGTTGTCAACAAAATCTTGAAATGATCCGGAATTTTCATAATCCATATTCAAGCGATAAAGTAACGTATCGTCCTTAGTGATAGGGCCGGTTGCATCGGCGGTGGTGCGGTAAAAATCATAGGAACCAAATTGCTGTTGCAAAGAATAAAAAGGGCTGGCGAGCGGCTGTTTAGTGACCAGATTGACGATGCCGCCAGGTTCGGCTCGTCCATACAAAATAGAGGCCGGGCCTTTTAGCACTTCGATACGTTCCAAATTAGCCGTGTCTCTCTTCAAACCAAACCCGCTGGAACCAAGGACGGATGGAAATAAAACCCCATTGCGGTAAACCGAGTTGCTTGTGTCAAACCCGCGTATCAGGAATGAATCGACACCGTTGCCGATATTGCCTGCCTTCATGACACCACTGACGTTTTTCGTGGCATCCTCGACGCGCACCACTTGCTGGTCTTGCAGCACCTGCTTAGGCACGACCTGAATCGAGAACGGCGTTTCCATGATAGGCGTGTTGGTCTTGGTCGCTGTCGTGGCGTTGGTGCGGTTGTAATCAGGATTGTAAGGGTCAGCCGAACCATCTTCATAACCTTCAGTTTTCCCGGTCACTTTCATCGTCGGTAACGTCGTCGCCGATTG
Source organism: Methylovulum sp. (assembly GCA_030653435.1). GTDB lineage: Bacteria > Pseudomonadota > Gammaproteobacteria > Methylococcales > Methylomonadaceae > Methylovulum. The sequence continues at coordinate 40,371 of JAURZI010000141.1, forward strand.
CGGGGGCGTTGGCTCTACCGTTGTTGATTTTACCAACGTCATGCTCCCGTCCTTCGCCTGCCGCACCGCCAAGCCTTTCCCCGCCACCAACTTGTCCAACGCCTGTTGCGGTGTGTACTGGCCATAAACCGGATTAGCACGGACATCCTGTGCCAACCCTGCCGGAAAGCCAACCTGCCAATCGCTGGTGGCGATGAAGGCATTGAGCGCGTCCGCCAAGGGTTGGGTAGGTATGTCAAATTGCTGGGTCTGGTTGCCCGCCGCCAAAGCCAGTTGTGACACGCCCAGCGCGGGTAGTGCCAAGGCGATGGCGAGCGTGAGTTGGCGCAGCGCGCCGGGGGTATTGCTGGTGTTCAGGTGCATAATGGTTCCTGGGTGTCGTTGAAAATCGCGATTTTTGCCGCGCTTAGGTGACGAGACGTTTCAGGATTTGGATCACACACTTGGGATGGAAAGTTTTTTTGTTGATTGATCGATAAGGGCTAAATAGTTAGGCTAAATTAAATTTAATTTTTTATGGAAGATCGGCGACTCGAACCGAAAGAGAGGAAACGTGATGAGCAAAATTGTTCGCTATGAGGTAGACCTTAATAACTTGCCGCCGCTGACCGAAGAACGTAAGGCAGAACTCAAGGCACTGGCAGAATTGCCGGACAGTGAAATCGACTTCAGTGACATTCCGCCTCTGGATGAATCCTTCTGGAAGAAGGCTGTACGCAATCCGTTCTACAAGCCCACCAAGACCTCTACCACGGTACGCGTGGACGCTGATGTGCTGGCCTGGCTGAAGAGCCAAGGCAAGGGCTATCAGACCCGCATCAATACTATCTTGCGCGAAGCCATGCTGCGCTCGCTGCATGACAAGGGTTGAACCTATACTTTGCAGGATAGAAAACTTGAAGCTGGTGCGTTGTTGTAATTACGATTTCAACACCGTCAAATACGGCGAAAGCGTCATCACTTTCGCGCCAATAATATCCGCTAGAGTACGGACGACCGCAGCAGTATCGTCCAGTTTGTAATTGCCGGTCATGCGGATTTGCCCAAGTTTGGCGTCGGTTATCAAAATCACGCCCGGATGGTAACGATCCAGTTCGGCGATGACTTGCGCTAGGGTTTGGTCTTGGAAAATCAGGCGGCCTTTTAGCCACGCGAAACTGCGGATGGGGTTGATGGGTGTGGCGGTGCTGACGTTGTTTGCGCTTATTTCAGTATGTTGTCCAGCGGTCAGTTGTACGCTGCCGTTGTTTTTTCCGGCGCAAGCGACAATGCCGCTATCCACGTCCACATCCGTTCTTTCCCCGATTTTTACGGTAAAGCGTGTGCCAACCACGAGCACCGAGCCTTGTTCGGTGGCGACAATAAACGGTTTGGCTTTGTCCGGCTGTACTTCAAAATAGGCTTCTCCTTGCAATAATTTGATGCCACGTTGTGACTCGTTAAAGTTAAGCGTGACGGCAGAATCGGTATTTAAGATCATTGCCGAACCGTCTGCCAGTTCAATCCGTCGTTGTTCGCCCGTGGCGGTGGCGTAATCGGCTTGCCAACGGTTGATAAGGTTAGCAGCGGCTACGAACCAGGTGCAGGCCAAAATGACGGAAGCGGCGGTTGCCCAGCGCAAGGATTGATTACGTTTATGCGCGACCGGAAAAGGAATGGTGGCATAGTGGCTTAGGGCTTGGTGTAATGCAGGTGATTGCCAAAGTTGTTCGACTTTAGCAAATGCGGCTTGATGGGCGGGGTTTGCTGCGAACCATTGTGCAAACGCGGCTTTGTCGCCATTGCTGACCTTGCTGTCCTGCAAACGGGCGAACCAAGCCAAGGCTTGGCCTTGTACGTGGCTTTGTGTACGAGATAAATCCGGTTCGGAATGATAGGACATGGCAGTTATTTTGTGGGTTCAGCGACATTTTATCAGTATCAGGCGTTTGTGCCATGCTGTTAAAAAGGCTCATCACCTTGGGCAGCGATAAGATGAGCTACCGCGGCTTGGATATTTTTTTCCACCGCACTGCGGGAAATGCCCACATGAATGGCGATGCGCTCGTAAGGCCAATGATGGAAGCGATGTAACACTAAGCAGGTTCGTCGCCGTTCTGACAAGTTCTGTAAGCCATCAAGCAGTAATGCTACTTGCTGCTGATCGGCGACGATTTGTTCCGGTGATAAGGTTGTGTTGGGAACAGACTCAAAAAAACCGTTAGTTTCTTGTTTGGCTGTTGCTACTTCATTGGCAAATGGCTGGCGGATGCGTTGTTTGCGTAGATGATCCAAGGCTAGATTTCGGCCAATTTGGAATAGGAACGAATTCGGAAAACTGATTTCTTGGGTTGTTGCGGCCTGCAAAAACTTGAGATAGGTATCCTGCGCCAAATCTTCGGCGGTTTGCGGACAACCGACAATGCGGGCGATGGTATGGATGAGGGAGTGGCGATGATGTAAAAATACATCATTGGCATTAATCGCGGTGATATTCATGACGAGCGTTAGTGCGGGTATTTAGCGGAAGTAATGATGATGAGCTAATACAGCAAAACCTACGCCATAAATCGGGATTTTATCTGCACAGTGCCGTCAAGACACTCAAGTCATGAATTCCACCGCCTCACGAAACAAGTTACCGCCTGATGCTTTTCAGATCAAGAAAAGTGGGTATCGCCAAAACATAAAAAACTGAGTCATATCCCACAGTAGGTGCGGCATTTGCCCAGGTTTTAAACACCGCTGCTATGGGCAACAAGAAAAAAGTCAGGGATTAGCCTTTAGTTCAACGGTAGGGCTGTGATAGGGGTATATCTTGCATGCCGATCTAGCGTATCTTAAGATGCACGGCACCTAAAAAACGTCTTTTAATTGCCGCAGTCGTGCAAAAACAGCTACAGGATCCCCTGCCGGCATCCCTAGGGTTGCTTGCAAGCTTGGGCTGTCCTCCCTGAAAAAGGGATTGGTCGCCAGTTCCTGGGCTATTGTTGACGGTACCGTGGGTTCATGTTTTGCCCGTAGTTGATTGATGATGGCCATTCGTTCTTGCAAAGCCCGGTTGTCAGGTTCCACGCTTAAGGCGAACCGGCCGTTGTTTTGGGTATATTCGTGGGCGCAATAGATGCGGGTGGCTGGGGGCAAGGCTTTCAATTTTTGCAGTGATTGCCAAAGCTGCTGTGCGCTGCCTTCAAACAAACGGCCGCAGCCCATGACAAATAAGGTGTCGCCGCAAAACAGCAGGCCGTCGTCGGTAAAATGGTAGACCATATGGCCGCTAGTATGTCCGGGCGTGGCTAGCACATGGATAGGATGCCGGCCCAGGCTGATGACATCGTGTTCTTTGACAGGTCGATCTATGCCGGGGATGCGCGGCCGGTCGTCACTGCCGGCGATGATGGTGCAGCCGGTTTTTTGCTTGAGTTCCAGATTGCCGCCGACATGGTCGTTATGATGGTGGGTATTCAGGATAACGTTAAGCCGCCAATGCCGTTGCTCCAGAGCCGCGAGCACGGGTGCGGCCAAGGCAGGGTCTATGGCGGCGGTTTCGCCGGTTATCGGGTCGTGCACCAGATAAATGTAATTGTCGTTTAAAACAGGGAGCTGGAGTATGGTCAGCATGATCGGATGCTCGGCATTGATGGTTAAGCTAGTGATTAATTCCCATAGAAGATTTGTAGAAATCACTATCGCTATCTTCTTCTTTCAGCATCATTTCATTATTTTCGAAGTCACCCGTATTGGCCGTGCCCAGTTTAATCATCAAGCGGATTTCGTTGCGTGAGTCTGCGGAATCCAGGGCGTCTTCATAGCTGATTTTGTTGGCCATGTATAAATCAAAAAGCGCCTGATCAAAAGTTTGCATACCCAGTTCACGCGAATCTTTCATCAGTTCCTTAAGTTTGTGGATTTCACCCTTGCGGATGTAATCTTTGACTAAGGGCGTATTGATTAATATTTCCAAGGCAGGATAGCGGCCATTGCCATCAGCCCGTTTGATCAGTTGCTGGGCAACAATACCGCGCAAGTTCAGCGACAAATCCATTAATACCTGATAGTGCATGTCTTCCGGGAAGAAATGCAAAATTCGGTCCAAGGCTTGGTTGGCATTGTTGGCATGTAGCGTGGTTACACATAAATGTCCGGTTTCTGCAAAGGTAATGGCATTTTGCATGGTTTCGCGGGATCTGACTTCACCGATTAAAATGACATTAGGCGCTTGGCGCAAGGTGTTTTTCAGCGCCACCTCATAAGATTCGGTGTCAATGCCCACCTCGCGCTGGGTAATGATGCAGCCCAGATGCTGGTGCTGGAATTCTATCGGGTCTTCGATAGTGATGATATGGCCGCTGCTGTTTTCATTCCGGTGTTTGATTAAAGCGGCTAATGAGGTCGATTTGCCCGTGCCTGTTGCGCCGACCAGCAAGAACAGCCCGCGTTTTTCCATAATGAGGGTTTTTAGCACGGACGGCAAATGCAGGGATTCTGCCGAGGGGATGTTGTTTTCAATACGGCGTAGCACCATGCCCGCCGCATCCCGCTGTGTAAAAGCGCTGATCCTGAAGCGGCCCACGTCTTTTATGCCGATGGCAAACTGGCATTCATGGGTGTTTTCAAATTCATTGATTTGGCGTTGGTTCATGACGCTTTTGACGATTTTTAATGATTGGTCAGCGCTTAGCGGTGTTTTAGAGATTTCAACCAATGCGCCGTCGACTTTAATGGTCGGCGCCCGCCCTGCCGTGATGAACAGGTCGGAGGCTTTTTTTTTCACCATCAACTCAAGAATGGGGTCAAGGATGGGGTTGCTGTCCATATCGTCTCCTAGAGGAATATATCTTTATTAACGGCTTTGACCATCGCCGTTTTGGCGGCAATCAGCCCTTTGTCGACCTGTTCTTTGAGATTTTGGTCCAGGGTCTGCATGCCATCCCGTCGTCCGGTTTGTATGGCGGAATACATTTGTGCAACTTTCGCTTCGCGGATCAGGTTTTTGATAGCCGATGTGCCGACCATGATCTCGTGCGCGGCAATACGGCCGCCGCCGATTTTCTTCAGCAGCGTTTGTGAAATCACGGCTTGCAGGGATTCCGATAACATCGAGCGGATCATGTCTTTTTCGGCGGCCGGAAACACGTCGATAATACGGTCTATGGTTTTTGCCGCCGAGGTGGTGTGCAATGTGCCAAACACCAAGTGACCCGTTTCGGCGGCGGTCAGCGCCAGGCGTATGGTTTCCAGGTCGCGCATTTCGCCGACCAGGATAATGTCAGGGTCTTCGCGCAATGCCGAGCGTAAGGCTTCGTTAAAACCGTGCGTGTCGCGGTGGACTTCCCGCTGGTTAATCAGGCATTTCTGGCTTTCATGTACAAACTCGATAGGGTCTTCAACGGTCAGGATATGGGCGTAGTCGTTGTTATTGATATGGTTGATCATCGCCGCCAAGGTCGTTGATTTTCCTGAGCCGGTAGGACCGGTCACTAAAACCAGCCCGCGCGGTTTTTTGCACAATTCTTCAAAAAATTTCGGGGCATTCAAGTCTTCAAGGCTTAACACCTTGGAGGGGATCGTCCTGAACACGCCGGCGGCACCGCGCTCCTGGTTGAATGCGTTGACACGGAAGCGCGCAACGCCGGGCAGTTCGAAAGAAAAATCGGTTTCCAGGAATTCTTCGTAATCACGTCGTTGTTTGTCATTCATGATGTCATAAATGAGCGCATGGACTTCCTTGTGGTCCAAGGCGGGGATGTTGATACGGCGGATATCGCCATCGACCCGGATCATGGGCGGGAGTCCTGCCGATAAATGTAAGTCCGACGCTTTGTTTTTAACTGAAAAAGCCAATAATTCGCTAATATCCATAACATCCTCATGCAACGTGAAGTAAAAAATCTGTTACTTTATACCATAGTTCAGTTCTTTGATTTTTTTGAAGCTGCGCTATGTTTGAAATACCAGACTATTTTAATACTCATGACGGACATGATATACAGCAGACTTAAGCAAATTCACAGCCAGATACAATCTGCCGAACTGGCGGCCCACCGTAAATCCGGTTCGGTATTGTTGTTGGCGGTCAGTAAAACGAAGCCTGCAGGGGATATTGTTGTTGCATATCAGGCAGGACAGCGCCATTTTGGCGAGAATTATGTGCAGGAGGCGTTGCTGAAACAGCGGGTATTGGGCGCTTTCGATATTAGCTGGCATTTCATAGGGCCTATCCAGTCCAACAAGACTAAGGCGATTGCCGCCCATTTTTCCTGGGTGCATAGTGTAGATAGTTTAAAAATAGCCCAGCGATTGAGTGACCAGCGCCCCGATAGCTTGCCGCCGCTGAATATTTGCCTGCAAGTCAATATCAGCGGTGAAGCCAGTAAATCCGGCATTAGCCTGGACGGGTTGCCGTCGCTATGTGCCCAAATCGCCGATTTGCCCGGTATCAGGCTGCGCGGCGTCATGGCGGTGCCTGCGCCTGTAGCTGATTTCGAGCAGCAATGCTTGCCGTACAGAAAGCTTTATCAGGCGGTAGCCGAACTTGAGTCATTCAGGCTGGACACCTTCTCATTCGGCATGACGGGGGATTTGCGCGCCGCAATTGCCGAGGGCTCAACCATCGTTAGAATAGGCACGGCATTGTTTGGCGCACGCTAATGGGCAGGTTGCATTCTTAGGCGGTTAGACGCACTTCTATGACTGAATAAGTGGGCGTCCAGCACGGCAATGATTTCTTCATATTCAATAAGGTTTTGATTGTGGAGCAGCAGGTGGTTCGCCAATGCAGTGACAGCGCGCCACACCGGACGGTCATTGATAAAGTGGAAGGCTGCCAGAAATAACTCGGACAATTTTTGTTCTTGTTCGGCTTTGGTGCCGACAAGACATGCAATATATTCCTGGGCGATTTTCAGGTCAGATGCCCCTCCGTAATAATGCAGGGTGTTTGGTGTCACCAGTGATGAATTGATGATCTCGTCATCACGCAAGGCCACATAATTGGCTTCCGCCAGCGGTCCGACCAGCAAATTGACAATATCGGCCTCAAATGCCTGTAGATAGGCTTGCTTCTGCGAGGCAGAAAAATGTTGGGTGGCCTCTTCCACAGAGCCGGGCAGGGTATGGATTAGTCGTCCGCCTTCCACTTTGGCAACCCAGCGCCTAGTTGCTTTGGGCAGATGGTTGGCATTATGCAGTTGCTTGATGTCAATCTGGAAAAAAACCGGCGGTAGTTGTTTTTGCTTATTGCCAAGATAAATCGCCGCAGCATGCCCCGCTTCATGAACAGCGGTTTTTCTGCTAAGTTCTTTGGCGCTAATCGGACTGGTTTGGGGTTTTAAAGCATAGCTACGATTCATAATGGCCTCGGTTGAAAAAGAATGCGGGCTAAGCCAGCTACCCGCATTATCGAGAGGAAGGTGGGGCAACTGTTGATAGAGTGTCAACAACAGTTGGCGCTAGTGTAATGATAGGGTTGGCGCTTGAAAATGTGGCATATTGACGCGCGGCAAAATGCCGCTAATTTTGGCATTATTTTTGCATTATATATGCTATTTGCCTGATATAACCCAGATAAACCAAGGGTTGTGGCGGTTTGGGCGCAGCTAATGTGGAAAGAGTGCGGCATATCGCGCAGTGGGGTAGGTCATATCACGCACTAAGCGCTTGTGCCTGGCGCGCGTGATGGTTATGGCCTTGCCCGGCAAGGCCGGCAAGCACCGGTTATGGTGTTTGGGCTGCATTCAGCCAGTCTAAATAACGGCTGACCCCCTGTGGTACGGTTAAGAATGCCTTGGTGTAGCCTGCTGCCCTTAACGCTGAAATATCGGCTTGGGTATAACTCTGGTAAGCCCCTTTTAAATGTTCGGGGAACGGGATGTATTCGATGCTGCCTTTCTTATGCCAGGCAATAACGGCTTCTGCGACGGCATTAAAGGTCTCGGCATTACCGGTGCCAACGTTATAAATGCCGCGTTGCTCAGGATTATCTAAAAACCACAGATTGACATCAACAACATCATCGACATAAACAAAATCCCGCAGTTGTTCGCCGTCGCCGTAACCATCGCTCCCGGCAAACAATCTGGCTTTTTTTTGTTCGATAATCTGCCGATTAAAGTGGAACGCCGTACTACTCATCGCTCCTTTATGCTGTTCCCTGGGACCGTAGACATTGAAATAACGAAAACCGGCAATAGGAATGTTGGTTCTCGGCAATAGGGTGCGTACATATTGATCGAACTGAAATTTTGAATAGGCATACATATTGATCGGGCGCTCACAACGACGATCTACCTGAAAACCCTGCTCGCCAGTGCCGTAAACAGAGGCTGAAGATGCGTAAATGAAGGCGGCATTTCTTGCTATACAGTAATGTAATATGCGTTTGGAATAGTCATAATTGTTTTCCATGACATAGCGCCCATCCCATTCCGTCGTTGCAGAACAGGCACCCTGATGGAAAACGGCGCGTATGCCGTCGAAGAAATGCGGGGTGTCTATTTTCTCGATAAACTGGGTTTTATCCATATAATCGGCAATATCAAGGTCGGCTATATTGTGCATTTTCCGACCATTCAACAAATTGTCGACCAGCAAGATATTGTGTTCGCCACGGCCATTCAATGCGCGGATGATATTGCTGCCTATAAAGCCTGCACCGCCAGTCACTACAATCATGATTCCCCCCTTGCCTTATTAATCATTGCCGTGGTCGATTGGCCATCGACAAACTGTAGAATTTTAACTTCCCCGCCCGCTTTAATGACGCAATCCCCGCCTGCTACCTGGTCCGGCCGGTAGTCGCCGCCTTTGACGATCACATCAGGGAGTAATCGGCAATACAGCCGTTCCGGGGTTGCTTCCGGGAATGCAACGACCCAGTCCACACAAGCCAGCGCCGCCAACACGGTCATGCGTTCCTGCAAGCGGTTGATCGGGCGTGAGTCACCTTTGAGCTGCTTGACCGAGGCGTCTGAATTGACGGCGACGATTAAACGCTCGCCCAGGGTTTTCGCCTGTTGCAAATAACTGACATGGCCGGCATGCAGTAAATCGAAACAGCCGTTCGTCATGATGATGCGTTCACCGTGGGCTTTGGCGGCGGTGATCAGATGCGCTAATTCGTCTTCTGTAACAATGCCGTATAAGGAATCGCGGTCACCGTGCATGGCGCGGATAAGTTCCTGCATGGAAACTGTGGACGTACCCAGTTTGCCGACGACGATACCGCCGGACAGGTTGGCCAGATACATGGCTTCATGTGCCGGCATGCCCAGCGCCACGCCCAGCGCCATGACGGCAATCACGGTGTCGCCCGCGCCGGTGACATCAAATACATCTTTCGCTTGGGCGGGTAGCGAATGGGCCTGGTTGGCATCGATTAAGGTCATGCCGGCTTCGCCGCGGGTCAGCAACAGGGTTGCTATCCGGCACTGGCTTAACAGTGCGCGGGCATGTTCCAGTATCTGCTGTTCAGTTTTGCAAGCACCGACGACGGCTTGAAATTCGGCGAAATTCGGCGTGATGATGTCAGCCCCGGCATACACTTGATAATCCGTGCCCTTGGGATCGATCAGCACGTCAAGCCCTGCTTGTTTGGCTTGGCCGATATAGGTTGCGATATCGGCCAAGGTGCCTTTGCCGTAATCGGAAAAGACAATCACATCGTGTTTGGGCAGTTGCCGCGTCAATTTGGACAATAGCGCATCCCGGTCAAAAGCCAGCGGCGATTCTTCGAAATCCAGCCGGATCAATTGCTGATGTTGAGCCATGATGCGTAGCTTACAAATGCTGCGTACCGCAGGTTCGACGATAAATTCACAGGCCACGCCTTCCCCTTCGAGCAGGGTCTTGAGTATGGCGCCTTCGGCATCGTCGCCGATAACGCCCAGCAGGGTGACCTTGCCGCCCAACCGGGCAATGTTGAGCGCGACATTGCCGGCGCCGCCGATACGGTCTTCTATCGTCTTGACGCACACGACCGGTACCGGCGCTTCCGGGGAAATGCGCGCCGCCTGCCCGGACCAATAGCGGTCGAGCATGATGTCGCCGATGACGATAATGCGGGCGGGGCTAAAGTCAGGTGTTGTTGCTAGCACGTTGTGTCCTCGATTAACTGGTCTTCAACCAGACCACACCACCAGTGGCCTATCAAAATATGCGCTTCTTGAATTCTGGCCGTTACTGTTGAGGGCACTATAACAGAAACCGTGGCCTGCTTCGTCAATTCGCCGCCTGAACAGCCGGTCAAGGCAATGACGGCCATGTTTTTTTTACGGGCCGTTTCCGCCGCCTTGACGATGTTTTTGCTATGCCCCGATGTGGAAATGGCGATCAAACAGTCGTTAGGATGGCCTATGCCTTCAATTTGACGGGAAAAAATGCTTTCAAAATCATAGTCATTGCTATGAGCCGTCAATATGGAGCTATCTGTGGTTAAGGCAATCGCCGCCAGCGCCCGCCGATTTTTTTCATAACGCACGATAAATTCCGCAGCAATATGCTGGCAATCGGCGGCGCTGCCGCCATTGCCGCACAACAATATTTTCCCACCTTGCCGCAAGGTGTCGGTCAGTAGTGCCCCTGCCGCCTCGATTTCAGTGTTGCAGCAGATAAGCTTATGGATCATGTCCTGATGATCTTCAAGCACAGATATAAATGTTTTCAAAAAAGCTCCCGATTCAGAGTGGATATTTCGGTTTGGGCAAAAAAAGCGTGAACGTCTTCGTTATCGACGCGGGCATACATGTCTTCGACGGAGATGGTTAAGCCGACCGATTCAAAAGCCACGCTGTCGCCGAGGAAATAATGGCTGGATGCCCAGCTTTCCCTACGCCGGCATACTTCGACATCGACAAAGTCCTGTTCGACCAGCACATATTCTTCCAGTGTCGGTATGCTCTGGTAAGCGATTTTTTTGATGGTTTCGTCTATTTTGCGCGTCGATTTTGACAAGACCTCGACGATAATCACCGGTGTTTCGGTGTAATAGTCCTGGTCATTGTCTTGGCAGACCAGCATCACATCGGGGTAAAAGAATTTGGAACCAACTTTGATTTTGACTTCTGAAGCAAAAGATTCGCAAGATTTATTTTTAAAGTAATTGCCAAATACCCTGTCTATATTCGCCGTGATGCGTTGATGGTTTTTACTGACGCCTGACATGGCATAAATATACCCATCGATATACTCATGCTTGGTATCGCGTTCCAATTCACTGGCTAAATAATCTGCTTCGCTCATCCATTTCGGCGTGTAGTTAATATTGGCTACCATATTGTCACCTGAGTTGGAACGGCAACTAGCACTCTATCGCTAGCGCCATTATCCCCCTTATGTTGTTTGCTTATCGGCAACATTGCCGGGTTGTAACACATCAACTGTTGTCTTCATGATCTTTAAACTGCATCGCATGTAACCTTGCATACGCGCCGTTTTTTTCCAGCAACTCACGATGGGGGCCGCGTTCGATGATGTGGCCGTGATCCATAACCAAAATCATGTCGGCATTTTCTATGGTTGACAAGCGATGGGCAATGACCAGCGTGGTGCGGTTACGCATGACTTTTTGCAATGCGGCCTGTATATAGCGCTCGGATTCGGTGTCCAGCGCCGAGGTGGCTTCATCGAGTATCAGTATCGGCGCATCTTTTAACAAAGCCCTGGCCAGGGCCAGACGCTGTCGCTGCCCGCCTGATAATTTCACGCCGTTTTCGCCGATTTCCGTATCCAGGCCTAGCTCAAACTTGCTGACAAATTCCATTGCATAAGCATCGGTTGCCGCAGCGACAACGCTGCTCCTGTCCGCTTCCGCCAACGCGCCATAAGCAATATTGTTGGCTATCGTATCATTGAATAGGGTGACTTGCTGGTTAACCAGGGCAATTTGCTGTCTTAACGAACTCAGCTTATAGGCATTGATTTCCACGCCATCCAGCAATATTTCCCCGGTTTCATGAGGGTAAAAACGCGACACCAGATTAGCCAAGGTGCTTTTGCCGCCGCCGGAAGCGCCGACCAGTGCGATGGTTTGTCCAGGCTCGGCTTTAAAGCTGATATCGGTCAAGGCCGGCTCGTCGGTACCTGCATACCGGAACGAGAGGTTTTTAAATTCCAGTGCGCCACGGCATTTGTCAATCTGGTAAGTCCCGGTATCCACTTCACCCGGTTCATCAAGGATTTCAAATAAGGATTCTGCGGCAACGATGCCTTTTTGGATGTCGCTGTTGGCATCGCTCAATTGCCTGACCGGCCTGGGCAACAGGAACGCTGCTGTCAGGTAGCCAATAAATTCACCGACGCTGGCCTGTTCCATAAAAAACAGCGCCATGTACATTAAAAATGACAGCGACAGCGCAATAATAAATTGCATAATCTGGTTATGCACCGCACCGGTGGTGATCATTTTCAGTGACTGCCGGTGATTGTATAAACTGCTGGTTAAAAATCGCCGCCGCTCATAGTCCTCGCCGCCGTAGCTGCGTACGACGCGGTGGCCGGTCACCAGCTCCGATGTAATGTGGGTCATATCACCCACGGATTCTTGTATACGCTTGCTGAGCATGCGTAAACGCTTGCTGACATAATTGACCAATACGGCAATAATCGGCGCAATGACGACAAACACCAGCGATAGCGACCAGTTTAAATAAAACAGATAAACCAGCAAGCCCGCTGCCGTCAGCCCTTCCTGGACAAATTTCCGCACGGCGTCGGTAGTCGCTTGGGCAACTTGGCCGACGTTGTGCGTTATTCTGGAAATCATGTAGCCGCTGTTATTGGCATCAAAATGTGCGGTGGGCAATTGTGTATATTTATCGAAAATTTCACAACGCAATACGTGGATAACATTCAGCGACACTTTGGCGAGAAAGTAGTTGCCCAGGTAAGCGCCTATGCCCCGCAACACAATCAGGCCGCTGAACAATAATGGCAGGAAATACATGCGTTCGCGCGACTTGGCTTGCAAACTGTCAATGATTTCTGCAACCAGGCTTGCAAACAAGGGCTGGGTGGCTGAATAGATCAGGAATCCGACAATACTGACGGCGAACCATACACGGTAGGGCTTAACATAAGTCAGCAAGCGTTTGTAAATTTGCACGCCTGCTTTGGAAGGTTTTTTCATGGTGGTGTTAATTTTGATGGTGCCGGGCAGTTCTGGCAATAGGTTTGAAAGGTTTGTGGTTTGGTTTTTCAAATGTGCAATATTTTGGCATAAAGGCTATTCATTGCCATGCCCGTACCTATACCACTAACGGGGATATGATCGCCTTGTATGTCCATGGCTAAATAATCTTGTTCGCTGACTGGGGGATAACGCATGAGATAACATGACAATCCGTAAAAGCGATGGCTGACGGGTTTGGTAGTGGTCTTATGATAACTCAAGCATCGGCTTTTTTTAACGGCCCGCAGCATAAGGTGATTAAAACAGCAAACCAGTGGCCTTCGGTATGGTCAAGAAAAGGGCTGTTAAACAGGCTGGTGATGAGCAATGTTATCAAAACGCCTTGTGCCAGATATTTTTCATTATCAGGCAGCCGATAAGCATAATAAAACTGGCTGAATAAAAATCCTGAATAGACCAACAAGCCGACAAGTCCTAATTCAACGGTTATCCGCAAAAATTCGTTATGGGGATTTTTTGTGGGGGGCGTGTTTTCGGCGACACGTTGATAAGCGCCGATAAAGCCACCGGTTCCTTGTCCAAACCAGGGTTTTTCGGCAATCAGTTTTAACGAGTTTCGCCAAAATGTATAACGTAAACCCATGGATGAGTCGGTTTGCTCAGGAATAGGTTGAAAATAGGCTTCTGTATTGGCAATGCCTTCATACAATCGGCCTGCTTTGTCTGAAAAGCAGGCGAAGCCGACTAAAAAAATGCTTAACAGGACTACGGTCAACGCCAGCTTTTTGCGATCCAGCTTTTGCAACGCAAAGAGTAAAATGAGCGCGATAAAAATCAATTGGCCTGTGCGGCCGCTTACGATAAAGAAAATGTTGTAAGCGGAACCTATAAACAACAGGGAATAAGCCAGACGATAGGTTTTGCCGGCATAAATGTTATGCAGGCAAAAAAAAGCAAAAAAGGCAATGAGTATGCTGTGGGTAATCCGACTTTTAAATGAAGGATCCAGTTGTTTAATGTCACCCAACAGGCCGAAATACATCAGGTAAGAGCCTAACAGGGTAATGACGGAGGCGGCTATGATGGCCTTCCATGCCCGGTTACGCTGGGGCTCCATTGTAAAAAATACGACCAACAGTGGAATAAAAAAAAACTCGATATATTTTGTCAGGGTATAAATAACTTCTGCCTTGCTAGCGGTACCGTAAGCCGATGCACAGATAAAATAGACATACAGCAGCATGGACCACGCCGCAACCGGATATTTTTTCAACGTAGCCGGCAACACCATAAACTGTCCTGAACACAACCACAAGACGATGACCAATACAGACAGGATACTTGATAAGGCGGTTGAAAAGTAAATGCAGATGATAAACGGCACAATGATGAAACTGCTGTATTCCAGTAGCATCGCTTGGAACTTTGGAACCTGCTGCTTAAAATCCATAATGTCAACCTGTTTAATAGACATGCCGATGTACCCTGGAGCGTTCTAAGGATCGCGTGAAATTACAGAAATTCCTTGGCGTATATCAGATCCAAGGCCGTTTTTAGTGCCTCCGGTTTTATGGCCTGCATACAAAAGCAAGTCGTTTTATCTTTTCTACAGTCATTACAGTTCTTATCCAGCACAAAAACCTGGGCTTTTTCACCGATGGGTTGCCAACGTCCCGGATGTATCGGCCGCATGGGCGGATAAATGCCCAAGGCGTGTTTTTGCAAAGCGGCTGCAATATGTAACGGCCCGGTACTGCATGCCACTATGCCATCACACGCGGCAATAAAAGCGATAAATTCGGTTAAAGTCATCAGCCCGCTAATATCGGTGACACGATCACCAACTTTTTCTATTAACGGTTTTAAAGCCTGTTTTTCATTCTCGGTGCCGGATATGAAAATTTGAAATTTATCGGCATCTAATGATCTGATTAGATCGGCAAAATAATCCAAATCCCACTCTCTGGCACTGCCTCGTGATTTTGGGTGCAGTATCAGTTTAAACTTGTGGGCCTGCAACTGCCCGGCAAATTGTTGCGGCAAAATCGGCAAGTGTTTTAATGCGAACAAATCCGCCATGTCAGGCAATGATAGCTGCTGCTTGATGCCCAGTGCCCGCAACAGTATCAAATTTAATTGCGCTTCATGTAAGGTAGACTGTTTACGGCTTAGCTTGACCAGTTTATTGCAGGTCAGCCAGTGGTAGACCCTATTGGTTGTGCCAATGCGCCAGGGTATATGCAATTGTTTAGCCCGTTTGGCGATAGCGGCTTTCGGCAAAACATGGAGTATACATTGCGGGCTTTGGCCGGCAACAGTCACCTCTTGGCTTAAAAAATCATCATGATGGATAAAGGCATCAATATTGGCACAGGCGTCGATAATCGGTTTGGTGTAATCAGTGCCCAGAAAACCGATGACCATGTCAGGGAAAAATTGCTTTAATACGGCCGCTACAGGCAGCGTTAGAATGACATCGCCGATGCTGTCTGTCCGGCTGATGATAATGTTAGTGGGTAATGGCATAGACTAGAGTATTTTAAAAAAAACTTTTAAGCAGAATAGGCAACGTCTCAATTCGTTACGTTTTTTGTAGACGAGTATTTCTTTGCGGTATTTAAAAAATATGCTCATTCTGGCAAAGTTGTTTGCAAAGGAATAGCTTTCATAACTTTTGCATATCGCATAAAGGGTTTGTTTTTGTTCAGTCAGATGATCAGGGCATTTTTGATACAGCAACTGCACGCGTTGCCTTGCTTTATGCACACGCTGTTGGGCGGTTTCCCGTGTTTTATTCTTGGAGTTGATGGCGCCAAACACATTGGTGTCATGGCGGCGATACAAGACAAGCACTTCGTCTATAAATTTAAGTGAACTGCTAAAGGTAGCGACAAAGGCCAGCCAGTAGTCATGCGACACCAGAGTAGGATAAGGCATCGCCTCTAATGCCAACTGCTTGGTTATCAGCATGGCATGGCCTGGGGCTGACGCGCCTGTCACATACATGATAGGGTTATCAAAATTGGTCAGAGTTTTAATGTCATTCATGGTTTTGTTCAGCAATTCACTGGTGCTGTTTATGAAAGCCGAGTTGCAATAGGCGATAGCATGATTGCCTATATTATTGACCAATACCTCGATTTTGTTCTCTAGCCAGATGTCGTCCTGGTCACTAGGCGCAATATAATCACCTTTGGCCAAGGCAAAGCCTTTTTCAAAGTTTTTTTGATAGCCGATATTTTGTTCGTTTTTAATGAGGGTGAAATGCGGGTGTTTATCGGCATACTCTTTAAGTATGGCTAATGAACGGTCAGTTGAACAATCGTCAATTGCGATAATTTCGATGTGGGTATAAGTCTGTCTGAAAATACTGTCTAACTGCTCACGTAAAAATCGTTCGCCATTATAGGTTGCTATGACTATCGAGACCAAGGGCTTGGGTAATTTTGCATTCATGATGGTTTAAAAAAATAAGGGCGGCATTCTACAAAGTGCATGTTTGCCGGACATGCAGGCTGTGTGGTACTCGAATCCGGGGGCGATAGTAACAGAAGGGCAAGGGTTGATCACATTACCTATCTCTTCAGGCCATTGCCACGCTAACATTGGATAGTTTAATTTGAGATAAATCTTAAGCATAGAAGAACTTGGCTGTACTTGCCATAACATCGCTTTTTTGGGGATAGTTATTCTGTATTTGTAATGCCTGATAGCTTTGATGGGTCACACCTGTTGCAACGTTGATGAAATATGATGGGCTTTTGGAGTGATGGCGGACGGATTGCTGCGAATGACCTGTACAAGCGCTAAGCAGACTTTAAAAACCGCCTGCTAATTTCAATGCCAAAGCAGTAATCAGAACCGTCTGCAGTTTTCGTGATTACGGTATTCTGAGCCTAATGTGCATTTTTAGTTAAGCATTTGCGGGTAATCTTACGCTTTTAGCGTTTTAGGGCAATGCAAATTATGGGTGTGTGAAGTATAGTATAGGTGTTACCTTTAATCTGACATCAACGCAATAGGCGCGGCGCGGCGGCTGTATGCCTGAAATGTTAGGCACCGACTTAACTGACAACGGACATGACCAGTACAAACAAGCATATTTTATTAGGTGTTGCCGGGGGTATTGCGGCGTATAAATCCGCAGTGTTAGTCAGGTTGTTGCGTAAGCGTGGCGCCGAAGTCAAGGTGGTGATGACCTCGTCTGCACTACAATTTATCTGCCCGCTGACCTTCCAGGCACTTTCCGGCCATGCTGTGCATACCGAATTGCTGGATGCAGAGACGGAAAATGCGATGGGTCACATCAGTTTGGCACGCTGGGCTGATGTCTTGCTTATTGCACCGGCAACAGCCAATTTTATTGCTAAATGCAGCCATGGTTTGGCGGATGATTTGCTGTCGACATTATATCTAGCGGCTAGTTGCCCTGTTTATATCGCCCCTGCAATGAATCAGGCAATGTGGGGGAAACCGGCCACTCAGGAAAACATAACCAAACTCAAAGCCCACGGCGTTTATATGATAGGGCCTGAAGCCGGCGACCAGGCCTGTGGGGAAACAGGCTTGGGCAGAATGGCTGAGCCTGAGGCCATTTGCGGGCATCTCGACAGCTATTTTTATGATGCTGGTGAGCTTGTCGCAACGTTCGGACAATGCTTGCAAGGGCGCAAGGTATTAATCAGTGCCGGACCGACCCGCGAACCGCTCGATCCGGTGCGTTACCTCACTAACCGTAGTTCCGGAAAAATGGGCTATGCGCTGGTTAGGGCGGCTCTTGATGCCGGCGCGGAGGTGACGTTGATCAGCGGTCCGGTGTCGCTGACTGCACCCGATCAGGCGGAGGTGGTGCATGTGGAAACTGCGGCGCAAATGTATGCTGCGGTTATGTCCATGGCGCCAAGGCATGATATTTATATCGGTGCGGCGGCGGTTGCAGATTATAGCCCGGTCGTGGCTGAGACTAGAAAAATCAAGAAGCACGATGCACAAACAACGCTTATCCTGCAGAAAACCCAGGATATTCTGGCAGATGTCGCGGCATTGGCAGCGCGCCCCTTTACGGTAGGCTTTGCGGCCGAAACCCATGATTTGGATGCGTATGCCCAAACCAAGCTGAAGCAAAAAAATCTGGATATGATTGCCGCTAATTGGGTGGGTGGTGAGCAGGGCGGGTTTGATAGCGGTCAAAATGCCTTGCAAGTATTTTGGTGCAGTGATGGTGGCGTTGGTCAGAAAACCTTGCCGATGACGGACAAAAGCTATCTGGCCAAGCAATTAATCCAGTTAATATCAGAAAGATACCCTAAGCAATCATGACAAAAATACAGCTTAAAATTTTGGATGCCCGTTTGGGCAAGGATATTGCGTTGCCTGAATATGCGACGGCGGGTTCGGCAGGCTTGGACTTGCGCGCTTGCCTCGATGAGGCTGTGGTGTTGAATCCGGGGGAAACACTACTGATTCCGACCGGTCTTGCCATACACATTGACTCGGCGTATGCGGCATTATTATTGCCTAGGTCAGGTTTGGGGCACAAGCACGGCATTGTGCTCGGTAATCTGGTTGGCCTGATTGATTCGGATTATCAAGGGCAGATCTTTGTGTCCTGTTGGAATCGCAGCGATGCTGCATTTACGATTAATGTCGGCGAGCGTATCGCACAAATGGTTTTCATACCCATAGTGCAGGTGGAATTCGCAGTGGTTGAAGAGTTTACTGAAAGTATTCGTGGTGCCGGTGGTTTTGGCCATACGGGGCGGCATTAATCTGTTTTTTCTTATAGAGGTTATAACATGGGGCGACTATTCTCAGGGCTGTCGGCACTTACTGTTTTGATGATTGTTGGTGTGGGTGCGGGTATTTACTGGCTGTCCAATACCGAGATAGCCCAGGCCAGACGTGATTCGGCTGCTGCTGAGGCAAAAACGGTGGCGCTCAGCGTGGCGGCACAAATCAATTTGTTGAATCGGGTGCTGGATAAAATGGCGCAAGATCCAGAAGTGTTGGCTGCTGTTACGATTGCAGACCCCCAGGTGGTGGAACAGGTGGCGGCAAAACTTGAAAAATACTTGCCTGATGTTTTAAAAATCCGGCTGCTACCGCCCGGCGTTAACGAGACTGATGAAAAATCGGTGCCGCGTATGGGGTTTGCCGATCTTGATATGGTGCGGGAAACCCTTACAAAAAATCAGTCGCCAGGCATCCAGGGCGACAAAGGAATTGACAGGCATTTGGCGATAGCCCGTATGATTGCCCAAAATGGTCATGTTCTGGGAGTGATCTTGGCCAGTTTCGATGATGATGTGATCCTCAGAAATTTGCGGCTGGCGGCAGTTCACGGTATGTATCTTGAACTAAGGCAAGCGGCTTTTGTTTTGGGTGGCTCAGGCAGCAAATCCAGCGAAGCGTATAGTGCTGAAGAACATATCAAAGTAGCCAACACCGATTGGGATATACATTACCAATACACAGCGGGTGGGGGGTTTGGCGATATGGCCATCATGACCAGCATTATTGTCGTTCCAGTATTGGTCGTCTTGCTGGCTTTTTTTACCAGCTACAGAAAACTGTCAGGTATGTTGACACGCGATTTGCAAAGCCTGATGAAAGCCTTCAAAGACATGATGACGCATAGTACGCCGGGCAATTACCCTGTGCAATTGGCTGAAATGGGCACAGTCATTTCTACCTTGATGCAGTTTAAACGGGTGTTGGATAACGGTGATAAAAATGTTTTGTCACGCAATGATGACGTCAATATGAACATTCTCGTCAGTGATGACGAAGACTTTGATTTGGATGGTTTTTTTGATGAACACACTGACTTGAAGCTGTAGTCTTTGCGGCAGGGCCGCAGGTTTTTCTGGAACAATGCGTAAACAACTGATGGAAACGAAAATGATACAAAAAAGAGCAGCCCACCATATTGCGGATGTATTAATTGAAGCGTTGCCTTATATCCAGCGCTTTAAAGGTAAAACGGTAGTGGTTAAATTTGGCGGTAATGCCATGGTGGATGAGGCGCTTAAGCACAGTTTCGCGCGGGATATTGTGTTGATGAAACTGGTGGGGTTAAATCCCATCGTCGTTCATGGTGGCGGGCCTCAAATTGGCCAGTTGCTCGAAAAAATTGGCAAGACCAGCAGTTTTATAGACGGTATGCGTGTGACTGACAGTGAAACCATGGACGTCGTAGAAATGGTGCTGGGCGGGTTGGTTAACAAGGAAATTGTCAGCTTAATCAATAGGCACGGCGGTAAAGCGGTGGGTTTGACGGGCAAGGACGGCGATTTTATCCGGGCAAAAAAAATCAGCTTGAAAAAATCGCTGTTAGATGATGATGCCTCAGAAATTATTGATTTGGGTCATGTCGGCGAAGTCAGCAGTATTGATCCCTCCGTGGTTGACATGTTAGGGCGTAGCGATTTTATACCGGTTATTGCGCCGATTGGTGTCGGTGAGGATGGGCGTTCCTATAATATCAATGCCGATCTGGTCGCAGGTAAAATTGCTGAAGTGCTCAAGGCCGAGAAACTGATTTTACTGACCAATACCGCAGGTATACTCGACCAGCAAGGTCATCTGTTGACGGGCTTGTCGGTTAAGGATATTGACGGTTTGATCGGAGACGGCACCATATCCGGCGGCATGATTCCCAAAACCCGGTGTGCCACCGATGCGTTAAAGGGCGGGGTCGCCAGCGTCCATATTATAGACGGGCGTGTGGAACATGCCGTGTTGCTGGAGCTGTTTACTGACCAGGGTGTGGGTACTTTATTGCTGGGGCGTTCGAGATAAGGCTTCGTTCACATACGATCTAAAGGAGAACCGCAGATCCTTTGCTTTCTGGCTGGAGCATAATTCTTCGCCGATGGATGAATCCTGGCAATGTATATCCAGGAATAACTGGTAGTCATTTTCGGTGATGGCGATCCTGGAGAGCGATAAACTGATATCGTAATCCGTAGCGGGAGGACGGTTCATAATCAATTTATCGTTATAAACATCGGGTTTGGTCGTCGAATGAATGTTGATGAACTCCCTGGCGATTTCCCATGCTTTATTGCATTGATGGTCATTTTCGCAATAAAAAAGCCCCAGCGCGTTAGCCTGTTTTATGCTGGGTATTCTAGTTTGTGAGGTTGGTTTTTTGACGGCTTGGGTCAGAAACAAGTATCTTTCTATATCGGCATTATATTCATTTTTGACCAAAATCTGTCGGTCGGCATTGGCAAGTAGTGCGCTGTTGATGTGCTGGATTTGTTGTTGGGTTGCATTGATGTCATCCAGTAGTCTCTTAGGCACTTTTTCGCCGTCACGTTCAAAAGACGCTGCCAGCTTTTGCTGATCCTGCAATTGCTTGTTGACATTCTTCAAATTACCTTGAAGGACTTTTTTCTGGTTATCAAAAACCTGCATTTTCAATTTAAGGGCAGTATATAACTCTTCTTTGGAATGGAAGGTAAGCAGCAGCGCATTGTCATTGATTTTTTGCCGGGCAATCAGTTTTTCTTCTTCTTTACGAAGTTCTTCAAGATGCTTTTCAAGTTCCTGCTGTTCCTTGCTCTTGGCTTTTTCCGTTACTTCAAGGACCCGGCCTGAAGGGCTGAGCAATTCCCGTCGGTCTTTGGCTTGTTCAGCGGGGACCTGATCCGAAAATAGCGTGTTGCCATACTGGTCAACTAAGCGGTACAGGCGTTTTGCACAGACAGGATTGCTGCTTAATAAACAGATAAAAAAGCTTAGCACAATAGTGCTTCGGAAAATTTTGGCTTGCATAGGCTTTTATTAAGTCGCTCAGTGCTTGGAAGTATAGGCTAAAGAATGAAAAGATAACAGGTACGCTACCAACCCCGGTGGGGTCGTATCTTTGCGAACCCGGTTAGCCTATCAACGCAGCCAATTGATGCAGTGGCGGCAGAATGACCATTTTGGCCAGTTGTAAAAACAGCAACACGGCCAAGGGTGATAAGTCTATGCCGCCGAAGTCGGGAATAAATTTACGGCAGGTGTTTAGCAATGGCTCGGTCAGGCTGTTCAAGATGGATGACGCCGAATCGTAGTTGCCGGGATTAACCCAGCTTAGCAATGCCCTGGCGAATACGGCAAAGATGAAAATATTGATCAGTAAGGATACCAGGTCGGTAATGGATAAGATTGTCAACGCACCGATATTGATGGTGACGCCTTTTAATATCAGGATCGTAAAATTGGCCAGCATTTGCAGCGCCAGCACCAGCACCAGCGAAGAGGTGTCGATTTTACCGATAGGCGGCACAAAGCGGCGTAAAATCCGTAGCGGCGGATGGGTTATTTTCACCAGGAACTGTGAGATAGGGTTATAAAATGCTGCGCCGCACCATTGCAGTAAAAAGCGCAGTAACACCGCCAGGATGTATAGCGCAGACAAGGTATCGACGACAAGGATAATAGGGTCGGTCAGGTAATTAGTGCCCATTAGGTGTTCTCCGTTTGTTTGGACATTTCGATGGAACGGTCGCGAGCTGCATGCAAGGCTTTGGCAACCAGCCCGTTAAAGCCGCCTTGCAGAAAAGTGTCTATGGCTTGCTGCGTGGTGCCGCCTGGAGACGTGACACGCTGGCGCAACTGTGCGGGTGATTCAGCCGACTCAAGGGCTATTTTGGCAGCGCCTAAAGCCGTTTGCTGAACCAATAACCGCGCCGTATCTGCGCTCAAGCCCAAATCCACGGCGGTTTTTTCCATGGCTTCCATCAACAGAAAATAATAAGCAGGGCCGCTACCGGAAACGGCAGTCACTGCGTCGAGGTCACTTTCGTTGTCGACCCACAATGCAATGCCGACGGAGCGCATAATATTTTCGGCCAGGTCGCGCTGCTCGGCGCTCACGTTGTTATTGGCGTGTAGCGCAGTCGCCCCGGTCAATACCAGCGCAGGGGTATTGGGCATGCAACGTACTATGGCGGTGTCGGCACCCAGCCATGTGCTCAGCTTGCTTTGGGTAATGCCTGCCGCGATAGAAATGACCAGGATTTGTTTTTGCCGGACTAGCGCCGCCAGGCTTGTTGCAACATCCTTCAGGATTTGTGGTTTGACGGCGAGGACGACGACATCAACCGCGTTAACGATGGCATGGTTATCCGATGAGGTGTTGACGTTAAGCTTTGCCGCGAGGGCCGCCAGCGTGTCAGGGTTAATGTCCGACACCCAGAGCTGTTCGGGGGCATGACCGCTGGCGCGCAATCCGCTCATCAGGCTTGACGCCATATTGCCGCCGCCAATAAAACCTATTTTGTTTGTTTTCATTTTTTACACTTGTTGTTGCGTTTAAAAGCGTTGATGTTCAAAAATATTTTACCCTATCTGACACGGACCAAAAGCATTTTAAGCTGTTCAGGCCAGCACGCATTTTATGATGCCGTCACGTAAAGGGAAACCATTGTGTATGGTCAGTCGTATTAGTTTGCGATTAAAAACAGGCTGGCCAGCCCCAGAAAAATAAAAAAACCCATGGAGTCGGTAATCGAGGTCAGGATAACGCTAGTGCCGACCGCCGGATCTTTGCCAAACTTGTGCCGCAGTAATGGAATGCCGAGGCCGACGATGACCGCGACGAGCATGTTAATGAGCATGGCTATCGACATTACCGCGGACAGCGCCAGATCCCGATATAGCAGCAGGCTCAGCATGCCAATAAGCAAGCCTATCAACGTGCCGTTTAAGGTCGCCAGTGCCAGTTCTTTTTTGATCAATCGGCGCACATTGGCTGGGGTGATTTGTCCCAAAGCCAGTGAGCGGATAATCAGCATGCTGGTTTGATTGCCGGTGTTGCCGCCCATCGCTGCGACTATAGGCATCAGTGACGCCAGGGCCACCAGTTGCAAAATTACATCTTCAAACAGGCCAATGATACGGGTGGAGGCAAATGCCGTGACGATGTTGACTAATAGCCAACCCCAGCGGTTTTTGGCGCTTTTCCAGACACTGGAAAACAAATCTTCTTCCTCGGTGACACCGGCCTGGATCAGCAGGTCTTCTGCGGCTTTTTCACGGATAAAGTCCATGATGTTGTCCACGCACAGGCGTCCCTGCAGTTTGCCGTCTGGGTCCACGACAGGTGCCGAAATCAAGTCATAACGTTCAAATGCCCGCGATGCTTCGGCGCTGTCCTGATCGGTCTGAAACACGACAAAATCGGTCACCATAACCTGCTCAACATGCAAGGAAGGCGCATGGGTCAATAAGCGTTGCAGCGGCAGAATTCCCTTGACCTGATTATAGGGGTCTACCACGAATAATTTGTCGGTGTGGCTAGGCAATTTGCCTAGTTTCCGAATATAAGATGAGATGGCTTTCAGCGTCATGTCATCTCTGATGGCGATCATGCCGAAATCCATCAGCGCACCGACCTGATTGTCGGGGTAAGACAGGATGGCGTTTAAATGGCTACGTTCAACACTGTTTAAAGACCGCAGGATTTTCAACATGGCCCGCTTGGGCAAGTCGGCCGCGAGGTCGGCCAGTTCATCAGCATCCAGGTTCCCAGCGACAGTCGCCAGTTCTTCAGCCGCCATGCCGGAAATCAAGGTGTGCCGCACGGCATCCGACACCTCCAGCAACACTTGCCCATCCAGATGAGTGTTGATGGCGTTCCAGGCTATTTTGCGCTGATCCAACGGCAGGGACTCCAGGATGTAGGCAATGTCCGCAGGATGCAAGGCGGCAAACTTTTCCTGTAGCCGGGTCTGTTGTTGTTTATGCAGGACAGCTTCAAGCAGTTCGTGCCTGGTCGTTGGGGCCCTTTCAAGCAATGATTTTTCCAGCTGCTGTTTTTCAAGCAACTTGATGACTTCCTGCAATTGATGCTGCAAAAACTGTGCGGTGAGAAGCTTGTCAGGGGTTTCCATAGTAAGCCTGGTGTGGCGACGGGTTGTAACCCGCGTTG
The DNA here is from genome assembly GCA_030653435.1 of Methylovulum sp. Taxonomy (GTDB): domain Bacteria; phylum Pseudomonadota; class Gammaproteobacteria; order Methylococcales; family Methylomonadaceae; genus Methylovulum. Next base: position 65,402 of record JAURZI010000141.1, read on the forward strand.
ATCGGGCTGTCTAAAACAGCGACGCCCGCCTATCGTGGTTTACCCTGCGCCTTGTGTTGAGCGGCATAAACCATAACCTGGATTATGGCCTATGCCGCAGACACGCTTTTACCGATAGGGGGGCATCCGGCACAGCAACGGTTTGTTTAGGGATAGTTAACCGCGTGGGGGGTTAATTTCCAGATGTCATTGTTGTATTCGCTAATCGTCCTGTCTGTGGAAAATTTGCCGCTGTTTGCACAATTTAAAATGCTCATTTTTGTCCAGTGGTCTTTATCCTGATAGGCATCTTCGACACGTTTTTGTGCATCTATAAAACTGCGGAAATCGGCAATGGTCATCCACGGATCTTGCGGGCTTTTGATAGAGGCGATCAAGCCATCGAAGATGCCGGGTTCAAACTGGTTAAAATGGCCTGATTCCAGCAGTGCCATGACGCGTTGCAAATCCACGTCCTGGTCTATGATAGACAGCGGGTCGTAATGGCTGCGCCTGGCTTCCACCTCGTCCTCGGTCAAGCCGAACAGGAAGAAATTTTCATCACCGACTTCTTGCCTGATTTCAATATTAGCGCCGTCCAGCGTGCCTATTGTCAGCGCGCCGTTCATCATCAGCTTCATATTGCCGGTGCCTGAGGCTTCTTTGCCTGCGGTTGAAATCTGTTCGGAAAGATCCGCGCCGGGGCATATTTTTTCCATGGCGGAAACACGGTAGTCGGTCAGGAAAAACAAGGCTAATTTATCACCGACATCAGGATCGGAATTAATCACTGTAGCGACGTTATTGATCAGTTTGATGGTCTTTTTGGCCATGCAATAACCGGGCGCGGCCTTGCCGCCAATCAACACGCAACGCGAGACCCAATTTTGGGTGTCACCGCGCTTGATGCGGTCATAGAGATGGATAACATGCAGCACATTTAAAGTCTGCCGTTTATATTCATGGATACGCTTGACCTGTACGTCAAAGAGCGCCTCCACATTCAAATGCAGATGCGGGTGCTGCTGTTTTTTATAATCGATCAAGCGTTGCTTGGCGTGTTGTTTGATGGCCCGCCAACGCGCCCTGAATTGGGGGTCATCAGCATAAGGCACCAGTTTTTTTAATTCGGATAAATGGGTGGTCCAGCCATTGCCGATTGTTTCGGTGATTAATGCAGCCAGCTCGGGATTACATCCGGCCAGCCAGCGGCGCGGCGTCACCCCATTGGTTTTGTTGTTAAATTTGTGCGGCCATAATTCATAAAAATCATGGAACAGGCCTTGTTGCAGCAATTGGGAATGCAGTTGGGCGACGCCATTGACGGAAAAACTGCCGACTATGGCAAGGTAAGCCATGCGTACCTGTTGTTGATGGCCTTCTTCTATAATCGACATCCTACGCAAGCGGGCGTTGTCGCCAGGCCAATGTGCTGCCACTTCCGATAAAAACCGGGCGTTGATTTCAAAGATGATTTCCATCAGTCTCGGCAATAAGCACTGCATTAAGTTAACCGACCATTTTTCCAGCGCTTCGGGCAATAAGGTATGGTTGGTGTAGGCCATGGTCCGCTGGGTGATGTGCCAGGCTTCATCCCATGACAAGCCGTGAATGTCCATTAACAGCCGCATCAGTTCGGCAATGGCAATGCTGGGGTGGGTGTCGTTGAGCTGGAAGCAGCTTTTGTCGGCAAATTCGCTAAAATTATCGCCGTGTAATTTAACCCAATGGGATATGACATCCTGCAAGCTGGCTGATGCCAGAAAATACTGTTGGCGCAGGCGCAGTTGCTTGCCGTTTTCGTTGGCGTCATTCGGATACAGCACCATCGTGATATGTTCGGCAGTAATTTTCGCTGCCACGGATTCAACATAATCACCGGCGTTAAAATCGTCGAGATCAAATTCCTCGGTAGCTACGGATTTCCATAAACGTAAGGTATTGACGGTGTTGTTCTGAAAACCCGGTATCGGCGTGTCATAAGGCACGGCCAAGACATCATGGGTGTTTAGCCAGCACATGCGCTGGTTGCCCTGCTCATCGGTCTGTATTTCAGTGTGCCCGCCAAATTTTATGGGCAGGGTATATTCCAGGCGTTCAATTTCCCAGATATTGCCGTGTCGTAACCAATGGTCGGGTTTTTCAACCTGCTCCCCATTGACTATGGTTTGCGTAAACATGCCATATTCATAACGTAAGCCGTAGCCTATGACCGGCAGTTGCAAGGTCGCGCAACTGTCGATAAAACAGGCCGCCAGCCGCCCTAAGCCGCCATTGCCTAGCCCCGCATCCAGCTCGCTATCGACCAGTTCTTCGATTTCTACACCCAGGTCATACATGGCTTCGGTGACAATATCGGTCACGCCCAGGTTAAGCATCGCATTACTTAACGTCCTGCCCATCAGAAATTCCATCGAAATGTAAAACGCGCGTTTACTGCGGGCGGTTTTATAGGTTTTGTGGGTAGCCTTCCAGCGCTCCATCAGACGGTCACGTATGGCTTGCGACAACGCTTCCCCGGCATAGAAAGGGGAACGGCAACCTTCATCCCGCCCTAGCAAATGGATATAGTATTGTTTGAAATCAGCAATAAAGTCTTTTTTCTCCATACCCAGAACCGGGAGTTCTGTGATTGCAGTATTAGGCTTGCTCAAGATAAAGCGTTTATAGGGCATCGTATTATAGGGCATCGTATTGTCCTCGCGGATAAGCTTACATTAAATAAAGAAGTGGGTGGGGGTATGGCGTAGCGCCGCACATTATTGTATGCGGGCTAAAATTTCCCGCCAGAGTCCGTTATAAGCGGCTACTGACGGGCCTTTCTTAAGGAAACTCCCTAGCGGCATGCGCTCCAGTCCCATGCGTTCAATATCGCTGGCATAAGGGATTGCTGTGGTTAACATGTCAGGATGGTTGGCAAGCAGATCCTGCATCATATCCTTGTGCATTTTTTTACGTTTGTCCACCATAGAGAAGAACGGGATCAGGGCGGGTTTGGCCAGTTCATGACCTGCGATGAATTTTTTTAGCTGTTCTAGCGTACGTAAAGACAGCGTGGTTGGAATAACCGGCGACAACAATACATCGGCGGCTTCGAACACGGCTTCGGACAACAAGGAAATGCTGGGCGGGCAGTCCAGAAAAATAATGTCGTAGTCTTCAGCCAGAGGCTTGAGCAATTTTTTAAGCCGTTGTGTCGGTTTTTTTTTGGCTTCGAGAACCAGATCCATGTTCCTGAAAGAAAAGTCCGACGGCAATAAGTCCAGATTTTCAAAGTCGGTGCCTTTAATTAAACCATCCAGCTCACACTTTCCTGCGATTAAATTTCTGCTGCCGCCTTTGATTTTGGGTTTGACGCGGAAGTAAAAGCTGCTCGCCCCTTGCGGGTCGAGATCCCATACTAGGGTCCGCAGTCCGCTACGGGCTGAGATAAACGCCAGATTGACCGCGCTTGATGTTTTGCCGACCCCCCCTTTTATGCTGTATACAGCCAATATCTTCATTGCATGTTCCTAGGATCGACGAAATAGTGTGGGTGCCCGTTGCAGTGATCGTGCGTGGTAAATCTACTTGGCTTAGCTACAAGCTACGCTATAGTAGGATATTTTAACTTAACTCCGTTGTTTCTAGTGTTAAAGAGTTCAATATCTGTAGATTCGTTGCGGCATGGATGGCGCGCCTGTTCAGGGACGGGACATATTTTGGTTGTGTTGTCGGGATTATTCGACCATAATACGCCTCCTTTAGCCAGCACGGCTAAAACATCATGGTGACCGTGTCGGTCCTCCCGCAACGATACGCTGTAAACCCCGCCAGGCCCGGAAGGGAGCAACGGTAGCAGCAGATTCGTGTGCCGGGATGCGGCTGGTACGGTTACCGCCCATTCAGTTCGATATTCGAGCCTGCAATGACTTATCAGGTTCTCGCCAGAAAATGGCGTCCCCATAATTTCACAGAAGTTGTCGGTCAAGAGCATGTTGTCAAGTCGTTAACCAACGCGTTGCAACATAATCGCCTGCACCATGCCTATTTATTCACCGGGACCCGCGGTGTGGGCAAAACCACGCTAGCCAGAATCCTTGCCAAAGCCATTAACTGCGAAAATCTTCAGGGTTTTAACCCTTGCGGTTTGTGCGCGGTATGCAAAGACCTGGATGAAGGGCGGTTTCTTGATCTGATTGAAGTCGATGCGGCATCGCGCACCAAAGTGGAAGACACCCGTGATTTGCTCGACAATGCCCAATATGCGCCCAATCAGGGGCGTTATAAGGTTTATTTGATCGATGAAGTGCACATGCTGTCCGGGCATAGTTTTAATGCCCTGTTGAAAACCCTGGAAGAACCGCCCCCGCACGTAAAGTTCCTGTTGGCGACTACCGACCCGCATAAAATTCCCGTCACCGTGTTGTCCCGTTGTTTGCAGTTTAACCTTAAGCGCTTGCAACCCAGTCAGATTTTCTCCCAGATGAGCTTCATTCTCGAACAGGAGCACGTGAGTTTTGAAGCGCCTGCGTTAAAAATACTGGCGCGTGCTGCCGATGGCAGTATGCGTGACGGCTTAAGTTTGCTGGATCAAGCGATCGTGTTTGGCAATGGCGGCGTGACCGCCCAGGATATTAACGCCATGTTGGGCACGCTGGCTCAACAATCGGTTGAGGATATGCTCATGGCGCTGGCGGACAGAGATGCGACAGTCATACTCGATAAAATCGACGAAACAGCAAATACCCAGACCGATTTTAGTGATGTGTTGCAGCAAATATTGCAAGTGCTGCACCGGATAGCGCTGATCCAACACCTGCCTGCATTGGCTGACCCTGAGTTTGATAGCGAAATGCTGGCGCATTTGGCGGCGCGGTTTACGCCGGAAGATATCCAGCTTTATTATCAGATAGCCCTGGTTGGGCAACGGGATCTGGATTTGGCCCCTGATCCGCGCAGCGGTTTTGAAATGGTCATGTTACGCATGCTGACATTCAGGCCGGTTACCCTGGAAGCCGTGCAGACCAAGCCGGCACCGCCGCGCCCACAAAGTCGTCCGGCCTTGGCCCCGGTTGCTGCAGCCGGGGTAGGATACCCGCCAGTGGACGCCGCAGAAAAAAGCCACCAGAGTGCAGGGGTCGAAAACAACTGGATGGATATGATTGCGGCGATGAGGCTTGAAAGCATCACCAAGCAACTGGCAAATAATTGCGAATTGGAAAGCATAGACGACACGAGTTGTACCTTGCTGCTGGATGCCGCCCACCAGAGCCTGTTGACGCCGACGCGGGCGGATAAATTGCAGAAGGCCTTGCAAGCCTTGCGTGGCACTGCGCTTAAATTGCATATCACTACCGAAAAAGCCGTTGCCGATACGCCGGCAGTCCAATTAGCCAAGCAACGCGAAGACCGGCAGCAAGCCGCCGTCGATGCAATCCATGCAGACACTAACATCCAAACATTAACAGAGCGGTTCGATGCCAGGATTATTCCGGGTACGATAGAGCCGGTGTAACACTTACAAGAGGAAATAGACATGAAAAACCCATTGGGAAACCTGATGCAGCAAGCCCAAAAAATGCAGGAAGATTTAAAGAAAATTCAGGAAGAAATTGCTGCGATGCAAGTGCAAGGTGAGTCTGGTGGTGGTTTGGTCACTATCGTTATGACCGGCAAGCGGGAAGCCAGAAAAGTGACTATTGATGATTCATTGCTGGGCGAAGACAAAGACATGCTCGAAGATCTGGTTGCGGCGGCCATTAACGATGCCGTCAATAAAGTAGCTAAAATGAAAAAAGAAAAAATGTCTGCCTTGACGGCGGGTATGCCGTTGCCTCCTGGATTCCAAATGCCTTTCTGATATGAAAAGGGCAGGTTTGCTAGGCCAGTTAATACAAAATCTCTGTTGCTTGCCCGGCGTGGGCGCAAAAACGGCCCAGCGCATGGCATTCCATTTATTGCAGCGGGACCGTAACGGCGCAAAAAAACTGGCCGAATCGCTGTTGCATGCCATCGAGCATATCGGTTATTGTCGGCAATGCCGTACCTTGACCGAAAATAGCCTGTGCGGGATCTGCCAAGACAGTGCCAGGGACGGTTCGATCATCTGCATTGTAGAAAGCGCGGCCGATGTTTGGGTAGTGGAGCTGGCGGCGGTATTTAAGGGGCGCTATTTTGTGCTGCACGGCCGGTTATCGCCGCTGGACGGCATAGGGCCGGACGAGCTCGGCCTGGAGCAATTGGAGCAACAGCTGGCTAGCGGTGCTATCAAGGAGTTGATCCTGGCGACCAACTCTACCGTAGAAGGCATCGCCACGGCATATTTTATTGGCGAAATGGCACGCAAGCACCATGTGCAAGCCAGCAAAATAGCGCATGGCGTGCCTATGGGCGGTGAACTGGAATTTATTGACAGCGATACCTTGTCGCATGCGTTTAATGGGCGTAAAGAACTTTAAGGGGGATAGATGACAACTGAATCGACAGCAAGCTGTATATTTTGCAAAATGGTTGCCGGCGAGATTAAGCCAGATGTGGTTTTTGAAGACGACGCGATCCTGGCTTTTAGGGATATTAATCCCCAAGCCCCGGTGCATATCCTGATTATTCCCAAGCAACATATTGCAACGCTGAATGACGTGGCAGACTGCGAACTGGCCGGGCGGTTATTGATGACAGCAGCACGGCTGGCAAAACAGCTGGGCTTGTCCGAAGACGGTTACCGGACAGTCATTAATTGCAATAAAAAAGGTGGGCAGGAAGTTTACCATGTGCATGTGCATGTGTTAGGCGAGCGCCAAATGACTTGGCCGCCGGGCTAAACAGCATCCATAACGCAGTAGGGCTTATATGGACAATAACAAACGCATTGTCGTTATCGGTGCCGGCTTAGGCGGTTTATCGGCAGCGATTTCATTGGCGACCGAAGGTTTTCAGGTCGATGTGCTGGAGAAAAACGATAAGGTCGGCGGTAAGCTGAACCTGTTGCAAAAAAACGGATTTAGCTTTGATTTAGGGCCATCCATTTTGACCATGCCGCATGTTTTTGAAGCCTTGTTTGAGCGGGCAGGCAGAAAAATGGCGGACTACGTCACGCTACAATCGGTAGAGCCGCATTGGCGTAATTTTTTTGCCGATGGCACGACGGTGGATTTAGGCTCGGATACCGAGCGTATGCGCGGGCAACTGGACAAATTGGGCCCCAATACGGCGCAAGAATTCGGACAATTCCTGGCCTATTCAAAAAAACTGTGCGAGGCGACCGAGCAAGGTTATTTTGCCCACGGACTGGATTCGTTTTGGGAACTGTTGCGCTATTACGGCCCGCTACGCAGTTTGCAAGCATTCGATGTGTTCCGTTCCATGGATCAGGGGGTCAGGCGCTTTATCAAGGATCCGAAGCTGGTCGACATACTCAATTATTTTATTAAATATGTCGGCTCGTCGCCTTACGATGCGCCGGCATTAATGAATTTATTGCCGTACATCCAGTTCGGGTATGGCTTGTGGTATATCAAAGGCGGCATGTATGGCATGGCGCAAGGGCTGCAAAAGCTGGCGGAAGAATTGGGTGTCAACATTCAAGTCAACACCGAAGTTGCAGAAATCCAGCATCAATCAGGGCGGGCTTCCGGTGTGCGCGTTAGTGATGACCGGGTGTTCGCCGCAGACATTATTGTCTCCAACATGGAGGTCATCCCTGCCTATAAAAACCTGCTGAGCCATCAGGACAGCGAAATCAGGCGCTTAGAAAAGTTCGCGCCCAGCTGTTCGGGGTTGGTGTTGCATTTGGGCGTGGACTGTCTTTACGAACAACTGGCGCACCACAATTTCTTTTATTCCGAACAGCCCCGCGAGCATTTCAACGCGGTGTTCCACAGCCACCGCTTGTCTGATGATCCGACCATTTATTTGGTTGCGCCGGTCAAAAGCGACCTTAGCTTGGCGCCTCCAGGCTGTGAAATCATTAAAATCCTGCCGCATATCCCGCATATTGATCCCAACCAGCCCTTACAGGCCGAGGATTACGAAGCGTTGCGCGAACGGGTTTTGCTTAAGCTGGAGCGCATGGGCCTGACCGACCTGAGAAAACATATCGTCTGTGAAGAAAGCTGGACGCCATTGGATATACAGGCACGCTATTATTCCAATCAAGGTTCGATTTACGGCGTGGTTGCCGACCGCTTTAAAAACCTGGGCTTTAAAAATGCCCAGCGTAGCGCCGTGCTAAAGAACCTGTACTTTGTCGGAGGCAGCGTCAACCCAGGCGGCGGCATGCCTATGGTTACGCTGTCCGGGCAGTTGGTGCGCGATAAGATTCTGGCGGATCTTGCCAATTGAGGCGGATTGGCAGCCTGATATGGTGTCAATGCCGGGTGCTAGGATTCCCACGGAAACTGCCCGGTTTGCACATAGCGGTTGATTTTCTCCAAATTGCCGGCATCTGAAAAGAGCTCCCGGTTTGCCGCTATAGCCAGCGGCCTTGCTTGCCACAGACTATTGTCCAGTGCGGCCATATAGCGTTTGTAATTAAGGATGCCCGCTTTCGAAAGATAACGTAGCCGTAATAGGTGTTTGCGTAGCAAAGCTTCGCTATGCGCCTCATACGCGTCAACCAGTCCCCAATCCAGAGCTTGTTGTATCGGGATGGCTTTAGTCATTAAGGCCATATAATGCGCTTTCTGAAAGCCGATCCGGCGGATTAGGAAGGGCAAGACGCAGGCCGGGAACAGGTCGAACAGTAATTCAGACAAGCCGAATGTCGCACTCTCATCAGCCAAGACAATATCACAGGCTGCGACCAGGCCTAGCCCACCGGCATTCACTTTGCCGCGCACATGGGCGATGCTGACAAATGCGCCGTTTGCCAGTTGTATCAGTAAATCGTAAAAGCGCTCAGGGGTTTGGTCCTGCTCCTCCGTACTCTGGTTATGCAGGCCTTGAAAATCCGCGCCCAAGCAAAAACATTCCGGCAAACCCTCCAAGACAATAATCTGCATCGATGCTGCACATGCCGCCAGGGCATGCAGGCACTCATCAATCATCAGCAGCGTGATGGTGTTGTTGGTTTGCGGGCTAAAAAGTTTCAGGAAGCAAACCGGCGGCTCATAGCGTAGCTGTATCGTTTGGTAGTCCATCATGTCGTCGTTTGCGGGAGGCTTCAAACGGGGCTAACTTCATCGAGGGCGAAATAACCGTTATAGCCTTCAAGATAGATTGCCGCCCTGTGCCCGAAAAGTATGACTGCGTTTGATTTGGTTGCCATGATGCCCTGATAGCCTTTGACTATGACCGGGGTGCCGATAGGGTGGGATTGGTTCCAGTCATGGATTTTTTTGTTCAGTGCATCGGTAGCCTGTCCCCGGTCATGTGTGTAGGCCGCTGTGGATAGGGTTTCAGGCGTAGTGACGGCGGGTGACGGTTTTGCAGCGGCAGGGGCAGATATAGCCTGTTCCCTAATAGTCTGGATTAATTTTGTCAGAACCGTGCCGGGGCCTAGCTCGACAAAATCCAGGACCCCTTGGCTGATTAAATACTGCATGCTTTCCGACCAGCGCACAGGATGGGTGATCTGCCGGGCGAGGTTTGCTGCAATCTGCTGTTGATGGTAAGGCTTGGCCTGGACATTGGAAATGACCGGTATGGTCAGTTGGACGAAGTTAAAGCCTTGCAGATAGCGTTCAAATTCTGCCTGGGCAGGCGCCATATAGCGGGAATGGAAAGCCCCGCTGGTATTGAGCGGGATAAATTTGACCGATCCGCCGACAAAACAGTCTTGCGCCTGGTTGATGTCTTCCACCAAGCCGGACAGTATGGTTTGCGAGGGCGAGTTAATATTTGCAATATCAATTCCCGTTAAGCCGTTTTTTTCCAGTATGTCCCTGATGTCCTGTTCCGTAGGGCCCAGCACTGCGGCCATTGCGCCTTTCGCCGCTTGGCTCATCAGCTCGCCGCGTTTTTTGACCAATTGCAGACCGTCTTCAAAGCGGATAGCCCCGGCGCTTTCCAGCGCGTTATATTCGCCCAGGCTGTGCCCCGCCACAAAATCAGGGTATGACCCGGTTTCCTTAAGCTTTTGCCGGTACGACAACGCATTGACGACATAAAGCGCGGGCTGTGTGTAGCCTGTCTGGTGCAATTGCTGTTGCGGGTCATCCATGCACAGCTCCCTGATAGAATAACCGAGAATGCTGTCGGCTAACTGAGTCAGTTCGGGGTACTCGTCAAATAGCGTCGCGCCCATACCTCGGTATTGGGAGCCTTGTCCTGGGAACATATAGGTTTTCATCGCTTACCTTACTTAGCTTGGTCAGTTATTGGCACAACATCGTGGGCATCATTTTTGGGCGCAGACAAAAAGACAAAGCCCGGTAATGGTGTTTAAGTAATAGTAAGTCCAAAGAATTTCAGTCAATTGGACGATATTGAGCTTGCCCTTATAAAATTCTTCGTGCAACCGGTTTATCGTATATAAAAAATGCGCTCCCCAGACTTCTTTGCTCACATCCTGGATGATAATGTTGCGGAAGCCGGCTGCGGACAGCAGCTGTCGATATTCTTCGACGGATTCAATATGGTTTTGGACGCTGGGGAACACCGCGTGTTGTTCCAGCCTGCCTGGGTCGGTGAACAGCACATCCGACAGCACCAAATAGCCATCCTGTTTCAGGACCCGATGCGATTCCTCAAGAAATTTTTGCCGGGTTTCAAAATGGAAGGCGGCTTCGATGCACAGGATGCTGTCAAAAAAACCGTCTTCAAAGCTCATGTCAACGGCATTCATGACCTGGGCATGACAGCCTTCGGCATTCTTTTTAACCGATTCGAGTTGTCGCGCCGATATGTTGATAGCCCATATATTATCGGCGTCATAATGGTTGAGCAATCGGCGTGTGGAGGCGCCCATACCACAAGCCACATCCAGTATTCGCCCGGTTTTGTCGGGTATGAATTCCAGCAATTTATCCTGTAATCGCTCGGAAGCCAGATGCTGGGTTGGCGTGGTCTCGTCCCAGTAGCCGATATTCCGGTATTCGGATTCGGGGTTGCCGAGCAAAATACCGGTAATCCCGTGCTCGCTATAAAATGCGGTGTCGTAATACGTGTTGATGTGTGTGGCCAGTACGTCCTTATCGGCAACGTTAGCCTCCGCATTGCTGTCTTGCCGGGGCGCTGATTCAGTTGCACTACGCACATAATCCACGTCTTCGGGTATGGGGCCTAGGATGTCGGCATCGAATTTAAAATCCCCGATTAACCGATGTAAATCTTCAGGGACATAATCAATGAGGTCGATTTGTGCGGCTATCGAGTCATATAGCCGTTTTTTCAGCTGTTCTTTCAATTCAGTGCTCATAGTGGCCTTTCTGGGTTACAGGGGTTGGAATGATACGGTTAGTCGTTAGCGCTAGGCTAATGCCAATTTGTCCTGCTTCGGAAGCTGACTGACATCCACCTGATGGTCGAATTTATGGATTTCACCGGTTTCAAAGTCAATGAGGTGGTTATTGAACAGCTTGCCGTGCAGGCTTTCTTTTAACTTGATTTTTGTATCGTATAGCGGAAATAGTCTGATGACATAAACTTCCCGGTCTTGGTCTTCCCGTTTCCAGCCCTCGGCGGCATGGAAGTTCTTATTGTTCCATAACAGCACCTTGCCTTGCTCTTCCTGGGATTTTTCAAAGTTACCGGCATAGTGATGTTTGGCGAGATGCGTCAGCGATTTATAACAAGCCATGATTTCCTGGAACGGTTTGCTTTTGATAAACGCATTTAACGCATCGGGCCTTATGCTTTCGGGAACAATATAGCCGTTTTCATCCAGATGGTTGGCGTCTTTGGAAAAATGCTGTTCCATCAGCGCCAACACGATATTGCCGGGGACTTTTAATTGACTTTCCGGCAGGACGGTGATCCGGCCGCCATTCTCTTCATTGAGATCTATTAACGGTATATAAATCGAAAGATCATTTTCCGTTTCATAAAAATGATGGAAATTAGGCATGTCGGAGTGTATGCCTGCCGCAGTATGCGTGGTATTGCTCCTCAGATACATATCGTAGGAGGCGAGCAAATAGCGGGTCTTGAAAATTTTTTGAAAACCGTTAGCCAGCAGGTGCTTGCAGACTTTTTCAAGAAAAACCTGTTCATGGTAGATGGCTTTGGTATAGGTCTTGTCATATAAACTTTTGACCATTTTTTTGGCGAGCTTAGGAAATAGCTTAAACAACGTGCCCAGAATTTGTCCTTCCAGAAAAGCCAGGTGCTCGTTGTTGACGAAAAATTTCGGGAAATCGTTACGGCCTACCGCCAAGGTCTGATAATACTGCTTGATTTCTTCAACTAAGCTGTCGGGCAAGAAAATGCCGGTTTCTACAAAGCCGGTTGTATAGTATTCGATAAAATGATGGTCTTTCAGAATATTAAGCATATTTCCATCCCTATGCGATTAAACCGCTGGTGTATCAACTTCAGTGCAGTTGATGGTTGTCGGACTTGAAGATAGCTGGCCGGTAGGGTTTCCATGATCGGCCAAACGATGGGTCCAGGCGTTGCCGCTAATGCGGGGTTTTGCAACCTTTATGCGCCGTGCCTGGGCGGTTAGCCGGAAACCTAAGCAGCGCCTGTATTCAGGCAGCCGTAAGCCCGGACAAAGATACCAGATAGCGATATTAAAGAAAACCGGCAAGCGCAGAAAACGCCAGACTATTATTAATTAGCAAGCCCGGCAGCCGGGGTGCTAAGCTATAGCTGTCCAACGTCCATACGTAGCGGCGGACAACTCCCCTGCGAGTGCCTTTTCGGCCTGTATACCCCTTCTCGTGAAGTGATGTGCCTTTCGATCAGAACATTTTCCTGATGCACAATCCCCATGAGAAGAAAACGCCATGCCCAGTTACCATGTCAAGTTCGAGACCGTCACTGTTGGCGGCACGGACTACCAGATCCGTTCCCTGTTAGATCTTCAGCAATATTCCGATCCGCTAGGCGAGGCGGAACTCACCGGCATTTCATCGGCAAACTGGTCGCTATTCGGCCAAATCTGGCCCTCGGCGCGGGTATTGGCCCTGGCTATGCACAGTTTCGACCTGACCGGCAAGCGCATCCTGGAGATTGGCGCGGGCCTCGCCCTGGCGAGTTTGGTCATCCATCGCAGGGCAGGAGACATGACGGTCAGCGATTGGCATCCTTTAAGCCAGGCTTTTTTGCAAGAGAATCTCCTGCTGAACAAGCTGGGACCGCTGAAATACCAAATGGGGAATTGGGCGGGCAGCAATCCCGGACTGGGTAAGTTCGATCTGATTATCGGCAGCGATGTGCTTTATGAACGCCAGCAACCCGACCAGCTCGCCGCTTTCATCGATAAGCATGCGGCTCCATCTGCGGAAGTCATTATTGTCGATCCTGACCGCGGTAACCGGGTCGGTTTTTGCCGGGCGATGGCTAAGCTGGGTTATGGTCATACCGCCAGGCGTGCCGAGTGTTTTATTGAAAACGGCGAACCGTTTAAGGGACGTTTTCTGACCTTTGCCCAATCAATGGCGTTGGTATCCTAATGACGGGTCGCGACAACGTGCTTTGGTTGCAATGTTGGCGCGACCGGCGCACCGATTTCCATCAGCACGCCGTAAACCCGTTGCTGGCCAAGTTTTGGCCCAAGCTGGCGCTGGCGCAAGGCAGCCGCGTGTTTGTCCCGCTTTGCGGCAAGAGCCTGGATATGATCTGGCTTGCCGGGCAGGGGTATGCCGTTGTCGGTGTTGAGTTAAGCCCTATTGCCGTCCGGGCTTTTTTTAGCGAGAACAAGTTAAAACCTGTCCGGCGGCAGCGGGGTCAATTTACGCTCTGGCAACACGCTAACATCAGCATTTTATGCGGCGATTATTTCGCGTTGACCCAGGCCGACCTGGGGCGAATTGATACGGTCTATGACCGGGCGGCGCTGACCGCCTTGCCGGAAGATTTGCGTAAACAGTATGTGGGCCAGTTGGGCCGTATTGTGCCGGAAACGGCCCAGGTATTGCTGTTGACTACGGAAGATGCGGAAGCAGGCGACACACTGGAGCAAACCTTGGGCATTGCCGAAGAGATTACCGCGTTGTACGCGGAGGCTTACGAAATTGAGCTTGCTCATGTCGAAAGCGTGTTCGGGGCGGATCCGGAATCGCCGGAACGTACCGAGTACAAGGTATACCGGTTGTCCGCCAAGCCGGATTCGGGTTGGGGAAGGGGTTCTCAACCCATTCATCGCTAACATAAACTCATCTTGGCTTGCGACGGGATAGCAAGCCCAGGGCACCCTATTGCACTTTTTCCTCCGCCTTTCCTTGCTGCGTCGCATGCGCGTCCTCGGCAAAATCCGTAACCTTGAGATCCTGCAGTTTAAATTGATACGTCTCCACGGTATTTTGAGTTTCGACCTTGCCTATGCCGGTAAAGGGTTCTATGTTCGCCAGTTTGTCCCAAAAACCTTTGTCCTGATATTTGCCCAGTAAGGCCTGATTCGCTTCCAGCAGTTGCCGGTTGTTGTCTGAGCAGCGTCTGATCCATTGTTCGCGCTCGGTTACGGCGGCGGCTAACAGCTGGTTATCGTTTTGGATCAATTTGGCTTGCGCGACTATGGTCTTGATTTTGCCGTGCAGTTCCTGTTGTTTTCGGCGTTCTATGTCCAACTGTGCAGACAGGGCGCTGTTGCTGGCGCGCAAGGTTTCCGCTTGGGTTTTATGTTGTTGTAGTTCGCCTTGTAAGGGTTCGAGTTGTTGGACGATGTTTTCGAGTTTTGTCAACTGCTCCAGCAATGCGGCTTTTTCGGTTTCCAGGACGCGCTTTTCTTCGGTCAATTGCCGCACGACGCCTTGGGCTTTTTTGAAGGCCTGTTGCCCTGCGGACTCCTGTTTAGGGGCGGCGTGGGCAGCTATACCCGGCAGCAACAACAGTAACAACAGGTAAATGTTAGGGTTTGGGATCATCTCGGTCTCCGGTTACAAGCGCATGTTCAGATCCAGCGTCGCGGTGTCGATGTCCAGCGGTGGCCCGTCTATGGTTTCGGTGCTGAACCAGCGGAACATCAGCCAGGTGTTTTTCGCAAGACCATAATTGCCGCCTATCATCCAACCTTTGGCGTCGGTGCCGCCTTGGTGAAAAATAGTGTCGGTAAAGGCGTCAAGGATTGCATCGCGCTGGATATAACGGTAGGCCAGTATCGCGCTCCAGTCTTTAAAGCGCTTGATGTCCTGGTTGCCGATATCGAAGCGTATCTGGAAAGCATCGGTTTTGGCTTTGTTATCGGCGCCCAGATAGCCTGGAAATTCACGTTCTATGCGCTCCGCGTCATAACCCAGGTTTTTTGCATAGTCCAGCGACACCAGGGCGTGGGTCGGGGCAAAATCGGCAAAATCATACATGACGGTGGCGTTGAATATTTTGAAGTCGGCAGCCAGGCCGAATAGGCAGCCTTGGCCTTGCAGGCTTTGGCTATCGGTGCAGCGGCTGTTAAAGCCGTCGTTGACGTTGATAGGCACCATGGTGTTGCCTTTTTGTGTGAATTGCGGCGCTGTCCAGTCATACGTGAAACTGTCGCGGGCATTCGCGCGTGCGCGGAGGTTTTGATAATCGTAATAAGCCGCCGCGATTTTCAATCGGGAGTCGTCATGCACCAGCCAATCGGCACCGAGCTGACCACCGAACAGCCATTTGTCGCTGGTCGAAAAATTGACTTCCTGGATAGGGAATACGCCCAAGGTCAAAAACAGCGAATCCGGTGTCTGCGGCCCCATTTGTACGCCGAAACGTCCGTTTGGCTCTGCGGCACGGTAATGTTTCACGAGAGGATTATTTTGGTTTACATGCCAGCGGAAGGTTCCGGCAAAGCCTTCAAAGCTGAGGTCCGGGCTGTATACCATCTCGGTGGACACCCAGGGATTGGCGATACGTCCGCCGTAAAGGCTGAACCAGTCGTTGTGCTTAGCGTCGATAAAATCGTATTGCATAAAAGCGCGGTCGATAACGACCTGGTAGGTTTCCCCGGTGTTGCCCAGCGTCTGGTTACTGGATACCGGGCTGAACTGATTGCTGGTAGACAGCCGCAGTCCGGCTTTCAAGCCGTCGGTAATTTTGCTGTCAATCGCGAGGCGGAAACGTTCGCGCAGACGCAGGCGGTCTTTCGTTGTATTCAAAAAGGCTTCGTTTGCATTCTGTGCGGCCAATACGCCGCCTTCGCGGTTGATGTTCAGATAGTCCAGATAAGCATTCTGGGTGTTATCCGGGCCGAAAAAATCATCCTGGGCGCGCAGGCGCATATCGCCGGAAATTTTGATATGGTCCAGCCATTCCGGCAACGCGGCGGGTACGCCCCATTTTTCCTGTTTGGCATCGGCTTTGACTTCGGTGACCACCTTATCCGTCAAGCCTGCGATCACTTGCTGGCGGATTTCTTCTTTGACAAATTCGGGGACATAGCTGACCCGTATGCTTTTCGGGTTTTTAACGGCTGCGCCGGCCGCTTCGACGGCTTCTGCTTCACGTTGCCGTTTGGCATCCACGCCAGCCTTCGCCTTTGCGGTTTTCATCAGGCTCTCGGCTTTTTGCCTGTCCAGTAAACCTTGTTGCACGAAGATGTCAATCAGGTTGACGGTGGTGTTCTTGAGCTCGAGCAATTCCTCGCGCTCACCGGCAATGTCTTGCTTGAGCTTGAGCAATTCTGCTCTTTCATCCGCCATCACCGGCGCTACCAGCGAGCCTGCCAATAAGGCCGCCAGGGTTTTTTTGGTTATCATGGTTATTCTCGTTACTGTGTTGTATTGCATGCGTACAACCGTGCACGTTAAGGCGCGCACGGCGCGCCCTACAAGGTTATGAAGTCTGTTAGATCCTAGACGTCACGCGTATTTTCAAGGGTTGCGGCATATGCTCAGGCGGCGGTTTGGGCAAGGTAAAATGCAGACCAGGTAACACCTCGCGTATTGCCTGATCGACATCGGGCTTGCCGCTGGAACCCGCCAGTTCGGCGCGGTTGACGCTGCCGTCAGCGGCTACCCAGATGTTCACATACACGGTATAGGCGGTTTTTCGCGCGCTACTGTCCGCCAGTCGGTTTTGCAATGTTTCTTCCAATCTATGTTTGACTTGACTGCCGTACCAGAGTATCTGGCTGCCGCTACTGCCACCCAATAAACCGCGTCCGCCTTTTTTACCGATCAGGCCGAAGCCATCCGAACCCGCGCCGCCTTCGGCATCCACGCCCAGTTCTTCGCCTGCCGGTTCTTCAGCCGCTTCGGGCGCGGGTTCCGGTTCTTTTTCCGGCTCCGGTTCCGGTATTTTTTCCGGTTCCGGCTCAGGTTCCGGCGGCTTTTGCTCCGGTGGCGGCGGCGGGGGTGGTGGCGGTTGTATCATCGTGATTTGCTGGATCTGTTTTTTGGTTTGCGCTGGTTTCTGGAACATGTCCTGAAGCAAATACACTGCTACGGCGATGACCAGCGTCAGGACGATGCCGATCAGCAGCGGCAGGTTGCGTAGCCAGCGTTTGTAGTTGTCCATAAGCGCTCACTTGACCAGTTTTTGGGTGACTAAGCCGAGCTGGCTAATCTCCAGCCGTGTGACAATATCCAGCACTTCAATAACTTTTTCGTACTGCACGGCGGCATCGGCTTTGACGACCACAGGCAAATCGGGCGTTGCCGCTTTGTATTGGCCCAGGCGCGTTTCCAGGTCGGCCAATGAAATCGGGTAAGTGTCCAGGTATACCGTACCGTCTTTGGTGATCGAAATCGCCTTGGTCTTGGGTTTGGACAGGGCAGGGGTGCTGCTGGCTTTGGGCAGATTGACGGTAATGCCTTGAACTGTCGCCGTGGTCATGATGATAAAAATCAGCAATAACACATAAGCCACGTCCAGCATCGGTGTGATGTTAATGTCGTCGTAAACTTTGCCTTCCTCACCGACTTTCATGATATTTGCCCCTGTTGTTTGACGGCGATGCGTTCGGCAATAAGGTTGATGAATTCCTCGGTGAACAGGACGTGCAAGCCGTTATCACTGCGTTGGCGGTCGGCGACGCGCTTGGCAACCATCGCCAGAAATTCGTCCGTAAAAACGTGCATATCGGCGGTTATGTCTTTAATTTGCGTCAGCAAATAGTTGTAGGCGAACAACGCGGGTATGGCGACCGCGAGGCCTGCGACCGTCGCCGCCAATGCCCCGGAAATGCCCGGTGCAATCGAGTTGATATTGACATCGCCGGTCGCGGCGATTACGGCGAAAGTAATCATAACCCCCATAACCGTACCCAATAAGCCCAAGAACGGACCGCCGGATATGGCGATAGTCAGTAGCACCATGTTTTTGTTGAGCTTTTGGGTTTCGCGCACGACCGCAGCGTCCAAACGGGTGCGGACCAGATTCAACGCTTCAGGTGTCATGGCGGTGACGCCATCGCTGTCGCCGAAATTAATTTTCAATTCATGCACACCGGCATGATAAACATGGTAAATCGGTGAACCCTGGAAATGATCGTGTTTGCCTATCAGCGTGGACAAAAATTCGGAATCGCCGATTTCCTGCTCATCTTCGCTTTCGTCCCTATCCAGCGCGCCGAGGTTGGAGGCATCGACATTGCGGTATTGTTTAAGGAATGCGGCGTTGTCTTTAGTGGCCCGTTTTAATGACAGGCCTTTGCCGATCATGACCAGCAGGCTGATGACCAGCATCACGCCGCACAACGCGATCACGACCCAGCCGTCCACCGTCAGGCTTTGCAAGATGATGACGAAGTAATTGGGGCCTTCCGTAGCGCCGCCGGATTCATCCTGGCCGAAATTGACGACCGTGAAATCGGGGCTTTGGCTGCGGAACTGCAACTTAAGCCAGTCGGCACTCCGGGCCTGCTTGGCTATCTGCACCTCATCGAGCAGACCGCTGAAACCCGCATCGCCGATGACGATAGACGGGGACATTGCGGCCAGTTGGATAGCGGTGTCGGCAACGCGCTGGCCATTCAGGTATAGCGTCAAATGATCTTGTTGTGCGACGACGGCGATATGCTGCCATTGCTCCAGGTTGACAGGCGCAGGCGCAGTCTGGGCAACAGCGCCGCCAACGCCTTGATAATGGGCGCTGACGGTGGAATCCTGTACGATCAACTCCAATTGGGACGTTGCATCTTTGGCCTGTACCAGCAGCGCATGTTGCTGAGCTTGCCCGATTTTTGCCCAGGCGCTGAATGTCCAGCCTTTATCGGGAGTGATCGCCAGCGCAGGCGTGGCACTGACGCTGATGCCGCCTTGCCCGTTGAATGCGGCGGCCTCGCCTATCCAGCCTGCCGGATCGACCGTCGCTTTCGATGCCGAGGCATGGCTGGCATAAGCGGTGGCATCCTGTGGCAAGCTTTCACCGGCGCTGAAATGGTAAACCAGCGCCTGATCGGCATCGTAAATACCGCCAGGGTCTGAGGCATCGGCAACATTGGCGTTGCCGTAGTACATCGTGAACGTGTCGGTGCTGACGCCGCCGCGCACGGTCGGCAGCTTCACCCAGATCAAGCCCAGTTCGGCCAGTGGATCTACTTTCTCGGTGTGGTGCTTAAGCGCGGTCTTGTCATCCAGCATAAAACGCAAGTCTTTGCCGTTTTCGGCAAGCTCGGCGAAATAGCCGAAATTACCGGTATGCAAACGCAGCAGCAGCGGAAAATCGCTGACGGTTTCCTGGATATCCGCACCGGTAGCACCGGCATCCAGCGATAAGGGCTTGCGTGATGACCAGTCGTTATTCCACCAGGCCAGCGCGACCGTCGGTATCAATAACAGCAGCAAACCAAGTTTGAGAGCGTTGTGAGTGATTTTTTTCATCGGTAAGGTTTGTTTGATTAAAAATTTATTACTATCGACTATCGTTCCCACGCCGGAGCGTCACTGCCCACAGTTAAGGATTGACGTTAGTTACCAAGCTCCAGCTTGGTAACTCAAGTCACAGAAGCTCCAGCTTCGTCTAAAATAATGGGAGGTACCGTAGGGTTACGCTCTGCGTACCTTTTTAAATTCTTGGGCGGGTAGGCGATGTATGCCCTACCCGCCGCAGCCGGGTTTGCCTTCGCGCACATCCGCGACGCTACAGTCGCCGTAACCGACCACATCGGCGCTGAGCATGCTGACGGTGGATTTCTTCTGGCCGTTATTTTGCTTATCTTTAGCGTCGTCATCGGTTCCTGAAGTGGCCTGTTTGGCGGCGCTGGCGGCCGCGCTGGCTGCGCCGGCCGGTACCACCGGCGGCGCTACCGCCGTCGGCACGCCTACCGAACCGCCCGACGCCGAGATATTGGATGCGCCGACGACAGCGGTGGCGGCGATAACGATTTGTCCGCCGCTGATACCGGCTTCTCCGGCATCGACAACGCCGGTAGGCGCAGCCAGATAGACATTGCCCTGTTTCTTAGCCTTGTCCTGCGGATTGATGGTCTGGATGCCGCTGCCCGACACAATCGGCGGAAATACGGTGATGATATTGCCCTTGGCATCGACGCTGGTGATCGGCGCGGGTGCGGAAATAGCCGATTTCGCGCCTTTCCCGGCATCAATATTGCCTGCCGAGGACCAGATCGCGATATCGCCACCGCCCATCGTAAAGACGCGGGATTGGTTGACGTTGAAATCGCCCAGGCTGAACGCGTTTACATCGCCAGCTTGCTGCGCGACGATGCCAAGCTCATCGGCGCCTTTCTGGATACCGCCGACTTTTCCGGCCAGTCCGACGTTAACGGCTCCGCCCGGCACGGCCAGATTAATGCCGCCGCCTGCCAACGTTTTAATCTGGCTGAACACCAGCGACAGGTCGCCTTTATAGCCGCTACCCGGAAAGAGTGCGGCAATGGCAGCGTAGCCTTGTTGATATAGGGCCTTGCGCTCGGATTCCGGCGCTGCGGCAGCGGCTGAGGCGGACAGTTTGATTTCGTTGAACAGCACATCCAGTAGCAGCTTTTGTTTTAGCGCATCGGGCAGTTGTTGCAGATAGGCTAACTTTTGCTCCGGCGTGAAACCGGCAACAGCGTTTTGCCCGTTATCGTCGGTTATCGTCAGCTTATTGAGGTAATCGCTGCCGATAAGAAAGTAGGTGTTGATAAATCCGTCGTAGTCCATAGGGCCGACAACACCGGCAAGCAAATCAATGTTGGCGCCGTTTGCCGCCAATGCCGTATTTTTGGTGTTGCCTATCGTGTTGATACCCGCCGAACCGCCCAGACTGATGTTGCGACCGGCCTGGATTTGTGCGTGTCCCGGCCCGCCGAGTTCTATCTGCTTGTCATTGGCTTGCACGATGCCGTCGCTGTCGATGAGCGCATCAAAGCCGATGTCGCGTCCGGCCTTGATTTGTGTGACATCGTTAACGGACAGGTTTTGGCCGGACAAGCTCAGGTTGTTGATATCTCTACCGGCTATGAAGTCGGCGGCCTGCGGCAAGAAGAACGTCACTTCAGAACTGGATGCAAAAGCGATGTCTCCCAGTTTGGCAATAACCGCCGGTTTGGACGCATCACCGGCATGTACCGGCACGGCGGCATGGATCAGCGTGGCATCGGGCGTGGACGGATCCAGCCGTTCGCGGGCTCTAATCAGGCCGTCGCTCAAGCTGCCTTCTAACTGTTGTGCGGGTGTGCCGATGCTGGGCAACAGTAATGGGTCGGCATCTGACATATTGATATTGATTAATTGCGCGGCATCGGTATCTGTGCCGATGTTACGGTACGCCAGCAACTCCAGTTCGCCTTGGGCGGAAGGGAACAAGGTCATGGAATGGTTGATGCGTATATCGCCGGATAGCGCTGCCGCATGCAGGCTGCCTGGGTAGACGGCATACTCGAAACCGGATGACGCGCTGGTATCCAGGTTTTTGGATAAGCGGATCGCATCGACATCATTTTGCAGCACGATATTGCCTGCCGTAGCACCCAGATTGACGGTGCTGGCGTCGCTATAGCTAAAAAATTTCGAATCGCCACCGGCGGCCAGCGGTAATACGCTGGCTTGTTTGAGTACGGTAGGGTTAAGCACCGAGGCTATCACGACATCCTGGCGGGCTTGCACATTAACGGTGCCGTCACCCAGCTCCAGCAGGGCGCCGAGATGGTTAGACGAGCGCGCAACACTGCCTCCGGCGTTCAAATTGCCGATACCGCGGCCTATGTAGTATTCGCCGCCAACGATGTTATGGCCTGCGGTGACCTGCAAATTACCGCCGCCATTAATGACCGTGCCGTTTTGCGACCATTGGTTAGCCGCATCGCTCAAGCTGCCGAACGGCTTGCCGGTGGTTGGCAGCATTACGGAGAGGTTACGCACGTCGCCGCCGGCTTCGACATTGACATCGCCACCGCCTAGCGCGCCGATGTTCTGGTTGAAATAGTGCTTGCCTTTAGCAGAAATGCCGTTCACGACATTCGTGCGGTCGCCGCTGATGTTAATGCCCCACGCAGTAGGCTTGAGGTTATCGGTGATGACGCCGCTACGCACCAGCCAATCGCTGGTTTCTTGTCCGGTATTGATGCCGTCGATATTGCCCCCGGCTTGCAGGTCGATAGCGCCGCCTTCGGTAGGATATTCAGCGACGCGGAACACCAGGCCCAGCAGTGTTTCGTTTAAATAGCCATAACGCAGCAGCGTGTTCATTTGCTGTGGATCCAGCCGATTCAGGTAGGACGCATCGCTCTCGCCCGCCAGTTTTGCCGGTACGCCGGGCACGGCTCCGCCCAATAACTGCCCACGGGTATAGTCGGCCGGCTTGCCCATCGTATAAACAGCCGCCGACGCGCTAGGGTCAGCGGCGTTGCTGACAAAACGAATATCGTCCTCGGCATGGATGTCTATGGTGCCGGTGCCGGTCCTGACCATGACCTGCGTGCTGACGTTCCCGCCGGTACCGTAAGGATCGGGCGCGAGATAGCTGTTGGCCAGATTGATGTCGACGCCTGCAAGCAGTTGGTAGCTCCACGAGCGCCCGGTTTGCAACAGGTCTTGAAATTGCACCGAGGATTGCCCTGGAATCGGCCCGGTTGCGAACGCGTCGGTCAGCGTGGCGTTAATGTTCAAATCACCACCCGCGCTGAGGGTCAGGAAACCCGGCAAGGTTTTATTGCCTTGCGCGTCGTTATAGCGCCAGCCCAGAAAATCCCATTGCTTAGCCAAGCTCAGGTCGCCGGAGCTGCGGACTTCAATGCCGGGCAACAGTTCGATTGCCGAACCCGACAAGTCGGTCAACCTTGGCGCAGCCGCCATAAACTGTCGGGTGTCGTTTTGCCATGCGGTTATGTTGGCGTCTTTGATCACGGCTTGCCCGTCGTAGACGCGGGTTGCTTCCACGGCGGTGCGGTTAGCGTCGGCACCGGTGATGCGGGTATTGATGTTAGTGATAGCGACGGTATGCGCCGCGTCATCCCGGCCTGTGCGTAAATGTACCGAACCACCGGCACCGCCTGCGCCGCCGGACACATCAATGCTGCCGCCTGTTTGCGACAGATCCAGCAGACCGCTGCCGGTGTCGTCTCTATGTACCGTATCCAGCGTGACGCTGCCGCCGTCGGCTGAGGCGGTGCCGGCCGTGGCGGAAATGTTGCCGGTTGCGCCTAACGTAATGCCGTTCCTGCCGTAAATCGACACCTCACTTGATGCCGAACCCGCTTGGCTGCTGTTGGCGTTGATGGTGCCGTCTACCGTGACCTTGCCTTGATCGGCAAGCAGCTGGAATCGGTGCGTGTTGACGGTGTCGATGTTGGCGATAGTGATATCGCCGGTACGTTGCTCTAACGTCAGTTCTTCGGTAAAACCGGCTGCCGCCAGCTTATTGTTGAGTGCCGAGAAACCGCCGCTGCCGAAGCTGTTGACATCCAGATGAAATTTGCCTTGTTTCAGTGCGGCAGGCGCCACTGCGCCGTCCTGCGCGCTGATGTCGCCATCCCAGTTGAATTGGCCTTGTTTGGCGCTGACGGATAGTAATCCGGCATCACCGGCTTGCTGCCGGCCCTGCGTGGCGCCAGCCAGATTAATGCGGGCATCGGCGGCGAGGTTAATGTCGCCGTGCGCGGACGCCAGCAAGACGCTACCGGCTGGGGATGACTTATTGATATCAGCAAAGGCTATCGTCCGTCCTGACACGTCTATCAGGGAACCGTTGTTCAAGGCAATATCGCCTTCCAGCGCGGTCAATTTGAGTATGCCGGAAGGCAGATCGAATCGGCCGCTGCTGCTGATGGCAGCGCCGGTTATCGCCCAACTTGCGCCCAGTCCGCTCGTCCATGAGGCATCTGCCGGGAGTGCAGACGTGATGGTCACGTGATGTCCGCTGGCGTCTATGCTCGTCGTCGCCCCCGCATCGCCGATAAAATGACCGGCATTCAGGTGCAAATCACCAGCGACTTTTAAGCTGCCTGCATCGTTTAAGGCGCTTAACCCGGTGTCGGCGTCCAGGGTTTGCCCTAAGCCTTTAATGGCGGTCGCCGCGTTCAGGTTGACTTGTCCGTAGCCATTAATCGAGTAATCGCCGGCACCCAATTGAATCTCGTCGGCATTCAGCGCCAAATTGCCGGTGCCGGTGCCGGTGCTGCCGGCTTTAGCGCCGGTATTGGTCAATTGCAGGATGTCCGCCGTTATCGACGCGCTAGCCCCGGCGTTGTTAAAGCCGTTGATCTGTGCGGCATCAATGCTGAGCAAGCCGGTGCTGACGGCAACCCCGCCGTAAATGTCGAAGTCGCTGGCGCTGGTCAGTTTTAATTCGTCCAACGCCAGTTGCGTATCCGATAACACCAATCCCGATGTCCCTACCGGGGCAGCACCCAGGCTGATCTTACTGGCGGTCAAGGCCAGCGAGCCGCCCTGCATATCAATCACGCCGTCGAACACGGTGTCTTGGGTAGAATCCAGCAACATCGAATGGCCTGACGTTAAGTGCGCGCCGGATTCAACTACCAGTGTGCCGGTTTTTCCGGTTACCGTTTTGTCGCGTGTCACCGTCGCCTGGCCGGACGACGATACCCGCACCAGTGCGCCATCGCTGTTTTGTTGGCCATTATTGGCGACGAGCAGAGCTGTGCCGTTGCTGCTGTTTTTACCGGAACTGGCAACGGTTGCGCCGGATTTAAGCCGCACTTCATTTTTTGCCGCCAACAGGATTTCATCGCCTTGCAAAACCACATCGCCCGCTATGCTCAACGTTTGCGACGATACCGCCACGCGTTGCCCGCTACTGGTTTTGTTGCGTATGCCGCCCAGTAACAGGCTGGGTGCATCCAGATTGTTCAGGTCGTCAGCCAGCAAGCCGACCGTGCCGTCAGCGTTGGATGCCAGATCTTCAGGCTTGCCGACTATCGCCAGATGGTCGGCGCTGATATCGACTTGTCCCCCCAAACCTTGTGCGGCGGCGCTGGCGGCCAGATTGGCGCCCAGCGTCAGGCCGGTTTGCGCGGTAATGGCGAGGCTTCCGGCATCCCTGGGCAAAGCAGGGACGGTTGTGCCGGAGCTTGCGGCTTTGGCCGGGAAAAATGCGTTGGCGGAATAATCCGTGTATTGGGAACGGGTACGCGCGATAGCGCCGGATTCCACGGCAAAGCCTTGCCAGCGGGCATCCTTGATGCCGGTGCCGGCTACGCCGTAACGGCCTGCGACTATGGTCGCGCCCGCGAGGTCGGTGACGGTTTGTCCGGGCAGCCTATCCTGTGTGCCTGACTGGGGCGTAATCAGATAAGCGCCGGGCAATAACGCGTAATGCGCCGGTAACAGTGTGTACCAGCCCGCCTTCAATCCTGAGCCGGCGCTGAGATAAACGCTATCGCCCACGCTGAGTCCTGATGAGGAAAATTCCTGCGGGTCGTAAGGCGTCAGCGCTTTGCCTAAATTCGGCAGTACGGCGAATTTTTGCGTGTAGCCCGGCGCATTGGCATCCAGCACATCGACCGAACCGCCGGGGCCGGTGATAAATTCGTAAGCGTACAGGTCGCCGCCGCCGGACAGGTCAATGCTGGCCCCGCTACGTAAGGCCACGTTTTTACCGTTCAGCGCGAGGCGCTTTTCCGGCGGGCTGTCGATGACCCGGTTGGTATTGCCGGTGCTGTCTAGCGGATAAAGCCAGTTCAAGCCGCCCGAGCCCTGGCCGAACAGCACGTTCAGGCCGTCGCCGGATACCGAGGTCAGGCTGCCGGCCGCCAGAATTAATTGTTGGCTTGCGTTCAGCGTCAAGGCCCCGGACGGTGCTTTGACGACGCCTTTCTGGCTGATATTCGGCGCTGTTATCGTTAGCGCACCGCCGGCGGAATAAACAGGCGCCGGTGTGCCGCCGCTTTTTAAGATGTTTACCGTCTCATCGCCGCTGCCGTCTACCGCAATCGTATAATCGCTGAGGGTCGCCGGATACAGCTGGCTGGCCTTGATGGTCAAATCACCGGACAGCCTCAGCGCGCCCAGATAATCCTTGGTGTCGGTCCTGACCCGGATGCCGATGGTACGCACATCGCCTAAGCTGAGCAGTTTGACTTTATTAAACCCGTCGAAACTTAAGCCGCCGACCAGATCAATGCCTTGGGCGTCTACCGTGAGTTTGCCTGCGCCGGTTTTCGCCGCCGGCGCCAGCGTGGTCGAGAAACTGCCGTCGCCCAGGTCATTGTCTATGCGGCTTTGCGTCGAGCCGAGCTTGGCGTAAGCGGTGTTCAGCTGGACTTGCCCGGTTGTGGTTTGCAACGTGGGCGTGTCGAGTACGATTTGCCGGGTCGCGGCCAGCTGCACGTCGCCCTTAAAACGGATGCTGCCGGCATATTTGCCGTCGGCGCCTAAAACATCGGTCTTGAACAACAGCGAATCAAAACCGGCGCTATTGATTTGCCTATCGTTAAATAAGGCCCGGCCGCTGTAAGTGTTGGCGTCGATATTACTGCCATTGGCCAGCGTGTCAGGGAGCAACGCTTGGTCATAAGCGGAAATGACAATAGTGCGCGGCAGCCCGCTATTGATATCGTCAGGGAATAGGCCGCCGCTGACCGGCAGCAACGGCTTGTTACGCAGGCCGCGGTTCAGTTCGACGGACAGCGTGCCCCCAGCTGCACCGGCACCGCCTTTCGCCCTAAGCATGCCGTCCGCCACTATGCCTTCACCGGCTTTGAGGCTGATAGCCCCGCCGTCTGAAGCAATCGTTTGCGGGATAACGGTCAAACCGGAGCCGGAATTGTCGGGTTGTTGAAAGTCCAGTTGTTCTGAGGTGCCGGAGACATTGATGACCGAGCCTGCGCGGGTGACGATGTAGCCGCGCTTGGCGGTCAGCGCGATAGTGCCGCCGGACAAGACCTCGCCGGTCTTTAAACCGTAATCGTTCAGTTCCGGTTTGAAAACGCCCTTCGCCAATAAGCGGCTTTTTGAACCTAGCCAGATGCCCTGGGCATCGAAATGGCCTTTGTCGCCGCTAGTCGGTGTATTGATGTTCATCGTGATGTTGCCGCCCGGCGTACTGATAGTGCCGTCGACAAAAATCGACGTGTCGGAATCCAGTTGCACGGTTCCTGCCGCGTCTGTCTCGATATGCGCCCCTTGGCCGATGCTTAGCGATTCCTGGCGGTTTTGCGCCAATAACTCGCTGAATGATAAGCTCAGGTTGGTCGGTTTACGGTCTGTTTCCGGCAACAGGGCTATCGAGCTGAACGATGCCAGGTCACTGCCGGAGGCTTGCGTTGCCAACGTGCTGTCCAGCACCCGGTTTTTTTGCTGTGGCTTAAGCTGGACGTGATCGGCCACTTTCAGGCCGTAAAGATTGGAATCGATCCGGTAATCGGCAAACCCGCCTTGTTGGAAGAAGTCCGGCGCCAGGATGAGCGGTATCGTGGTCTGTCCTGAGCCTGTCGAAGAGGGGGTATCGGTGCGTACCGGGGCATCGCCAGCTGCGCCGATGACCACTTCGTTACTGCTCAGGTTTAAACTGCCGCCTTGTGCTATGCCCCAGCCCGCCAGTTCTCCGTCCAGGATCAGGCTGGACGGCGCGCCGCCGCCATCGTGCGTGGCGGCCGTCAGACTGATCGTGCCGCCTTGCCCGGCGGTGACCTTGGCTGTGGTGTCCAGCCAGGCGCCGCCGCTGACATCAATGCGGCTGCCCGCTGCCAACCGCAAGTCGCCTTGTTCGGCAAGCAGCGTGACGGTGCCGCCAGCGCTGGCAATCGTGCCCAAAGGCTGGCCTTGTTGGCTGTCCAGCACGTCATTGACCCAAAGCCCTGAGACATCAATAACGGCGTTGCCGCCCAACGTGATGGCGCTTGGCAATACGGTATCGGCTACGCTGACGGGCTTCAGGCTGACTGCTCCGGATGCTGCGGTAATCGACCCCTGTATATCGAAACCGGTTGCCGACAAGTCCAAGCTACCGTATTCCGGCAAGTCCAGGTCGGCATCTTTTTGCAGGCTGACAGCACCGTTGGTTTTGATGCTGACATGGGTAATGCCTGAGCGCTTGAATAATCCGGCATCCACCGTTAGGGCGTCTGTTGCGTCGGAACCGTCTGCGGCGTCAGGCAAGCGTTCATCGAAGTCGATGTCGGTCAGGTTGCCGTTGTTATTGAACACGATATCCTGTTTGCCCAGCAGGGAATTCTTGTTTAAATCCAGCGCCAACGTGCTGCCGCTTGCCCGCGCGTCAGCCGTCCTTTGCCGGTTTCCGGCTATCGTTGAGCCATCCAGCACGCCGTTCAAGCGGGTTTCGTAAGCGGCGATATTCAACGTGCCGCCTGCTTTGCCTTCGGTGTAACCGGCTTCAAAATGCTTGACCGCCAGCCCGGGAATCGTCCAGCTTTCCGTCACGCCCCATTTGGCGTGATGGTCGGTGACCAAGCCCAGGATACTGTCGTAATGGCGGTTGGCATCGGCGCTGGCAATATCATAAATCTGCCCGCCGGCAACCAGTTTGGTCGTCGCGATAGTGCCGTCCTGATAAGCCACCGAGCCGCCGGAAAAATCGATGACGCTACCGGATTGCGTGACCACATCGCCGCTGGAGCTTAGATTGACGGTTCCGCCGGACGTGCTGCGCTCGTCGATATTGCGGGCGATGCGGTCGATTGCGCCCTTGATGTCGGCTACCGGTATCGTCGCGCCGCTTAACGTGCCGTCGGCATTATGGGTCAGCGATGCGTCGCGGATATCGACGGCAACCGTTTGTCCGTAGAGTACGCCGTCACGTTGCAACGGCGCATCCCTCAACTCGTTTTTACGCAATTCCACGTTAACGACATTACGCTCCATAGGCAGTTGCACGTCTTTGACGCCGGATGCGTCGATGCTGCTGCCCGATTCCAGAAAAATCCGCGCATCGCCTTTTTCAGCGCTGTCCGTGGGGTTGTCGATGGCGGCAATGTCAATCACGCCGGATTTCGCCTGCACGGCGGATTGCTTGTGTAAATAGACGTTATGCCCGCTGATTTCGATATGCGAGCGGTTTTGCGCCTGGGCATCTATCGCCGTTGCGGATTTGTCGGTATCCAACGCGACCTGGGTCAAGCTGCCGCTTGCCAGATGCACGGTGGCTTCAGTACCCAGGCCGTCATCAAGATCAATTGTCCTGACGGTGGCTTTGGGCAGTAGTTTGCCGCCAGTCCCCGATGGGTCTTGTATGCCTTCGCGCGCCAGCAACCTGACCGAGCCGTTGAGGCTGACCGAGGTGGTTGCCGAGGCGATGCCTTGCTGATTGACGGCAAAGCCCATCAAGCTGGCGTTGCCGCGCTCAGCCAGCACTTTGCCCATATTATTGACCTCGCCGCCGGTGCCCACTTCGACCAACAAGCCGCGTATATCGGAACCGCTGTCCGCTTCCTGCAAATAAACGGTGTCTTTGGCCGCCGCCAGTATCGTTTGCCCGTCGGGTGTCTCTATCGTGCCCGCGTTGTTGACCACTGGAGCGGCGATGATGACGCGGCCGCCGGAGGCGTTGGTCTTGATGTGCGCGCCTTGCTCGATGAAGATCTGGATTTTGATTTTATTGCCGTGCTGGTCCAGCACGGTATTGCCTTGCTTGTCTTTCAGATAAAGCTCGCCGTTGCCTTGCAAGGCGGCGCTGCCGTCGTTATCAAAAGCTTTGGTGATGCCGTTTTGAAAGGTGGTTTCGCTAATGCCCAAGGTCGTCGCGACCAGTGAATTGACGTTGATTTGCGAATTCTGACCAAACACAAAACCGTTCTGATTGACCAGGTAGACCTGGCCGTTAGCCGACAATGAGCCCATGATGCGGCTGGGATCGGCTTGGTGGATGTTGTTTAGCGCTACCGCCGTCGCTGACGGTTGGTCGAAACGCACGCTGCTGTCCGCGCCGATATTAAAGCTTTGCCAGTCTATGCTGGCCTTGTCGCTGGTTTGCGTGACGGTCATGGCATTGCCGGAAACTGTGGCGCTAGCTTGGCCTTGGCTAGCAATAGCCACCGGCGTGTTGGACAGCGTGACCGGGGCGGTAGGGACGGGCAGTTCCGGGTTGGCCTGGGCGACACCGGCAGTCATGACCAGCAATGCGCGTATTGCTAGCACCAGAGTTTTTAGCCGAATAGACGGCAACGGTTTATTGTCCGTGCGGGCGTAGGGTACGCAACGCGTACCGTTAACGGCTACATAGCCGCTGTCCCCTTTTCGTAGAGCGCGCCGTGCGCGCCTTATGCCTCCAGGTATTCCAAGGCGCGCACGGCGCGCCCTACGGTTAAAATTCATAAGCCACCTTGAAATCAATCCGTTGGTTGCCGACATCGATCGTGCCTTGCTGGTGCAAGGGATAAGCCCAGTCGAATTCGCCCAGCCAGTGTCTGTATAACTGCATCCTCAGTCCCGCACCGGTTCCGGCGAGCTGGTAATAAGTAGGGTTAAGCGGTAGCGCATCCTGAATCCATAAATAAGCATAATCAAAGAAAACATGCGCCCGCAGGTTTTGGGCAAAATCCCAATCCTGCGGTTTTAGTGGAGGACTTTGCAGTTCTATGGACAGGTTGATGCCGTCATCGCCTAATTGCTGGGTTTGATGATAGCCCCGCACACTTTGTTGCCCGCCTACGGCGAACTGCTCATTACTGATGAGCGGTGAATCGGTCACCTGGCCGGATGCGCGGGTGGCCAGCCTTAAATCCCGGGGCAAGTCGCGCACGTGTTTGAGATCGGTGGTGAAATAAGCGTAAGCGGCGCTGGCTTTGAAACGTCTGTCTTCGAATTCCTGCTGGTCGTTGCCGATGCCGCGCACGGAAAAATGGACAGCCGAACTGAGCGAGGTCAACGCTCCTGGATAACGCCAACTGCCGTCATAGCCGATTTGCAAGGGTGTGTAACTGATAGGTGAAGTCTGCTGGTCTTGACCCTGTTGTGTGATGCCCTGATTAAAGCTTTTGTAGTCGAAACCGACAGTCAGGCTGTGGTTGTAGGCATTGATGCCGGGCAAGGGTTTTATCAGATGTGCACCGTAAATCGCGCCGGTGCCGACCACGGATAAACCGCCGACATTGGTGCCTAACTGGGTGTTGGAGCTGATACCGATGCCGTACATCGCCAAGCGCGTATCCGCCCAGCCTGTTGGCAGTACATAAGTGCCCGACCAGACTTCAACCTCGTCAGCATTTTCCGGCGACACCTGATATTGCAGCGACGCGCTGTGGAAGCTTTGCCATAGATTGTCGTAACGTATGGAGCCGATAAGCCGCGACCTGGAGGTGCTTTCCGAATTGCGCCCGTTCATTTCCAGGCTGCCATGTAAAGGTAAGGCGTCTTTGACGCGCAGCTCAACTTCGGTTTTTCCGGGCGTGGTTCCGGCGCGGAAAATCGGTGTGACCTGCCGGTCTGGCGATTCCTCGCCCAGTTCGCCTACCTGTTCCTGGACTTTAGGCATATAAGGCACTTGACCAGCCGCCAGCGCCGGTACTTTGTCCCTGATTTTGCCCAGATAAAAATAGCGGGAACCGGTGATTTTCAGCCGCTCTATCGTGCCCTCCAGCACTTGCAGGCGTACCAACCCTTCCACGACATCCTGTTCCGGTATGTCCACGAGTACGGTCGGATAGCCTTGGTCTTTGTAGACGGCTTCCAGCGTTTGCCTGGCTTTTTCCACATCATCGACGGTCTTGTTGTTACCCAGGAATGGATACAGGGTTTTTTCAACCAGTTGTTGGTCGAGCACGGTATTGCCGTCGACCTGCATTTCCAGCATATCGAATGTGGGTAAGCTTGCGGGTGGTTGTTCCGCTGCACTAGGCTGCTCTGTCGCCGATAACGGCGCAGAAAAGAACAGCACGCCGGTGCTTATCAATGCGTATCGTACTAATTGCTTCATAAGACCAGAATACTTATAGGCGGGTTATCAATAAAAATTTTAACTATACACGTGGAGCGGCGCGGTAACGCTGTTAGGAGATGTGTTGTTTAGGTGTCTAAATATGAACATAATGCAATCATCATGCCATAAATTATCTATTTGATTATATAGGTGTTTTTATCTATGGATGATATTGATGTGTTGTTGTATCAACAGTTGCTGTTGATCGGCTGTTGCTTTGTCAACAGTTTAAAGCCGTCTTGCGCCCTCACGGTAGAGCTCAAGACGGCCTATTGCCCCGTTATTTCAATTGGATTTCAAGTCCGCCTGTTGCGGCAGCATCGGCAACCGGTACGATAGCCGTACTGATTGTGCCGCCGTTTTTATGCGTAAAAGCCGCAACCGGGCTGCTGGTGTTGAAAGGGATGCTGGCCGTAAACCCGCGCGGGTCGGCTGTGGTTGCGAAAGTGCCGGTTTTACCCCAGGCTTGCGTAGTGTTGACAGCGCCTGCAATCGCCGGGCTGCCCAGGTTGTCCGCCAAGGTTTTCAGGACCTTGGTCTTGAGCGCCCATTGGGGGTCGCCCGATTTGTTGGTGCGATATAGCACCACGCCTTCCGACCAGTAGCTGTAGACCCCTGCCGCGACGTTTTCCAGGGTCGGCGCGTAGCCGTCTATCCTGATATAGCGCCAAGGGTCGCCACCGGTTCCGTTGGCTGTGACCGCATTGTTTTTATCGGCGGTGTTGATCGCGATGCCCCAGCGTTTGGCAAATGCGGCGCCGTCTTTAACATTGTTAAAGCCCAGGATATTGGTGCCGTTTTGCCAGTCTTTCAGCAGCGTGCCGGTATCGGAAATAATGATCGGCTGTTTGACGATAGGTAGCGAGGCATCTTCGTCTACGGCATTGTCGGCAGTCTTGGGCGCAGGCCCGAAGGCTTTTTTAGTGTCCGGATAATTAAGGAATACCGAGTAAGCCAGCACGCTGGTCGCTGCGCCGTTATTTCTTAAACCCAACGCCACCGGCGTTAAATTCGAGCCGGTGGTCGATTCCTGGTAAGGCGCTGACACGCCCGCGTCGGTCAGAATGCTGTTGTCCAGCAGACTTTTGACGGTATTGTTGTCGGTTTTGTCGACGATCTTGAATTGGTCCCAAGCGCCGATCTTGCCTGCTAGCAAGGATGCTACGACATTGCGGTTAAGGTTAGGCATATCCGTTTCGGTGTAATTGCCTATCACGACATTGCCGGATAGGTTGCCCGCCCTTTTTTGCGCGGCTTGCAGCACTTTGTACAAATCCTGTGTGACCGCCACGCCATAAACCAGGCCAGCCGTAGGTAGCACGGAATAGGTTGCGGTATTGACCTGGGTCAGGTTCAGCGGCCAATTGGGTTCAGGCGCTCCGGTTGTCAGCTCGTTTTGCTGATCGGGATAACTTTCCGTGCCGGGTTTCAATACGCTATTGGGGTCAACTGCGAGCAAACCGCCGTCAGAAACTTTTTTGGTCAGGTATTGGCTGGCATTAGCCGCACTAATCGTTTGTTTCCATGCTTTTGTGCCGTCAGCGACCCAGGCCGATGCCGGTAATCCGACAATATTAAGATGCTCAAGCGGAATGCTGTTGATCAACGGAATAACGCCATAACCTGTTCCTCCCCTCGTGCGCCTGACCAGCAGGATTTTTTTGCCTGCCAGTCCTGTACCCAGATTGGCATGTCCGTAAAAGTAATGCGCGGTCCAGTTTGAACCTATGGAACCGGTGACCGCATCGACATCATTGAAGGTGTCTACGGTATCGGCGGCTGCCAGAGCACTGGTGACCGCCTGGGTGTACGCTTTGGTTTGCGCCACGGCGCCTGATACGCGGATAGTGATGTTTGGCGCACCAAACGCCCAAGGCGTCAGAGCATAGGCAGCTTGCGTGCCGAGTGACAAGGACACGCTGATGGCGAGTGTCGTTAGTTTTTTCATAAGGCTTTCCTTCGAGTGAATAAACGTGGGGTTGGGTATAAGGCCACCAGGTCAAGGCCTGTGGCTTGCTTATTTGCAACGCAGCTATCATGCCAACTGCAATGCGCTATATATTCAACTATATAAATAATAATAACACAAGGGTTGTATGTCGCGTGTCGGCATTTTGCCGAGCGCGGCATGACAAATTGTCTTAAAAGCTACATAAGGCAGTGTCTATGGGCTATGGAGGGCTGTTATAAAAACCTTAAAATAATTGACATTTTTTGCAAGATCGCTATACGATATTTACTCTACTAAATAACGATTGGAGCAACACATGACAACACATACTTTCCGCCAATTGGCAGTCATTTTTATTTTTCTCATCGGCTATACTCCGTTCAGTCAGGCGGCACCCAGCTGTCTGGGCGGGGTTTCGTCCGGTTTCAAACTGGGCGGCGCGGTTACGCATCCCAAGTCATTCACACCGGCCAGCCTGGGCCAGTACCAGGCATCCAAGATGACCGTGACTTACTTTAGCGATAGCGCCGGGCTCGTCACCAAAACGTTTATTGGCGTGCCGTTATACGATTTAATCAGTGAGGCGGCGGTCAGTACCGATTCCACGCGCAAGAACGATATGCTCAGGAAATATCTGGTCATTAATGCCACAGATTGTTATCAGGTCATTGTTGCGCTTGCGGAAATCCTGCCCGCCACTGGCGGGCAACAAGCTATGGTCGCTTTTGCGACAGTTGACGAATCAGGCGCAATCCTGCCTCTGGATGATAGCGAAGGTAGCGTGAAGCTGGTGATGCCTGGTGATAAGACTGGCGGACGGGATGTGTTCCACCTGAGCAGCATTGTCGTCCGTTCGGCACCCTCACTATAACGGTTAACACGCCCGGCGGGCATTGCTGTTCGGGCGTGGGTTTCATAAACGGGATATCGCTCATGAAGAATAGACAGCCGACATCACGGCATAATAGACGACACAGGCTTAAGTTGTTGCTGGCGGCCATCTGGATTGTTTCCCCGCTAAGCCAGGGGAATGCCTATGCCGGCGGCACGCCGGCCATCGAAAATAACACCGCCTTTCCAAATGCTTTAGGCTTGGGCGCGACATTCAGTACGCAAGGCGTTATTGATACCCATAATGAGTTTTTTCAGGATTTAGGCACAAACGGCAGAAGTTGCTCGACTTGCCATCGCCCGGAAGAGGGCTGGAGCATCACTGCCAAGGGCGTACAACAACGCTTCGATGCTAGCGGTGGAACCGAGCCTGTTTTTCGCATCCACGATGGCGCAAATTCGCCCAAAGCGGACGTTTCGACCGTCAAAGCGCGGCGCAAGGCTTATAGCCTGCTGCTTGATAAGGGCGTTATCCGAATTGCCCTCAAGATTCCCGACGGTGCCGAGTTTGAGCTGGTCGATATCAGCGACCCTTATGGTTTGGTTACTGCCGACGCTATTGATGCGTCCTTTGAGCTGTCTTTATTCCGTCGTCCGCTCCCTGCGACCAATTTAAAGTTTCTAAGCGCCGTTATGTGGGATGGGCGCGAGACAGTTTTCGGCCGGTCCATACGTTATGATTTGGCTGGACAGGCAAATCATGCCACCATAGGCCATGAACTGGGCAAGCCGTTAAGCGTTGTCCAGCGCCAACATATCGTCGATTTTGAAATGGCTTTGTTCACTGCTCAGGCCTACGATAACGGTGCTAAAAAATTAACTTTTTCGGGCGCAAAAGGCGGGCCGGTTAGCCTGTCAAAGCAACGTTTTTATAGCGGCATCAATGATGTTTTAGGCGACAGTAAAACAGGCTTGCCCAACGATCCAAGCGCATTCAGTCTGTACGATGCTTGGCAGGGTTTAATCGTCGCGGCGCCTATCGATGTGCGGGCGGCAATAGCCCGAGGCCAGCAACTATTTAATAGCAAACCCCTGTCCATTTCTGGTGTTGCCGGACTTAACGGGACGCCGGAATTCGGTTATGCCGATGTCATTAACGGCACTTGCAGCACTTGCCATAACGCCCCTAATGCAGGCAGCCATTCCGCAGCCAGATTCCTGAATATCGGCATCAGCGACGCCGCGCAACGGACGCCTGATTTGCCGCTGTATACCTTGCGTAATCAGTTGACAGGGGAAGTGCTAAAAACCACCGATCCGGGACGCGCGCTCATCACCGGCCAGTGGCAGGACATCGCCCGCTTCAAGGTGCCGGTGCTTCGTGGGCTGGCTGGTCGGGCACCGTATTTCCACAACGGCATGGCCAAAGAGTTGGGGAATGTGCTGGATTTTTATGACCGGCGTTTTGAGATCGGTCTTGATAACCGGGAGCGGCTGGATTTGATTATGTTTTTGCAAGCGTTGTGACAGCGCGGTTGCGGTCTGTTGCTTAATAGGTGCAGGCCGGGCAGGTTAATGACCCGCCCGTCCTTGTTGCCGTCTGCTCAGGACGCTACGCCAAGAATGACGGTACCTGCTTTAAACACTGCGGTAGCCGGACAGCCCAAGGCTAAATCCAGCGTTGCTATGCTTTCATTAGTGACTGTCGCGGTAATGGAATCGCCGCCTGCCAATTCAATGATAACTTCGGAATTGACGGCGCCTTTTTGGATGCGCGATACGGTGCCTTTAAGCTGGTTACGGGCGGAAATGCGATAACCGCCAAAGTCTGTTATGACGATAATTTGCGGGGCCTTGACCAAGGCCACGACATCCACGCCGTTTTTAATGCCTAAGGACTCGGCCGATTCTTTTGTGATGGTCGCGACGATAGTTTCCCCGCCTTTCAAACCGACTACGACGGTGACATTAACTGCACCGATAGCGACATCGGTGACTTTTCCGAAAAATTGGTTGCGCGCGCTTGCTTTCATGATGAGCCTCTTGAATAAAAACACAATCTCCTGGTTGCCGACCAGACGTTGGTTGAGTTGTGCCAGGAAGCCGGCATGTTCTTCCTGGATTTGGATAAACAATTGCAGGATGCTTTTTCCTGCCGGGGTCAGCCGGGTGCCGCCGCCGGAGCGGCCGCCGATTGCCGTGGAAACCAATAATTTCGGGGATAAATTGTTGGCGCGTTCAATCATTTCCCAAGCGCCTTTGTAAGTCAAGCCTACATCTTTGGCGGCCTGATTGATGGAACCGGTGCGGTCAATTGCTGCAAGCAACCGGAATAGCCGCTCGCCCAAGCCCCCTATCAGGCGTATGTCGCCTTCTACTATGGCGGGTGGCAATGGCGCGTTTGTGGTGGGCACCTCGGTGCCGTGCAATCGGGAACCCATAGTTTGCACGAATAAACTCCTAGTTTGTATGTTGAGTCACTATAGACCCATAAGCCAAATGGCTATGGATCAAATGATGTTTAACCATACTCTGCCAAGCCCCTTATTTCAAGGACGGGGCATAAGCCTGCCAGTCCAGCAACTTCGACAGCTGCTGGACTGGCAGGGGGACGCGGCAGTTACATGACTATAAAATCGGCATGCGTTAAGGCCAGATCAATGCCTAATAGGGCAATCTGTGTGGCTGCTCCTGCACTATTGCCGTTGGCATCGTAGAACAACTCGCCTGTGGCGGAGTTGTAAACGATATAGTCGTTATTATCCAGCGCTGCTGTGGCGACGACAAAATTGTCGCTGTTTAACTGGCCGGTGGCAACCAAGGCACTGAAGGTATTGTTATCCAGCATGATGGTGTCCTTGACCGGGTTGAAATCAATGATGCTGTCAACATTCGCAGTTAACGAACTGTTAAAGACAAACTTATCTTTGCCTGCGCCGCCGGTTAACGTGTCATTGCCGTTGCCGCCGTTGATCAAATCATTGCCCGCTCCGCCAAGTAATACATCATTGCCGCCGGCCCCGTTTAGCCAATCATTACCGGCCAGTCCATCTATCGTGTTATTGCCTGACGTTCCGAACAGCGTGTCTTTACCCTCTGATTCGGTGCTGCCGCTTTGGCTGATGGCTACAGTCAGCGCTTCGCTGTCAGTCAACACCCCATTCGTCACGGTAACGGTGAAACTTGCGGAGACATCGGCCGACAAGGGTTCAATCGTCGCATCGCTGGGGATAAACTGATAAGCGCCGCTTGCTTGGGTAACGGTCAATACGCCGTAAGCGCCCTGCATGCTTACGGTGCCATTGCCATTATCGGTGCCGCCGGCGATGCCATAACTAAAGGAGCCGCTATCTGCGCCTGTTGCCGTTAATAAGCCGCTCGCGGCCAAGAAATTGTCATCGAAGGCCGTATCAACATAGTGGATAGCGGCAGGAGCTGCCAGTGTGGGGGAGCCGTCGGTTGGCAAGATCGATATGACTGTCGAATCTGAAGCCATTAACGCCCCGCCTGTGCCTTGCGACCCGTTGTTGCCATCGCTAAACAGCCAATCGATCTGTACCGTGGCGGGTGACGGGCTGTAAGTGTTATTGCTGTAGGTCAACGAGGATAAGGTTTCATCAACCACGCCTTGCGTGGCGTTGCTATTGAAGTATAGGGTCAACCAACCGTTATGATTGCTGATGGTGCCGATGGTGATGCCTGATAGTACGGCATCGCTGCCGATGAAGCTTAAGTTGCCGCTGCCTGAAAAGACATCGTCGCTATTTGCGCCGCCGTGCCGGACTAAAGTGATGGATGCGCCGCTGTACTGGCCTTGGGTGACCAATTCAAAATCATAGATTTTTGCTTGGCTGTTTATGACAACCGCCTGACCGCTAGCAACGTAATGGGCTACGCTATTAAAGGTATTATCCAGGCTGCCATCGCTGTTGTAACGCGCTAGCGCGAAGCTGTTTTCGACGCCATCCTTGCTGTAACCCGCCACGACAATTTTACCGTCAGTTTGCACGGTGACGCAGTAACCATAATCGTTCGATGAATGGAAATCCGTCGTGACTTTGCCATCACCGTCAAAACTGGTGTCCAGGCTGCCGTCGCTGTTATACCGCGCCAAGGCGAAGTCCACGCTGCCCGCATTGTCACTATAGCCTGCGACCAGTATCTTGCCATCGGTTTGCAAGGTGACCGAACGGGCATAATCATAAGAGGTGCCCAGTACTGTGTTGACTATGCCATCGCCGCCAAAACTGGTATCCAGGGAGCCGTCAGTGTTATAACGCACGAGAGCCACATCGCTGTCACTGCCATTTAAGGTTTCGCCGACCATCACTATTTTGCCGTCGGCCTGTAACGTAACCGCGTAACCACGGGCAGAAAAAACCCCTAGTGTATTGGTGACCTTGCCATCGCCATCAAAACTAGTGTCCAGGGAGCCGTCGACATTGTAACGGGCTAAGGCAAAGCCGGCCGTAGTGCTTGATCCTGAGACCAGAATTTTGCCATCAGTCTGCACGGTGACGGCGTAAGCAAAATCACTCGACGCACCAAAGTCGGTAGTGGTCGTGCCGTCGCCGGCAAAGCTGGTGTCCAGAGAACCATCGCTGTTATAACGCACCAAGGCAAAGTCTTCATTGTTGCCGTTGTTGCTCACTCCGGCGACGAGTATTTTACCATCGGCCTGGACAGTCACCGAGTAACCGTCATCATAAGTGTTGCCCGTCGCGGTCGTTACTTTGCCGTCACCATCAAAGCTGGTGTCCAAAGAGCCATCGCTGTTGTAACGCACCAAGGCAAAGTCAAGATTGTTGCCATTGTCGCTATAACCGGCTACGAGGATTTTGCCGTCGGCTTGTACCGTTACCGAGCGTCCCACATCATCATAAGCGCCCAATGCGGTGGTGATTTTACCGGCATCGCCAAAACTGGTGTCCAGCAAACCGTTGCTGTTAAAGCGCATTAAAGCGAAATCTTTATTGCTGGCAGTTTGGCTATAGCCCGCCACGATATATTTACCGTCGGCTTGCAGAGTGACGGAATAAGCCGCTTCATTGAGATTCGCGGTGGTGCTATGGGTGTCGAAGGTCTTGTCCAAGCTGCCGTCGTTGTTGAAACGCACTAAACCAAAGTCATAACCATAACCATAATAATTATTGGCGACGGTAGCCCCTGCCACGAGAATTTTACCATCGGCCTGCACGGTTACTGAGAGCCCCACATCTTCATAATTACCTAGTGTGGCGCTGACGAGACCGTCGCCATCAAAGCTGGTGTCCAAAGAACCGTCGCTGTTATACCGTGCTAAGCCGAATTCAATACTGTTACCACCATCATAGATATAGCCTGCCACGAGAATTTTGCCGTCAGCTTGTATGGTGACGGAATACCCATAATTATCCGAAAAGCCGAAGTCCGTGGTGACCTTGCCATCGCCGTCAAAACCGGTGTCCAGGGAGCCGTCGACATTGTAACGCGCCAGGGCAAATTCAGAACCACTGCCTGTGTAGGTGTGGCCGGCGGCTAGAATTTTACCGTCGGCTTGTATGGTGATGGAGTAAGCCCAATCTTCAAAAGTGTTGAAGTCCGTGGTGACTTTACCGTCGCCATCAAAGCTGGTGTCTAAAGAACCGTCACTGTTATAGCGAGCCAAGCCGAAATCATAACTGCTGCCATTATAGATTTCGCCTGCCAACAGAATTTTGCCGTCGGCTTGCGTGGTGACGGAAAGAGCTTGGTCGTAGGAAGAACTGAAATCTGTGGTGACGATGCCATCGCCATCAAAACCGGTGTCTAGGGAACCGTCGCTGTTGTAGCGCAATAAAGTAAAATCATAACTGTTAACCGTGTCGCTAAAGCCTGTTACGAGTATTTTACCGTCGGCTTGTAGGGTAATCGAGGTAGCGTAGTCATAATAATTAATATTGGTGGTGACGATGCCATTAACGCCAAAGCTATTATCCAAAGAACCATCAGGGTTATAACGTACGACGCCAAAGTCATAATAAGTGATGTTGTCGGTATAGACCGTGCCGGCCTGGACAATTTTGCCATCTGATTGCAAGACAATTTGTCCGCCAAGGAAACCAAAAAATCCGTAACCACCGACAAAGGTGCTCGCTATGCCATCGCCATCAAAACTGGTGTCTAATGATCCGTCGCTGTTGTAACGGGTAACGACAAAGGCTTGAGTATCGTTATAGCCAAGGCTGATACCGCCTACGAGAATCTTGCCGTCGGTTTGTACGCGAACGGAGAAACCTAAATCGTAAAAGCCGCTAATATCGGTAATGACTTTGCCATCGCCATTGAAGGTAAAACTAGGTGCGGTGTTAATGGACATAAAAACCTCGAAAATTAAAAGAAAATAAGAGTTAAGCCTGATACGTGGCTAGAGCGTTAAGCATTCCTGGGCTGTTTGCCTGGATGATTCACGTGAGTAGGCACGACGGTTATTGCTTGCAGCAAATCATTCGATTTATTGTTATTGCTGGCTATTTTTAAAGCGATCTTATCATTAATAAGATGGCTTTCGATAAGATTAGGCCGGTGGTTTGGGCTGCTTCTCGTTGTTGCGGGTTGGGTCTGTAGGCGGTATTGACAACAGTCATTGCGTTTATTCCAATACGGTGTGTTGAGCTGCTATCATAGCATAACCGAAATATATGAAAATAACGATTGTGGGTGGCGATAATCCCGCTGCCGAGGTAAAGGCTTTGCCGATCAGATAGCTGTTTTGCAAGATTGACTACGCAGTTACGCCCATCTGAGTCAAAAAGCGTTGAAGTTTTTGCCAGAGGTCATTATTCAGCCTTTCCCATCGTAGGGCGCGCTGCGCGCGCCATCGGCGGTTCGGTACCGGAAAAGGCGCGCGCGGCGCGCCCTACGTTTCGTGTGACGGTAGGCGTTGCCGGTTTCAAAACTTAGACGTTTTCTCGATCAGATGGGAGTAACATTAAAAAAGCCACATCACTATCATTGAGTGATGTGGCTTAAGTAGCGCGGCTAAATCGGTTGAGTGCTACGGTTTTTTTAAGGATCCGAGGCCTAGCCCTGGCTCAACTCTTGGAATCTTTTTTGGATTTCTTCACGGCTTTCTTTTCTTTCGGGCTCAGCGCCGGTTTTTTCTTGTCTTCTTTATTACTTTTTTGTTCTTTGCTCATGGTGTTCGCTCCAGTTAGTCATGGGTTTTCTAAAAACTCATGGCAATGGCACTGTTTATCCAGCCATCGCCAAGGTGTTCACACAACCCGGAACTCCACTATACGCCTATCTCTACATAGTGTTTCAAGTTGTTTCGATCCGGCTTGATGAAAGTGCGGAATTGACCGGAGTTGAGGCATCGGTAATATGGGCGTAAGTGCTGATACCAGAGGCCTGCCCACAACACAAGGTGTTGCAATGATACCTAGCCCAGCTGTTATCCTAGGGTTGTCGATGTGTGAGTATGGATCGATGTGAAGGCACTGAATTTCTGTTATTTGTTTTGGGTAAGGAACTTCTTGAGCCGCTTTGCTAACTAACGGCTTAGTTACCCGATGTACATTAAGCTTTGATATTTAAAGAGCGTTGCATATTGAGTAGCCGCTGACTCTTGAAGTCAGTAAAAAGGTTAGAGCACCGCCTGAAAGTCATCGTTTTTCCAGCCAGTCTCTTTGATTGCCACCCCCCCGTTTTTTACCTGTGTTTTGCTTTGACCGGAGCGCAGGAGTCAGGTCTTTCGTCCTTTCTGCATTGTTTGATTGATACGACCGTGTAGGTAGCAAGACGAAACGCCCACACTTTAATTATATTTTATGAGTTTAGCTAAATATGCCACAACAAGTTACCTGTCGCGAGTTGTTATCACCTATTGATTTCGCAACGATCCAAACCAGCCGGGAAGAGTTAATACAGGCTGTAGCACAATACGCACGGCCTGATTACCAGAAAGCCTTCTGGCAAATATCAAATACGTTCGTCCCTTACATCGGCTTATGGGCGTTGATGATGTATTTCACCTTACAAGGTTATTCGTACTGGATAACGTTGTTATTAGCCATCCCGGCTGCCGGCCTGTTGGTGCGTATTTTTATTTTTTTCCACGATTGCACGCACGG
The DNA here is from genome assembly GCA_030653435.1 of Methylovulum sp. Taxonomy (GTDB): domain Bacteria; phylum Pseudomonadota; class Gammaproteobacteria; order Methylococcales; family Methylomonadaceae; genus Methylovulum. The sequence continues at coordinate 108,533 of JAURZI010000141.1, forward strand.
CGCTTTTTTCCCGTCACGCAAGGCGAATCGCATCTTGGGCTATATTGCCGGTACTTTGGTGTTTACGCCGTTTGAAGATTGGCAACGCGTCCATGTTATCCACCATGCTGCAGCGGGTGATCTGGACCGACGGGGCAGGGGCGATATTTGGACCTTGACGGTCGATGAATATTTGGCGGCATCGAGGTTAAAACGCTTGGCTTACCGATTGTTCCGCAACCCTCTGGTGTTGTTTGGCATCATTCCGGCGGTTTTGTTTTTGGTCATCAACCGGTTTGCAAGCCCTGGCGCAGGAAAACGCGAGCGCCGCAGTGTTATGCTGACCAATGCCGGTATTGCCGGTATCTTAATTGCGATGAGCCTCAGCTTGGGGTTCCAAAATTATGTGCTGATTCAATTGCCTATCATCTTGATGGCGGCTAGTGCCGGTATGTGGCTGTTTTATGTCCAGCATCAATATGAAGATGTTTATTGGACGCGGCATTCAAACTGGGATCTGACCAAATCGGGACTGGAAGGGAGTTCGTACTATAAATTGCCTAAAGTGCTGCAATGGTTGGTAGGTAATATCGGCCTGCATCATATCCACCACGTCAGGGCTAATATCCCTAACTATAATTTGCAGCGTTGTTATGATGAAGTGCCGGCTTTGCAGGCTATAGCCCCGCTGACTATACGCAAGAGCCTGAAGTCCCTATGGCTGAATTTGTGGGATGAACAGCGACAAAAACTGGTGAGTTTCCGGGCTATTAACAGGTTGCCGCGCGGTAAGACTTCGGTTAGAGACTGATACTTATCTGCTTTTACTGTAGCCAGAAGTGCAGACAAAACCTGCACTCCTGAAAGGCTATCAACTCATGCCAACCGCTTGCCGTTTCGCCCCCCAGTTACCCGGTTGGGCATTAAACACACCGGCGCAACGCTCGCCGCAAAAGAGGCAACAACCTTGCTGATCCAGATTCCATTCCGATAGTTCATACCAATCCCGGCCTATCAATAACTTGCCACAGCCGTGGCAATAGGTGCTGTCTGCTGATTTGTCATGGACGTTGCCGACATAGGCGTAATGCACGCCATTTTTTAATGCGATGTTCCGTGCCATTAACAATGATGAGATGGGCGTACGCGGCTTGTCCTGCATTTTCCAGTCCGGGTGGAAGGCGGTGAAATGCATAGGCACGTCCGGCCCCAGATGTTCTACTACCCATTGCGTCATGGCTTCCAGCTCAGCTTCCGAATCATTCTCGCCGGGAATAAGCAATGTCGTCAGTTCCAGCCAGACTTGGGTTTCATGCTTAATGTATGCAAGCGTTTCTAAAACCGGTTGCAAATGGCTGCCGGTGATTTGATGATAAAAGCGCTCGCTAAAGGCCTTTAAATCAATGTTGGCGGCATCCATCCATTGATAAAACTCGGCTCTGGGCTGTTCACAAACATAACCCGCCGAAACGGCGACGGATTTTATGCCGAGATTTCTACAGGCCTGGGCCGTATCTATGGCATATTCATGAAACACGACCGGATCGTTATAGGTGTAAGCGACGCTATCACAGCCGTAATTCAGGGCCGCCTGGGCAATCGCGTCGGGTGACGCCTGGCTCATCAGCGTATCCATTTCGCGTGATTTGCTGATGTCCCAATTTTGGCAGAACTTGCAAGCCAGATTACAACCGGCGGTGCCAAAAGAGAACACCGGCGTACCGGGTAAAAAATGGTTCAACGGCTTTTTTTCGATAGGGTCGATAGCAAAACCGCTGGAACGCCCGTAACTGGTCATGACAATCTGGTCGTCCAGATTTTGTCTGACGAAGCACAAGCCGCGTTGATCCGTGTGCAATTTGCAAAATCTCGGACAAAGATCGCATTGGATACGGTTATCGTCCAGCTTGTGCCAATAACGGGTTTTGACCGTGTCGGCTTGCGTTTCACCGTTATATGCAATAAATTCGGTCATGGGATACTCCTAAGCTGAAGCAATTAAGAAACCGTCCCGTCAAGGCATAAAGCCTGCGGGCAGGGCGCAAGACGGATATACAGACAAAGTATAGGCCAACAGACTGATGTCAAGTTCCATTAAATCCCATTATGGGAAAGAGGACAATATTATGAACAGATTACCCGCTGTCGCAGGCGCGTTTTATCCGGCAAAACCAGCACAACTGCACGCCATGATAGGCCATTATTTGCATGATGCCGATAGCGGCGGAAAAGTCCCCAAAGCCATTATTGCTCCGCATGCCGGTTATGTTTATTCAGGTCCGATAGCCGCTAGCGCTTATGCCCGGTTAACAAAAGCACATGATTTGATTACCCGCGTCGTGTTGATCGGGCCATCCCATCATGTTGCGTTCAGGGGCTTGGCGGTTAGCCGGGCGCAGTGGTTCACGACGCCGCTAGGCAGCATCCCCGTCGATCAGGCCGCCGTGCAGTCCATAGCCGGATTGGCTTTTGTCGCCTATATTGAGGAGGCGCATACGTATGAGCACAGCCTGGAAGTGCAGCTGCCTTTTTTGCAGGAAACGCTGGATAGCTTCAGTATTGTGCCTATCGTCGCGGGCGACGCTTCGCCGGAACAGGTCGGCGAAGTGCTTGCTGCGTTGTGGGGCGGTGACGAAACGCTGATCGTCATCAGCTCCGATCTGAGTCATTACCATGATTATGCGACGGCGTGCCGGCTGGACAGGGCCACGAGTTCAGCGATAGAGACGCTGCACTATGAAAAACTGGATTATGAATCCGCCTGTGGCAGGGTTCCGGTCAGCGGATTATTAAAGGTCGCCCAAGAAAAATCATTGACTGTTAAAAACATAGATTTACGCAACTCCGGCGATACGGCGGGCGATAAAAACAAAGTGGTGGGGTACGGCGCTTATGTCATTGACTAAAGAACATCAACAGCAACTGCTGGCTTTGGCGAAACGGGCTATTGAATATGGTGTGCGTACAGGCCGGCCATTAAAACTCGTGTTGGCTGATTTTCCGGCCGAATTGACGGAACTTCGGGCGACTTTTGTCACGCTAGAAAAACACCATCAGTTGCGTGGCTGTATCGGCATGTTGGAAGCCGTCAGGCCGTTGGCTGAAGATATTGCCGAAAACGCTTATGCGGCGGCCTTCAACGATCCACGTTTTCCGCCGCTGAGGGCGGAAGAATTAAGCGAACTGGATATACACCTGTCGATACTCACGCAGCCGGAACCTGTTTTTTTTACATCCGAACAGGAGCTGCTGGGGCAGCTTCAGCCCGGCGTAGACGGTTTGATCCTCGAAGCAGGCCGTCGGCGCGGCACTTTTCTGCCTTCAGTCTGGGAGTCGCTACCCGAACCTGCACAATTCCTGCGGCATTTAAAACAAAAAGCGGGTCTGCCTTCGGATTACTGGTCTGACACGGTCCGGGTTTATCGGTATCGCACTGAAGTTATCGCTTGAGGCAGCTGGATGTGCTGGCGCAACGCGCCTTTATGGCTTGCGGGATCTATCCACAGGTCATGGGCATTAACGTAGCAACGCGCAACTAAGTCCCGGAAGCTCTAGCTTCGAGCGTAACCTCGCGTAAATCCTGTATGCGTTGCGTCAATAAATCGGAATGCCTCTGTGCCAGGTTCACCGTGAAAAATAGGTTCCCCCTGCTATGTCAGCTCTTCTATAGCGCATATCTTTTATCTCTTTGCCCTTCTTTGTTGGGCTTCATTGCATTCAGCCCAACCACCGCGCTCGGAGTAGGCCGGAATCGACTGTAAACAAGCAGCGCGAGCATTATTAACCGGACTTGGTCAACAGCGCGTTGATTTGTTTCAGGTACTCGATTTCCTTGTCTTTTTGCTCGTTAAGCAACTGCTGTATTTCCAGCTCGGCTTGCAAGTGCTGATATTCCGGCGAACAGGAACCGATATGCCAGTTGCTTTGATTTTGTTCGCAAGCCAGATTTAATACACTTTTCTCATTCACCTCAAACAAATTCGCCAGCTTAACGCCGAACAGCTCAGCAATCTGCTCAAGCCGCGATAAATTCACGTCGGTTTCGCCGCGTTCGATACTGCCGTAACCGTTCAGCGACATGCCCAACCGGGTGGCGACCTCCTCCTGCGACCAGCCTTTCAACAGCCGCACCTGCCGGATTTTTTCGTGTATTGACATAAATACCTAATCTTATGGGTTAAATACCAAGTGTGGCTTGATTGTAGCAAATTACCGGGTGTTTATAATCATGCCGCTACACCTTTCTTTAGTCTACCCACATAAGTCGGGACAAAACCTTCCAGGTTTTAAAACCTGGAAGGTTTGCCGTTCTGATGGTCTCGGCTTAAGCAGATAACTTTTCGTTCATCCTTTTTGGAGTTTAATCATGGCCGCAACGTATACCGTAACCATCACACCGAATCAAAAATTATTTCAAGGACATACCCTGGGCGAATGGAGTAATTATAGCGCATTCGCCGTTATCAAAGCCGACGGTTCGGTGGTGACTTGGGGGGATAGTCAATATGGCGGCGATAGCAGCGACGTAGCCAATGAACTGGATGGCAGCATCGATGTCACGCAGATTTTTTCAACATACGGTGCCTTTGCCGCGCTACGCGCCGACGGCTCGGTGGTGTCTTGGCAATATGGCAGAAATTTATTAAGCCCCAACAGTGCCTTAGCCGGTCAACTGGATGGCTATATCGACGTCACGCAAATTTTTTCAACATACAATGCCTTTGCCGCGCTACGCACCGATGGCTCGGTCGTGACTTGGGGATATTACTATAGTGGCGACGTAGCCAATGAACTGGATGGCAGCATCGATGTCACGCAGATTTTTTCAACATACGGTGCCTTTGCCGCGCTACGCGCCGACGGCTCGGTCGTGACTTGGGGGGATAGCGTTTATGGCGATTATGGCGGCGACAGCAACGGCGTAGCCAATGAACTGGATGGCAGCATCGATGTCACGCAGATTTTTTCAACATATGGTTCCTTTGCCGCGCTACGCGCCGATGGCTCGGTCGTGACTTGGGGGGATTACTATAGTGGCGGCTCCAGCAGCGGCGTAGCCAATGGACTGGATGGCCGCATCGATGTCACGCAGATTTTTTCAACACACGGTGCCTTTGCCGCGCTACGCGCCGACGGCTCGGTGGTGACTTGGGGGGATTACTACAGCGGCGATGTAGCCGGACTGAATGGCCGCATCGCTGTCACGCAGATTTTTTCAAATGATGGAGCCTTTGCCGCGCTACGCGCCGACGGTTCGGTGGTGACTTGGGGGGCGAGCTTTTATGGCGGTGATAGCAGCGACGTAGCCGATGAACTGGATGGCGGCATCGACATCACGCAGATTTTTTCAACCCGACAAGCCTTTGCCGCGTTGCGGGCCGATGGCTCGGTGGTGACTTGGGGGGATAGCTATAGTGGCGGTGATAGCAACGACGTAGCAAATGAACTGGATGGCAGCATTGACATCACGCAGATTTTTTCAACTAATGCAGGAGCCTTTGCCGCGCTACGCTCCGACGGTTCGGTAGTGACTTGGGGGGATAGTAATAGTGGCGGTGACAGCAGCGACATAGCCGCTCTCCTCGACTCCGACGTCGTCAGCTTCGCCAACATCTACACTAACGACGTCTACCAAGCCCTCAATCATGCCCCTACCGGCGCCGTCAGCATCGACGACATATCGCCGAAGATCGGCCAAACCTTGACCGCCGCCAACACCTTGGCCGACGAGGACGGCTTGGGCGCCATTACTTACACCTGGAAAGCTGGCGATACCGTGCTGGCGACCGGCGACAGTTACACGCTGACGATGAACGAAGTCGGTAAAAAGATCAAAGTCACCGCCAGTTATACCGACGGCCTCGGCAATACCGAAAGCGTCAACAGCGCCGTGACCGGCAAGGTGCAAATCGCTAATCTGCTATTAAACGGCAGCGCAGGCAACGATGTGTTAACCGGCGGCATCCGCAACGATACGCTAAACGGCGGTGCCGGCAACGACACGCTTAATGGCGGTGCCGGCAAGGATAAGCTGAACGGTGGCACGGGCAACGATGTGCTGACCGGCGGTGCGGGCAAGGACAGTTTTGTTTTAGACAGCGCACTGGCGAATAACGTCGACAAGCTGACGGATTTTTCGGTGGTCGACGACACCCTGGTTCTGGAAAACGGCATTTTTACATCGCTAATCAAAACCGGCCTGTTAAAAGCCGACAACCTGGTTATCGGCAGCGCTGCGTTAGACAGCAACGATTTTATCGTCTACAACAAGGCCACCGGTGCGTTGTCGTACGACGCCGACGGCAACGGCGCCGCCGCCGCGGCGCAAATTGCCGCGCTGGGCGTTAATCTTCCCTTGACCCCTGCGGATTTTGTCGTGATTTAAGAATCGATGGGGTCAGCCATGTCGGGCACGCTGTTTTGCCCGACATCAATGCTGCCCGGCTCAGTTCGTAGGCTGGGCAACAGCTTTATCGTTGCCCAACGTCAATGAAATAGAATAACTGGGGTCAGAATAAGCATGCCCGACTAGCTGGTTACCAATGCAATGCCCGCAAACGCGAGAATTTTTTCCGTTGGTGCTCCTGCATCCTAATCATCACATTCACCAAGGCTTCGATAGCATCCAATATATAAGGGCCTTTGTTCAACATCACGCATTCGGCGCGGACAGCCATCGCCGCATCGGTGAATTCGGGCCTTGAGCGGACGCCTTTCTTGGCGATAGACTCCAGGACCTGGGTCGCCCAGATCACCGGCACGTGGGCGGCCTCGCAGACCCAGAGCAATTCTTCCTGAATTTCGGCGAGACGGGCGCTGCCCAGTTCGACGGCCAAATCGCCTCTGGCAATCATAATGCCTAGACTGTGCCGTCCTATGGTGCCGAGAATAATGTCGGGCAGATTCTTGACCGCAAGATTGGTTTCTATTTTGGCAATGATGGGTATCTCGCTGGCATTACGTTTGGCGAGTTCCACCATTAAATAATCCATATCCGCCAGTGTTTCGACGAACGAAAAGCCGATTAAATCAGCATGGGTGCAGGCGAAATCAAGATCCAGCAAGTCTTTTTCACTAAGCGGCGGCAAACCCAGTGCAGTTTCTGGAAAGTTGATGCCTTTATCGCTTTGTATGCACACGCCGCTACTGCGCGCCCGGTTGACACGCAACAACACGCCTTGTTCGGTAATGCTTTCTACTACGGCGCCAAGCTTGCCGTCGTCTATCCACACCGGTTGACCGATGGCCAGCTTGGCGCTGAAAGACGATAAGGTGCAGCCGATTTGCGCGGGCTTTATCAATATGCCGTTTTCATCGTATTCAGCCGGCATACCGGCAACATCATTTTCAGTCAGCAATAACATATCATTCTTGAACAGGCGAATTTCCAGGGCTTCGCCGGTAAACGTCCCCAATGGATAGATATCGGCAGCGTCAGTCGCAGTGTCCATTTCCGGGCCAAGCAGCGCCAATTCACAGCCGGACATCAGATAACCTCCCTGATTGCAGCTGGCCAGCCATTCCGTACTGGAAACGGCGCGTTCTATTTGTAAATAACGCTGTTTGAGCCGGGCATCAATAAATCCGAGCCGACAGCCTGGACTGAGCCGCTGGTGCAGTGTTTCAGGAATAGGGACGCGGAATAGGCTGGTAGCACCTTCTGTTACTGGCGGCTCTTGGGTGTTGTCTGTAGTCAACACCAATTGCGCTGCGGCGATGACCTTGCCGCAACTGTCTTTTTTTACTTTGAGGTGATGTACAGGCGGGCCAGACGCAATCTCGCCTGTGCGGATTTTATGGCCGGCCAGATCCATCAAAATCCGACAGATTTTGCCGGTTTCTGTTTCGGCTCGGCGTATATTGCGGATCATGCGCCGCCAAAGCGTGGCGTCATCGTGGGCGCAGTTGATTCTGGCGCAGGTCATGCCTTTTTCCAACAGTGCCAGGATAAGCCCGTAATCCCAGGCTGTTTCTGTCGCCAGCGTGACCATGACATGGACTTTGCTGTGTTCGTGAAACGGGCCAAACAATTCGATGCTATGTTGGTCCAGCAATTGCAATCCGCGATTAAAGCCATATTCACTAGGGTTTTTGTCGCTAGGCCGATACGATTTGTCGGTGGCCCGCTGTAACACATCTATGACGGCATTTAGCGTTGATAAGACTGAGGCTTCTGATCTGCCCAGTGATGACAGACCCGCCTGGGCCAGCCGATCCTGTAAATGGCGCAGGTCAAATTGCCGAAGCGCCAGATAATGCGCGAGGTTGGCCGCGCTGCGGTTAAATGCGCCGTCGTGATAATTCGCCTTATATTTTTGCAGGCGATTATGGGCATGCTGGGCAATGTCCTCGCGCAAATCCGAGAGCTCCAACAACAGTTGTTTAAGGGTGTCGTCGTAAATATCGTGGTTGTTAAATGGCTGGTTAGGCATACTTTTCCTTCTTTGCGGGTGAAATGTGTTGGCTCAAGGTGCAGTTGCAAGCAAGGCATTCGTCGGCTGGTCCAACTTGACAACGAACGCCTGAAACCCTAAAGCCAACCGACAACCGTTACACTGCCCCGCTAAGTCATCGGCACTGCGGCGAAAACCCTATGGGCGCCGATATCCACGAGCTGGGTCGATGCCGCCGAAGCGGGGCAGGTCAATTGGTCACTCTAGGCGTTATTCCGGAAAAACGCGTGCATTAATTGCCCTTAATCGCACAGGTGACCCCTTCTGTTTGATTGTTTAAAAAGGAGGATTTTATGTGCGCTAAGGACACGGAAAAATAGCGAAAATCGGATCTTGGCTTGGGTATCGCGCATCCTCCACTACAGCTTAAAACTCACTTGCAAGGAATAGGTGCAATACTCTCGTCGATTGCGTATTTATTGGGTTCTCCCGGTTGTCCAGCCTGGATAGTGGTAAATGTTTTGTAGCCAGTGTCGTGTCCCGTTAAATCGGTCAGATTCAGCGTTAGCGCCTGATTGCTGATCCAGATGCCGGTGGTGCCGCCGACCAGTTCCGCACCGAAGTTGGAACCGCTCAAACTGATCTGCAGCTGTTTTTCATCCGACAATTGGCTGGCAATGGTGGCGGAACCGGTTAGCGGTGTAGAGTAAATATGCTCTGGGTGGGTTGCCTGTATGCCATGCTCAACGGCATCTATATGGGCAACTTTGAAAGGTGGTCTGCCGCGGGCGCGATCTACAACCATATGGAGTGTTGTTTGCCATCCGCCGGGAATGGATGTGCCGACGCTAAAGCAGTATTGTCCGCCTGTCATGAATTGCTGGGCGCTCGCCGCGTTAGCGGCAGAGGGCAATAATGCCGCCGTCATGCCGACGCTGACAAGTCCGACAATGGCAATAATGGATCGTAATGTCGTATTCATAGGTGACTCCCTTATCGAAGAATGTGATGGGTGAGTGTTTCGATTCCAACGTCCCAGCGGTCAATTGCTGCTGATGAAATAAAAACCTTATCGAGCTTAGCTAAACGGGATGCCATTGTCCAGCATGGAAACGGATGGCCCAAAGCCCCTATGCCCGTTTTCCCCTTCCTGATGACAGCGGTTGATGACGCATAGCCGGCATAATGCCCGCTAGAATTAAAGTAAAGGAGTATTTAAAATCGGCTACAATGAAACCCACAATAATTTTGAGATAATCAACTGTGAATTCTACCGTCAAAACAATTAAATCATTAGGCGTACTTTGCAGCGGGGGCGATAGTCCGGGTATGAATGCGGCTGTACGCTCTGTTGTTAGAACCGCTATCGGTCTGGGTATCGATGTTTTTGGCATTTACAGGGGATATTCCGGGCTGTTGGAAGGCAATATCCAAAAGCTTGGTCTGGCATCGGTCAGTAATATTATCCAGCGTGGCGGGACCATTCTCGATACGTCGCGATGCCTGGAGTTTCATACGCCTGAAATTAGGCAGGAAGCTGCACACATCCTGTTTAGAAAGCGTATTGACGGCTTGATTGTTATCGGCGGGAACGGCTCTTTTGCCGGCGCAATGGAATTGCATAGGGAACACGGTATACCGGTTGTTGGCATCCCCGGCACTATTGATAATGATATTTCCGGTACGGAATACACTATCGGCTTTAACACCGCTGTGCAGACGGCGGTTGATGCGGTGGATAAAATCAGGGATACCGCATCGGCACATGCGCGGACATTTTTAGTCGAAGTCATGGGACATAAGTCATCCAGCATTGCATTGCAAGTTGGCGTTTGTACCGGTGCTGAGCATGTGGTTTTATCCAATCAAGCGGTTGATTACCAGAAAATCGTTAACGATATCAAGAAAGGCGCCGAGCGTGGCAAAACCTCGTCGATAATTGTTGTCGCTGAAGGGGAAAAGGCGGGCTTGTCTTATCAAATAAAAGAAGTGCTGATGAACCAATATGATCTTTGCGTCCATGCTTGTGTTTTAGGTCATATCCAGCGCGGAGGAAGCCCTACGGCATTAGATCGCCTGATTGCGTCAAAAATGGGTTATGCGGCAGTACACGCACTGGCGCAGGGGCAGCAGGCCCATGTTACTGCGATTAATAGCGGCGAGTTGGAAATGGTTCCACTGTCATTGTGCCTGGAGGGTAAAAATGAAACGACCGGGCCACAATTGGAGTTAATCAACGCATTGGCAATTTAAACGATGCCTAACGGTAATAGGCTAAATCAATATTTGGTTATGAATCCCTAAGCCGAATTCGATTTTAGGGGATAGTTCATTGGGTAGTGCATGTTGTCGGCCGTCCAATGTATTCGTTCGCCCAGTTCAGATCGTGCATCATCCATCCTATAGCATAATGGTTACAAGATTATCTAAGCCATTGTGCCCTTAGCGACAAAAGCAAAAATCATGACTGTTGTGTTTGCAACAATAAGCCAGTCTCGTAAAAAATACTATATATAAATCAATATATTAAATAATCATCCGACATTGGCATGGCCTGTGCTTTTACTTTGTAAACGTTGTTAACGCACAAACGAGGTCAGATGCCATGCAATTACCAGTCATAACCGAAGCCCCTGCCGCCAAAAGCGGTTGTTCAGCCAGTTCCTGCGGTACCACAGAAAATCAAATGGATAGCTTGCCCGATTCGATACGGGAAAAAGTCCAGAACCATCCTTGTTATTCTGAAGACGCCCACCATTATTTTGCCCGCATGCACGTTGCCGTTGCTCCGGCCTGCAATATCCAATGTCATTATTGCAACCGCAAATATGATTGCGCCAATGAATCCCGCCCCGGTGTGGTTTCCGAATTGTTGACCCCGGATCAAGCTGTTAAAAAGACTATGGCGGTTGCGGCGACGATTCCGCAAATGACGGTGTTAGGCATCGCCGGCCCCGGCGATCCTTTAGCCAATCCTGAACGCACGTTTGAAACCTTTCGCCGCTTAAGCCAGGAAGCGCCCGACATTAAATTGTGCGTATCGACTAACGGTTTGGCTCTGCCTGATGCCGTGGAAGAATTGTCCAAACATAATATCGACCATGTCACGATTACCATTAATACCGTTGACCCGGAAATCGGCGCAAAGATTTACCCCTGGATATTCTGGAACAACCGTCGCATTAAAGGCAAAAAAGGCGCAAAGATTCTGATCGAGCAGCAACAAAAAGGTCTGGAAATGTTGATTGCCAAAGGCATTCTGGTCAAGGTCAATTCGGTGATGATACCCGGCGTTAACGACAAGCATCTGGCTGAAGTCAGCAAAGTGGTCAAGTCCAAAGGCGCGTTTCTGCATAATGTGATGCCGCTGATTGCCGAAGCCGAACACGGTACGTTCTATGGCGTCATGGGCCAGCGCGGGCCTACCCATGATGAGTTACAGGATTTGCAGGATGCCTGTTCCGGCGATATGAACATGATGCGCCATTGCCGCCAATGCCGTGCCGATGCGGTCGGTTTGCTCGGTGAAGATCGCGGCGATGAGTTTACGTTGGATAAGATCGAGGAAATGGACATTGATTATCAAGCCGCTATGGAAAAACGCAAGGTGATCCATCAGGCGATACAGGCGGAAATGGACAGCAAGCGCCTGGAAAAATCACATAAAGCCGAGCAATTTAAAGCCGAACCCAAGTTGGCTACACGTCCGGTGCTAATGGCAGTGGCGACTAGCGGGCAGGGGCTTATCAACGTGCATTTCGGTCATGCCAAAGAGTTTTTGATTTATGAAGCGTCGCCGGATGGTGTGCGTTTTATCAGCCACCGTAAAGCCGACCAATATTGTGGGGGCGACAGCACCTGCGGCGACGGCGAAAGCACATTGCAACTGACTATCCGCGGCCTGGCGGGTTGCGAAGCCGTGCTGTGCTCGAAAGTCGGCTACGAACCCTGGGACATGCTGGAAGCGGCGGGCATTATGCCGAATGGTGAGCATGCGATGGAGCCTATTGAAGAAGCGGTGATGGCGGTTTACAAGGAAATGGCGGCGGCCGGCAAGCTGGATGCGATGCCTGAAAATATCAGGGCGAGCGCCTAAGGTTTATGTGGTTGGGTGAGCGGGGTAGGCTGGGTTAGCGTTGTTTGATAACCCAGCATGCCGCACCAAACACTAACGAGTAATGGGGGAGCTAGGCTGACTTACAGTACCTTTTGCCGAATTGAATATGGTACGCAGTGCGTATCCTACCCAGGAGTTTGTCATGGCAGTAAAAATTATTGAGTCTTGCGTTAATTGTTTTGCATGCGAGCCGGTTTGTCCCAGTCAAGCGATTTATGAAGCCAAACCGCATTTTTTGGTGGACAGCAAAAAATGTACAGAATGCGAAGGTGCGTTTGCCGACTATCAATGTGCGAGCATTTGCCCAATTGAAGGCGCCATACTGAATTCGTTGGGTGAGGCGGTTAATCCGCCCGGCTCGTTAACCGGCATCCCGCCCGAAAGGATGGCGGAAGCGATGGCCGAGTTACAGGCGCATTGACAAGGCTACGGTGATGGCGACGGTCTATTTCTACGAAAAAACCGGGTGCGTCAATAATACCCGGCAAAAAAAGCTGCTGACTGAGGCAGGCCATCGAGTCATTGCCAAAAATCTGTTGACTGAAGCATGGGAGCCTCTAAGCCTACGGGCGTTTTTTGTCGGCTTGTCGGTACGGAACTGGTTTAACTACAGTGCTCCGGCGATTAAAACCGGCGAAGTTGATCCTGAATCTTTAACTGAAACGGAAGCGTTGGCATTGATGCTGAGAGACCCGCTACTCATACGCCGTCCCCTGATGCAATCCGGTGGCCGTAAGATGGCCGGGTTTGACCAGCAACGCGTCGATGCCTGGTTAGGTTTGGCGGCAACGGATGCCCATCAGGATGTGGAAAGTTGTGTGCGGCAATCTGCACAGCGTGGCTGCGGTCATGACTAAGCCGCCGGTTTTAGTCGTAGACGGCGTGCCCCAAGCGGTCGCTTTGTCTGAACGGGTGTATTGGATAGGCGCGTTGGATCCCAGCTTACGCACCTTTGACATTATCCTAAAAACCGCCAACGGCACCAGCTATAACGCGTATTTGGTGCGCGGCAGCGCTGGTGTGGCGGTCATTGATACGGTCAAGGAGAATTTTGCCGATGATTTTTTTGCCCGCCTGGAATCGGTGGCCCGGTATGACGAAATCAGCGTCATCGTGTTAAATCATCTGGAACCCGACCATACCGGCGCCTTGCCGGAACTGATGCGTCGTGCGCCGAATGCCCGGCTATATATTTCGCAAAAAGCCCAGTCTATGGTCAAGGCGCTGTTAAAACAGGACGATTTTGCTTTTACGCCAGTTCTGACCGGCGACCAGGTGTCTTTAGGCGACAGGACGCTGGAGTTTTTCCATACGCCTTATCTGCATTGGCCGGATACCCAATGCACTTATTTGCCTGAAGAAAAAACGCTGTTTTCCGGTGATGTTTTCGGTTGCCATTTTTGTGACAGTCGCTTGTTTAACGACGAAGTCGGCGATTTCCGGTTTTCGTTTGAATATTACTACGCGCACATCATGCGTCCGTTCAAGGATTATGTAAACCGGGCGCTGGATTTGATCGAACCCCTGCTGCCGTTGCAAAGAATAGCCCCGGCACACGGCCCGCTGTTGCGTGACCAGCCGCAACGTTATGTGCAGCGTTATCGTGAATTGTCACGCTCGGCGTTGCAAAGCGAGATTAACGAAGGCGAAAAAACCCTGTTGATTTTTTACATCAGTTCTTATGGCAACACCCGCCGCATGGCGGAAGCGATTTATGAAGGCGCAATGGCTGTGGAACACGTACGGGTGTCCTTATATGATTTGGAAGGCAGTGAAGTGGCGTCGTTTGTCGATTTGATCGAAGGTGCGGACGGCATTGTGTTCGGTACGCCGACGATTAACGGAGATGCTGTCAAGCCGGTTTGGGATTTATTGTCATCGTTGGCGGTGATTAACCTGAAATCCAAGTTGGGCGGCGTGTTCGGCTCTTATGGCTGGACCGGGGAAGCCGTGAAAATGGTTGAAGACCGCCTGCGCGGCCTCAAGTTACGTGTCCCCATTCCGGGCTTGCGGATCAAATTAATCCCGACCGACGAAGAAATGCAGGACTGCCGTGCATTCGGCCTGGAATTGGCTCAAGAGCTGACAGGGCAGCGGCTATCCAGGGTGATTGATATGGCCGAGCTGGCGTAGGGTACGCAGTGCGTGCCTTTTAATGGCCTTGCCAAAGCAGTGTCGCCCAGAGACAATTTTTTAACCACAATAGAGAGGTATCACAATGGCAAAATCAACCATTACATTTGAAGACATTAATGTCACGGTATCGGCACCGGCCGGCACACGCATTATCGAAATTTCCGAAAAAGTCGGTTCCGGCATTACCTACGGTTGCCGCGAAGGTGATTGCGGCACATGTATCATGAAAGTGACGGAAGGCTGGGATAATCTCACCGAGCCTTCCGTGCTGGAAGACAAAATCCTACGCGAAAACATGGCCGGCAAGCATAACCGTCTCGCTTGCCAAGCGCAGGTTCTGGGCGGAAAGATCAGCGTCAAGCCAGTTTAGCAATATTTTTAACATATTCAACAATCATAAGCCCGTATCATAAAGGAGCACTATCATGGCCCTGGTCACTTTTTCAAACCCTGAATATAAAGATAAAACCGTTTATGCGGTCGCGGGTAGCCATACCCAGACCTTGTTAAAACTGGCGCGCGAAAACAAAATACCTATTAATTTTGAATGCGAAGACGGCGAATGCGGCACCTGTATCGTTAAAGTCAGCAGCGTCGATAAAAAACTCGAGCGCATGGGCGGGACGTTAACGGAAAAAGAAAAATCCGTGTTAAGACAATCCGGAAAAATCACCAAAGAAGAGATGGAGCAAGTTATCGTCGATGACTTGCCGCCACCGTGGCGGCTTGCTTGCCAGATGATTGTCAGGGATGAAGACATACTGGTTGAATATTAACCATGTCAGCGGCGCCCCAGCTCCAGGATGAACGGGAACGGATTTATTCCCTACTGACATCAGATACTGTCAACACGCCTAACCATAAATGGCTGGCGTGCATGATCGCGAGCTGGTGTGTGGGGCGAGGAGCGTTACCTGATTATCTGGGGCTGGAGCCCGCGCAATTTAATGCGGTGACGGCGCGATTCCAAGGCTGCCCGATTCCACGGCAGGCCGTCTCAGGCCAGCAACTGGACTTTAGCCGGATGCTGGAAAAGGACGATCTGGTCAAGTTGTTGCAACAGTTTGCAGCCACCCAAAGCGCCGATACCGATATTATTATTGCGATTATCGTTGCCGGTTGTTTGGGTAGTGATCATTTATGGCAGGATTTAGGCCTGTGGTCACGCGCGCAGCTAAGCGCGATGTTGCAATACAATTTTCCGGCACTGGCGGCCAAGAATGACAAGGACATGAAATGGAAAAAGTTCCTGTACAAGCAGCTTTGTGAAATGGAAGGTTTGTACCTGTGCCGGGCGCCGTCGTGTGATGTTTGTATCGATTATCCAAACTGTTACGGCAAGGAGTCGTGATGGGCTGACGGTAGGCTGCAAAACCTGCCGCCAGCAGGGTCTGTCGGTTTAGTGTTTATTGAGTACCGTCAAGGCACGCCGTTTATTCTTCAATTGAGACGTTGATTTTTTTAGGTTGTACCGCTTCCCGTTTGGGAATGACAATTTCCAGTACGCCATTTTTTGATTTGGCGCTAATGGCCTCGGCATTAGCGGTGTCGGGTAAGCTGAAGCGCCGGTAAAATGAACCGTAAGATCTTTCCACGCGTTTATAGCCTTCCTGCTCAGTCGTTGCTTCAGTTTTCTTTTCACCTTTGATGGTTAACACGCCATCTTCCATACTGACATCGATTTCATCCGGTTTTACGCCGGGTATATCGGCATGCAGCACAAATTTGTCATTTTCTTCTTTAATATCGACAGCGGGCGCCCATTCTGCCGTAGCAATCGAACCATCGCCGCCGGCACCTTGATAATTGCGTTCCAGCTCTTTTTGTAATTGATTCAGTAAACCCCAGGGTTGATAACGAACAATAGCCATAAAAGCCTCCACATACAGTAAAGTTGATAAATACCACATAAATACCGAGTTAATTCGGCATTCGCTGATAATATGGGGATGTCCTGTAAAATTTCAACGGGTCGGCCGGTGATTGCGTCCGGCCTATCTTTGCGATAGGCCGGGATTGACTGACTTAGGGTGCGGTGGTATTGACGCGGTGATAGAATACCGGCGCTAAACTGTTACTGCTGCGGTCTACTTTCAACAGGTTTCCGGAGGCATCCATGTTATATATTCTGGCGCCAGCCTTGGTTTGTTCGGTGTCATAGCAATAAGTTTTGTAGTCTTCGGATGTCAGCGTCCTTCGTGCCGGTATGCCGGTACCGTTACTGATGCCTCTGCCACCATTGCATAAGCTAAAGTAAGTGTCAAAGAGTGTCAGACTCACGCCGCCTTGTCCGTTATGGGTAATGGATAAGACCTGATGACCACCATCATCAGGGTCAACGCCTTCCCACAGTCCGGTAAACGAGTTGGCGGCCAAACCGATACTCGGCGTCGCTAGGGTCAGTATGGCAAATAACAGGTGTTTGTAATTCATAAATCCTCCCGTGTTGGTTGTTTTTATTTAAATAGTTATAAGATCGGTTTTATGTAGGCACGCAACGCGCAGCCTATGGCAGCGCAGAAAAGCCGTAAGCGTAGTCCGGCAAAGTATACATCGTGACCTAACGGCTTCAGGGTTTTCTGGATCCGCCACCCGTTAGCAATTTTGCAGTACGGAGGTCAGTTCTCGAACGTTAAGCCATAATCAAGCTAGAGCCCAGCTAATTTATTCTGCCGGTGTAGTATGGTGTTGGATGTGTTCCTGGATGGCATCGTTGCCGTGTTCGTTTGCTTGGGCATCGAACCATTCATGAAGTGCCTGGACAAGTAGCGGATATTCAGTCGTGAGATGAATTTGCCCACCTTTTTCTAAGGCGCTATATTCAAATTTTATATCATCGGTTTTTGCCGCTTTTAATTGGGCGAGACCCGGCATATTAGCCCCGTGTATACGTTCAGTATCAGAAAAATCGCCTTTTCTGAAATCATTGGCCAGTTTTAGCAGATAAGCCTGGATCCGTTTTATTTCCCGGATATTAGCCGCTGGTTTGACGACAACGTGCTGGACTCCGCCATGTACAGTCTTCGAAAATGTTTGCAGGGTTTGGTTCATGTCAAAAGGCAGCACTTGCTGGGTGCGTTGATGTACGTCATCAATCTGCTGGACATTAGCTTTTTCAAGGGCGAAGCTTGTTGTAGAAGTAAGTAACAGCCCAATAATTATTAAGGGGTAATTGTTCATCGTAGTACTCCATGTTTAGGTTAAACCAAATGAAAACATCGTAGTTCTTGCCCTTGCCTGGACATATAATCATCCACCCAGTTCCCTATGGCTATTCTAAATGTACAGCTAGGGATGCGCTTAAATGGATTTTTCCCGGTACTTGTAAGGTTATGCCGATTGCGCTAATTTAAGGCGTGCACAGATACTTTGAACGGCCACATCCGGTTTTGATGAGGTACGCACACAGTGCCGGAGAGTATCGCGCACCTTGGTAATATGATGATAAAAATCAGCGCGCAAGTTATGTACCCTGCGAAAACCGCAAACGTGGACGTGCGTTAGCCCATCCACACAACTGCATTGCAACCCATAGGATGCTCTTGAACTGTAAACAACCCAGAATACCAGCCATCAGCCATTATTTTGCCGCGCAAGCGCCGTTGTTGCATTATGGCTTGGCTGTGCTGGCAGTTGTCGTTGCTACAGTAGCGACACGAACTATTCCGGTGCTGGGCGAGCGCGCCGTGTTTTTAGTATTTTTTTTTGCGATTATCCAGTCTTCTTTCTGGTTCGGTTTGAAACCGGCATTGCTCGCGATGGTTTTATCCTTGGCTGCGGTTAATGCGCTTGTGTTATTTCCGGTATGGGTGTCAATGCCTGCCCAGGCTTTTGTGTTAAACGCAGGGTTTAGTTTGTTATCTGTTGTCATCATTGCCACAACCAGCGTCCATCTCAGCTTGAGCGCAGCGTTGCGGGAAAGTCGACAGCGCTATGCCGGTATTGTCGAGTCGGCTATGGATGCGATGGTTACGATGGATGTCGATCAGCGTATTGTGCTGTTCAACGCTGCGGCGGAAAAAATGTTTGGTTGTAGGGCGGATGAGGCTATTGGGAAGCCTTTCGGGTGCTATATTTCCGACGCGCCTGCTTGCGCGGCAGTGGGTAAAATGGGCAGACTGGATACGGTTACGGGACTGCGTGCCAATGGCGAGGTATTTCCAGTCGAAACGTCGATTTCCCAATTCGGCAGAGGTGACGAGAAACTATTTACCGCCGTGCTCCGCGATGTTACGGAGCGCATGCACGCAGACAGTGCTTTAAAAGAGCGGCTTAGGTTGCAGGATCAGCTCACCAAGGTTGCTGCATCGGTGCCAGGGGTGATTTGTTCGTTCCGGTTACGCCCGGATGGCTCGTCACACTTGCCGTATGCCAGCCCGGCTTTCGAATCCTTATTTGGGCTCAGTCTCGATGTCGTCGCCGAAGATTTTAGCCCGTTTTTTGCCTGTATCCATCCCGACGACATCGGTAGTGTCAATGCCACGACTGCCGCGTCCGCCCGCACCTTACAGCCTTGGCGGGGCTCGTTCCGTTATAACCATCCGATGAAAGGCGAGATATGGGTTGCCAGCCATTCCATGCCCACATCCGAGGCAGACGGCAGCGTTCTCTGGCATGGTTATATCCACGACATTACCGAATCCAAACGGACTGAGGCGGCGCTACGCGAGAGCGAGGCCAGGCTTGCCCTGGTCGTCGAAGCGGTGAATGCGGGCTATTGGGACTGGGATCTGGCAACGCGCACGTTATATTTATCTGCTGAATGGCAACGGCAAATCGGCTTTGAAGGGAACGAACTGCGTAACCGGTGGGAAGAATGGGAATGCCGCTTGCATCCTGACGACCGGGCTTTGGTGTCGGCGTCAACTGAAAGCTATATTGCCGGTCGTCAACCGACATTTGAACTGGAGTTTCGCCTGCGCCACAAAGACGGCTCGTACCGCTGGATTCATTCACGCGGCGCATTGCTGCGTGACTCCGATAACCAGCCTTACCGTATGCTGGGAATAAATCTGGACATCACCGACTACGTGAGAACCAAGGAAATGAGTGAATTGCGCGATAAGATGGAACAATCGTTCCGGTCTTGTATGGCCGGACAGACGGTGGCTGCAATCGCCCATGAGCTGAACCAGCCGCTAGCCGCACTTTGCTCTTATGCCGATGTGGCGTTGCATCTATTGCAAACCGGCAACCAGAACCCGCAAAAGCTTTCTCATGTCATTGAAAATTGCGCCTTGCAAGCACAGCGTGCCGGGGATGTCATACGGCAATTGATGGCTCAATTACATAACAATGATATTATCAGCGAGCCGGTCGATATCAATGGCTCGATCCGCGATGCCCTGGCATTTATCAAGGCGGACGGATATTTACGCGCATTTAAAACAAAATTGAATCTCGCTGACGACTTGCCGCTAGTTGCGGCCAATGGCGTGCAAATCCAAAAAGTGCTGGTCAATATAATGCGTAACAGCCTGGAATCCATGGAGGAAAACGGCATAAACGACGGGACGTTGACGATCACTTCGTGCGCGGACGTCACGTCGATGGTGCAAGTGACTGTGTGTGACAGTGGCAAAGGCGTCACGGACGCCGCTATGCTGAAAGCCATGTTCCAGCCTTTCTACACGACCAAAAGCGCGGGTTTAGGGATGGGGCTTGCGATCAGCCGCGCTTTGGTCGAAGCCCATGGCGGAAAAATGTGGGCTGAGCAAAATACAGGCCCAGGCCTTAGCGTCCACTTTATTTTGCCCTTTGTTATATTAATTGTCCCATAAGTTCGCGCACAGTAATCTCACTATACTGTGCGCGAACTTATGGGACACACATACGTCCAATCAATAAGTTATTAATTGTTTCATAAGTAATCGCCGGAACAATTTTGAAAATTAAGGTGCGATTACTTATGAAACAATTAATATGAGTATTCAACCCTGCGTTTTTATTGTCGATGACGACTATGCGGTACGCGATGCGCTCGGACTAGTGATCGAAACCGCGGGGCTGGCTTGCCGGACATTTGAGAGCGCCGAGCACTTTCTTGAAAGCTTTAGTCCAGGCACGCCGGGCTGCCTGTTGCTCGACATCAACATGCCCGGCATGAGCGGTCACGAACTGCAAACCGAACTGATGCGCCGTAACGAGCACTTGCCTATTATCTTCCTCACCGCGTATGGAGACATCCCGATGACAGTCCGTGCAATTAAGGCTGGGGCGGTTGATTTTCTAACTAAGCCTGTGCCCAGCAATGTGTTGCTCGAACGCATTCAGGCTGTGTTGCAGCAGGTGCTCCAGTTGCACGAACAGGCCTTGGCTGGGCAAGCGCTTTGTGACCGCCTAAACGACCTTACTACCCGCGAATTGGAGATACTGCCGTTGCTGGTCGCAGGTCATGCCAATAAGGAAATCGCCCGGTATTTGAACATCAGTTACCGCACTGTCGAAATTCATCGTGCACGGGTCTTGAAAAAAACCGGTGCCAGTAACCTTTTGGAACTGGCCCGCTTGTGCGAAGCCTGCCGGTTATCACAATGATACTTTGGTCACCATCCTGTTGACCGAATATTGACTTTCGATCATGACCCAGCCATCCGCTCGTCAGGGTCGTGCAGGTGCTTAATCCCTTCTAACATGCCATATACGTATTCTTACGTACGCGTTCGCACGTATTTAATTTTTAGGCGGTTCGCTTTAATGTAGAAACCAGACTAATCCCCCCGCTAGGTCAGCGTTTCAAAACAAAGATATCGGAGGCATGCGGTTTTACTTCATTCTAACAAGAGGAGCAACGCAATGGACTCAGATTACGATATTTTCGAGATAGTCGCAGTCATTCGTGAATTTTGGCTCATCGATGCGGAGTCTTATCAGCGACACTATTGCACCGAGCATGGTCGTTGTTTGGCTGCCGGTTACTATGTCGTCAATTGGCCGGAACATATTCGGGCCAGACGATTTAACGAACAGGCGACGTTTCACGGGCCTTTCTGCGCGCGTAAGGAAGCACAAGCAGCGTTAGAGCGGATGCGTCAGGAGCGTGAACGGCGGGTGGCTGTGCCAGTCAACACAGCGCCTGTCGCGGCCCCCACTATTTGTCGGTTGAACGCGAGAAAATCCTCGTCGCAAAATGTGCGGAGCCTAAAAGCCGGCGCAGCAGGGCAAGCGGTTGTGGCGGGTCGAATTCACGGTTAATGCAGTGATAGCTGTAAAGTATGTGTGTTGATTCGACTGTATTTCTGGTAGATGACGATGCTGCCGTGCGAGATGCGTTAAGTATTTCCTTGGTTATGGCCGGTTTCAAAATTGAAGTTTATCCTTCCGGGGAAGCTTTTTTGGAAGCCTACACAGAATATAGGCGTGGGTGTCTATTGATAAACTTGCGCCAGCCCGACATGGAAGGTTTAAGGGTGCATCAGGAACTCATCAAACGCAATTTCGTTATTCCAGTGATATTTATGATCCATATAGGGGCAAATGAGTTTTTGATGTCGGCTATTCGGCGCGAAGCGTTTTGCTTATTGGAAAAACCTTTTTCAAGAGCGTTGTTGTTGGACAGTATCCGTAACGCCATGGGCTGAAGCTTGCTTGACTATTGCTGAGGCTTAATCCCCATCACTGTTTTCATGCGGGAAAAATCGGCAAATCAGTAAGCTTTAAACAACGAAGCTCCGCTTTACATGTTGCAATGCCAAATCTAAAAGGCCATGATATTTTGAAGGTGCGCTCTGAACCGCTGTATTTAAGCGCAGAAAAAGCGATCCCTTGTGCAGCTTTCGAGTTGGAATGCTGTCATTTGTTTATCAATATCAAGCAAGAGGTAAAGACTTATGGGCTGGAGAGAACGCACATCCGAAGAAACCTATACTGATGAGGAAGTGGAAGGGCGATTGAAAGAAGAACTGCCGCACTGGTATCTTGAAAATGGCTGGATTCGGCGAAAATACAAAACCAGCGGTTGGAAGGGGACATTAATGGTGGTTAATACAGTTGGGCATTTGGCTGAAGCGGCATTTCACCATCCCGATCTGACCGTTTCTTATGCGTTTGTCATTGTCAAACTCGTCAATCATGCCGCAAAAGGCATTACCAACAAAGATTTTGAGCTGGCGCATAAAATCGAAGATGTGCTTATGTGGCAACCCGGTAAAGAAGGCGGAGCCTTAACGGGCACACCTGATGACCCACGTTTCAAATATATCAAATATGACTGATGGCAAGCCAGAAAGCGCTGTGTTAGCAATTAGCCGACAATTTCGTTGAGGGAGTCATATCAACGAAGGTGCCATAGAGCTGGAGTTGCCGTTCTAAAGCCACCTGCTATCAGGCGCGCTTGGGTCATGGTGAATAACCCCGGTTTACGTTGTAGAAGCGGAGATTTCTTATGACTACAAAAACTGAATTACAAGCCACGATTACTGATCTGGTGGTTGCAGGTAAGGGCATACTGGCGGCCGATGAGAGTGCGCCGACCATTGCCAAGCGTTTTAAGGCGATCAATGTTGAATCCACCGAAGCCAGTCGTTGCGCCTATCGCTCATTGTTACTGACGACGCCCGGTTTAGGTGAGTTTATTAGCGGTGTCATCCTGTTTGAAGAAACGCTAGGACAAACGGCACCTGACGGTAACAGTTTGCCGGGCGTGGCGGCAGGGCAGGGCATAGTGCCGGGCATTAAAGTCGATAAAGGCTTTACGCCGCTGGTTAATGCCCCGGGCGATGTGGTTACCCAGGGACTGGATGGCTTGGCTGAGCGATTGGCAGGTTACAAGGCGCAGGGCGCACGTTTTGCCAAATGGCGTGAAGTGTATGCGATCAGCCCCCATAATCCGACCCAAGCCGGTCTAACCAGCAATGCGGAAGTGTTGGCCCGCTATGCGGCGATATGCCAGTCCTTAGGGTTGGTGCCTATCGTTGAGCCGGAAGTGTTGTTGGACGGCGATCACAGCATGGATCATTGTTTTGAAGTCATTGAAAGAGTACAGCATGCGGTATTCCATGCCTTGCACAGGCATCGGGTGGAGTTGGAATATATCGTGCTGAAGCCCAGCATGGTCGTGCCGGGCAAAGATGCGCGACAGTGGGCTAACCCTGAAGAAATCGCCGAAAAAACCCTGGCGGCTATGCGGCGTTCAGTGCCTGCGGCTGTACCCGGAATTAATTTTCTTTCGGGAGGACAGACTCCTGAAGAAGCCACGGCTAATCTGAATGCTATGAATGCAAACGCGGGTAATGCGCCCTGGCAATTAAGTTTTTCCTATGGGAGGGCATTGCAACAACCCGTGCTGGAAGCCTGGCAAGGCCAGCCGGAAAACGTAAAGGCAGCGCAACAGGCGCTTTATAAGCGCGCAAGGCTCAACGGTGCGGCACGCTACGGCAAATATTCGGCCGAAATGGAGCAAACGTAATGTTTTAGAACCTGATCAACCTAACCCTGTTCTCAGTTGGGGCGCGGCAATCTGTCCTTTGTATTATTTTTGCTTACCGCGCCTGACAGCTTGCCTTATGATTGGCCTACACCGTTGATAACTGTATTACCTATCGGGTGTGTCCAAAATACGGTTAATCATGGGGGTTTGTTGCGAAACTCGATCGTCCAGTTTTAAATCGAGCATCCCTTTAAGATCTGAAAAACGTTTCTCAGCCTCTTTTAGGTGTTCTGTTGCTTTAATCAAATCGCCGTCTTTTACAGATGTGCGAGCTTTTTTCAAATAATCATTGGCACGGTTACGATTACGGTCAACTTTATCGTTAGCATTGATTTCTTTACTTACCGCTAATGCTTCTTTGATATTGCTTATAATTACCTCGCTCCCCGCACTGTCACTGATGGCTTTCAATGCTTCAGCTACTTGGCTTACAGTAGCCTCAATCCCTTCGACGGGAGTCATTCTGTTATACATACACGCCATACCCAAACAGACGTCCGCAGTAGCCGAAAGAGATCCTAAAGAAAGTGCCAATGCAGTAGCTACGACAGCGCTTTTTAATAATTTCATGTTATCTAATCCTCTTTATAGTTATTTTTATTTGGTCTGCAACTGCATAGATATTAAGCGTATTTAAACAGTTACGCGACAATGTGAACTTTATCACAACACTTGTCAATAGAGGGGTGGTGCAATACCTCTTAATCTGGGCGGTATAGGTCAGCTCAGCGGGCAAAATGAAAAGCCTGATTGAAAAATAAAATTACAGTATCAAAACGCCACACCGCCCTGAGTTCAGATGCCTCGGTTATTAGAGCCGAAAGCCCCCATTTGTAGGGTTTGTTCAAACGGGTGCAGCCTCAATTTAAAGCAGTCGTAACAGAAGGAACGCCAAAAAGATTTATTTTTTGCCAAAACTGTGTCCATCTTTGAGCCGTTAAAACTAATGCCCGTAAATTTAAGATGCCTGCAGCCCCCGGTTGTTTCC